>JAHEDJ010000026.1 GCA_024641325.1 bacterium | reverse complement strand
AGGAACTTGACCGTCGACCGGACAAACGACCGGCGGATGCTGAGCCTTTGCCCCATTCTGTTGACAACCACGAGCCCGAGGCGCCGTTTGCCGGGGGTAGCCCGGTGCGGTGAAGCTTCCATCAGGGCGAACGTGACCGCGACCGGTAGCACCAGTGTGGAGAAGGCGAACACGTCCCAGGCGGCGGGCGTTTCGAATCCGAGATCGAGAAGCCGGAGTGCGCCTCCCGATGCTCCGGCAAAGACTGCCCAGCCCACGATGATGGAGAGGTCGAGGGCGGCCGCCTGCAATCTTCGTATCCATTCGCGATATCGGCGGACGGGGGGCTCGTCGGGGACGGCCGACACGTCACGCTCCTGGTGCCGGCCGGGCAGCGCCGATTACCGCCTCGGTCCCTCTTGCCCGGCCGGAACGGATGGCTTCCATGCCGTACCACAAGTAGCCGATACCGAACATCACCCTCTGCACCAGACCGGCAATCCCGGTGACATTGAACATGACCATCGGGATCACAAACGCCGCCAATATCGCCACCCAGTCGAAGGCCCGGGCCCCAATCGCGTTCCTGGAGCGCCTGAACGTGACGATTAGCACTCCCGCAGTGAATGCAAACCCGATCCCGTAGGCGGCAACCGAGTGCAAGAAGTCTTCGAACGCGTCATACGGGACGTCCTCCCAGGGCATGTGGGCGAAGGCCGCGGCGCCGATCATCGAGGCGCCGTAGACGCGGTGGGCGATCCTTCCCCAGAGACCCCAACGTTTTCCGGCGATACCGGCCGATGCGAGGACCGCGAAGCCGAGCAGCAGGAACCCGAGCCTGGCCAGCCAGGCACCTTCCAGCCCCTGGGCGGCCGATTCGCTGACCGAGTGCTCGACGACCGAATACGAGTCGGGCATGAGTGTCGGAGCAATCGCCACCGCGACGACCGAGGCGAGCAACATGGCCACCACGGCCGCAGCGATCAGCCGGCTGCGCCCAGGTGGATTCTCAGTGGTGCTGGTGATGGTGTTTGCGGTCATTGTCGGCCTCCATGTCGGCTGCAGGGACTCGCGAGCGGTTGAGGTGTGGTCAGGGGGCGAACTGGTCGATGAGGGCTTCTGAAGTGGTGGCGAGGGTCGCGTGGGTGAAATCGCGAGGGATGAAGGGGTTGATGATCGCCAGAGCGGTGATCCCATGGACGATCGACCAGAAGGCGAGTGCCGTCTCCCATGGGTCGGCCGGTCTCATCAGTCCGGCATCGACCGCTCGCGCCAGATTGTCGAAAAGCTCTTTGAGGCCGTGAGCGTTGCTTGGATCGATCGCTTCATCTTCGGTCGGAGGGGGGTAGGGGGTCATGAACAGGATCCGGTAATGCTCCGGATGTTCGATGCCCCAATCCAGGTAGGCGTGCCCCCTGGCCCGCAGTTGGACGAGGGGATCGTCGGTTTCGGGCAGGGATGTCTGGAGGTCGGCGGCGAACCGCCGGTACTGTCTCTGGCCGGCCTCGAAGATGAGCTGCTCTTTGGTCGGGAAGTAGTGGTAGAGGGCGGGTGGCGTGCAGCCCACCGCTTCGACTACGGCATCTATCGACACTGCGCCTACGCCCCCGGTTGAGAAGAGCAACTGATCGGTGGCGTCGAGAATCATCTCTTTGAGTTGCCCGCGCGGTCGACGCGTCATGAGTTCTCCGCTTGTGAGGAAAGTTAGTCCTACTAAGGGCGAATCTCGATCATACCGGGCTGATGCAAATCGAAAGAATTTCCGGCATGAGCGACAGGCTCCCCGGAACGACCGATATAGTCCCACTAAGTATCTGACGACCCCCAGCTTACGTTGGCGTCTGTCTGAGGATGAGAGGAGCCGGCGCAATGTTCCCCTGTGAATCACTGATCGCGGATAACTCTGCCGTCCAAGCAGGAGGCGGGTCGTGACTTCCGGGAAACGCACAGCCGAGTGGCTGTTGAAACGATCCAGGGCCATTGTCGTCACCTCGGTTATTGTCACCGCGGTTCTGGCCGTCCCCATGTTGACCATGGCGCCGGACACCACCGCTTCGCAGATGCCGGGTGGTGAGGTCGTTGAGGCGCAGGATCTCGTAGCGGAGCGATTTGCGTCGGATCTATACGTGGCCGGGTTCATAGTCGAAGGCCGCGATGGAGATGCGTTGTCCCGAGAGGCTCTGCTCGAACTGCACCAGAACGCGACGGCATTGCGCTCCGACGCTGAAATCAGCTCCAAACTCTTCAGCTACTTCAGTCCGGATTTCGATACCGAGGTAACCGGGATCTACACCATCGCCGATGAGGTCGATGCTCGCTTGCGCTTTGGGGGAGTCGATGGGCTGGCAGGGGCCGATGACCGGCAGGTGGCGGATACTGTTGTGGCGATTCTGGCCGGCGATGTCGCTCCGTCGTCCTGGGGTCTGTTGAGCGCGGCGACCTTCGACCCGTCCACCGGTCGATGGCGTTCTCCGGCGGTGATAGTGAATCTGGTCGCCCATAACGAGGCTCTGGGCGGCGGGGGACAGGCGGTCACGCTCGGCAGCGATGACACCACCAAGGAGGAGTTTGCCCGCGATGCTCAGAGCGCCCTGCGCGGTGACGAGCGTTCGATCCAGGTATGGGGGATAGCCATCGACGTCAACCTGACGGTTGGTGAGCAAGCCGCCGCGGCCGGCCCCTTCATCGGGTTCACGATCCTGGCGGTTCTGGTGGTGGCAGGGCTCATATTGAAGTCCTACTGGGCTGTGGCAGTGCTCGGAGCCGGTCTCGGGGCTCTGATGATCTGGCTCAAGGGAATATCCAATCTGATCGGGCTGGAAAACGATCAGGTGCTCAGCTTCATCGTGCCGATCGCAATGATCTCGTTTGGAGTTGACTTCGCCTTCCATGCTTTTGGCCGATATCGGGAGGAGTCGGCCGCCGGTTATGAGCCGCGGGCGGCTTTCGTGGTCGGGATGGGCGGAGTCCTGGCGGCGCTGGTGCTGGCCCTGGCGAGCGATTCCGTCGCGTTCCTCTCGAATGTGACTTCGGGACTCGAATCGATCATTCAGTTCGGCATTGCGGCAGCCATCGCCCTTGTCGCCGCCTTCTTCGTGCTCGGCATCGTGACTCCGCTCGTACTGATGCATATCGACGAGCGGATCGGGTCCCGGCAGACCAGAGGACTCCGGCGAGTCGGCCGTGAATTCGGCTCGGGTCTGGCCGCAACCGGCGCCATGGCGGTCGTTCTCTTCCTTGTCTACCTGATGCCGGTCGTAGGAGTGGCCATGTGGGCGATCTACCTACTGGCAGCCGTCGTTGGTCCGTACATGGTCGCTCGCCGCCGCCTGGCGGAGGGCACGGCCCCCGTTAGCCCGGCCCAACTGCGGGGCACCCTGATCGGCCGGGCCGTGGCTGCGGTTGCCAGACGACGGATGGTGATCCTTCCGGTGGTGCTCGTGTCGTGGCTGATCGCGGTCTTCCTGGCGGTGCAGATCGAGCCGAGATTCGATGTGAAGGACTTCTTTGCGGCCGACTCCGATTTCGTGGTCGGACTCGAGAAACTCGACGAGCATGTCGGCCAGCAGGGGGGCGAGGGCGCCGACGTCTATGTTGAAGCAGACCTCACCAGGCTCGAAACGCTCCGCGCTCTGGGTGATTTCGCAGATGCAGTGCGCTCTCTCGACGTCGAGCAGTTGGCGATCGACGACCATGGCGATACTGCACTGCGGGACGGAGTGCTGGGTCTCATCGGCGACGTCATGGACACACCGTTCGCGGTGAACGCAATCGGTGCCGCTACCGGAACCGCGCCGGCGGACACCGACGGGGATGGATTCCCGGATACGCCCGAGCAGCTAGCCGCCCTTTATGCCTTCACCACCCGGGCGGGGGTACCGCTCGACACAGAGCGCTTGATCCAAACTCCCGATTCGGTGGGTTTGAGCCTCTGGCAGGAAGAAGGGAACCCAACTCAGGCCACATACCTGTCGGTCTCGGTGGTAGGCAGTGGAGCCCAGGAGAACGTCGCCGCTGCTCGCGAAGCGCTCGAGCCGCTGGTCCATGATCTCCAATCAGCATTGCGCGCTTCCGACTCGGAGGCGCGGGCGATTCTCACCGGCTCGGCGATCACCCGGCACGAGCAGCTCCGGGCGATCACTCGAGCGCTGTTCGTGGCCTTGCCGATCTCGGTAATCCTGTGCTTCTTGCTGGGAGCACTCTTCATGCGATCGCTGCGACTGGGAGCGGTGAGCATCGTTCCCATCCTGGTGGTGGTGGGTTGGCTATACGCCTTCATGCACCTGGCCGGGTATGGCATAAACGTCGTCACTGCCACTATCGGAGCGGTGTCGATCGGCATCGGGATCGACTTCGCGATCCACTTCATCATGCGCTACCGGGAGGAACTGGAGCGTATCCCCGACCGGCTCGAGGCGGTCGAAGCGGCCGGGGCGGGGACGGGGGCGGCTTTGACCGCCTCGGCGCTGTCGTCGATCATCGGTTTCGCCATCATGGCGGTGGCCCCGATGCCGATGTTCGCCACCTACGGGTTCCTAACCGCCGTGATGATCGCAATGGCCTTGCTGGCCACGCTGGCCGTGCTGCCCGGGCTGCTGATGCTGGTCGCCGTTGCGCCTTCCGCGGAGACGGCTTCCGCCTGAGCCTCTTGACCTCCGCCGGGCCGGTTCAGATCCGGTCCGGCGGCCGTCGCAGAGCCTCCCGGCCGGAACTGCTACCAGGCTCCTCCGCCCCCGCCTCCGCCACCTCCGCCGCCTCCACCGCTGAAGCCGCCACCGGATGAGCTCGGGGGGGCGAATGCGCCGCTCAGTGCCGACTGCAGGCCGGCCAGGGCGTTGGTCGAATGGCCGCCCGAAAAGCCCTGCGTGCCGTACCAGTAGATTTGGCTGGTTTGGGCGAGTTCCTCCGGAGCGTACATTCGCGCCGCCTCCAGCACGTCGTCGGCCACACCGAGGGTGATCGCATACACGAGGTACTCATCCCAGAGATCCAGGGCTATCGCGGGAGCTTCGTGCAGACGGCTGAAGTCCTGCAGGTACCTCTTGAATGCCTTCCAGCGTACCGCCAGCATCGCACCCTGCTCGGTGCGCTTCACCCAACCCGTCTGCCGGATTCCGAACAGCAGCATGACGACGGCATTCATGATGAAGGCGATGATCAGACCGGGCACGAGCACCGGAGTCCAGCGCGATCCGGCCAGGGCCTGCACGACCAGATACACGACGGCGAAGGCGGCGATGATGATGCCGATGGCCCAGGCGAGCGGTTTGCCCCCGCTGCGATCGAGGAGCCCGAGCCTGACCTGTTCCTGGCGAACCTCGCTCTCGAATTTGTCGTAGCTGGCGGCATTCGCGGCGGCATCGTCCCGTATCTCGTGCCGGAACTCGGTGAGCGGGAGCGGCCCGCTCGACAACACCCGCTCAAGGATCTCTATCACCGGCGTCTCGGCGGCTCCTGTGGCGAGTTCGACCCGGGCGAGTCCGATCTCGAGATCGGAGATATCCTCACGGCCCAGTCCCAGCCACGTCTTCTTTTCGACCGTTGCCGGCTGGGCGCGCAAGGCTCCACGGCGGATCAGGTCGAACATGGTGGCGACGAAATCCTCGGTTCCGGCCGGTCCTTGCCGAAGCAACCCTCCGATCACGGCCGGGGCGTGGTCGGACGGCGGCTCCTGTTCGTACTCCCGGTCGTAGGTGACGTCCGGTTCTCTTCCGTAGAGGCGGTAGATGTACGTCACGGCGACGGTGGCGGGCAGGAACGCCATCAGCGCAATGATCGCCACCAGGACGATGAGCCAGGTCCGGTCGGCGGCGGCCTGCCCGTCTTGCGACTGTTCGTAGCCGAGGATCTCATCGAGACCGTCTCCGGCAACGACCGTCGCCCCTTCGGTCGATTGGAGGTCGGAGCGAGGGAAGACGACCCGAAGCTCGACCCATTGGCCCGCCGGTACACGTTCGGCGGTGAGGCTCGGAGCGACACCGCTCGGTCCGAGCGAGGACGCTCCATTGACCGAACGAGGATGCCCCCATACCAGTACCTCGCCCGGCGACTGTTCGCCGGGCAGGTCAATAGTGGCGAAGAGATTTCCAAGTGTTTGGTCCCACTGGTCGCCCCACACTTTCAGGTTGACGTCGACGACGTCGTCGTACGCAACGGCCAGGCCCGTAATCCGGTAGCTGATCCTGAATGTGCGGGATTCGGCGAAGGCCTGGTAGTGCCACACCACTCGCACAGAACCGGCCCGCCGCTCGACTCCGAAGCTTCCGGGATCCCCCTCCGAGCCCAGTTCTGTTGGAGCGCCCGGGCGGTAGGCGATACCGGCTTCCGCCACCGCTACGTCCGTGACATCCTCTCCGGATCGCAGCGGAATATCACGCCACGCTCCCGAGAACGAAACATCGAAATAGAACGTTATGTGCTCGACGACCGATACAGATCCGTCCGGTTCGACGACGACCTCGACGTCGGCGTTCGGGAGATCGAACGACTTGGCTCCGGCGGGGGCGGCCGTCCATAGCGCAGATAGTGCCGCAAGGGCAACGACTACACCGACGGCTCGAAAGCGCCCGAACCGCTTCAGAAGCGTACCTCCGGCGCTTGGTCGGCCTCGCCGGGGGCGTCGAAGAACGGCTTGATCGTGAAGCCCGTCATTGCCGCGACCAGGTTGGACGGCACCGTTTGGACACGATTGTTGAACGTCAGCACGGCGTCGTTGTAGATCTGCCTCGACACCGCGACTTTGTTCTCCGTCTCGGCCAGCTGCGCCTGCAGCTCCGAGAAGTTCTGGCTGGCTTTCAGGTCAGGGTACGACTCGGCGAGCGCGAACAACTGCCGCAGTGCTCCGGTCAGCACGTTGTCGGCCTGCGCCTGCTCCTCCACGGTCGCGGCGGAGATGGCCTGGTTCCGCGCCGTCACGACCTGCTCGAACGTAGATTGCTCGTGGGAGGCGTATCCCTTGACGGTTTCGACCAGATTCGGGATCAAGTCGTAGCGCCGGTTCAACTGGACATCGACTTGCGCCCAAGCATTGTCGGTCCGGTTGCGCAGCCGGACCAGCCCGTTGTAGATAAAGACGATCGCGGCCAAGACCGCGACTATCACGACACCGGCGATCAGAAAACCCACTCAGCACCTCTCATCGACTCAAGGCGATTCTAGAAGGTGAGGTTCGCCGAAGCCGGACGATCACGCACCCGGTCTCCGGGAGGCCGGTGGACCCGGCATCCCGGTGAGCGTCGGGGCGACAGGAGCAAGAATCACGTCCGGGCCACTGAACTGGGCGTTGTAGAGGTCGGCGTATGCGCCGGCCATTTCGATCAGCTCATCGTGGCTTCCCTTTTCGACGATGCGTCCTTCCTCCATGACCAGGATCAGATCGGCATCGCGGATCGTCGAAAGGCGGTGGGCGATCACGAAGCTGGTCCGCTCGGTTCGCAGAGCCGCCATGGCGTGCTGGAGCAGCGACTCGGTGCGGGTGTCGACGGAGCTGGTTGCCTCGTCGAGAATGAGCAGCGCCGGATCGGCCAGGAAAGCACGGGCGATCGTGATGAGCTGCTTCTCGCCGGCGCTGATGTTGGCTCCCTCGTCGTCGACGATAGTGTCGTAGCCGTCGGGGAGACTGTGGACGAACCGGTCGACGAAGGTGGCTTCGGCGGCCTCGTGGATCTCTTCTTCGGTGGCGTCGAGCCGGCCGTAGGCGATGTTGTCGCGGATCGTGCCCTGGAACAGCCACGTGTCTTGTAGCACCATCCCGATTTCGGAGCGCAGGTCTTCCCGGTGCATGCCGGCGATGTCCACCCCATCGAGGGTGATTCGACCGCCATCGAGTTCGTAGAAGCGCATCACCAGATTGACCAGCGTGGTCTTTCCTGCCCCGGTCGGACCGACGATGGCGACCGTTTGCCCGGGCTCAACCGTAAGCGACAGGTCATCGATGAGTGGCTGGTCCTCGTCGTAGCGGAATGACACCTGCTCGAAACTCACCCGTCCGCGGGCGTCCTCTGCGATACGGGGATGATCCTCGTCGGATGATTCCTCTTCGGCGTCGAGCAGTTCGAAGACCCGCTCTGCTGAAGCCACTCCCGACTGGAGGAGGTTGACGATCGATGCGACCTGGGTGACCGGCTGGGTGAACTGGCGGGAATACTGGATGAATGCTTGAACATCACCGAGGCTCATGGTTCCCGAGGCGACCCGCAGGCCACCGATAACGGCGATGATCACGTAGTTCAGATTCCCGATGAACATCATGATCGGCATGATCAATCCGGAGAGGAACTGCGCTCCGAAGCTGGCCTGGAAGAGTTGTTCATTCTCGGCATCGAAGATGGCCTGCGCCTCGTGACTGTGACCAAATACCTTGGTCAGGGAATGGCCGGTGAACGACTCCTCGATCTGAGCGTTGAGCGCTCCTGTGCGGCGCCATTGGTCTACGAACTTGGTGCGCGACCGACGCATAACCGTGCCCGCCACCAACATGCTGACCGGGATGGTCACCAGCGCGATTATGGCCAGGGTCGGTGAAATGGCGAACATCATCCCGACGACGAAGATGATCGTGAGTATTGAGGTGAGGGCCTGGCTCATCGTCTGCTGGAGGCTTTGGGAGACGTTGTCCATGTCGTTGGTCACCCGGCTGAGCAGCTCGCCTATCGGCTGGCGGTCGAAGTAGCGCAGGGGCAGACGGTTCAGTTTCTCCTCAACCTCTGCGCGCATCCGCAAAACCGTCTTCTGAACGACGTCGTTGAGCAGGAAACCCTGCAGAAACCCGAGGAGTGCAGAGCCGGCATAGAGGGCAAGGACGAGGAGGAGCACCCGACCGACCGCGCTGAAGTCGATGCCCCGGCCGGGCACCAGGTCTATCCCAGACAGCAGGTCGGCGATCTGGGTCCGGCCGGCTGCGCGGGCCGCCTCGATCGCCTGGTCTTTGGTCATGCCGGCGGGCAATCCTTTGCCGATTGCGCCGGCGAAGATGAGGTCGGTCGCCCGGCCCAACACCCTGGGGCCGGTCGCCGACAATGCCACGCTGGCTATTGCCGCCGCGATGATCCCGAACACCTTCGCCCGCTCGGGACGAAGTCGACGTATGAGCCGTTTGACAGATGGGCCGAAGTTGAGCGACTTCTGGCCGATCATTCCGCCGCCCATCGGCCCGCGTCCGTGACCCATCTGGCTTTGAATCCGCTCGGTCGATTTCATCGTCTTGGGTGCACTCATGACGCTTCCGCCTTGAGCTGCGACTCGACGATTTCGACGTAGGTAGGGCAAGACTCCAGGAGCTCTTCGTGTGTGCCGAGGCCGACGACGGCGCCGTCTTCCAGCACCACGATCCTGTCGGCATCGGTGATCGTGAATACTCGTTGCGCCACTATCAGAACGGTTGAATCGGCCGTCACCGGTTTCAGCGCTTTGCGGAGCCTGGCATCTGTGGCGACGTCCAGCGCCGAGAAAGAGTCATCGAACAAGTAGACCTCGGGGCGGCGGATCAATGCACGTGCGATAGCGATGCGCTGCCGTTGGCCGCCGGAGACGTTGGTTCCGCCTTGGGCAATGGGAGATTCAAGGCCTCCCGGCATGGCTTCGACGAAGTCTTTGGCCTGCGCGATCTCCAGCGCTTCCCACATTTCGGCCTCTGTGGCATCAGGCTTGCCGTAGCGCAGGTTGGAAGCCACGGTGCCTGAGAACAGGTAGGCCTTCTGCGGTACCAGACCGATCCTGGACCAAAGTGTCTCCGGGTCGTATTCGCGAACGTCGACGCCGTCGACGACGACAGTTCCCCCGGTTGCGTCGAAGAGGCGGGGGATCAGGTTGATGAGTGTCGACTTCCCGGCTCCGGTCGATCCGACGATGGCGGTGGTCTGGCCCGGCTGCGCCGCGAAGGAAATATCCTTTAGCACCGGGTGTGTGGCGCCCTGGTACATGAAATCGACGTTGCGAAGCTCGAGTTCGCCTCGCGTGGAGACTTCCTTCACGCCTTCCGGCGGTGGTACCACAGACGAATCGGTGTCGAGGACCTCGCCGATGCGGTCGGCAGATACCGCGGCGCGGGGGACCATCACCAGCATGAATGTCGACATCATCACTGCCATCAGGATCTGGATCAGATAGGCCAGGAAGGCGGTCAGCGCGCCGATCTGCATCGTCTCGGCGTCGATCCTGATGCCGCCGAACCAGAGCACCGCCACACTCGAGGCGTTGAGCACCAGCATCACCGAGGGGAAGATCGCAGACATCCATCGCCCGACCGTGATCGATACGTCGGTGAGGTCGGTGTTGGCTTCGCCGAAGCGTTCTGTCTCGTACGGCTCACGGACAAAGGCGCGGATGACCCGGATGCCGGTGATCTGTTCGCGCATGACCTGATTCACAGTGTCGAGGCGAGTCTGCATGAGGCGGAACCCGGGGATCATTCTCGAGAGGATGAATCCGACGATTGCCACCAGCACCGGTATCGCCGCTGCGACCAACCACGACAGCCCGATGTCTTCTCGCAGGGCCATGATCACTCCGCCTACCAGCGTGATGGGCGCCGAGATCATCATCGTGAACGTCAGCATCGCCAGCATCTGCACCTGCTGGACGTCGTTTGTGTTGCGGGTGATGAGCGACGGTGCCCCAAACTGACCGACCTCGCGGCTCGAGAAGGAGCCGACCTTTTGGAAGATCCGTGACCGCAGGTCGCGCCCGAAGGCCATGGCGGTGCGAGCACCGAAGAAGACGGCGGTGATTGTGCAGGCAATCTGGATCAGAGAGACTCCCAGCATCCATCCACCCGTGCGCAGGATGTAGGCGGTGTCACCCTTCACTACGCCGTTGTCGATGATGTCGGCGTTCAGGCTGGGGAGATACAGCGAGGCGATCGTGCCCACCAGTTGAAGGACGATCACGGCCGTAATCCATCGCTTGTAGGGCCGCAGGTGTTCGCGCAGAATGCGGACCAGCATCAGGCCCGTCCGACCTGTTGCAGTGTGCCCAGGAAGGCGGTCACGACTGCGTTGCTGAAAGATGTATCGAGATCGGCGGTGGTCATCAGCGCCCGGTGTAGAAGGGGGCCCAGGAGGAGTGAAGTCGCCAGCTCGATATCAACGCCGCCCGGAAGTTGAGAATTCTCGACGGCGAGTCCGAGCGCTTGTCGAACCGGACTCACTTTCTCCATTCTGTCGATGAAGCTCCGGGCCGATTGGTCCCACTGGGCCCGTTCCATCATGGCGAGCATCGCGGCGCGCCTCTCTTGGGAGTTGAGGGCGGCGCGCAGCGACTCCACTGCAGCCAGCAGGTCGGCGGCAACATCACCCACCAGCCGGACCTCGAAACGACTGGCCATCTCTGTGATGACCTCCTGCCAGAGATCATCGAGCTCGGGCCAGTGGCGGTAGAGAGTGGCCCGTCCCACACCCGATCGGTCTGCGAGCGCGGAGTAGGTCACCGCGGCAGGTCCACCCTCCATCATCAAGCTCTTCACGGCCTCGAGCACCTGTCTGCGCGTGCGTTCAATGCGGGGGTCCATGGCCTCTTCTCGTCAGGCGGCGCCGGTGGCGCGGGCGGTACCACGATACAAACTGTCTCATACGTCTTTGCGAGACAGATCGTATCACAAGCCCGAACCAGTCGAGTTCAGAGTTGCGGACCACAACGAGTCGCCGCGGTCGAGGAAAAGGCGGTTCACGGTCCCGCACCTATCGGGGTCTGGCCGTTCTGGGCCAATTGGCCCATGGCTAGCGCCTTCCCTGTGAGACAATGGTGCATGGCTGCCGTCTTTGGTGGCCGGCCTGGAGGCACTGATGGCTAGCAAGGACAAGGGCGGCAGAAGCGCCAAGAAGGTGGCCGCTAAAGGCCTCAAAGAGAAACGCCTCGACAAGAAGGCGAAAAAGGCCTCGCACGGGAGCGGGAACCAGTCGGTTGATCGGACCCTCGGCCGCTGATCCTGCAGTCCTCGATCGTTCGAGGCATCTCCCGGAGCCAATTGGACTTGTAGCTTCGTTTCGCAGCTTCTCCTACAGAGCCGACGCGGTGTCGAAACAAGCGGTAGGCTCGGTGTTCTAGCGCATTGTGCGTGTTGATCTCCAGGGAGGAGTTCTGCAGTGGACAACATTGAGGGGGCGCGAGAGGCCGCTCTCAAACGCCTGAAAGACAAGCGGGATTTCAAGAGTCACGTGGCGACCTACCTGATCGTCAACGCGCTGCTTGTGGTCATCTGGGCAGTGTCCGGACAGGGGTATTTCTGGCCGATCTGGCCGATCCTCGGCTGGGGTATCGGACTGGCCTTGAATGCCTGGACTGCCTACTTCCAGAAACCGATCTCAGAGGACGACATACGCCGCGAGATGGAGCGAGGCGTATAGGCGTCGACGACCCGACGCCGTCCGCGCTCTGTCGGGGTTGGCCGGGGCACCGGCAGCGGTAGCATCTGCGCACCCTACGCAGTTGGTTGAACGCGGTGTCATCAAGACCTGAAATGTCTGGTACCGGTGCCGTCGTGGTGTCGGTCTGGGTGCTGTTTCTCGGCACCGCCCTCCTGATGGCAGGCAATGGCCTGCAGGGTTCACTCCTCGGTATCCGTTCGGACATCGAAGGGTTTGCCACCCCTGCCATCGGCATCGTGATGGCGTCCTACTACGCCGGGTTTCTCGTCGGGTCACTCACGATTCCTGCTCGGCTGGCCAGCGTCGGGCATATTCGTGTGTTCGCGGGCCTGGCGTCCCTGACGTCTTCGGTTGCCTTGATCCACTACCTGGTTGTGGATGAGGTCACCTGGTCGCTGTTGCGTTTCATCACCGGATTGTGTCTTTCGGGTCTCTACGTGACGATCGAGAGCTGGCTCAACGGCCGGGCCTCGAACGCAACCCGGGGTCGCCTGCTTGCCGTATACATGGTCGTCGTCACCGTTTCCGTCGGTTGCGGACAGCTGCTCCTGGGCGCCGCCGATCCATCCGGTCCGCGCCTCTTCATCACCGCCTCCATTCTGATCTCGCTGGCGATCGTCCCGCTGGCCCTGTCGCAGATTCCTGCACCGGCCATCGACCCGCCTTCCGGGGTCTCGATTCGAGCCCTATTCCGTGCGGCCCCTTTGGGCGTCGTTACCGGCGCACTGGTCGGCGCATCCAACGGTGCGATCTTCGGATTGGGTGCGGTCTATGCCACCCGCATCGGTATGAACCCGGGTCGGGCCGGGTTGTTCGTGGGCGCGTCGATGGTCGGCGCCGTCATTACGCAGTACCCGCTCGGGCATCTGTCCGATCGATTCCCACGGCGCCGTGTCATCTTCGTCGTCGCAACTGCCGCGGTCGGTGTTGCATTGGTCGGGACAACGGTCAACACCGACAGCCTCCTGCTCTTCGTCATTGCCGCGCTGTACGGCAGCCTTGCCTTTCCGATGTACTCGCTGGCCGTGAGCCACATCAACGACATAGTGAGGGATGATCAACTGGTGTCGACCGCGGCGGGAGTGCTGTTCGTCTACGGGGCAGGTTCGATCGTTGGGCCCATCGTCACCTCGGTCCTGATGACCGTTTTCGGACCGGCCGGATATCTGTGGAGCCTGGCGGGGTTCTTTGCTCCCGTTGCCGCGTACTCGCTGTATCGCGTAGCGACGAAGGCCAGGCCCGGCCAGGAACGTTTCGTCAGCCTCCCTCCGAGAACGTCGGTGGCGGCGGCCACCCTGGCCGAACCCCGGCCTGCGGACGATACGTAAGCCCTCATCGGCGCGTCGAGGCGGAGATGGCCATACTGGAGGCTCATGGAGCGCAATGTTCTCGGCGGGGTACTCGAGGTGTGCGGTACCGACCCGCTCACCGGCTGGCACCGTGACGGGTCTTGCAGCACAGATGCGACCGACCGGGGGAGCCATACGATCTGCGCGGTGGTCACCAGGGAGTTTCTCGATCACCAGCGAGCCATCGGTAATGACCTCATCACCCCCGTCCCACAGTTCCGGTTTGCGGGTTTGGTGCCCGGCGACCGGTGGTGTGTGACCGCCGTCAACTGGTTGCGTGCTCATCAAGATGGTGCCGGCGCGCCCGTCGTGCTGGCGGCAACAGAGGTGGGGGCGCTCGAGTTCGTGCCGCTCGAAGTGTTGCGTCGATATTCAGTCGACGTGCCACCGGATCCGGGCATGCTGGGGACGTAATCGAAATCGCCCAGAACCTGGCGTCGCAGGTGTAGCGCCTTGCGGCTGCCTTTCTTTCAGGTGATTGTGTACAAGGCTATCGGGCGTTGCACTCCCTTTAAGTTGCGTTGGCCGGCCGATTCGGCAGTCACGAGGTCGTCGGGCAGCAGAGCCAGCGTGCGCTCGGTGATGAGGATCTCGTCGGGGCCTGCATCACCGGAGAGGCGTGAGGCCAGGTTTACGTGGTTGCCCATGACCGTGTAATCCATACGACTCGGCGAACCGACATTCCCCACGGTCACGAATCCGGTGGAAATGCCAATGCCTGCGTTGATCTCGACCTGGGCAGCTTCGTTGAAATGCCGTCGCAGTTCGACCATCTCATTCCGCATGTCGAGCGCCATCCGAACAGCCCGCTCGGCGTGGTCCTCCTGTGGTAGAGGATCGTTGAAGAACACCATGATTGCGTCCCCGATGTATTTGTCGAGTGTGCCCCCGTGTTTGAAAACGATGTCGGTCATAACGGTGAGAAACCGATTGAGACCATTGATCAGCTCTTCCGGCTCAGATTGCTCGGAGAGTGTGGTGAAGCCGCGTATGTCGATGAAAGCGATCGAGAGTTCCGCCCGTCTCGTTTCACCGATCCCCCGGTCACCGGCGACGATGGCCTCCGCCACCTGGGGTGATAGGTAGCGACGGAGCTGAGATGTGTGTTCAAGCAACGCGACCTGTTCGTCGACCTTCGCCTGCAGGTCCCGGTTGACCGTTTCGAGCCTGCCGTAGAGGGTTTCCAGTTGCACGCTGGCGCGGTTGACATTGTCGGATAACTTCCCGAACTCGTCGCGATTCGGTACATCGATGCGGGCGCTGAAGTCGCCGCTGGCCAGTGTGTCTAGGGCATGGTCGATCTTGCGGACGGGTCGGATCACCGTCCACGAGATGACGGCGCCCAGCGCGACGGCCCCCGCCAGGCTCATCACCGAGAACACGGCGAGTGCAACCGTCAGGAAACGTCGATCTCCTGCGAAGTTGCCGATCTCGGCTGCGACCAGAGCCTCGGTGTCGGCGATGAATTCGTTGAGGACGTCCTCGATCTCATGGCTGATCTCATGTTCCGACTGAACGTGAGCCCGGAGTGCGCTATCGACGTCACCGCCCGCCTGCAGCGACTCGACCCGCAGCCCGGCGTCGAGATATCGGGTATTGATCGTCCGCAGTTCGTCGAACATCTGGCTGTGATCGCCAACCGCAATGGTTTCGGTTTCCTCCATCAGTCCGGTGAACGTGGCTTTTGCCCCGGCGATCTTGTCCGTCCAAACCGGTTCGCCGGAAAGCAGTGCCATGGTTCGGAAATGGGACTGCGCGGTGATGCTGTAGAGCATGTGGTTGGCATTGTCCGATTGCTGATGAAGTGTGGCCAGCCGATCTACTTGGTTATCCATTCGATTCACGGCGAGGAGTCCCACGATGCCGAGGGCCAGCATGAGGACCGAAATACCAAGGAAGCCGGCGAGCAGCTTGGTCTCGAGTCTGGCCTGAATACGGGCGACGAAGTCGACGAACGGCCGCAAGATAGACGGAATGCCGTCATTATCGCGATGTGATGGCGGCGAAGCCGGGTCGTCCTGCCTTGGCGGCGTGACGGTGGATGTCATGGGTCCCCTCGATGCGTCTTCGCCAATCTACGCGTTCCGCGGCCTTCATGTCGGACAGGTTGCGGTGGCCGATCAGCCGAAGACGTCGACCGTGTAGCGACGGATTCTGCAGCAGATCGAGCCAATCGTCGCGATCCGTACCAGAATCATCGGTAACAGTGAGGGAGACCCAATCGGATTGACTATCTGTGTGAGCGTCACGCTCTTCGAAACACGCCGGGAAGAAGGCGCGCCGTCTTGACTGATCGACCATACGCCGACGCGCTGATCTTGTTCGGGATAAGCGGCGACCTGGCTCGGCGGAAGCTGTTCTCGGCCTTGTACGACCTGACGGCGGCAGGAGCTCTCGACATGCCGGTCGTGGGTGTCGCGTCCAGCGAATGGGATGACGAAACCTTGCGGCTCGTCGCCCGGCAGGCCCTGGAACAAGCAGGCGATCCGATCGATGATGAAGTCTTCGCCCGCCTGGCCGCCAACCTCTGTTATGTGGCAGGCGACTACCGGGACCATTCCACGTTTGCCGACATTGCCCGGCGAGCGAGTGGAGCAACCTGCACGGTGTCGTATCTCGCCATTCCACCGGATCTCTTCGATGATGTTGTCGAAGGCTTGGCGTCCGCAGATCTCAACGCGCAGGGTCGATTGGTGATAGAGAAGCCGTTCGGTCGGGATACGGCTTCTGCGGCGGAACTCAACGAGATCATCCACCGGCACTTCCCTGAGGAACGGGTGTTTCGGATCGACCACTTCCTGGGAAAGGAGGCGGTACAGAACCTGATGATCTTCCGCTTTTCTAACACGGTGCTGGAGCCCGTGTGGAACCGCCATTACGTGCGCGGCGTGCAGATCACTCTGTCAGAAGACTTCGGCGTGGAGGGAAGGGGATCGTTCTTCGATCAGGTTGGCACGATGCGAGATGTTGTCCAGAACCACCTGCTGGAGATGCTCGCCCTGTTGGCGATGGAGCCGCCGGTCTCCGAGCAGCCCGATGACTTGCGAGATGAACGGGTCAAAGTTCTGGATGCGATCGAGACTCTCACTTCCGACGACCTCGTCCGCGGCCAGTACGCCGGTTTTCGCGACGAACCCGGTGTCGCCAGTGACTCCGACACCGAGACGTTCGCGGCGGTTCGCCTGGAAATCGACTCTTGGCGGTGGGCCGGGGTGCCGTGGATCATCCGCTCGGGCAAAGGATTGGCGGCCACTGTGACCGAGGCTGTTGTTGAGTTCGCTCGCCCGCCACGGCCACTGTTTGCCGACGGAACCAGTCGTCCCGGTCCCAACCGATTGACTTTTCGCACGAAACCGTCTGAGGAGATCAACCTGTCTATGCAGGCCAAGACCCCCGGACCGGCCATGGTGAGCGGCCCTGTTGAGCTGCATCTGCAGCATGACCGGGCGCGTGGAGCCGATTCGTATGATCGCCTAATCGGCGACGCGTTGCGCGGAGACGCCGGCCTGTTTGCGCGAGAAGACGGGGTGATGGAGGCCTGGCGGATCGTCGATAATGTGCTGGGAGAAGGTCGGCCGGTCGTTCCATATGAGCGTGGCACATGGGGCCCGCAGGAAGCCGACCGCCTGCTCGGACCCGACTGGAACTGGATCACTCGATGATCGCCCGTACCGCGACCAATCTGGCTGGATCGCAGGACGATGGCAGATCTGGAGGAATGCGTTGACACCGATCAACTCGACACAGGAGTGGAAAGAACTCGAGGGTCTCCAAGGACAACTCGGTGACCTCGATCTGCGACGGGCGTTCGCAGTAGATCCGGGCCGGGCAGAGCGTATGACGTTCGGCGCCGGCGATCTGATGGTCGACCTCTCCAAACACCTGGTTACCGATGAGGTAGTTGCGGCGTTGGTGGGCGTCGCCCGCCGTGCGGGTGTTCCGGAGCGGATCGAGGCGATGTTCGGCGGGGAGCACATCAACGTGACGGAAAATCGAGCCGTCCTGCACGCGGCCCTTCGTGCCCGGGCGGGTGATACCTTCCTCGTGGATGGTCGAGACGTTGTTGGTGATGTCCAGCGCGTACTCGACCGGATGACTGGGTTTGCCGACCGTGTGCGAGCCGGAGAATGGCTTGGTCATACGGGAAAGCAGGTTCGCCACATTGTGAACATCGGCATCGGGGGATCAGACCTCGGTCCGGCGATGGCGTACCGGGCTCTCCGTTCGTACAGAGACACCGAGATCGAAGCTCACTTCGTGTCGAACGTCGATCCGGCGGATCTGACTGCTGTTCTCGATGTGGTCGATCCTGCTTCCACTCTGTTCGTGGTCGCCTCCAAGACGTTCACCACTCTGGAGACTCTGTCCAATGCACGCGCTGCACGTGCCTGGTTGGTCGATTGTCTTGGAGACGATGCGGCCGTGTCGAGTCATTTTGTGGCCGTTTCCACCAATGCCGACGAGGTGGCAGCTTTCGGGATCGACACGGCCAACATGTTCGGGTTCTGGGATTGGGTTGGAGGCAGGTACTCGCTGGATTCGGCCATCGGACTGAGCTTGATGATTGCGGTCGGGCCGGACGCATTCCGGGAGATGCTGGCGGGATTCCGGACTATGGACGTTCATTTCCGAACGACGCCGCTGGAGCACAACGTGCCGGTCTTGCTCGGCATGATCGGCATCTGGTATCGCAATTTGCTCCATTACCCGACCTACGCCGTCCTGCCGTATAGCCAGGATCTCGATCGATTTGCTGCGTATCTGCAGCAACTGGATATGGAATCCAACGGCAAGCGGGTGCGCCTCGACGGGACGTTGGTCGACCTGGACACCGGACCCATCGTGTGGGGTGAACCGGGCACAAACGGCCAGCACGCCTTCTACCAGTTGCTCCATCAGGGCACGACGGTGGTCCCGGCCGACCTGATCGGTTTCATCGAGCCCGCAGACGACCAGGGTGGCCAACACGATCTGCTCATGGGCAACCTGTTTGCGCAGGCCGAAGCACTGGCGTTCGGCAAGACCGCAGAAGAGGTGACGGCGGCCGGTGTGCCGGCAGACCTGATTCCGCATCGAACGTTCCCCGGTAGTCGACCGACGTCCGTGATCCTCGCTCCGAAGCTGACACCGTCCGTACTGGGTCAGCTCATCGCGCTCTACGAGCACAAGGTCTTCACTCAAGGAGCCATCTGGGGGATCAACTCGTTCGACCAGTGGGGAGTCGAACTCGGCAAGGAACTGGCAGGGACGATCATCGAAGAACTGACCGCCGGCCAACCGCCTGACCTGGCCCATGACGCATCCACCAACGCTCTGATCCGTCACTACCGCCGGGAGAGGGACCGGGCGTGACCGCCGGTTCCTTCGTGACCGATCAAGGTGTGGAGGTCCCCGCCGTCACCGGCGAGACGATGCGCGAGGTAGACCGGATCGCAATCGAGGAGACCGGTCCGAATCTCTATCAGATGATGGAGAACGCCGGTCGCAATCTTGCGCTGGCCGTCATTCAGGTTCTCGGCACGGGGTGGTTGTCTGACCAGATCGTGGTTCTGGCAGGAACCGGGGGCAACGGCGGTGGAGGGATCTGCGCCGCCCGACATCTCGCCAATCGGGGAGCCCATGTGACGTTGGTCGTGTCAGATCCGGACCGGCTCACTCCGGTGCCGGCAGAACAACTCCAGATTTACCGGGGCACTGCGGGTGCCGTTGCGCAAGTTGCCGATCTTGATGATCTGGATGCCGGGGTAGTCGTTGATGCGATCATCGGGTACAGCCTCGGGGGAGTACCTCGCGGCGCGGCCGCCGCCTTGATCGAATGGACCGGGAGCCAACCGGCGCCCGTTGTGTCGCTGGACGTCCCCTCCGGCATCGACGCGACGACGGGCAATGCTCCCGGCAACCATGTGCAGGCCGCCTCGACTCTGCCGACTTGATCCGTTTTCGCGCGACATTCCTACCCTATAGGTACCGAAAGTCGCGCGAAAACGGGCTTGTCGGGTGCGCTCTCGCTGTTTGGCGAAACCCCTGAGAATTCCCACACAGCGCGTTCGTGTTGTGTAGGTTGGCTCTCAAGGCTGTTGAGATTCGAGATGGCGACGTCTGGATTCCGACTTGGGACAAGGGGTATCGCATGGGAGGCGTTAACTGCAGGAGCCGTCACGGGAAGCGTTTGTATGGGGGGCCTCCACAGGGTTACCGGCCAGGAACCGACGCCGCTCCGTCCGATGCAGCCGATCGTCATGGCCCACTTGGAGATCAAGATCTATTCTCGATGCCTTCGGGTGAACGTGGAGGCGGATCCCGATGATGCGGTGGCTGGTTGATTGGAGTCTCAAGTTCCGCAGAATCGTGGTTGCTCTTGCCGTAGGACTCCTGGTCTTCGGCATCGTGCAACTCGACGACCTCAAGAGAGACGCGCTTCCCGAGTTCAGCCCGGTCACCGTGGAGGTCCAAACGGAGGCGCTCGGGTTGTCGGCTGCTGAAGTGGAGCGGTTGATGACCATTCCACTCGAGCAGGACTTGCTGAGCGGCGTCGCCTTTCTCGAGAGCATCGAATCAGTCTCCCTGCCCGGTTTGTCCTCAGTTGTCATGACATTTGAGCCCGGCACCGATCTTCTTGACGCCCGGCAGGTTGTGGCCGAGCGCCTGGCCCAGGCGGCCGGCCTGCCCCAGGTGGCCAAACCACCCTTGATGATCCAACCACTCTCATCAACGGGCCGTGTTGCCATGGTGTCGTTGTCATCCGACGAGTTGACCCCAATTGAGACATCGGTTCTGGCGCGATGGGTGATCGTGCCGCGACTCCTCGGAGTCAAGGGTGTTGCGAATATCTCGATTTGGGGTTTCCGCGACCGGCAACTCCAGGTCCTCGTCGATCCCGCCAGGCTCATCGCCCAGGATGTAACTCTTAGTCAGGTGATTCGGACCGCGGGAAATGCCCTAGAGGTGTCGCCGCTCACCTTCCTCGAGGCGTCGAGCCCGGGGACGGGTGGGTTCATCGACACCGTGAATCAAAGGCTGCACGTGTTTCACGAGCAGGCAATCTCGACGCCGGAAGAGCTCGCCCAGGTCACAGTCGAGGGAGATGAGGGCGACGCTTTATACGTTGACGGACACCCGCTGACACTTGGACAGGTGGCACAGATAGAGACCGGTCACCAGCCTCTGATCGGTGACGCTCGCTGTAGTTCCGGTCCATGCGTACTTCTGGTGATCGAGAAGTTTCCAGAGGCGAACACGCCCGAAGTCACAGAAGATCTGGACGCGGCGCTGCGGGCACTGAGTCCAGGGCTACCCGGCATTCAGATCGACAGTTCGGTCTATCGGCCGGCTTCCTACGTGACAAGCGCCTTCAGCAATCTGGGCACAATGGTTCTCGTCGGAGCGGTTCTGTTGCTGCTGGTGATAGGGATGTTCCTGCTCGATTGGAGGATTGTCCTGATCGGTGTGGCTTCGATCGCTGTATCGATGGTCGCAGCATTGGTCGTCCTATACCTGACCGGTACGACGGTAAACGTGATGATCCTGGCGGGTCTGGTGATGGCGCTCGTGGCGATCGTTGACGATGCGATCGTCGGTGCGTGGAGTCAGTCGATTGCGTCGGCAGACGGAATCCGAGGTGAATCACTGCTGGAGCGCGTTCGCACGGCCGCTCTGCGGACGCGGGGTGCGGCACTATACGCGACCGTCATCGCCGGTGCCGCGGTATCGACGTTTTTCTTCCTGGAAGGTGAAGGCGGTGCGTTCCTTCCGCATATCGCAACCGCCTATCTCCTCGCCATCGGTGCATCACTTCTCGTCAGCCTCACCGTGACACCGGCATTGAGCGCGCTCGTACTGCCGAACGAGCCCAACGAACCCTCGCCTTCGAGACTTGTCCGGTCGCTACGTTCTTCATACTCGAGATGGGGATCGAGACTGATCGGCAAACCGGGCGTGGCTATTGCTACGTTCGTCGTTTTCGTGGGGGCAGCCCTGATCATGGTTCCCTTCATCGATCAGGCTCTGCGACCCGAATTGAAACAGCGTGACGTGCTCGTACACCTGGACGCTGCGCCGGGAACGTCACTGACTCGAATGGACGAGATCGCCGCTCAAGTGGTTTACGACGTGGGCTCGCTCGACGGCATCTCCAATGTGACGGCCCACGTTGGAAGAGCAATCACCTCTGATCAGGTAGTAAACGTCAATTCGGCAGAAATCTGGGCCAAGATCGACCCGGCGGCAGACTACGAGTCGACGGTTGCCGGCATCAAGAACGCAGTGGGCTCTCGACCGGATGTCAGCAGTCAGGTCCAGACCTATTCAGAGCAACAGGTTTCCGAGATCCTCGGCAGATCTGCCGATGAGCTGATCGTCCGCGTGTACGGAGACAATTCTGCCGTCCTCGGTGAGGTCGCCGAGCGGGTGGTCGGATTGGTCGGGAGTGTGGACGGGGTACTCGACGCGAAGATCGACCTGCCGCTCGAGCAGCCGACGATCGAAGTCGACGTTGATCTCGATCACGCCCAGGCTGTCGGTCTCAAGCCGGGCGATATCCGCCGTCGGGCGGCCACCCTGTTGTCGGGAATCATTGTTGGCAATCTGTTCGAAGAGCAGAAGGTCTTCGACGTCGTCGTATGGGGTGCTCCGGCTATCCGGCAAACGGTAGAAGACGTGGAAGGCATGCTGATCCCCACTCCGAGCGGGGTGACCGTAACGCTTGCCGATGTCGCCGACGTAAGAGTCGTTCCCAACGCCACGGTGATAAGGCATGAGTCGGTCGAGTCCTACCTGGATGTCATCGCCGACCTTGGCGACCGTGATATCGCCGAGGTGGCAGCAGAAATCGATGAGTCGTTATCAAACACGGCCTTCCCACTCGAGTATCACGCAAAGGTGCTCGGAGGTTTCGCCGTCGACCGTGCTGCAACATCGCGAGTGATTGCGGTCGTGGTTGCCGCTTTGATCGGGATCTTCGTGTTCCTTCAAGCCGCGTTCGGTAGCTGGCGGCTGGCCATTCTCGTGTTTGCCGCCCTTCCACTGGCGCTTTCCGGAGGCGTGCTGGCCATCGCCCTGACCGGTCGTGAGGCAACGCTTGGATCGATTGCCGGCCTGGTGGCAGTTGTCGGATTGGCAGCACGCGGAACGGTGTTACTCATCAGGAACTACGAAGGGCGCGAGAGGCGTGGTGAGGCTTTTGGTGAAGGGCTGATCGCTGCCGGCACCGCAGAGCTCCTGGTCCCCACCGTCGTTCCCGTCGCTGGGCTGGCAGCTGTATTCATTCCGCTTGCAGCAGCGAGTCGGCTGGCAGGCCTGGAGGTAGTGGGTCCCATGGCCTTCGTGGTGATTGGAGGTCTGATCACAACACTCCTACTAACGCTCGTGATCGTTCCTGCGGCCTATTTGAGGTGGGGATTCATCGAAGAGCCCGATACGACCGCCGACGGCCTGTTCGATGATGGCTTTCTCCGGGTGCCGGTGGCGGGTGATTGAGCGATGCTTAGGAAACTCGGATACGGGCTTCTGGCGGCGATAGCCCTGTCGTTGATATTTGCACAGGCTTCCGGAACCGAGCCGGAGGAGAGCTCGTCGCATGAGGAGCCGGCGACATATGCGCCCGTGGAAGGATCCGATCTCTTGCGGATCACGCTGACCGAGTCGGCCGCAAAGCGACTCGACATCCAGACGGCGATCGTCGGGACGGGCGCAGAGGGAACTTCGGTCGTGCCGAGCGCCGCTCTGATCATCACTCCTGACGGGAAGCACTGGGTGTATACGAATCCTGAAGGCCTGGCGTTTCAGCGTCATGAGATCACCGACGTTGTGGAGGTGGATCATCAGGCCTTCTTCATAGAGGGTCCGCCGGCGGGAACTGCCGTCGTGGTGACCGGGGTGCCTGAGCTCTACGGCGCCGAATTCGGAATCGGAAAGTAGGCAATCGGGATGCTGCGCTGGATCGTTGGCTCGAGCTTGAAGTACCGGTTCATTGTCATGACGTTTGCCTCCGGGCTCATGTTCTTCGGAGTGCAACAACTGCAGAACACTTCGATCGATGTGTTTCCCGAATTTGCCCCACCGCGTGTCGAGGTGCAAACGCCTTCGCTCGGGTTGTCTGCCTCTGAAGTCGAGGCGTTGGTCACAATCCCTCTCGAGCAATCGCTCGCTGGAATACCGGGCCTCGACGAGATCCGATCGAACTCGGTGGAGCAACTCTCGTCGATCCTGATGATCTTCGAGCGCGGCACCAACCTGTTGGATGCCCGCCAGTTGGTAAACGAGCGCATCGCGGTCGTTGGACCGACTCTTCCGACCTGGGCCTCTCCGCCGGTCTTGATCCAGCCGCTCTCTTCGACGAGTCGCGTGATGAAGATCGGTTTGACCTCGGTCGATCCGGAGCTCGATCTGATCGATATGTCGATGGTGTCGTATTGGACCATTCGCACGCGCCTCCTTCAGGTTCCCGGCGTTGCCAATGTGCCTATCTGGGGCGAGCGCCTGGAGATGCTGCAGGTGCAGGTAGACCCGGAACGGCTCCGCGAGAACCAGGTGACGCTCGAAAGCGTATCCACCAGTACGTCGGACGCGCTTGCCGCGGGGCTCTTTCGTTATTCCGAGGGTCATATCATCGGTAAGGGCGGATGGATCGAGTCGGCGGATCAGCGCCTAAGCGTGAGGCACGTGGCTCCGATTGTCTCGGCTGAGGATCTGGCCAAGATCCCCGTGCAGACGACGACCGGTCAAACGCTTCTGTTGGGCGATGTCGCCGAACTAGTCAGGGATCACCAACTGCTCAACGGCGACGCCGTGATAAACGACGGGCCAGGGTTGATGCTCATCGTCGAGAAACTTCCATGGGCTAACACGCTGGAGGTGACGCGTGGTGTTGAGGAAGCTCTCGCTCAGTTGGAGCCGGGCCTGCCGGGCATGGAAATCGACGCTGAGATCTTCCGTCCGGCCACGTTCATCGAGGAGTCGATAAACAACCTGACCATCGCCATGTTCCTTGGCGCCATCCTGATGATCTTGATCCTCGGCGCTTTCCTCTACGAGTGGCGGACGGCCCTTATCAGTGTCGCCGCTATCCCGCTGTCGCTGGTTGCCGCAGGCCTGGTTCTGCACCTACGCGGGGCGACGATCAACACGATGATCCTCGCCGGGATGGTCATTGCGCTTGGCGATATTGTCGACGACGCGATCATCGACATAGAGAATGTGGTTCGCCGGCTCAGACAACATCGTGCTGAAGGGGGCGCCCGCTCGACCGCGCGAGTGATTCTCGACGCATCGCTCGAAGTCCGAAGTGCGATCGTCTACGCCACGCTGATCGAGGTCGTTGCCATCGCTCCGATCTTCGTGCTTTCCGGCCTGTCCGGTGCCTTCTTCCGCCCGCTCGTGACCTCGTATGCTTTGGCGCTGCTCGCCTCGATGGCTGTTGCTCTCACGGTTACGCCGGCGCTCAGCCTAATTCTCTTTCGCAATCCCAAGTCGCTCCTCCATCGCGGCTCGCCTTTGGTGCCACCGCTCAAGCGTGCCTACAACGGGGTTCTTGAGCGCATAATCGAAAGGCCGAGGGGCGCCTACGCAACTGTTGCCGCGGCGGCTCTCGTTGGCATCGTGATCGTGCCGTTTCTCGGGCAGTCGCTGCTGCCCTCGTTCAAGGAGCGTGACTTCCTGATGCACTGGCTCACCAAGCCCGGCACGGGTCAAGTAGAAATGGTGAGGATCACCCAAGAGGTCAACGCGGAGCTGCTGACGATTCCGGGTGTTCGAAACGCCGGATCCCACATCGGCCAGGCACTTCTGATGGACGAGGTCGTGGGTATTGATTTCGGGGAGAACTGGGTCAGCGTTGACCCATCTGTCGACTACGACGAAACCGTTGCCAAGATTCAGGAGACTGTCGATGGCTACCCAGGGCTCTATCGCGACGTTCAGACGTATTTGAAGGAACGGATCAGGGAGGTTCTCACCGGGTCCAGCGAACCGATCACTATTCGCGTCTTCGGTCCCGATCTGCAGGTGCTGCGCGAAACGGCCGCCGAGGTCAATGAGATTCTCGGTGCTGTTCCCGGCGTGACGGAGAATCATGTGTCATTCCAGGAGGACATACCGCAGATCCGAGTGGAAGTGGATCTGGCGAAAGCCCAGGCCTATGGGATCAAACCAGGCGACGTTCGCCGCGCCGCCGCTCGATTGATCTCGGGGGAGGAAGCAGGCGACATCTTCTGGGAAGGCAAGGCCTACGACGTGCAAGTCTGGAGCACGCCTGAGACACGTCAGAGCCTCACCGACGTACGCAATCTCCTTCTCGACACTCCTAGTGGGCAGTATGTAGTACTGAGTGATGTCGCCGATGTGGGGATCGCTGCGGTTCCGAACAAGATTCACCACCAGGACCTCTCCAGAAGCATCGACGTGGGCGCCAATCTCGACGGCACGCGTGACCTTGGCTCTGTGGTCGATGATCTGGAAGACGGACTCGAGGCCTACGAGTGGCCGGTCGAGTACCGGGCCGAACTGCTGGGCGAGTTCAGCGAGCGTCAGGCAGCTTCCCGACGAATGTCGACGACCGCGGTTGTGGCGGCCGTCGGCGTCTTGCTGCTTCTGCATGCGTCATTCGGATCCGGACGTTTGGCGTTGCTCTCTTTCCTCACGCTTCCGATTGCTCTGGTCGGCGGCGTAATCGCCGCCTATATGGCCGGAGGGGTTATCTCGTTGGGTTCCCTGGTCGGATTCTTCACGGTGCTAGGGATCGTGGCCCGCAACGGAATCATGCTGATCAGCCATTATCAGCATCTCGAGAACCAGGAAGGCGTTGCTTTCGGACCTGCTCTTGTCCTCCAGGGAGCTTCGGAACGGCTGGTGCCGATTCTCATGACCGTGCTCACTACGGGTCTAGCTCTCGTTCCGCTGGTCGTTCGCGGGGAGATTCCCGGCCAGGAAATAGAATTCCCCTTGGCGGTTGTCATTCTCGGCGGGCTCGTTTCGGCCACGCTGCTGAACCTATTCGTAGTTCCAAGCCTGTACTTGGCCTATGCAAAACGGAAGGGTCGCGTCACCGCGGATGATTCAACTCCTCCGCTGGCAACGACATGACCGGCGATCACTCCTGAGTCCGGGAAGAGTCGAGAAGACAGATGATCGGCAGACTCGAAGGACCGGTGCTGGTAATCCTTGGTCTCATTCTGTTCACGGCAGGATGTGGCGGTCAGGACTCTGTGGTAAAGCAGTCCCTTGATTCGGCTTTGGAGGATGATTGGCAAAGCGAGTTCGAGTTCGATGAATGCGGACTCGCAAGCTTCGGTCGCAACGAGTTCTTCATCCTCGAGCCCGGATTCCAGTTGGTTCTCGAGAGTGCCGCCGAACGCCTGGTCATCAGCGTCCTCGACGAAACCAAGGAAGTGAACGGTGTCGAGACGCGGGTAGTCGAGGAGAGGGAGTGGCGTAACGGCTCCCTCATTGAAGTCTCTCGAAACTTCTTTGCCATTTGCGAAGCCTCCGCCGATGTCTTCTACTTCGGAGAGGAGGTCGATGACTATGTGAACGGCGAGATCGTCAACCACGCCGGGGCGTGGCTGGCGGGAGAGGACGGCGCCCGGGCCGGCCTCATCATGCCGGGTCCCGCGTCAATCGGAATGCGCTACTACCAGGAGGTTGCTCCCGGGGTGGCGCTTGATCGAGCGGAGATCCTGAGCCTGACCGAAACACTCGAGACACCGGCGGGAAGATTCAAAGAGGCGCTCAAGACCCAAGAGGGTTCCGCCCTGAAGCCCACCGAACGCGAATTCAAGACGTACGCACCCGGCATCGGACTCATCCAGGATCAGTCGCTACTTCTGGTGGAGTACGGGTTCAACGTCTCGCCCTGATCGCCGTTCTCACGGTGCCGCCGAATGGGCACTGTTCGAGGACTGGAAGCCACAGTGCTCTGTCGGCAACTTTAACCTGCTTTGGGGAGCCAATCGCCAAATGCCTCTGAGGCGTGTTCCGAGAAAGCTTTCACTTCACCGGCGGAATCGGCTACTTGTTGATCGGTTGGGTCAACCCGTAGACGTCGGGGCTGATCTCGTATGCGTGGGCTTCGAGTTCCAGAACCGCGGCGCGCGCCACGGTCACGTCTGCGCCGCTCAACTTGCTGACAGAAACGAGTTCGAGTTCCTCGCGACCTTCGTCCGATCCACTCCAGCCAACTGCGATGTTCCCGATTCCCGGAGCGAAGTACTTGTGCTGGAAGGCGCCCGGCTCCTCAACGTTGAACTCATCGATGATGAGAACGTCTTCGTAGCATCCGGCAGCTACGCACATCTGATCGCTGAACCCGCCGACGGCAGCTCGATCGATGAACTCGACGGCCGGGCCCCACCCCTGTGAGTAACTGATCGATCCCTCTTGCGGGTTTCCCTGCATAGCGATGCCGGCACGGGCGCCGGCGAGGCCGGACAACCAGGTCGGCGCATCGACGAAAGCGCCGGTGTCGTATTCCTCGGGGTGTTCGCCCATCCGCCACACATTGCCGTTGTTGTCCTGGGCGAAGAATGCCAGTTCAGTTTCGGCCAGCTCCCCGGCGCTGTAGTCGCGGGCCCAGATAACCAGTGTCTCGATTCCGTCGATGACCTTCGTCATATCCGTGACGGTGTATACCACCCGGTGTTCGATCAGCTCGCCCTCATTAGTGAAGCCTTTGTAGACGAGCCGGGTCCAAGGATCCCAAGGTAAATAGCGGTTGTCGATGACCGTGGGGTTGTCGAAATCGTCGGGGCCGAAGACGTCGTAGTCCGACCGCACAGGCCCAGGCTCCGGCAAAGCAGGTACCGAAGTCGTCGAAGGGCTGCTGGCCACCAGCCGCACGGCCTCTGATGGTGCCGCCGTTGTAAACGGTGTTGAATCGGCGGCACAAGCCGAGATGATCAAGATCAGCGCGCCTCCAAACAGGGCTAGGTTGCGACGTCGCATTCCGTTCACCTCCTTGGCTCCCGCTGGGGAGCCAGCCGCTCCACTGCCAGTCACTCTACGTGTTCCCGACGGAGTGTGTCGGCAGGATCGCCGGTGTAGCTGGCGATGTCTGTGGTCCAGGGTCGGGTGATGAGAAATCCGATCGGCAACGCGGCCCACCGGCCGTTCGACGCGTAGTCTCAGCGGTCAGAGGCACGTCGACGCTCACTGTTGGTGAAGCGGGAGTGGTCTCGCCACGAGTCGAGAGGGTGGGCGCGGATGAGCGGGAATCGTCCGGCAGTGTTGTGCGAAGGTCTGAGCGTCAAATACGGCTCTGTGACTGCTGTCGACCGCGTGACCTTTGATGTTCAGCCTGGAGAAGTCTTCGGACTTCTCGGACCGAACGGAGCCGGCAAGACCTCGGTGGTGAGAGCGCTCACGACCATTCTCGACCCGTCCGCCGGCCGTGCAGAGGTAGCCGGTATTCCGCTCGATCGTCCGGGTGCCTTGCGAGCGCAGATTGGTGTACTCCCGGAAAGCAATGGGTATCCGGGGGCAGAGACGGCACTGGATTACCTCCGTTTCTACGGGCAACTGTTCGGCATGCCTGCGGCCGAATCTGCCGAGCGTGGCGAGTCGCTTCTGCGGCTCTTTGGGCTCGGCGCAAACACCAACCAGTTGATCTCAACGTACAGCCGCGGCATGAGGCAGCGTCTCGGGATTGCACGGGCGTTGGTCAATGAACCTCAAGTGCTGTTTCTCGACGAGCCGACTCTCGGATTGGATCCGGCGGGAAGGGAGGATGTCCTATCTCATCTCACGTCGGCCGTCGCGACCAACGGCGCAGGCGTTGTGTTGTGTAGCCACCTGTTGGACGATGTTGAGAGAGTATGTGATCGCGTCGCCATCCTCGACCGGGGACGCGTGGTTGCCCTGGGAACCGTCTCCGACGTAATCGAGACGGCCGGCATCGGCGGGCGCATGAGGATCGCCGTAGTACCGGATCGGGCCGGGCAGGCTCTCGGGCAACTGCTGAAGATGCCTCAGGTGGTACGAGCTGAGTCGAGTCTGAGTAGGCCCGGCGAGATCGACATCGATCTGGTTGAGAGGGAACCTCACGCCAATCAGATTCTGTCTCTCCTGGTCGGAGCCGGGATCGAGGTCCGCGGGGTGGAGCTGCAGGGGGCACGGCTCAGCGAGGCCTTTCTCACACTCACAAATAGGGACGTCGAGCGATGACAGTTCACTCCCGCCCCCAGGTGTCATGGGTTGTCATTGCGATTCACGAGTTGCGTGGTCTCTGGTTGAGCGCGAAAGGACTCACCGTCCTTCTCGGATACACCCTGCTCCTGTCGATCATGGCCTTCGTGGCCGCTTCCGAAGCCCAGTTGAACCTGCTCGATGCCCGGGAATCGGTCGGAATCGTTGTCCAGATGGCCATCGGCCTCGGCACTCTGGCCGCCCTCGTGGTGAGCGCGGACGCGATATCGGGAGAAAGGGAGCGTGACACTCTCGAGGCGCTGCTCGTTACACCCGTTTCCCGGCGTGCTCTCGTTATCGGGAAAATGGCGGGGGCCTCATCAATGTGGATGGCCGGTATCGTGGTTGCACTGCCGTACGTGGTAGCGATGGCTCGTGGCCCCGGCGTTGCCGCAGACGCATTGTTCGTACTTGTCGTAGCGGGTTCGCTGGTGGGGATTTCGCTCACCGCGGTTGGTATGGCCATAAGCGCCGTTGCGATGAGCAACCGGGTGAGCCTCGCCGCCGGCGTGGGATTGTTGCTCGTGTTTGCCGCTCCGAGTCAGTTGCCTGCGGTAACCGCTAACGGCGTGCTCGGGTCGTTTCTGATTGCCGCCAATCCAGTGAGCGCTGGGCTGAAACTGGCGGGCCTGGTGTTGATCGACCAAGAATCGCTGGCATCTCAGTGGACCTTGCTGATTTCGCCGGTGGTGGCGGCGGTCGTCCTCACGTATGTGGCGATTCGATTGAGCAGCCGCGTTCGACTTGGAGGTGCGCGATGATCGTGCGTCCGATCCTCGCCGGGTTTGCGATCGTTTTGTCCGTGCCCCTCTCCGTCGCTGCCCAGGCGCCGGCGGCGGTTGAAATCGCAGTCAACCCCGGCTCAATAGACACCACTCTCGGCCAGACGGAGCGCGTCGAAGTGGTCGTGACCAACACATCCTCGGGGCCGGTCGGGACACTGGCAGTCCACATCGATATCACAGATCCGGCCGGCGAGTCGTCGGTCGACCCCGAAGATTGGACGCCGACGCTGACCCAGGAGGTTGGGGGATTGGAGCCGGGAGAGTCGAGAAGCGTGATCTGGAGCGTACAGCCGATCTCGAACGGCACCTTCTCGATGTACGCAGTGGCCCTGGTGTCCGGCTCTGTCGATGTCGCAGTTTCGAACGCCGTCACGGTTCGGGTCGCATCCAGAAGGACTCTGAACCCCGAGGGGATCCTACCGGTAGCTGTAGCGTCGCCGATAGTTGTAGGCACACTGCTGATTCTGAATCTGAGAAGATCGTCGGCCCTCAGAAGGGGTCGGAAGGCATAGGCGCGCCCGATCCGGCCGATCTGAACCGTTTTCGCGCGACATTCCTACCCTATGGGTACCGAAAGTCGCGCGAAAACGGGCTTGTCGTGGTTCTGTGTCGCGGTCTCCGGGCCTCTACGAACCGGCGGGGTAGAACCTGCGTTTCGCCCAGAGGGCGACGTACACCAGTCCGATGAGCACCGGGACCTCGATTAGGGGCCCAACTACTCCCGCCAGCGCCTCCCCCGACGTGACACCGAATACGCCGATCGCCACGGCGATGGCCAGCTCGAAGTTGTTGCTGGCCGCCGTGAAGGCGACGGTGGTGTTCTTTTCGTAAGACAGCTTCAGCCAGAGGCCGAGCGCGAACGAGATCACCCACATCAGCCCGAAGTAGATGAGGAGGGGGAGCGCGATCCGGGCGACGTCGACAGGCTGAGAGGTGATCGTCTCACCCTGTAGAGCGAAGAGGATGACGATCGTGAACAGGAGCCCGTAGAGCGCCCACGGGGCGAGCTTGGGGAGAAAGCGGTCCTCATACCAGGCGACGCCGCGGGCTCGTTCGCCCCACCGACGGGTCAGGTAGCCGGCGGCCAGCGGAACACCAAGGAAGACGAGCACGATCTTGGCGATGTCCCACATGGAAACGTCCAGCGAGGCAGTGTCGAGGCCTAACCAGCGGGGGAGAAGCTCCAAGTAGAAGTAGCCGAGCACTGAATAGGCGACGATCTGAAAGACCGAGTTGAGCGCGACCAGAACGGCGGCGGCCTCCCGGTCGCCGCAGGCGAGGTCGTTCCAGATCAGCACCATGGCAATACAGCGAGCCAGGCCGATGATGATCAGTCCGGTGCGGTACTCGGGCAGGTCCGACAGCAACAGCCAGGCGAGAGCGAACATCAGCGCCGGGCCAACGATCCAGTTGAGGACCAGCGATGTTCCCATCAGTTTGCGGTCTGCTGCGACCTCACCGATCTTTGAATAGCGGACCTTGGCCAGCACCGGATACATCATCACCAGCAGTCCGAGCGCGATCGGCAACGACACGGTTCCGATCTTGACGGTGTCGAGCCAGTCGTTGAGGTCCGGGAACAATCGTCCCAGACCCAGTCCTAGCGCCATCGCCACGAGAATCCACACCGGCAAAAACCGATCGATCAGGGAAAGGCGAGTGAGCGGTTCATCGCCGGCGCGACTTTCAGGCGCGACTCTCGAAAACCTCATGAGGGAAGTCTCGTTTGGAGTTGTTGCAGAGGATAGAGTCGCAGGTCCCGTCAAGCGGCCCGGTCGGCTCTGTGTGTTCTCGCGGCTGCTCCCCAGGCTCCTAGCCCTCGAAGTTGAAGTCGCCCTCCATGCCGGCTTCGTAGTGGCCCTCTATCAGGCAAACGAAGCGAGCCAGGTCGCTTGTGCCGTCGAAGGTGATAGTCAGGGACTTTGTCTCGCCCGGCTCGATCTGGACCTCCCGGGCGGCCATACCCTCCATGCCGTCCATCTCATCCATGTTCGCCATATCTTCATCGCCATGACCCATCGCATGTCCGGCTTCGAGGTGCTCGTCGATCTCGACTTGATTTGTGACGACGAACTCATGGGCTACGGCCCCTGAGTTGGTGACGATGAACTCGATGGTCTCCCCCGGAGTGATGTCGATGCCGCTAGGACTGAAAGCGAATTCTTTGGCATCGATCTCGAGCCTTCGCGGGTTTTCGGTCGTTCCGGCTGATTCGCCGCAGGCGGTTACGACGATCGCCAGGACGGCCACTGCGACGGCTAGTCGTTTCATGTGTCTCTTGCCTCCCCTTGATGGGACCCGGAACGCCTTCCGGGTAGCGCAATACCGTAACCGGCTAGATCCCCGTGTGCTGCCCGGTGTCGCCTTCGTTCGATGTCACGCAGCCAGTGGCTGCGTAATCGTCCGCCGCCGGCGGAACAGGCCGCTGATCGTGTAGATCGCCAGTGCGATCCATACCAGTACGAAGCCGACCAACCGGTCTCGGCCGACGATCTCGCCGTAGACAAAGACTCCGATAAGGAACTGCATCGATGGGGCTATGTATTGGAGGAGCCCGATCGTCGAGAGCGGAATCCGGGTGGCTGCCGCTCCGAAGAGCAACAGCGGCAGCGCGGTTGCCAGGCCCGTCAGGATCAGTAGCAGCGTGATGCGCGGCCCGGCACTTCCAAACGAACCCTCACCCTTCGCGCTGAGAACAAGCAGGAATGCAAAGGCCGGAACGAGAACCAGCGCAATCTCGACTGTGAGGCTCTCAAACGGACCGAGCGCAACCATCTGCTTCTTCAGCAGCGCATAGGTGGCGAAGCTGGTCGCCAGTACTAGAGCGATCCACGGAACCGTCCCGACGGTGATCGTCATGTAGGCGACACCGGCCGCGGCGACTCCTATTGCCGTCCACTGGGTCGCGTCGAGCCGCTCGCGCAGCACGATCACCCCAAGCGCCACGTTCAGCAGCGGGTTGATGAAATAGCCGAGGCTCGCCTCGACAATATGCCCGTTGTTGACGGCCCAGATGTAGGTGGCCCAGTTGACCGTGAGCAAACCCCCGGCGACCAGCAGGCGAACCACCGAGCTTGCTTTGAGTCTTCGAATCTGCGCCCAGGAGCGCCGGATGCCGATGATGCCCGTGAGCAGAACCATCGACCACACGATCCGGTGGGCCAGAATCTCGAACGAGCCGACCGACTCGATCGCCTTCCAGAAGATCGGCAGGATTCCCCAGAGAACGTATGCCCCGACACCGAAGGCAATGCCGCGTTTCATCAGATGCTTCTTGGTTTCTCAGCAATGTATTCACGCGCCACGCGCAACAGTATTGCTGAGAAAACACCACCCGGATTCTCGGCAATGTAAATGCGCGTCACGCGCAACAGTATTGCCGAGAAAACTCTGAGTTCATGATGGGGCGTCCAGGCTGCGGCCGTTCAGTTCGTCCGGTTGCTCGCCCAGGAGCCGGCCGCGGAACGTGCCGGCCGAGCGAATGAACAACACCGATGGCAGGCCTTCGGCCAGCTCCTCGAGTCGGCGGGCGTAGGACGCCTCGTCACCTCTTTTCGTCGCCCGTAATCCCATCAACACGACATCGCCGCTCTGGGACTCCTGGAAGATCTGCTTGCTGATTGGGACATCGTCCGACCTTTGCAGGATCTCGATGCGGGCGTCGATACGGGCGGCGCCGATGACCCTTTCGAGGAGCAGGCGGTTCCTCTGCATCATCATGTCCGACGTTGCGATGCTCTTCAGTGTGATCTGCGCGTCGCGCCACTCTGGATTGAGGGAGAGCAGATGGGCAAACAGGGCCAGCATGTCTCCGTTGTTCTGCAGTCCGCCCCACCAGACCACGATGTTCCTCCGTTTGCGGGTCGAGAATGGTCTCGCATTGCAGATCACCGCCGATATCCCGATAGTGGCGAGCCGTTCGATGATGCGGAGGACCTCTGCCTGGCGGTCGGGTTTCTCGCTCCAGCCGAACATGATCGTATTGGATGCGATACCGGCAATGCCGTTCGCTTGGGCCACGTCGACCACGCCGCTGACGAAATCATCTACAACGTCAATCTCCCCGAAAGCCACCACACCCAATTCATCGAGATCCCTGTTGAGAGCTTCTGTTTGTTCTTTCACCGACGGACCCAGGTCTTCGAGGGCTCCGACCCGGAGGTCGCTCACGGTGAGGATGCCGCGGTCCTGGACGAGCCAGGAGGCAAAGCGAACAAGTTCCGGGCGCTTGCGAGCGTCACCGGCGAAAAGGAGGATGTTCGGTCGCCAGTTGCGCGGGTCCTCCGGCAGCCGCCGAAGCTGAAGCACGGTTGAACGTACGAGTGCCATGAGTGCACCCCGCCGCAGATCACCCCAGGGAGCGGCGAGCGCGCGGCGTCGCATTATGAGGTAGACGCCAACTTCCACGACGACGGCCACCGCGAGTGCGAGCGGATTGATCAGGAACATGACCCAGAAGCATCCGAGGGCGCCGGCCAGCGAGACCCAAGACGGAACTCGCAGGGATGGTCGGAACGAAGGGTCGCCAGACAGTCGCTCGACCCCCGCGACGAGATTGACCATGCCGTACGTCGTCAGGAAGAACATTGTCAGTACCGGGGCGACGGCGTTGAGGTCGCCGAGCAGAATCGCGCTCAGGGCCACGGCGATGGAGATCAGCAACGGAACTCCAGGCCCCTCGATGCGTTTGATGCGCTTGCCGACAAAACGAGGGAGCACCCGATCGTCGACCATTGCTTCGAGTGTGCGCGGTGCTCCCAGAACGCTGCCGACGGCGGAGGAGAAGATCGCTCCCCACAGTCCGGGAAAGATGAGAAACCCGAGACCGCCGGCGAGCGTGAACCAGATGAGGTTGTCGCTGACGAGTTCCTCCGGAGTTGCTGCCAAACCGAGGCCGACGACCACTCCGAGGTACACCAGAAAGCCTACGAGAACTGCGGCAATTGAACCGCGCGGAATTGATCGGGCCGGTTGGTCGAGATCACCCGACAGTGATACCCCCGCCATGATCCCCGTCACGGCCGGGAAGAACACAGCGAATACCGGCCAGAAGCCGAACCCTCCAGTAGTGCCGGCCAAGTCGACCGACTCCGGCATGTTGCCGGCAATGCCGATCCCGAGTGCAACCAGGGCCAGCACGATTCCGCCCATGATCGGGAGTTGCAGTCTCAGCGCCAGGTCGGCACCCCGGGCAGCGAGCAGGGCGACAACGAGAACGGTGATGGTCGCAACCGGCTTCAGAGGGGTCTCCGGCCAGATCAGCTGTAGGCTCTCTGCCAGGCCGAATGCGTACAGAGTCACGCTGAATGCCTGGGCGAGGAATAGAGGGATGCCGATCGCCGCCCCGATCTCGACACCGAGGCTGCGGGAGATGATGTAGTAAGCCCCACCTGCGCCGACCCGCATGTTGGTAGCCACGGTGCTCACCGACAGCGCCGTCGCAAAGGTCACGGCGTTGGCAATGATCACGATCGCCATCGCCCCGACCAATCCAACGTTCCCAACTACCCACCCGGTTCGCAGGAACAGAATCACGCCGAGGATCGTCAGGATCGAAGGGGTGAAAACGCCGATGAAGGTCCCGAGCTTCCCGGGGCGCGTCTGTGTGCCGCGGAATCTTTGTGTAAAAGAGGTGAAGCGAGTCACAGTCGTTGGGAGGATAGGCGAGAGGTTGTCTGATCCGCGTCTCTGGTTCGTCTATGACGCAATTCGCGATTCGCGATTCGCAGCCGGTTGCGGGGAGCCAAATGCCAATCACCGCGCATAGACCAGCGTTGATAACTAGTCATTCTGTGTGCGCTTTGAACAGCCCGCAGGTTTTCGAGCGGTTTTTCCGATACCTCTCTCATGAATCTGGGAGGTTCGAAGATGAACGTAGCTCATTCGGTCAAGTGGGAAGACAGGCGTCGTTGGTATCTGGCCATTGCCCTCGTTGTGGCGATGGTCGCTGCTTTGCTGGCGCCGATGGCTTCTTCTGCCGATGATTCACCGCTGCTGCAAGTGATCGTTGAGAAGACGGCCGGTGCCGATGGTTCGGTTGAGCAGTTCGTGGAGATGCTCGGTGGGACGGTCCTAACCGACCTTCCGATCATCAACGGTTTCACTGCCGAGTTGCCGCAGTCGGCGATGGCTGCTCTGGAGGCTATGCCCGGTGTGGCTGCTGTTACTCCCGACGGCACCGTCCAGCTGATGGGCAAACCCACCAGGGATGACGGCAGCGCTACTGAACCCGACCTGACCGGTAATGGAACGGTTACTTTCGGCGAGATGAAATACGCGTCGTCGCTGGACGGCTCGATGTACCACGTTGTCAAAGAGGCGATCGGCGCCGAAGCGGCATGGTCTCAGGGTGCGGCCGGCGAGGGTGTGACCGTGGCGCTGATCGACTCGGGTGTGGTACCCGTATCGGGTCTTGATGGTGCCGGCAAGGTGATCAACGGTCCCGACCTTTCCTTCGAGTCCCAGGATCCCGACCTCATGTATCTGGACACCTTCGGACATGGCACCCACATGGCCGGCATCATCGCCGGCAACGACACCGGCGTCTTGAACCCGAAGGCTGCCAGCAAGTCCGACTTCTACGGTGTTGCTCCCGGGGCGTCGATTCTGAGTATCAAGGTCGCCGATCATGAGGGATCGGTCGACGTTTCCCAGGTGATCGCCGCGGTGGATTGGGTGGTGCAGCATCGTGATGACAACGGGATGAACGTGCGGGTCATCAACTTGTCGTTCGGGACCGACGGTGCTCAGAGTTATCTGCTCGATCCGCTGGCCCATGCTGTTGAGCAGGCTGTGTGGAACGGGATCGTGGTGGTGGTGGCAGCCGGCAACGACGGCAACGTCGACCCCCTACGCAACCCGGCCCTCGACCCCTACGTGATCGCAGTCGGTGCCGTCAACACCCACGGCACTGCAGACAGTGCAGACGATTTCGTACCGGACTTCTCCAACTGCGGTACGAAGAGTCGTTCTGTGGATGTCGTGGCGCCGGGTGTGTCGATCGTCAGCCTTCGCAACCCCGGATCATATGCCGACACCAACTACCCGAATGCCGCGGTCAATGATCGCCTGTTTAGGGGGACCGGTACCTCTCAGGCTGCGGCAGTCGTTTCCGGTGCAGCCGCGGTCATCCTCAGTTCCAAACCCAACCTCAATGCCTATCAAGTAAAGAACCTGTTGGTGGATACGGCGGTCAGCCTCACCGGTCAGCATCCCCGATGCCAGGGTGCCGGCCTGATCGATGTCGGGGCAGCCGTGAAGCAGCGCAAGAACCCTTCCGGCGTATTTCCATACACATGGTCGTCTGGTAACGGTTCGATTGATGCTGCTCGAGGTTCGTTCCACCTCGAGGATCCGACCGGAGCGGTCCTCGAAGGTGAGATCGACATCTTCGGTCAGCCGTTCGACAGCAGCCAGCACGCCTCGGACGCCTGGTATGAGTCTGCCTGGGATGGCGGTACCTGGAACGGGTCGGAATGGACCGGTGTCTCCTGGTCCGGTGTCTCCTGGTCCGGAGTCTCCTGGAGCGGCGTTTCATGGTCCGGAGTCTCCTGGTCCGGCCTGTCATGGTCTGGTCTGTCCTGGTCCGACATGACCTGGAACGGACTGTCCTGGTCCGGGCTTTCCTGGAGTGGCCTGTCCTGGTCCGGTCTGTCGTGGAGTGCCGGCGCCTGGTCCGGTGTCAGCTGGGACGGACCCAAGCCTCGCTACAACTGATCCCACTTCCTAGCCAGCGAAGAAACCCCCGGGCACCTTCCCCCGGGGGTTTCCACGTCACGCGATTCGCGATTCGCAGCCGGTAGCGGGGAGCCAATCGCCAATTGCTCAAACCTAATCGGCCACCAGTTCGCTCCGGTCTCACGGATGACTAGTCATCCTGCGGGCACGATTAACCGTTCGCGGGTTTTCGAGCGGCTCTTCCGATACCTACTTCATGAATCTGGGAGGTAACAGATGAATATGTCGCACTCGGTCAAGTGGGAAAACAAGCGCCGCTGGTATTCGACCGTTGTGCTGATCGTGATGATGATCGCTGCTCTTCTCGCGCCTGTGGCTTCTTCTGGCGATGATTCTCCTCTGCTGAGGGTGATCGTTGAGAAGGCTGCCGGGGCTGATAGCTCTGTGGAGCAGTTCGTTGATCTGCTGGGTGGGACGGTGCTCACCGACCTTCCGATCATCAATGGTTTCTCGGCCGAGTTGCCTCAGTCGGCGCTGGCCTCTCTCGAAGCGCGTGCGGATGTTGCGGCGGTCACGCCGGACGGCACAGTTCAGTTGATGGGCAAACCGCCCAAGGATGATGGTGGTGGTACTTCAGATCCAACTCCGACCGGGGATGGGTCGGTCAGTTTCGGCGATACCCGATACGTTTCGACGCTCGATGGTTCGATGTTTCACATAAACGCAGAGGCTATTAAGTCGGTTGCAGCCTGGCCACACGGGGCCGGCGAAGGCGTTACGGTGGCATTGATCGATTCGGGTGTGGTTCCGGTGCCGGGTTTGGACGGTGCGGGGAAGGTGATCAACGGTCCCGACCTCTCCTTCGAGTCGCAAGATCCGGACCTCCTCCATCTCGACACGTTCGGACACGGCACCCACATGGCCGGCATCATCGCCGGAAACACGAGTAGTTCGACGCCCAGCAGGGAAGATACGCAAAACTTCTACGGTGTGGCACCGGGCGCCAGGATTCTCAACATCAAGGTGGCCGATTCCGACGGTTCCGTCGATGTCTCTCAGGTGATCGCCGCGGTTGACTGGGTGGTGCAACACCGCAAAGACAACGGGATGAACGTGCGGGTCATCAACCTCTCCTTCGGGACCGACAGTTCCCAGAACTATCTGCTCGACCCACTTGCCCATGCCGTCGAGCAGGCCATCTGGAACGGGATCGTGGTGGTGGTGGCGGCCGGTAACGATGGCAACATCGAACGGTTGCGGAATCCTGCGCTTGATCCCTATGTGATCGCGGTGGGCGCCGCCAACACCAACGGCACACCCTCCAACGATGATGACACTGTGCCGGATTTCTCCAACTGCGGCACCGAAAACCGCCATGTCGACCTGGTCGCTCCCGGCGTATCGATCGTCAGCCTGCGCAACCCCGGATCGGCGGCCGATACCGACTACCCGGGAGCAGCCGTAGCCGGTTCGTTCTTCAGAGGCACGGGCACCTCTCAGGCCGCCGCGGTCGTCTCCGGAGCAGCCGCAACGATCCTGAGCAAGTTCCCGGAGTTCAATGCAATACAGGTGAAGAACCTGCTGATGGAAACAGCCCGCCCCCTCACCGGAATCCACTCCTGGTGCCAGGGTGCCGGCCTCCTCGACGTGCAAGCAGCCTCCAAGGTGAAGAAGAGTCCATCGAGCGACCTGGAATTCATTCCATCGGTCGGAATCGGAACCCTTGACGCGTCCCGCGGATCGTTCCACCTCGAAGATCCGAACGGCGTAGCGATTGAGGGCGAGATCGACGTCTTCGGACAACCCTTCGACAGCAGCCTCCATGCGCTGGCCGCCGTCACTAAGACGGCCTGGAACGGCGGCACATGGAACGGCCTTTCCTGGTCCGGCCTTTCCTGGTCCGGCCTGTCGTGGTCGGGTCTCTCCTGGAGTGGAGTGTCGTGGTCGGGTCTGTCCTGGAGTGGCCTGTCGTGGTCGGGTCTGTCTTGGTCCGACATGACCTGGAACGGCCTGTCGTGGAGCGGTCTGTCGTGGTCGGGACTGTCCTGGTCCGGCCTGTCGTGGAGTGACAACGCCTGGTCGGGCGTCAGCTGGGAC
>JAHEDJ010000060.1 GCA_024641325.1 bacterium | reverse complement strand
ATATGTAATCCGTGCCTAGGGGGAGGCAGGTTCCAGGGCCGTCAATCCGATATAGGCCAGTCGCATCAAATCGTCGCCTGATTGAGCATCGCTGTTGGCCATCACAACAATCGCACAATCATGTTCGACCGAATAAATCACACCCGCCACATGACCGGAACTGTGACCGAAATGGCCCAGGAACTCTTTGCCACTTGGTGTAACTCGCATGATTCCCAGGCCGAATTGGGCCTCTGAACCACTGCCCGAAAAGACGCGCATCGTCCCTAGGGTTGCGGGATCATCAAATAGCTGCCCATTGAAGAGCGCCCGCACGAAGGTGATCAAGTCGGGCGCAGTCGAAACCATGCCGCCCGTCATCCAGGTAGTTCGGAAATATCGCTCGGCAAACTCGGCATCCACACGATCCAACAAGGGATGCTGATTGATGAACCCGCCGGAACCATCCATCGCTACAAAATCGCTGTAGGTGGGCAGGATGTCACCGATGGGGTCCTCGTATGTTGCGAGATACGTGTGATCCAGACCGAGCGGATCGAGGATTCGACGGCGAATAGCCGTCTCAGCCGGTTGACCGGTGGCATCTTCAATCAATAATCCCAAGATGAGATAGTTGGTATTCGAATAGGACAGGCGCCCAGGCGTTTGCTCCAAGGAGTGGTCGCGGATCATTGTTTCGGCGATCACTTGCGGGTCGAATGGCTGTCCATCGCCCCACAATGCCTGTCGAAGCTCTGGAACGGTCCCGAAGTATCGGATCCCGGACTTATGGGCGAGGAGATGCCCCACGGTGATCTGATCACCAAACGGTTGCTCCACAATCTCGGGAAACCAGATCGACAAAGGATCATCCAGGCTGATCAATCCTTCCTCAACCAGCTGCATCACCACCGTCGCGACAAACATCTTCGTGATGCTCCCCGTGTAGAAGGGTCTATCTGGTTGCATGGGAATCTGCTCCTCGCGATCTGCCCAACCAGATGTTGCGACAATGGTCTCCTCCGGGGTATCCACCCAGAGCATCAATCCGGGAGCCGGCCAATCCAGCAATGCCTCATCAAGTGCCGCCTGGATACGAACCGCGGCCTCATCCGGCACCAACACATCGCTCTCATCCTCCCCAAGCGGCTCGATCGTTGGCTCCACGGCGACCGGGGGGACGGTCGACTTGGCAACCGGGCGGAGTGTCGTGGTCGTCGCCACAACACCAGAAGTGGTCGTCAAGATGCCGGGATCGGCCGGCTCAGGAGAGCCTCCCTCAGCACAGGCTGCGGCCGAAAGAACGGTGGACACCACCAACGGATAGACGAATCCCCTCATGGGTTTCACGGCGTCAACTCTCAGAAACACAATGTCCGTCTCTTCGTCAGCACCGGGGGCGCGGCGAAGAAATCACGTACCAGAGGCAAGAGTCGACGCGTCATCCTCCATCATCTCCTAACGTCGCACTATCCGCCCCCGGTCCCACCGGCAACCATCCAACAGGCTGATGATGTCACACGGCCGATGATCCAACATCCAGACCCGTCAATCAACCCGAAGCTGACGCATTGAGGCTTGGACAACTACCACTGCCAGAAAACGCCCAGAACGAGCTGAACGAGTCGCCACATGATGGGGATCCATCAACCCACTTCGCTCGTCCGCACAGCAAAGCATTGGGCCGCCGGAACGAGCCAAGATTTTCACCTCCGACATTTATGGCACGCTCAACCAGAACCGCGTCCAACATCGTCCTGGGCTTTCTTCTCGCCAACTCCACCGCTGACAGCACACAACCGACAAAACCAAGGCCTGCGCCGGTTGACGCCGGTGCAGGTTGGTGTGGGTAGGGGAACCGTAGCGCCCATTTGGACGCTTTTCGCTCGGGCAAACGCTATGTCGACACGCTGGTTCAGAGCTCGCAAACGGCGATGGCCGGGGCGTCTCTGCGTGCCTTCTCGGTGGCCGTGACCAAGTCTGAAAGCTGTGTGTAGGTCAAACGGTCGCGATCAATCCCCAACTCGGCAGCAGCCCGGTCGTCCAATCGCTCCACGAGCGGTTTGGAGGCCAGTGTCCGCCCACCGGTCGCGCAGGCCTCGATGCGCGCACCCTCATTGACTTCGTCGCCAAGGGCGGTCACCTCAAACCGCGCTGCGGTGGTGATGTTCCCGATGTAAATCGTCGAACCCCAGTGGAGACCGAAGCGCATCACCAGATCGTCCGGATCAAGCCCGGACCGTGTCGCTACCTCTTGCATCCCCTCCTGTACGGCGCGCGCTGTTGAGATGCAGGCCATCGCAGCGTCGGACTCCGAAGCGAACGCCTCGGTCGGGAAGAAGGCGACGATTCCATCACCGACATGTCTGCCAACCAGCCCGCCGGCGTCCACCACGCACTGATCGGTTGCCCGGACGATTCGTCGCCCGACCGTGAAGTAGTTTGCGGTGGAGAGCGTCCGGGACAGAACCGACGAGCCTTCGAGGTCAGCGAAGAGAATGGCCGCAGGGGTCCGACTGGCCTGAGCCACCGATGCCATCCGCTCGATGTGACCAGGGTCGAGTGCAAATGCCATCGTTCCGATCACCCCCATTCCCACGGCGGGCTGAAACAGGAACACCGTCCCCCTCACCTCACCAGTCGCGTCCCGGATCCGAAGCGCCTTCGCCCCCACCCGGAAGGGTGCGCCGAGATAAGTGCCGGTCGCCAAGAAAGAGGTGGCGGCCATATCAGTAGGCGACAGCTCGTCGAAGATTCCCTGCAGGGCGGGGTCGACCTTAGCCCGTAACCCGTCGGCGATTTCTTCTGTGTCGGCCAGCATGAGAGCACCGACGGCCCGAATTAGGGGGCCCCACAGCTCTGGCCGATTCAGTCCTGTGATCCACTCAGCGGATCTTCCAACCATCTCCGGTCCGAACAGGTACTCACCCAGCGGAACCGGGACCATCTGAGCGCCGGCACCAAACGACAGACGATGCTCGTCGGTCATGTAGCGCAGCCGCCAGTCCCGATCGACGATCCAGGCCCAATCATGGGAGTCGCGTAGGGAGATAGCGATCTCCGCAAGGATCGGATCATCTGGCAGAGGACAGGATTCGTTTGCTTCGATGAGCACAGACAGACTCTAGGGAAACTCGCGGTCCTAACACCTGCAGAGACCGGCAACAACCTTCGAAGCATCAACGCCTGAAAGCGTCGGTTGGCTGACGGGAGTTGAGAGTTGCCAACTGCCGTGAGAGACAGTACCTCTAGCATGCTCGAATGCGCATCCTGGTTCTTGGTGGCACGGTCTTCTTGGGGCGTCACTTCGTTGAGGAAGCCCTGCAGCAGGGCCATGATGTGACCCTGTTCAACCGGGGTAAGTCCGGAGTGAATCTCTATCCCGAGGTAGAAACGCTGATTGGCGATCGAGTGGCGGGGAATCTGTCGGCGCTGGCAGGGCGCACTTGGGATCTGGCTATCGACACGGCCGGGTACCTGCCAAACGTGGCGCAGGCCGTCCGCGCCGCCGCCGAGGAGTTGAAGGACGCCGTTGACTACTACGCCTTCGTCTCAAGCATTGAGGTCTATACGGAGCGGCACTGTGCCCTCGCCGACGAGGCCACTCCAGTTCACGCGATCGACGGAGCGCCCCCCGACCCAGACGCCCCGGAAGCGTATGGCATCCACAAGACCCACGGCGAAGCAGCCGTGACGGCAGCATTTGGGAGGCGGGGGCTTCTCCTCCGTGCCGGACTCATTGTGGGACCCTACGATGAGATCGACCGCTTTCCCTACTTCGTGCGGCGAGTCTCCCAGGGTGGCGAGGTACTCACCCCAGAAGGGCCCACTCTCCCTGTTCAATTGATCGACGGACGCGACCTCGTCAATTGGGTATATCGGATGGTGGAGCGAGGACGCACCGGTACCTTCAACGTCGCTGGACGCGCTGACTCGCTCACGCTGGGGAGACTGTTGGAAACCTGCCGCGATGTTACCGGGAGCGACGCCTCGTTCACGTGGATCCCAGGACGCTTCCTGGAACAACACGACGTCGGCTACTGGCACGAGCTCCCGTTCTGGCTACCGCCCAACCAGCTTGAGTTCTGGGCGCGAATCGATGTGAGCAAGGCGCTACGAGCGGGGCTTCGTTACCGTCCCTTGGCCGACACCATTCGCGACACCCTCGAATGGGACCGAACCCGACCGCCGGGGTCCAGACCCTCCGGTGCCGGCGGGCTTGACCGCGAGAAGGAGCGACGAGTACTCGCAGCCTGGCATGACGCCCGGAGTGGCACGAGAGAGCCCTGATCGGTCAAGTTCTTCTGTGATGAGATGGTCGAGTTCTTGAAGGCGCATCCAGCTGTGGGTAGCGACGACCTATCCAAGTAGCCGGGTGGCGACGAAGACCACGACAAGAATGATTGCGACGAACAGCGCCGCCTTCAGAGTTGTCCCGCGTACCTCACGCCTGTCACGACCGATTAGGGAAAGCGGTTCAATCCCGATCTTGTCCAAAATGGAATCTTTGGAGGAGCGGCGAGGTCTCGAGTCTTCCGGAGGTAGTGGAGTCAGTGATACATCTTTAGGCTTCTTGCGTTCTGACCACTCGGTTCCGTTCCACCACCTAAACTCGGCAGAATTCTCTGGGTTGTCGTACCAACCTGGCGGGGGAAGAGGCGCATCGCTCATGGCTTGGAAGATACCCGCCCAGAATTCCGCCTGTCGCCGGACCGGCGTGATAAATGCCGATGCCGGTCAGCTCGAGCCGTTCCTCGCCTATCACCCACCCCCATGCCCGCAACTGTTCGAGCAGATCAGTCGTGTGCGAGTGACGCCTTACGAGAGATCCCAGCCGACAACGAACGGGACGCTTCTCGTGGAAGGCGAACGTCATATCGAACGCTGAATGTGCCGATAGGTGCTGATCCGCAGCTGGTGCCAGGAAGGAAGGCCGGCCCATTGCAGTCTCTCCTGAGCACAACCACTACCGGCGATTTCGTGCTGAAATCGCGCCAGGACAGTGACACTCCGTCGACAGGGTCTGTAGCAACCCTCGTGACGACCGGACCTAGCCGGCGTTGACCCACGAACTGCACGTTGCTGAAAGGCTGCCCTCGGCGGTCTCGCCAGTCCCCGAGTAAGCGAAGGTAGCGCTCCCCGCTATTTGGTCGCCGTTGACGTCGATGATCAGTGTGTCCGACTGGGCCCGCCATTCCTCGTCGGAGGCAACGTCGTAGAGCTCGAGATAGGTGTCCGGATCCTCCCAGTTCACATACACCTGGACGTCCGGAGCGGAGAACGATCCGTTCTGGATCGCCGACACGTTCCACCTCGACCCGGGTTGTCCTGCCGGGGCGTCGTAGTACGCGCACATCGCCTGTGCGAAGGTCCACGTTTGGTCGCCGATCACCAGCGTGATCCCGGTATCCCCGGCCGACTCGGGCGCTTGGGCCGGTGCCTCCGTGGTCGCTGTGGTCGCTGCGGGCGCTGCGGTCGTCGCCGCCGGAACCGCGGTAGTGGCCACCGCCGGCTCGGATGACTCGGGTTGACTTCCGTCGACCGTGTCCGTCCCCCCGCCACACGCGGCAAGGATCAGCACTACCGCCAAGGTGAGCAATTTCATGGTCCCCTCCCCCTCTCAAGTACTCCGACGGCCTTGATCGACCACCGCGCAAATAGTGTAACGCCTACAAAGCCAGCGCTAGCGACGCGGGCCGGGTGAAGGAACCGCCACGCGAGACGATCGCCTCGACAGCGGCAGCGGTGCCAATAGGAATACGGGTCGCGCAGCCAATGAAACTCAGACACCCGACGATCGAGAGCCCTCTCGCAGCAAATACTGATCAGCCGGTGGCGGACCGTTCATCGAGTTGCCGCTCCCAAACGTGGGAGAAGAGGTTGAGATACCCCTGCGCGCCGACCTCCGTGAACCAGCCGTAGGCTTGATGGGCAGCGGCTCTCGCCTCGGGCCGGTCAGGCATAACCTCAGCGAAGATGGCCTTCCAAACCGCAGCGAAGCGGGGGCTCTCCACCTCTGCCAACAGGTCGACAAGTTCGACGAACATGGCGGCCGCCCGATCGGGATCTCCCTCCAGCAATTCGAGGCCGGTATCGCCGGCGAAACGCAGCACGCCATATCGTCGGCCGATGGGCAACTCGATCAGGTCGATCGCACCGCGTAGCTTGTCGGCGTCGCCCAGCCTGAGCGCCGCCCCCAGGGCGAGATGACGGAACTGGTGATACGGCTGGGGCGGGTCAACCCGTCGAGCTAGATCGAGCACACCGTCCAGATCGCCTTCCACCCACAAGTGGACCACTTCGTTGTCGACCGCACCACTGCGGTATTGAGGTTCTGGGTGTTCGAGACCGGGTTTGTTCGCCTCCCTAGCCCGATCGATGTGTACCTGGTCACCGGTCTGGACCCAGCGCGTGAACTCGATAAAGACGGTCAAGAAGTCGGCCCATGCGGACTCCTCACCGAGGTCGAGGTCGTCGAGTACCGCGATGGCGCCGTCGAATGATCCGTCCTCGAACATACCCACGGCACGGTTGAAGGCCATCCGCACCAGCAAAGCCCCGTGCATGACACGCTGAGCCAGTTCGTATCCTCGATCCCAGCCGTCTCTGAGAACGGCGATCCCGTCCACAGCCTCGACTACCTCCAGGTTGTTGAGTGCTCGCAGGGTGGCGTACGGCAAAGCATGCTGCTCTGCCAGCCGGAGCGCCTCGCGCAGCAGCGCAATCGATTCGTGCACTCGAGCGAGGCCACCCAGGACCGTCCCTCTCGTGTTCATGGCCTCGACCGCCATTACCGTGTTGCCGGTGGCTTCGGCCGCCATCAGTACCGCCAGGGCGACGTCGGCAGATTCCTGGTTGAGGAAGGAGCGCATCTGCGCTCGGGATAGCTCGGCCCCCAGGGCCATCATCTCCGGTTCGCGGGCGCGATCGGCATCGAAGTGTCGCTCCATTGCTGCGATAGCGTCGATTGGTTCGTCGGCATCGACGTAGGCTGTGCCGAGGACTCGAGCTCCGCGAACGATATCGGCGGGTGACCCGTGGTCGGCGTACCAATCGAGTGCCTTGCGGGCGTAGTCGATGCCTTCCTCGTGGCGGAACAGTGCTGCCGCCAGCGGAGCGGCAAACTCCCAGAGTGCGGCCTCTTGCCCGTCGGCGACCGGCACCTCCAGTGCCTGCTCGACCAGCCCCAACGCTTGCGCAAAGGACTTCAGCTCCGAAGCGCGTTGAGCTGCGTTCATCAGCGCCGCCCGAGCTTTGCCGGCCAGCTCATCGTCGGGTCCGGTCCGAAAGGCGTTCATGTAGTGGCTGGCGATGATCGCAGCGGCTTCTACCGGAGCTTCACCCTCGTAATACTCGGCGACCTTGATGTGTCTGTCCTTCCGATCGCTCTTGGCGATGCGCCCGTAGGCAACCTCGCGGATGACGCTCTGCACGAACTGGAACTGACCCCTTTCAGGGGAACGTGGATCGCTGTCGTAGTGGACCAGTTCCTGGCGGGCGAGATCTCGCAACCTGGGCTCGAGGTCGTCTTCCGACGTTCCGGTGAGTGCCCTCATCCCCTCCAAGGTGAACGATTGGCCGAGCACGGCGGCGTCCTGGATAAGGGCCCGGTTGTCGTCGTCGAGTCGGTCTAGCCGAGCGCCCACCATCGCATGCAGGGAATCGGGAAGGGCGACGTCCGCGAGCTCGCGGGTCTGACGATATGTCGTTCCCTCGAGGAGAAGGTCTCCACTATTGATCATCATGCGGACATACTCGACCGCATAAAGGGGAACCCCTCCCGCTCGCTCAATGATCAAGCCCACTACCGTATCCGGGATCCCGGGTGCTAGTCCGCTGACAAGTTCAATCATGTCTGCATCGTTCAGTGGGCCAAGGTGCATCGAGAGGAAGTGTTGCCTCGCCGACCCCCAGGTGGGATGCCGGTCGAGGAGTTGAGGTCGCGAGAGGGTGATTACGAGAATTGGATGACGGGGAGACATCTCGATCAGTTCTTCGATGAACTCCAGTTGGCCATCGTCCGCCCAGTGAATATCTTCGAAGAGCAGGACCGCGGTGCCTGTGGCCGAGACGTGCTGGAAGAACGACCGGAGAGCAGCGTACAGTTCGTTGCGTTCTCCAGACGGCATGTCGGCGAGCCCGAGCAAACCGGCGAGGCGGGGCTCGATCCACTGCTGTTCTTCAGGATCGGGAACGAACTCGGCGACTGATGTGCGAAGCTTCGTGCGCGCCTTGAGCGGTTCGTCGATCTCGGCGATGCCGGCCCTGGATCGGACCATTTCAGCGAGCGCCCAGAAGGTCACACCGTCCCCGTACGCGGGTGAGCGACCCTGGTGCCAGCGGAACACCTCGGTAAGGCCGTCCATGTACTTCAGCAGTTCCCACGCCAGCCTGCTCTTGCCGATTCCGGCCTCTCCGATGATGGAGACCAGCCTGGCTGTGCCGTCTCTGGTGGTGGCATGCAGCTGGTCTTTGAGCAGGCGAAGCTCATCATCACGGCCAACGAACGGCGGTTCGAGAACTTCCCATTTGCCGCGTCCGCCTCGCTCGCCGACGACCGCGACCGCCTGCCAGGCGGCGACGGATAAGGACTTGCCTTTGACGTTCCGATCTCCGACAAACTCGTAGCGGATCGCCGCCTCGGTGAGCTGCTTCGTGGTCTCACCGACGAACACAGAGCCCGGCTCGGCGACGGACTGGAGCCGTGACGCAGTGTTGACAATGTCCCCGACGATCATGCCTTTTTCGTTACCACCCGTACCGACCGACGTCTCGCCCGACAACACGCCGGCCCGGACCGCAAGGTCCGGGATACCGAGTTCATTGCCTAGTGCCTCGACTGCGTCTACCAACTCCAGGGCGGCTCTCACTGCCCGCTCAGCATCGTCCTCCTGGGCCTGGGTCACTCCCCAGAACGAAGTAACAGCGTCCCCGATGAACTTCTCCACCTCACCACCGAACCGTTCGATGACCTCCCTAGCACGGTCGAAGTAGCGGGTTAGCATCGCTCTGACCTCTTCGGGATCACGGGACTCGCTATAAGTGGTGAACCCCACCAGATCGGCGAAAAGGACCGAGACGAACCTCCGCTCCCCCGGCTCGTTGACGGTCGGATCAGGGGTGGATGGTGCTTGCGCGGCGGATGCTCCGGCAGAAACGTCGTGTTGCAGCGATGATCCGCAGTTCGCACAGAACCTGTTGCCGGCTGGGTTCTCGTGGTTGCAGGCCGAGCAGCGCTGCGCCAGCGACTCGCCGCAGTTCCCACAGAAGCGCGAGGCTGCAGGGTTCTCGGAAGAGCAGTTGCTGCAGTTGATCATTCCTCTGCCTGTCCTCGCGATGCCGAGCGGTGGTGCCTCATGGTTAGGCTCAGGTCGAAGCCGCGGAGACGATCGACCATAGAGTCCGAACTGCCGTCAGTGCCCGTCGGAAACCGTCCAGGTCATGAGCGTCCATATACGTCGGCATGGGTTCCCCTCGTTGCGAACAGACAGCCCGTAACTTAGCGCGCAGTGCCGAACAAGGTTGCTAGAACTCGGTTCGATGGTCCCGTCGCACGTCATCGGCAACTGAGAAGTACCCATCACCGGTGACGCTTCTCCCTGGAACCATCCTCGCTAGTGACGCTTTTCGTCCGAAGCGTCTAGATCTACTGCCAACTCGGGATCGGCGCCCGTTTGCATGTCTCTTCGGGCGTGCGGAACAGATCACGGCCGTTGCATCTGTTCAGGTCGGCGTCTCTTCGTGCATTAAACGTGCTGTGACGGCCGGGCTTGTGCTCAACGGGCTTTGGGAACGTCAACCACACGGCAATGTGCGGAATCGTGCATCGACCCGCTCGTACAACCCATCACAGATCTCAGGCAAGACCGGTCCCACCCAAGCGGGAATCCCCCGACCGTTGGCGTAATAGGGCGGCATCGCATCGAAGACGAACCGGGCGCCGCCCAGCACGTCGGTGGCTCCAAACACCACCCTCCCGACACCGCACAGGAGCAATGTCCCAAAGCACATCAGACATGGTTCGAGAGTGGTGTGGCAGGTCATCTCGTTCGCCCTCGCCCACAACTCGACGGGCACACCGGCGAGCGCTTCTTGCTCTGCGTGACGTCGGGGTTGATACCCCTCACTCAGCACTCGGGCGCCGCCCTCGGCTACCAACTCATTCCCAAGTGTGATAACACTGCCAACTGGGACGTCCCCTCGTGCCTCAGCTTCGAGGGCGAGTTCCACGGCTCGCTCGATGTGGCGGACGTCTTGAGTGGTCCAGGCGACCATGCCGATCACCCTATCACCGGATCAGGCAGGACCGGATAGGCCCCATCAGCAATTGAGCGCCGGTGCCGCGGACCCGTTCGTGGCAGCGCACCGGACCCTCGGGTGTCCGTTTCGGGAGTCGCCGGCCCGCCGTACCCGTGCTTGGCAGTTCGTTTCCTACTCGGTTCCCACCTGCCGGTTACACCGACCGACATGGGCGGCGTCAAGAATGGATGGGGGTTCATGGTGTTTTTGGCCCGAGGAGTTGTGTCCATTCGCCGGTGGCGAGGTCGATGGCGCCGATACGGCTGAGGGCTGCCCAGGTGCTTGCCCTGGGGTTGATGACGACGAGCCGGTTGTTGATGGGGTCGCCGACCAACGCCGGGTAAGGGAACCCTACTCCGACGTAGGGGGTGTTCGGTATGTCGAAACAGGCTGTCCATGATCCTACGTTGGCGTCGAATCCGCATATATCGTGGGGGGAGTCCGCGGAATTTGTTGTGACGTAGACGGTGCCACCGGCTGCTCCGTAGGTCCCGTTTGGCCATCCGAAATCGACGACGGGACTCTCCACCGGCAACACCGTCACGTCACCGGTCCGCGGATCGACGAGGATGGTCCCCACCTCGCCGCCAACCGAACCAGCGACGATGAGCCGGTCGAGTCGTTCCGAGTAGCCGAGGAAGTCGAGTTGATCTCTGTTCGAGGGTTGCAGGCGCAGGGGGCCGAGTAGCGTCCAGACGTTGGTGTCGACGTCATAGGCCCAGAACTCCCAGTAGGTCGACATGGTCTCTGAGCTCCATCGGGGAATGGAGGTGATGATCAACCCCGTGACGGGGTCGTAGGCGCCGCCGGATGGGAGGATGTAGTCGGTGTTGGATCCGAGCCCGTCGTTGGCCGGGCGGGTCCACTCATTGGCGTTGGCGTCGTACACATAGACGCTCTCGGGGCTGAGGGCAACGGTGACATCCGAATCTACGTCGTAGACGAATCCGCCAGACAGCAAATCCGGTGCCGATCCGATCGGGTGCATTTGAGACCACGTGTTGGTGCACACATCGAATGTCCACGTCTCGCCTTGGTCGACGTAGACGACGCGTCCCGCACGCTGGTCGAATACCGTCGACACCACCCCCACCCCTTCGGTCCCTGGGCGGACCTGGTCGACCGGCCCCGGCACGTCCGAGTTGGTGGCTTCTGGGCAGGTCGCTGCGGCAGGTGCCTCCCCGGCGACGGTGGCGGACAGGATTGGGTTCCATGTCCCAACGACCGGACTCGTCGCTTCCGTCACTGGGACTGTCGTAACCGGCGGCACCAGCGTCGTAGGGATCGGCTCATCGACAACATCGGCCTCGTCTCCACTGAGCAGGAGCAGAGATCCGACAAACATGACCAGGATCGCAACAGCGGTTCCAATAGCGATCAGCGGCCCACGCCAACCCGCTCCGGGAGAGCGGACAAGCGAATCAGGAACTGCGAACTGCCGTTCCGCGACCCGACCATCGATGTCGGCAACCATGTCCGGTGGATCAAGCAGATCCAGTTCGGCGAGGCGGCGTCGTAGGTCAGGCATCGCTCTCCTCCAACACTCTGGCCATCGATCGCCGCCCGCGACTCAAATGAACCCACACGGCGGCGGGCGTCGACCCGGTGATCCGGGCAATCTCCGATGCTCGATAACCCGCGTAGTAGTGCAGCACCACCGCAGAGCGCTGCATCGGCGACAGCTTCGCCAACGCAGCCCGGATCTCCCACGCCGGCTCGTCGGGAACGACCGACCCATCAACCACCAACTCGGTGAGCGAACCGCGTCGCTTCAACTCACCGGCAGCAATCCGATACGCAGCCGTCCACACCCACCGCTCGGGGGATCGAACCGAATCCACGCGAACGATCGCCTGAGCGAAAGCTTCAGCGACCGCGTCCTCTGCCACCTCTCGACTCCCCGAAAATGCCGTGAGTGCCCGCCACATTCGAGGTGCCTGCTGCCGGTAGACCCGATCAAGACCATCGAACCCCGACAACCTCGTGGTGCTGATACCTCGGCTTGGCGACTCGACCACTCTGATCCTCCACCTATACAGGGAGCAAAACGGGCCGAAACCTGAACACCAACAACCGTACACCCAAAATGGGAACGCTCCCCAACAACATCAGACCCCAACAACGCCGGCCAGCACACGCAACCAAGAACCCGAAACCGATCGCCCCGAACCGGCAGGGAGGACGGATTGGTAATTCTGCCCCCTATCCAAAGCATCTCCGGACGCACCCGCTGTCGAGTGACGCTTTTACTCCATGCC
>JAHEDJ010000025.1 GCA_024641325.1 bacterium | reverse complement strand
ACTCAGACGGTCAGCTTCGTCCTCAGGTACTCCTCGAGGCGCTCAATCGACACGCGATCCTGTTCCATCGAATCTCTATCGCGCACGGTGACGGCCGAGTCCTCGAGCGAGTCAAAGTCGTAGGTTATGCAGTACGGCGTTCCGATTTCATCCTGCCTTCTGTAGCGCCTCCCGATTGCCTGGGTCACGTCGACCTCTAGGTTGTAGTGAGGGCGCAGCAGCCCTGCCACCTTTTCAGACCCCTCGATCAACTCGGGCTTCTTCGACAGCGGCAGGACCGCCAACTGGTAGGGAGCAAGACGGTGGTCGAGCCGCAACACGACCCGCTTCTCACCGCGCACCTCTTCCTCGTCGTATGCGTCGATCAGAAAGGCAAACGTCGTGCGGGTCGCTCCCGCGGCAGGCTCGATGACGTATGGGAAGAACCGTTCATCGGCCTCCTGGTCGTAATAGCGAAGGTCCTGTCCGCTGTGCTCGGTGTGCTGGCGGAGATCGAAGTCGGTGCGGTTGGCAATGCCTTCGAGTTCGTCCCAGCCCCACGGAAAGCGATACTCGACATCGACGGTGCCTTCTGAGTAGTGGGACAACTCGTCATCGTCGTGTTTGCGAATGCGCAGATTGTTTTCGTTCATTCCGAGATCCCGGTACCACCGCGACCGCTGATCGATCCAGTACTCGAACCATTGCCCGGCTTCTTCCGGACGGCAGAAATACTCCATCTCCATCTGTTCGAATTCGCGTGTGCGAAACACGAACTGGCCCGGCGTGATCTCGTTGCGGAAGGATTTGCCGACCTGTGCAACGCCGAACGGCAGCTTCAGGCGCTGGGTTTGGCGGACGTTCTCATAATTGATGAAGATCCCCTGCGCTGTCTCCGGCCGCAGATAAACACGATTCTCCTCGCTCTCAACCGGACCCATGTTGGTTCTGAACATGAGATTGAAGTCACGCGCCTCGGTGAATTGCCCCCGCTGGCCGCAACTAGGACACACGTCGGGGTCGGCGAGTTTGTCCACCCGATGCCGCGTGTGGCAGTTCTTACACTCCACCATCGGATCCGTGAAGACCGCCTCATGGCCGGAGGCCTGCCACACCTGGCGAGCTTGTAGAACGGCAGAGTCGAGACCGACAACATCGCTACGTAGCTGCACCATCGACCGCCACCACTGCTCCTTGACATTGCGGAGCAACTGCACACCGAGGGGCCCGTAGTCGTAGGCCGAACGCAGACCCCCGTAGATCTCCGAAGACGGAAATACGAACCCGCGTCGCTTGGAGAGGTTGGTGATCGTATCGAGTGTGATGGTCATGAAGAGAGGGCTTCCTGTTGTTTGGCCCGGAAATGATAGGCGAGCCGGATGGTCGCGAGTCGCGAGTTGCCGGGCGCGAGCACTTGCCGGCCGCGTTTACGCCCTTCCGAATCTCCGACGTCGCGCTTGATACTCCACGATGCAGTCGACAAGATCCTGTCGCCGGAAGTCGGGCCACAGGATTTCCGGGAAGACGTATTCGGCATAGGCGGATTGCCACAACAGGAAGTTGCTGATCCTCTGTTCCCCGGAAGTCCGGATGATCAGATCGGCGTCGGGCATGTCCGGCACCGCCAGGTGCGACGCAAAGACGTCCGCGTCGACATCATCCGGATTGAGCTCTCCGGCAACGCTCCTCCTGGCGATCGCTGCCGCAGCCCGCACCAGCTCGGAGCGGCCGCCGTAGTTGAATCCGAACACGAGATTCAGCTTCTCGTTCGAGGCCGTGAGCTCCATGGCCTCCCGCATATTGTCCTTGTTGCTTTGCGGTATGCGCGGATCGTCCAGGTCACCCGCGAAATGCATACGGACTCCACGTTCGTGGAGATCATCACGGCGGCGGCCGAGTAGGTCCTCATTGAACAGCATGAGGAACTGGACCTCCTCCGCCGACCGGGACCAGTTCTCGGTTGAGAAGGTGAAAACGGTCAGCCATTCCAATCCTATGTCCAGTGCCCCGAGCGCGGTGTCGTATAGGGCGGCTTCGCCGGCGGCGTGCCCGGCGGTGCGCTCAAGTCCGCGCTGGTTTGCCCACCGGCCGTTGCCGTCCATGATCACGCCGACATGGCGGGGTATGCGCTCGGTGTCCAACCGCGTTGTGTCGAGTTCAGCCACCGGGTACCTCCGCTACCGTGAATTTCCGCTCGAGGTGGTACTCGAGGAACCGCCGAGCAAGCCCCTGACCGTCTGCCGCCAGACCACCGCTTGCCGGCAGCGATGCCAGTTCACTGCCCGCCAGGCTCGCAAGGTAGTCGGTCAATCCGGGGCGGAGTTTCACGGCATCCGGCGTTGCACAGCGGCTGCACACCACTCCCCCGGCCGGAAAGCTGAATCGCTCGACGTCGACCAAGCCGCCGCAGCTGGCGCAATCACCCAGCGAGGGCGCGATACCCACGAGGGCCGCAAGCTTCAGATAGAACGCAGTCAACAGTCCGGGATCCGCCGGGCCCGAGTCCAACACTCGAAATCCACGGTGAAGCAGCAAGAAGAGACGATGCGCCGACTCGTTCTCCTGTGCAACCGCGTCGACGGCATTCAACATTGCGCCCGCGATTCCAACCCGCTCGAGATCCATCCTCACATGCGGGAAGGCCTCGATCACCGAGACCTGCGTGATCGTGTCGAGATTGCGACCTTCATACAACACGAGATCGACATGAGTCAACGGCTCCAGCCTGCCCCCAAACCGGCTCTTGGTTTTTCGAACGCCCTTGGCAACCGTGCGCAACTTCCCATGATTCGGAGACAGGATGATGACCACACGGTCGGACTCCCCGAACGGGTAGCTGCGCAAGACAATGCCCTGGTCATGCCGGATAGCCATGGGTTTCCAGGGTACAGCGTGCCGGGAACTTCGAGAGCCGGAACGGATTTGCCGACGGCACGCTGCGCCCAGCCCGATGTTCCGATCGTGACGCTCCCGGTCAAGGGTAAACTCCGCAACACCTCTAAGAATCGCCGGGAGCGCATGGAAATCAAAGTGATTACCGCCTATCTGGATCCAGGAACCGGCAGCCTGATCATGCAGGCCGTCCTGGGTGGATTCGCAGGCCTGGCTGTGCTGCTGAGAGCAGGACGGCGCCGCATGTTCCAGGGCCGGCGGCCGGAAGAAGAAGCCGCCGCGGAGCCGGCGGATCAAGGTAACTCCGCCCCAACCCACGACGAGTAGCACAGCCGTGGCGGGAGACACTTCCGGCAGTCGTCGCGATTCGGGATCGTTTCGTGATCCATCGGGCCACGTATTCATCGACGGAGGCCGGGTGATCAGGACACTCGACGAACCGGGCATGTCCACATGGGACGCGTTGTCATCCACGCCTTTCTTCGCAGAGCTGACGGCGGCTGAGAAGGTGATCGCCAGTCGGAAGATCCCGCTGGAAGAGACAAACCTTCAGGAATCCGCATGGGCGGGGGCACTCGAGCACCGGGCAATCCCATTCGTCTCCTATCCCTATGAATGGCCGTTCTCGATGCTCAAGGACGCCGCGCTGTTGACGCTCGACATCCTGGCTGCAGGCCTCCCGGAAAACTTCATACTCAAGGATGCAACCCCCTACAACGTTCAGTGGCTAGGCACCCACCCGACGTTTATCGACGTTGGATCCTTCGAACTGCTGAAGCAAGGAGAGGCGTGGACCGGTTATCGACAGTTCTGCCGGCTATTCCTTTATCCGTTGATGATGCAGGCCTACAAGAACATCCCGTTCTCACCCTGGTTGCGGGGCCGTCTCGATGGCATCGCCGCGAGCGAGTTCAGGGGAATGCTCGGTAAACGAGACCTCCTCCGCCGGGGGGTCCTGCTCCACACAGTCCTCCAGGCAAGAGCCGAACGTCGGTATCAGGCCTCCGAACACAATGTCAGGGATCAAATGCGGGAAGCCGGTTTCCGCAAAGAACTGATCGAGAACAACATCGGCGGGCTTCGCAAGACAATTGCCAACCTCACAGCACCGCGCCAAGCCTCGGCTTGGATTGATTACCCGAACCAGGCGCACGTGCAAGCTAATCGTGACCAAAAGGCCGATTTTCTTGTTCGCAGTCTCCGGAATCCTTCCCTCGTATGGGATCTAGGGGCGAACGACGGACACTTCTCGAGGCTGGCCGCCGGCCGAGGGGCATACGTCGTCGCAGCCGACGCCGACGAAGCCGTCGTCGACGCCCTCTACCGGACACTGGCGAGCGAGGAGTCCCGAACCATTCTCCCGCTGGTGCTGGACGTCACCGATCCCTCACCAGCCACCGGGTGGCGCCATAGTGAACGAACGCCCCTCGAGCATCGTGGAAAACCGGACCTCGTGGTCCTGTACGCAATCATCCACCACATGGTGATCGGGGGAAACATCCCGATCCGGGAAGTGGTCGAGTGGCTCGCCGAGCTGGAGAGCCGGATCATCATCGAGTTCGTACCGCTCGGGGATCCCATGACTACAAGGCTGGTCGCAAACAAACGGGCTGCCGACGTACACGCCGACTACACAGAAGAGGCGTTCCGCGGACAAATCGCCCGGTTCTTTGAGATCGAACTAGAGGAGCCGGTGGCGGATAGCCAACGACGCCTCTTCTCATTGCGCCCCCGTGACTGACACGACGCTCGCCCCGCCCATCGCCCCGGAGTCGTCGCCGCTTTCCCGGGGTCTGTCGGTCTTTGTACTCTCCTCGTTTGCGTTGTCACAGCCAATCCTCGATCTCCTCGGTCGCAATGCAGTGTTCTTCCTCGCCAGGGCAGCACCACCAATAGATGCCATCCTCCTGGCACTCGTCACAGGTCTGATCGGACCCGCATTGCTCGGCCTCGCCGTTGCGCTGCCCGGCCGTTGGAACGAGCGACTGGCTCGCAACCTGCACCTCGCAACGCTCGGCGTGTTGTTCGGATCTCTGGTAATAACCATTGCTGAGCGAACACCAGCGCGCGACCTAAACGGGAAACTGATCCTTGCCCTCGGCACCATCGCCGGCGCGTCCTTCGCGCTTTCGTACAAACGGTTCGAGAACGTTCGACTGCTGCTCAAATACGCAACACCCGCCCCCCTCATCTTCGTTCTGGTCTTCTTGTTCGCATCACCTACCTCGACCGCGGTTATCCAGTCGCAGTCTCTGAGCAGGCCGGATGCCGTCGATCTGGCGAATCCTGCCCCGGTGGTTCTGGTGATCTTCGACGAATTCCCGACGGTTTCCCTAATGGACGGCTCGGGAAACCTGGAAGAGCCCATATACCCGAACTTCGCACGGTTGGCAGGTGACGGCACCTGGTTCCGCAATGCGGTGACGGTTCGTCAGCAAACTGAAGATTCTGTGCCTGCCATTCTCACCGGCAGCGCCGGTCCAACGGGGGGACTCCCGTTTGCCAGCAGCTATCCGAACAACCTCTTCACGGTGCTCAGCGACGGCTATGAACTGCACGTACTCGAGGCAGTCACCGGTTTGTGTCCGGACTACGCATGCCAGAACAAGGCCCGACAGACTGAGTCATTCGCAAAGCGGTGGAAGACTCTGGTGAGTGATGTCACTGTCATCCTCGGGCATTTACTCCTCCCAAGAGACCTGACAGACCGACTGCCATCAATCGACGAGTCGTGGGGCGACTTCCGCAACACCGCGGCCGCATCGCCGGAAACCTCAGATGAACAGGATTTCGACATCATCGAACAGTTCCGTGACCTCGACAGCGAGGATCGCCGCAAACCAGTGTCCGCTTTCATCGATTCGATAGAGCCGGCGGGAGAACAACCGCCGCTGTACTTCGGCCATTTCCTCCTCCCCCACATCCCTTGGCGCTACCTGCCGACGGGGCAGGAGTACCCGGCCGGTAATCCAATTCCGGGAAGCGCCACCACGGGTTGGACGGACGACGAGTTCCTGGTGGCCCAGGCATACCAACGCCACCTTCTTCAGGTGCAGCTGGTCGACACGCTCCTGGGCAACATCCTCGATCGTCTCGACGCCGTCGACCTCTACGACCCCTCGCTCATCATCGTCCTGGCCGACCATGGAATCACGATCCGCCCCGGAATCGAACACCGCCGCGTTGTGACCGACGAGACCCTGGCGGACGTCGCGGCCGTTCCACTCTTTATCAAACGACCGTATGAATCGACCGGGGCAGTCGACGACTACCGCGCTGAGACAACGGACGTCATGCCAACCATCGCCGACGTACTCGGCTTCGATATCCCGTGGCAGACCACCGGATACTCGCTCTTTGCCGACGACCGCCCGGCCCGCGCCGCCACGGAGGTCGTGGGAACCAAGGGTCGGGTGGTGTTCGATGCAGCCGGCCTCGAGATTCTCGAACTGGCCGGCGAGAAAGCTGCCTGGTTTCACGACAACGGGCCGGCCGGCTTCGCCCCGACCGGATACGAGCATCTACTCGGAATGTTGTTAGCCGAAGGTACCGGTACAACCTCGGCGGGCTCGATCGAAGTCGATCACCCGGAGCGATATGTCGACGTCGATCCCGATTCCGTGATCCTGCCGGCACGCCTCACCGGTACCTTTCACTCACCCCTCTCGAGCACCACAGACGTATACCTGGCCGTTGCGATGAACAATCACGTAGTTGCCGTCACAAGAACATTCAGAAGAGAAGACGGCAGGAGCGGCTTTTCGGCGATGCTGCCGCACACAGAATTCCGCGCGGGTTACAACGCGGTTGAGTTCTTCCTAATCGAGGATGCGGCGAAGCCGGCGCTGAACCGCATAGTGGAATCGGACTCTTAGGCCCCCTCAGGACCCCAACCGGTCGAACCATCGATCAGCTCACGAAGTATGTCCGCGTGGCCGGCGTGCCGGGCAGTTTCCTCGAGCATGTGGACGAGGACCCTGCGGGCAGAGATGGGGGCATCCCCGGCGGGGAACACGTCTTCGAGCGAACCCAATCCGTCCACGATCGCCCGGCTTTCGGTGCACTCATGCTGATATAGCTCGACGACAGACTCGACCGACTCTCCATCCTCGATCCGCCAGTCCGCATCGGGATCGTTGTCAGACCATGGGAAGACGACATCGCGCTGCCCAACGACCGCTTGGAACCACCAGCGCTCGACGTAGGCCATGTGCTTGACAATGCCGAGCAGTGACGTCCCCGACGGGACCATCGGGCGAACGGCCGCCTCTCGGTCAACTCCGGCGGCCTTATGAACAATGATTTCGCGGTAGGTATCCAGGTAGCGGGCGAGCGTTTCCTTCTCAGGGGTGTTGAGGTCGGGCATGCGTGGAGGATAGGGCAACTGGCTTCTGGCATTTCGCAAATCGCGAACCGTGCGAGACTTGTTTGATGGTAATTCTGCAGGCAAATGAACGATCGGTGTTTCTCTCTCACCATCCCGCTTGGGCAATCGACGGTGAGACCCTCTCGCGAACCTTTGAGTTCACTGACTTCGTTCAATCCATCGGGTTCGTAACTCGTGTCGCTCAGTTGGCAGAGGAAGCCTTCCACCATCCGGACATAGACATCCGCTGGAACCGGGTGACGATTGCGCTGTCGACGCACGACGAAGGTGGTTTGACCGCCAAGGACACGAATCTCGCAACGGCGATCGAGAAGCTGATCGTCGAGGCCTAACGGCCGAAGGCTCGGCCGCCGGTGACGGACTATCCCGGAAACCCGAGCCGATCGAGCAACTCCGGCTGCTGCTGCCAGTCCTTCTCGACTCTCACGCGGAGATCGAGAAAGACCTTCGTCCCGAAGATAGTCTCGAGTTCTGCCCGGGCCTCAGAGCCCGCCGTACGCAGCATCTCACCGCCCTTGCCGATGATGATCCCCTTCTGGGATGAGCGCTCGACCACAGCCACCGCGTCGACATAGAGCGTGCCGGACTCGCGCTCCTCCATCTCGCGTACAACCACGGTCAGGCTATGGGGCAGCTCGTCTCGCAAACGATCGAGGAACTTCTCACGGACGATTTCTCCAACGAGCTGATATTCGGGCTGATCCGACACCGCATCCGGCGGGAAGAAGAGTGGGCCCTCGGGCAAACGGGCGATCAGCTCATCCATGACCGGTTCCAGGGCTTCGTTCTCGAGAGCACTGGCAGGCACGTAAGCGTCGAAGTCCCAGGCGGCCGCTTCAATCAGTCGTTCAGCCACCACCGCCTTGGGCGCGATGTCAATCTTGTTGACCACAACCACGACCGGGGTGCCGGCCGCGTCCAGACGTTCGGCGATCAGCCGGTCGCCGGGCCCCACAGGCTGCAAGGCATCCAGCAAGAAGAGGTTGACGTCCGATTCGGCGAGCGTGCCGTACACGAGTGCGTTGAGTCGCTCCCCGAGTGCAGTCTTCGGCTTGTGTAACCCGGGCGTGTCTACGAGTACGACCTGCGATTCGGGCTCACCCTGGTCATCCCGGCGGGTGACGACGCCGCGGATCCGATTGCGCGTTGTCTGGGGGCGTTTGGAAGTGATCGCAACTTTGCTCCCGACCAGCGCGTTGACCAGAGTCGACTTCCCGACGTTAGGTCTTCCAACGACGGCTACGAAGCCCGAGCGGGTCATGATGTCGGGGGCGTAACGTTGACTTGCGCGATTCGCCGGCCCTGAACTCGTGTTGCCGTGAGCATGACGCCTTCCACCTCAAATGTCTCCGACTCACGGGGTACCCGTCCGGCAAGGCCAAGCACGAGTCCTCCGACGGTATCCCATTCCTCATCAGGGAGGGCCACGCCGACGAGCTCACTCAGTGCCTCTACCGCCAGGCGAGCATCGACCAGGAGGCTCCCGTCGGCGGCGACTTCGACCATCGCCTCCTCAGTGTCGTGCTCGTCGACGATCTCCCCGACCAGTTCCTCGATCAGATCTTCGATCGTCACGATTCCCGCCGTCCCGCCGAATTCGTCAACGACGACGGCGATGTGCACCTTGCCCGACTGCATGTCGCGCAGGAGATCAGAAACCCTTTTGGTCTCAGGAACGAAGTAGGCAGGCCTCATGAGTTGGGAGACCAAACTGGGCATCGAACCCTCATCGAGAAATCGCAGCAGGTCTTTGGCGTAGACGATTCCCCGAATGTCGTCGAACCCCTCGCCTGTCACCGGGAGACGGGAGTATCCGTGCTCTACGACAACGTCGACCGCCAGATCGCTCACGTCGTTCTCGCGAATCGTGACCATGTCGGTCCTGGGCACCATCACTTCGCGAACGATGGTGTCGGAGAAGTCGAGAACGCTGCTGATCAGCTCGATCTCCTCGCGATCCTGAGCGTCCTGCTCGATCTCCTCCTCTGCGTCTTCTTCTTCCTCGAGAAGGAAATCAGACGCCCGGCCGCCTATGGCAACGGCCCATTTCAGGAGTGGAGCCAGCCGGTATGCGAGGCTGCGCGGGTTGTGCCGTCCGAATGAGCGAGGAAGCACGTCTCCAACCAGAATCACCGCTATTCCGAGTCCGGTTAGAACCAGAGCAAACGACCAGCCGCTGGCGCTGTCGGCCATCGCCCAGGCAGCCGGAAGAACCGCAGCAACAAGGGTGGCCGAGTGCACCATTCCGATCGCTGGTTGAATCCGACTGCGATCGTCGAGGAGCTCAGCGACCGTCGACGCCCGCTGATCACCCTCAGCCGCATCGTGAAGAGCATCGGCTCTTGGAGTTGAAACCAGCGAAGCCCCTCCTGCACGCAAGGCGGCGGCCACCAGCAACAGCAGGAACGAAACAGCCAACGCGAGGGTGATCATGGGCGAGTTCGACCTACCATCTTGAGCAGCTGCACCTCTCGTGTCTCCATCGCATTGGCGTCGGTGTCTTCTTTGTGGTCGTAGCCCAGCAGATGCAGGATGCCGTGCGTGACCATCAACGCCAGTTCATCGTCATATGCCACCTGACGCGCTGCGGCCTGTCTCTTGATGTACGCCGGAGCGACGATCACATCGCCGAGATTCAGCGGCGGACCGTTCACCGGAGGTGCGGGAACATGACCGGGCTTCAGTTGCTCAATCGGAAAGGCCAGAACGTCCGTCGGCCCCTCCCGTGACATGAACCGTTCGTTGTAGTCGGCCATCTGCTCGTCGGCGACGGCCAACACGGTTACCTCGGTATTCGGAGCAAGACCCTCGGCCTCCATGACGACCGCGGCGATATGCCGGAGATCATCGGCGGGCAGGGGTTCGTCCTGTTCGTCTGCAAAAAACACATTCATGGGAGATCCTCGCCGGCGATTGCATCCACACTTCCGTCCTCAGCCTCCGAAAGCGTCTGGCCGGTACCCGGGAAATTCGGATAGGGGATCCGCTGGTGGTAATGCCCGATGAGTGCGTCGACGAACGCTTCTTTCACGTTCGTGAGATCACCCATAGTGAGCTCGCTGTCATCCAGTTGTCCGTCTGCAACCTTTTCTCCGACGATCCGATCACAGACTTCCCGGATGCTCTCCGGCGACGGATCCTCATCCTGGAACACCGCCCGGCATGCGCCTTCCAACGCGTCGGCCATCATCAGGATCGCCATTTCCTTGGCGCGCGGTTTGTGACCTGCATGTCGGTAGGTTTCGACGTCCACATTCTCTGCGCCGTATTGGTCCAGCGCCTTCTGATAGAAGAACTGCATGATGCCGTCACCGTGGTGCGAAACGATACCCTCGGCGACCTCACTAGGGATTCGGTATTGCTTCGCCAGCTGAACACCGTCGAGAACATGATTGCGAATCAGCTCGGCCGACTCTTCCGGGGGAAGAAGATTGTGAGGGTTCGAAATCCCGAACTGGTTCTCGATGAAGTGAGTAGGGCTCGCCGTCTTACCGAGATCGTGGTAGTAGGCGGCTGCCAGAGCCAGCAGGTTGTTGGCGCCAATCGATCTGGCAGCCTTGTCGACGAGCGTTCCGACCATCAACGAATGGTTGAAGGAACCCCAGGCCTTCTCCTGAAGAAGCTGAAGAGCCGGATGGTTGCGGTCGATTACGTCGAGCAACCGTAACGTTGTCGTGATGTCGAACATCACTTCGAAGAACGACAGCGCCGCCAAGGCTACGAGACTGGTGCCGATCGTCGTCACAAAAGCGACAGTTGTCGCCTGGGCCACGATGGAGGCGGGACTGTCCGCTCCCGGGCTATGGAAAAACCATGACACGAGAGCTGCGACGATCGCGACCGCCACCGACGAATAGAGAATGGCCCGACGCAGATCCCCGCGCGTCGAGATCGAGGACACGAAGAGAATCGGAGCCATGGCAGAGACGAGCGCGAAAACAGCGAAACCGGCGTCACCCGTGGCGAGTGCGGTCAGCACAGAAGTCACCAGGGCAATGAGCACGCCGATTCTGGGATCAAAGAGGATCGCGGCCATGAATCCGAGGGCCGCGGCCGGGACCGCATATCCGGCCAGCCCGTCGAGAACGTCGAACACCGACGCCATGGCCACGGCGCCCCGCGCCCCGGCCGCGGCCAGCACAATCAGTATCCCGAAAAGGGCAACTCTCCGCCCGGCTCCCCAGAAAGCGGGCCGGAAACGCGCCAGATAGATGGACACGACGATGACCGTCAGCGCAACGACGGCCGCTAGCTGGTAATACTCGAATGTCGACGGATCATTCAGACCCGCCGAGTCGATGGCATTGAAATCTGCGGCCGTGAGGACTTCGTTCTTGTCCACGATGACCTCACCGGGAATATAGGTAACCATCACCGGCTCGACGGCATCGGCCGCTTCAACCCGGGCCGCCTCCGTGGCGGCCAGGTCGAACTGCACATTGGCCGTCAGGTACTCGCTGACCACGGCGGCCGCCGCCTCGCCCGCGAGATCATTGATTTCACCGTCGAGCCGCACGAGGGGGGGAGCATCGCGCAGTTGCCTTTTCGCGGTCGTGACTTGTTCTGCATCCAAACCTGAAGCAAGCAGCTCATTTGCTCTATCGACGGCCGCCGCCTCTACTGCATCGAGGTGGGCCGAGCGACCGGCCTGGGTGCGCATTACGTCGTCTGTAGCGAGCCGGATCAAGGTCTCGATTGTTTCCGTGTCGAGCAGTGTCGACTCGCCGAGAACGGCGCGTTGTGTATCGAGGGTGGTGAGCTGCGGCGCAAAGCCAACTGGATCGAGCTCAACCGGTGTTCCCTCTTTGGCCGTCAACTCCGAGGGCCACGGCTCGGTGGAGAACTGGAAGTGATCGGGAACGTCGCTCAGGTCGAGGCGCGGATAAACGGTCCCAACTAGAACCCCGCTGAGTTCGAAGGCGCCCACCGAGTCGGTATTAACCTGGAAAACCTCACCCGTGAAGTCGGTGATGCTGACAGTCACAGACGGGAGTGGCAGGTCACCTTCTTCCGGGTTGTACACGCCGTTGGCATCGACCCCGAGGTTGTCGGCATCGATGAACAGAACCCCTGAAATGGTGGTCGTCGCCGGCTCGGGCGGCAGAGTGGTCGTCGTCGGGTCTTCGGACGGAACCGTTGTATCGGTCGGCAGGGTGGTAGTAGTTGTCGTAGTCGTAGTGATCTCGGGTACCGGCAGTGTGGTCGACGTCGTCAACTCCTCCTCAGGAAGGAACACTCCTTCCCGAACAGTGTCGAATACCTGCTGAATATCCGCGAGCACCAATTGATTGGTCTCGGGACTCACACTGGTCACCGGCTCTACTGCTGCGGATGCCGCGGCACGGGCAGCGGCGGTTAGTTCCGGATCTTCCACCGAGATCTCGTCGCCCTCGGGATCGACCTGGAAGGTCTTTGGCGAGACACCGCTGATGGTTAGATTGAATTCACTGGTCTCTTGACCCAGGGCCAACAAACCGAACGCGAACAATATCGTGACCACGAGTACTGCAGCGCGACCCAGACCAACCCGATTTCCCAGGAAACTCATGCGTCGTTCCCGTTCCCGTTCTCGTCGTGGCGACCGTACGCCTCGACAATGTCGGCGACAATCTTCGCTCGAACGACATCACGGGCCGTCAGTTCCACGAACGAGATTCCCGGAATCCCGTGCAGAATCCCGCGCACCAGTTTGAGACCCGAACCTCTTCCGGAAGGAAGATCGATCTGGGTGACGTCTCCTGTGATCACCATTTTCGAATTGAACCCCAAACGGGTCAGAAACATCTTCATTTGCTCGGGTGACGTGTTCTGCGCTTCATCGAGAATCACGTAAGCGTCGTTGAGAGTACGCCCGCGCATGTAGGCAAGTGGAGCGATCTCTATGGTTCCGTGTTCCATGAGCCTGGCAGTCTCATCGGCGCCCAGCATGTCGTAGAGAGCATCGTAGAGGGGTCGTAGATAGGGATCGATCTTGGCCGACAAATCGCCGGGCAAGAAGCCGAGCCGCTCTCCGGCTTCCACAGCCGGCCGGGTCAGCAGAATGCGCCGGGACGCTCCCGATCGCAGAGCCTCGACTGCAGTAGCCATCGCCAGATAGGTCTTGCCGGTACCCGCCGGTCCGATACCGAACACGACGGTCGCATCGTGGATAGCGTCAATGTATTTGCGCTGACCGAGGGTTTTGGGGCGGATGATCCTCCCGCCCCCGACGGGAATCCCGGACGAAAAGACACCCGAAGGACTCGGAACCTCATCGCGGACCATTTGCACAACTCGATCAACCTGTTCCCCGTCGAGCCGCTGATCCTCCTGCACGACCAGCAACAGCTCGGAAAGGACCGTGTGCGCGTTGGCAGCGTGCTGCTCGGGACCACTCACGTGAAACTCGTTTCCGCGCGCGACGATCTTGACCTCTGGAAAGGCCGACTCGACGCGTCGCAGAAACTGGTCCTGCTCTCCCAGGAGATCCAGCATCAGGTGATTGCTGGGGACGCGCAAACGTAACTCGGAAGTAGATGCGCTAGATAGCAATGATTCCTCTACAGGAGGTATGCATAGGGGGAAACAGCAGTATAGGGAATCCGAAGCTCATCTCGAAAGAGAAAACGTCCTCGAGCGCCCTCGAGTTCCTAATCCCAAACGCGCCGGTCCTCGATCACCGCCGTCCCGACCTCAAGTTGCTCGACCACGTCAACCTTCGTATTGCTGAACGTCTCGGCGCAGCGCCGGGCGGTCGGCGCCGTTCAGCGGTCGGCCCAGCCACCCATGAGATGAAAGTGGACGTGAAATACCGTCTGTCCGGCGGCAGGACCAACGTTGGTGACGATTCGCCAGCCATCCTCGAGACCTTCGTCCCGGGCGACCCGGGCTGCCAGAACCATCAGTTCAGCCAGCCAGTCCGCGTCGTCTGCGCCGAGTTCCGCAACCGAGTCGAGAACATGTTCCTTGGGCACCAACAGGACGTGAGTTGGAGCGTGAGGTTCGATGTCACGAAATGCGTAGATCCGATCCGTCTCGGCGACCATCGACGAAGGGATCTCACCGGCAACGATCTTGCAGAAAACACAATCACGCATTAATGCTCCTGATGGCGCAGAAAAGAAGCGCAGAAGTGACTACGACTGCGCTGCGAGTTACGCCGTTCCTTCGACCCCAAGCGTCGAAAGGACATCGACAACAGACTCTTCCGATTGATGAAGCAAGCCGGCCAGGAGTCGCAGGTCGCTCGACCGAATTGTCAGCACGCGGCCGTTGAAGTCCTGTCGCATGATTTGAATCGCCCGCATGAACCGTTCCACCACATCGGTGGTTTCGTCGTGCTCGAGCCGATTCAGATCGATGCTCACCCCGCCGGTGGGAATGCCGTGATTGGATGCTTGAGCTGAGAGATCGTCACGAGGTAGCAGTTGATCTACCGGCACCCCGTAGAACGAAGCCAGGCGTTGCATCCTGGGAAGCGACAGACTTCGCTCGCCACGTTCATACGCTCCGAGTACGGACGCCTTGAACTCAAGCTTTGAGTTGGCCTCTACGTCTTGCAGAGACAGTCCCTTTTGCTTGCGGATCGACCGCAAGCGCCGACCGACGGCCTCGTTGTACGGCGTTTCGCTCATTAACGGACCCTCCTCCCACACCGAACACTACCAGACAATGCCCTGCGCAGAAAGGGTCACTGTGGGTGAGATTCGGTACCCTCAACGGTCTAGTCCCTTTAGCATTACCGCTGCACTCACGATCGCAGCAGTCTCGGTTCGCAGCACTCGATTCGACAGCTTGACCCTGGCCGAGTGATCGGGTATCTCACTCTCGTCAAAACCGCCCTCGGGCCCCACGAGGACGGTGTAACGGGATGCTCCGAGTGGCACGGCATCACTTCCAGTGACATCGGCCACAACCAGCACCCCGTCCAACTCATCGAGGGACGCGGGTCCTGAGACTTCCATCAACCACGATCCGCGCGACTGCTCGAGGGCGGCGACTGACCAGGCTCGTGCCTTCTCGTCACCCGGCGGGTCTGCTTGCCCGAACCGCGTTTCCAACCAGCACAACTCATCAACTCCGAGTTCGGCGAGCTTTTCGACTATGAATCGCGCACGATCCCTGGAACGCGGCGGAGCGACGGCCATACAGAGCACGGGAGAGGGACGTGCCACGTTATTCTCGGTGCCTCGCGCAACCAGGTCACCCTCCCAGGTCCCTTCTCCTCTGCGACCGGCGCCGTCTGTATACGAGACGGCTGCCCCTCGTGAACGACGCAAGACCTTGGCCAGATGGTCCCGCTGCGCCGCATGCAGCTCAATCCCATCCTCGCCCCATGGATCCGGCAGGAGCAGATGAGGTACATGCGCCATTTCAGCGCGCCTTACGCCTGCGCTTCGCCTTGGATACCTCTTCTCCGGCCACCGCCGCATATGCTCTCAGCGATGACTCCTGGTCGGCGTCGAGTGCAGTGGGCACGATGACGTCGACGTGAACCAGGAGGTCTCCACGCCCGCGCCGACCCAGGCGCGGTACACCCCTGCCTGCGAGCCGGAATACGGTGCCCGGTTGGGTGCCGGCCGGGATCTCCAGGTCTGTCTCGCCTTCTTCGAGCAACGGCACCACGGCTTCAAAGCCGAGCGCCGCCTGTGCCAGGCCGACTTTGAGCGGGTGGTGAAGATCGATCCCGTCTCGCTGGAACCGCTCGTCCGGGCGTACCCGGATTTCCACATAGAGATCACCTGCAGCCGTACCTCGTGCACCTGCCTCACCCTGGCCGGAGATTCGTAGCCGGGTCCCATCGGACACGCCCGGCGGAATCTCCACGTTGGCGGTTCGTTCGCTTTCCACCGCGCCCCGGCCGCGGCATTCGAGGCACGGGTCCGCAATGATCTCACCTGTGCCCCCGCATTGGGCGCATGGGGCGATCGACATCATGGACCCGAACATCGTGCGCCTGGCAACGCGGACGGATCCGGCTCCACCGCACTGTGAGCAAGTGTCGGCGACGGTCCCCGGAGCTGCACCCTTTCCCGAACAGTTCTGACAAGTCACCGCGGCGTGGAACGCCACCGACGAATCAGTCCCGAATGCCGCTTCGGCTAGATCGACTTCAACCGGAACGAGGACGTCGCGCCCCCGCTGACGGTCCTGACGTCTCGCACCGCCGAACAGGCCGCTGTCGCCGAATACCGAGCGCAGCAGATCGTCGAACGCACCGAGATTCGAGAAGAGGTCGCCGATATCAACCCGGTCACCACGGTCGTACCGCTGCCTTCGTTCGGGATCCGACAACACCTCGTACGCTTCTGCAACCTCACGGAACCGAGCCTCAGCGGATGGGTCATCGGGATTCGCATCTGGATGCGAATCCCGGGCCAGCTTTCTGAAAGCCTTCTTGATCTCGTCCGCGCCGGCGTCTCGCGCTACGCCCAGGATCTCGTAATAGTCGGCCGCCATGATCAGGATCCAAGGCTGCCGGCGAGATTGTCGCTCACCTCTTCAACAATTGAGATAGTCCTGCTGTAATCCATTCGCATAGGCCCCAGTACGCCGATCCGCCCCGCGGCAACTCCCCCAACCTCATACGGGGTGGAGATCATCGCAAGGTCGACCTTTTCAAGCATTGGAAGCTCTTCGCCTATCTGGATGACGGTTCCGGGAGGAGCAGAGGCCATGATGCCCATCACGAGCGCTTCCCGTTCGAGCATCCCGAGCACCCGGTGCACCGTAGACAGATCTCCCCACAGTTCGGCCATCTGGCTGGTTCCGCCGACATAGACATCACGAGTGGAATCCTCGGATAGGCCGACGGCGTCCAATCCCGCTTCGACAACTTCACGTGCCCCGGCCGCGAGATCGCCCGGCATCTCTTCAATTAGGCTCGAGACTCCGGCCAACAGACGGCCATGAAGCATGGCGCTCAACACGCGTTCGGCTTCGTCAACCACCGCCGGCTCCACCAGGCTATCGATAGTCAGCACTTCCTTGCCCACCCGGCCGGCATCGCTCACGACCACCATGAGAATGGCATGACCGCCGAGGGGTACGAGGCTGACGCCGTGTACGTGTTCACCGGCCTTACCCGGGCCGGTCACAATTGCCGGATACTTGCTGAGATCGGCGACGAGCTCGCTGGTCGACTTGAGAAGACGACCCAACTCCTGGTGAACAGACGAGAAGAATTCCCTGATGCGCTCCCGTGTCGGCTCGCGTAGCCGCCGAGGGGTCAGATGATCGACGTAGTAGCGGTAGGCGCGACCGGTCGGAACCCGTCCGGCACTGGTATGGGGTTGGATTGCCATGCCGTCACGGTCCAGTGCGGCGAGGTCGTTTCGGATCGTCGCCGGCGAGACATCGAGCTTCGAGCATTCGAGAATGGCGCGAGAACTGACGGGCTCACCTGACGAAATGTACTCCTCGACAAGGACCCTGAGCACTTCAGATCTTCGCTCGTCCAACACGTGGACACGTTAGCAGTCGATGGGTGCGAGTGCTAAGACCGCTCGAGCGACGTCGTCTCCGAGCAGTGGTTTATCAACTACGATCCGGCCGCCGAACGATCCCAAAACTCCAGCGCCGAGAAGACGGCGACCCCACTCACTCTCGAGGAGAGCTTCGCCGGCGCACCCGGCCACAGCTCCGGCGGCGCGACGGAGGCCGAGAATCAATCGTTCCTGTTCCCTTTCCCAGGAGCTGAGTTGATCTCTCCCCTGCTCGGGGCGAGTTCCTGCTTCGACCGCTTCCAGGTACGCATCCAGCCGGTGGATATTCCGGTAGCGAGAGGCTGAGCGGTGGCCGTGGGCTCCCGGCCCGAATCCCAGGTATTCGCCTTGTGCCCAGGTGAGCAGGTTGTAGCGGCAGGCATGGCCGGCACGAGCGAAGTTGCTCACCTCGTACCGAACGTACCGCGCGGCCGCAAGCAACTCCTGTGCTGTCTCGTACTTGTCGGCTTGATCGTCCTCATCCGGAGCAGGAGCGCCACCCTTGATAGCCCTACTCAGAGCCGTGCCCCGCTCCACCGTTAGGGCATATAACGAGAGATGATCCGGCTCGAGCTCGAGGGCTCGTTCGACCGATCTCTGCCACGATGCCATCGACTCTCCCGGAGTCCCGAAGATGAGGTCGAGGGAGACCGATCCGAATCCGGCTTGTCTGGCACTCTTCACACCGTTGTCGATGTCGGCGGGATCGTGAAGCCGGCCGAGGCCCACCAAAACGGCGGGGTCAAACGACTGAGCCCCGAACGACACCCGATTGAACCCGCCGGCAATCAGCGACTCCGCCAGAGGCTCCGACCAATCTTCAGGATTGGCTTCGAGGCTCACTTCCGCGCCTTCGACAAGACCAAAACGCTGCCGGATCGCAAGAACGATCGCAGCAAGTGATCGAGCCGGAATCCGACTGGGGGTGCCGCCGCCGAACGCCACAGAGTCGAGAGACCGCCACGCAGGTTCGCTTTCAATCTCCGCCAGAACAGCCGATTCGTACCGGTGCTGAAGATCGTCGCGGCCTGCGACGACGTTGAAATCGCAGTAGGGGCAGACACGCGCACAAAAAGGGACATGAACGTAGGCACCCGACCAGACAGCTGCCGCCTCAGCGAGCTCGACGCTGTCGGGTTGCATCACGTCTCGGAGTCGATCCGCAGAGCCGAAATGAAGGCCTCCTGAGGCACCTCGACCGAGCCGACCATCTTCATGCGCCGCTTGCCCTCCTTCTGACGCTCCAGGAGCTTCCGCTTGCGGCTCACGTCACCGCCGTAGCACTTCGCGATGACGTCCTTCCTGCGGGCCTTGACCGTCTCGCGGGCGATGACCCGGCTTCCGATCGCTGCCTGAATCGGAACGTCGAAGAGCTGGCGTGGAATGAGGCGGCGCAGGCGTTCGACCATCTGCTTCCCATATTGATAGGCCTTGTCCTGGTGGGTGATCGCGGAGAACGCGTCCACCGATTGCCCGTTGAGTAAGACGTCGACCTTCACCAGATCGGATGCCCTGTATTCGCCTGGTTCGTAGTCGAGCGACGCATACCCGCGCGTCCGGGATTTCAGTTGGTCGAAGAAATCGAAAACGACCTCGGCCAGCGGAAGGTTGTAGATCAGCTCAACCCTTTCCGGCGACAGATACTGCATGTGGTCCATGGTGCCGCGGCGCGCCTGCACGAGTTCCATGATCGTTCCGGTGTATTCGGACGGCGCGATGATCATCGCTCGCACGTAAGGCTCTTCGAGAAACTGGATTCGTCCCCGGTCGGGCAGATCCTGCGGCGATCGGATCTCGAAGCTGGAGCCATCGGTGGTGGTCACGTGGTAGGCAACCGAAGGCGAAGTGGCAACGAGATCGAGGTTGTATTCGCGCTCGAGGCGCTCCCGGACAATCTCCATGTGGAGCAGTCCCAGGAATCCGCAGCGGAATCCAAACCCAAGGGCACGAGAGGTTTCCGGCTCGAACACGAGTGAGGCATCGTTTAGGCGCAGTTTTTCGAGGGCTTCGCGAAGCCGTTCGAAATCCTCACCATCTGAAGGAAACAGGCCGGAATAGACCATCGGTCTGGGTTCGGCATAGCCCGGAAGCGGCTGGATCCGAGCCGAGCCGGGATGGCTGATCGTGTCCCCAACGCGGATTCGATCGATTTCCTTGACGCCGGTGATGAGATAACCGACCTCACCGGGTCCGAGTCTGGCGACCGGCACTGCCAACGGCGTCAGGAATCCGACCTCCGAAGCAGTGTGGCGTTCTGCTGTCGCTGAGAAGAGCAACGAGTCGCCGGGAGCCAAAGTCCCGTCCACCACGCGGACGTAACACACCACGCCGCGATACGAGTCGTAATAGGAGTCGAATACAAGAGCGCGGAGGTCTCCCCCATCGGTGGTAGGGGGCGGTACGTCCCGGACGATCCGATTGAGCAGCTCATCGATACCTTCACCGGTCTTGGCGGAGACACGTATCACCTCGTCGGCGTCGATGCCGAGAATCGATGCCAGTTCTTCGGAAACCCGCTCGGGATCGGCAGCGGGCAGGTCGATCTTGTTTATGACCGGAATGACCTCCAAGCCGGCTTCGATCGCCAGATAGGCGTTGGCGAGCGTTTGCGCCTCAACTCCCTGAGCGGCATCGACCAGCAGAACTGCTCCTTCGCAGGCGGCAAGCGACCGCGAGACCTCGTAGCTGAAATCGACATGACCCGGCGTATCGATCAGGTTGAGTACGAATCGTTCGCCGTCCGGCGCCTTGTGCTCGAGGCGAACGGCCTGCGCCTTGATGGTGATGCCGCGCTCGCGTTCGAGATCCATGGTATCGAGCACCTGGGCCCGCATTTCACGTTCGGAAACCGCGCCGGCGCGCTCCAACATGCGATCGGCCAGAGTCGACTTCCCGTGGTCGATGTGGGCGATGATGCTGAAATTGCGAATAGAGACAGGAGAACTCATGCGGCCTACTTGATCGCGAGGGCTTTGATAGCTCGAATAGCGATGGGCCGTAGGCAATAGGCATTAGGCGGTGTCGACCGCAAGAGCTTATTGCCTAGAGCTTATTGCCAGGTTACGGCTTGCGAGATCACTTGCTCGAAAGCAGATCGTTGACGTCCCGAACGAGCTTCGCCTTGCGCCGGGCGGCTGTGTTCTTATGGAGCACACCCTTCGTCACAGCCATGTCGATCCGCTTCTGAGCCTGGCGGGAGAGTTCCTGCGCCTGGTCTCCGTCGCCGGCTTCAGCAGCAGCGAGAGCGTTCTTGACACGGGTCTTCAACTCGGAACGAAAACCCTTGTTGCGGAAATGGCGCGTCTCGTTCTGACGATTGCGCTTTATCTGTGACTTGATATTGGCCATACGAAATCGAAACCTCTGATGGAAACAGGGCGCGCCGGAAGCCGCGCGGGTAGCGAATCGTAGCAGTGCATGACATGGCGGGGCAAGATCGATCAGCATCGACCTCAACTATGCCGGTAACGTTTCAGCCGACCTGAACCGGTCGACCTCCGTATAGCCGGCACATGGCCACGGTCAAACGTTCCATCGTCAAGCGATGAGTCTCCTCCGGCGCCGACTTGAGCAGACCATCTGCCTTCAGGAGAGCAGACAAGGCCGCCCGCAACTCGGAGTCCGATACTCGCGATCTCCTCGTCCAATCACGCTTCACCCGCCAATCTCCGGGCCTACCGCCGACCTGCTCGGCGTATTCGTCGACACTGGCGGCGGCCGAGGCCAGCGATCGCCTCTTCAGATCATCTTCGAGGTACCCGAGCAGTTGGAGTGGGTGTCCGTGAGTGAGGAAGTCGGCAAGGCGTCGGAGTGCTTCACCAACCTTCCCGGCGCTGATCGCGTCGGCGAGATGCCACATCGGTTCGTCGGGACGATTCTGAAAGCGCACGAGAATCGTTTCACGGTTGATCGCTGCCTCACCCGCCAGCTGGTCGAGCGCCTGGCCCATTGCGGCAACGTTGCTGCCGAACCGCTGCAGCAGCGCCTCCCGGGCCTCCGTCGGGATCTTCATCTTCCGATCACGAATCTCGTTGGCAAGCCAGGCGGCGGCGTCCTTCTCTCTCAGTTTCTCGATCTTGATCGTTTCGCCGGCTTTCAGAGCCTTGGTCAGGGAGGAGGGAAGTGCTCCGGAAGACACGACAACAACCACAGTTTCACGGTCGGCAGTGGCGAGCAACTCCGCGATGACATCTGCCTCTCCCTTGAGCAGCTGGTGGCCGTCCACGATCATCAAGCCCTGGCGACCTCCAAAGAGCGATCCGGATTGAAGGGCAGGAAGCGCCGGGTCAACCTCACCTCTCACGATTCCTTCGCGGTCGGCATTCTCAGCGGAAGCCCCGCGCCCGGGAACGTCGATACGAACGACGTCGGCAGCCTGAACCTCGAGTTGATCGAAAATGGCTTGGGCCCGGCTCAACATCTGTTGCCGCTCTCCAGGCCCCGCGTCGCGCGGACCGTAGACGTGCCAGATCATGTTCATGTCAGAGATTCCATCCACCGCCCACCTGCAAATAGGAGCCGGTCACGTAATCGGCCGCCGGTGACACGAGATAGCGAACCGCTCCGGCAATATCATCGAGGGTCCCCAGCCGGCCGGCGGGGATCTTCTCCAATGCCGGAAACGTGATGCTGTTCTCGAGCACACCCGGCATGACGGCATTCACCGTTACCCCGCGTGATGCCTCTGTCACCGCGAATGTCTTCGTCATGATCAAGACTCCGGTCTTGCCGACGTAATACGGAAGAGATTTGGGAGAGGCGCGCAGGTTGTCCGCTCCCGAATCGGCGATGTTGACGATCCTGGCATGTTCCCTAGCCCGGAGAAGCGGCAACAAAGCCCTGGTCGTGTAGAACGTGGCACTGGCGGTAGCGGCCAGAACCCGATCCCAATCTTCGGGCGTGAGGTCGTCCGTGTGGCGGATGATGAATCCACCGACGTTGTTGATCAGAACGTCGAGACCGCCCGATCGGTTCAGCGTGTCTGCCATCTCATCAACTGAACGGGCATCGGTGAGATCGGCGGAGACAAGTTCGGCGGCTCCCCCGGCCTCGGTGACGAGACGTGCTGTTTCCTCTGCCCCATCCCGGCTGGCGCGGTAGTGAACGATTACTTCGAACCCATCGGATCCCAGGGCGACCGCGAGATGCCGGCCGAGTCCACGGGCTGATCCGGTCACCAACACCCGACGTCTCATCACATTCTTCCCATCATTCGAGCGATTTCCGCCACCGCAGGGACGTCGTGCACCCGCAGGATGTCCGCGCCGTACTCGAGAGCAAGAGTGGCTAGGGCCAGGGTAGGTGCAAGTTCGGCCTTGCGTGGCACGGGAACCAGCACCGGTTGCCCCAGGGCCTGCAAGTCTCCAAGTCGTCTGATGACATCTATCTGGTGTTCGGTGTAGAGGGCCCGGTCTCCGCGATAGGAGATTCCGATGCCGGGGTCAACGATGACATCGGTGACGCCGGCCGCAGCCAGGTTGCGCAATCTGGCACCGAGTCGATCTGCAACCCCGTCCACGATTGATCCACCGAGATCTATCTCCTCCACCGAGAGCGGCGTGTCGCCCTCTATGAACATGACTACAGCCGCGACGTCGCTTCCAGCAACGACATCGACCATCGCAGGGTTCTGCAAGCCGCCCGTGTCATTCACGATCGTTGCTCCGATTTCAATGGTGCCCGCCGCGACCGCCGGCTTCCACGTGTCGACGGAGACGACAAATTCTTCATCAACGAGGCGCCGGACGGCCCCGGCGAGCCGCTCGAGTTCCTCTTCCGGGCTCAGCTCTACGTTATCGAAGTGGGAGGATTGTGCGCCTACGTCGATGATGGTGGCGCCGTGCCGACGGTGATTGTCCGCAATACGCATAGCCTCATCGACATTCCCGGCCACCGTTTGCGTGTTCTTCGATTCCGGCGACAAGTTCAAGACACCCATGAGATGGACTCGTCCGCCGGAGAAGTCGAGGACACGCGCTCCGACCCGAAGGCTGGTTGCCGGAGAAGCCGTCAAGGCCCGATGAGCAAGGACCCGGCGATCTCGCTCTCCCCTTCGTCGAGATTCAAGACGACCGTCTCGGTCTCTTCGGTGCCGGCGGCCACGAGACCTATCGAAATGGGAACCCGTACTCGGCCCAGTTCGAGGTCGATCGTTCCGCGCCAGGGATCGGCGGTTTCGTTTATGACCGCCAGCGTCAGCGCTATCCGATTCCCGTCCCCGGCCCGCGCCCGGAAGTCGACATTGATGCCGCCGCAGATGGAGTCGTCCTCACCCGCAACGAGTTGTTGCGCGCTCAGCACCATCGGGTCGTATCCACTCTCGATCACGACCGAGAAGGGGGTTTCCACCTGGCCCTCGCACGTGAGAACGTGAGTCAGTCCGCGCAACGACGAAGTCATGATCGGAATGAGGAACACGCCGATGAGCGTGGCCAGCGCCACGCGCGACTTGAGGATGGACGGCATACCACCAGTGTTCCCGCCGGAGACCTCAAAGTCAAAGATCGCCCAAAGCGCGACTGCGGACCGTTTAGCATGCGCCCATGGCCGATGCCTCCCCCAACCAAACCCGCTCCGTGAGTTACCCCCAAGCCCGCGGTCTCGTGCTGCTCGTCGGCCTGGTCGCTCTAGCCGTCGTGGCCTTGATCATGTACGTCCGCCGGGTTGATCCGGCCGAAGTGTCTGCAACGATGTTCTTCCTCCCGGTGTTTGTCGGATTCCTGTTTTGGGGAGTTCGCGGCGGAGCCGCGCTCGGGGCCGTCGCGACCCTTGCCTACATCTGGATCCGCTCACCCGCCATCGACCTGGTGGGCTGGGGCGAACTCTTCGGCCTCATCATCACCCGAGGCGCCGGGTACATGGCGTTCGGCCTGATCGGAGGATGGGCAACCGAGCAACTGCGCGACTCGATCACGAAACTCGATCTCTACGACCAGATCGATGACGCAACCGGGTTGTTCAACTCCCGCAGCCTGGTCGAGAAGGTCGACCTGGAGAAGTCTCGAGCCAACCGATACGAGAAGGTCTTCTCGCTCGTCACCGCCGATCTCCCCTCTCCCGTTTCTCTGAATCGACGTTCCAAACGCAACTTCCTGACCGACCTCGGCGACCGTGTACAACGCAGCGTCAGAACCGTCGACCACGCCGTGCATGCGAGCGAGGGTGACAAAGAGGTGCTGGCGTTCGTGTTGCCGGAGACTTCCGCGGAGGGAGCGCGCATCTTTGCAGGCAAGCTGAGCGAGCAGGTCGTCGCCCTTGCGGCCGAACACGGACTGAGTGTGGACCCGGCTGCTATTTCGACGACGGTCGTCTCGTTTCCCGATGACCCGGCAGGAGTCGATCAGGTGACGGCGCGGTTTCGCAGGATCGCGGTCGACGAGTTCCCGGAGGCCGCCGAATCATTCGCCGACTGATACCACGATATCCCCTTCCTCATCGGTCCGGCGCACATCGGCTCCCATCTCCTCGAGTAACTCGACAATCTCCACAGACGGATGGCCATAATCGTTGGGCCCAACCGGGATGACCGCAATGTCCGCTCCGGTCGACCGGAGCCACCCGGGGTCGCTGGTGGCGGCGCCCTGATGCGGAACCTTGAGCAGATCTGCTGAGACCGGACCTAGATCCGCCTGTGCAAATGTCTCAGCATCTCCCGGCATGAGGATCGTTCGCCCACCCGCCTCAACCAGGAGCACGACCGATTGATCGTTGGGGGAAGCGTATCGACGTTTCGGACCCAATACCTCGAGATGGAAACGACCGATCTGCGCCGTCCATCCGGGGCGAACGACCTCGGCCGGGACTCCAATCTGTGCGGCCAGGTCGAGCAAGGCCTGCATCTCAGGCTCCGGATTGGATTGACCGGAGTGCCAGATCAGGCCGACCGGGACCGATTCCAGGGCGGCTATCAAGCCGGCGACGTGATCATGATGTTGATGCGACGCAACCAGTAGGTCGATGTGATCGACCCCGTAGTGACGGAGGCGCTCGATCAGAACCCCTGGATCGGGACCTCCATCAACAAGCACCACGGCTCCGTGGTCACCCAGAAACAGCGATGAATCGCCCTGCCCGACGTCGAGGAATACGACGGCCGGAAGTGTGATAGGAGCAGGAGCCAGGCCGATTGTGATGAACGCCCAGGCCGCCGCGATCAGACTCATGAGCCGTCGCAGACCGGACACCCTGGCGAGCGCGGCGGCCAGCATCACGCCGCAGTAGCCGAGCCAACCGATCTGCGGCCAGGGAGCCGCGGACCTGGCGATACCGAGCACGAACCCCGCTATTGCGGTCGCAGAGTCGAGGAGCGCCGGAACGGCTGTGAGCACCCCGATGCCGCCCAGGCTCGTTGCCGCCACTACCAGCGGCCCGGCAAGCAGATTCGTGATCGGCGACAGCAGCGGCAGGGTCCCGAAGTGGATCAACAACAGCGGAGCCACCGCGAGCTGGGCGGATACTGTGGCGGCCAGCGCCGCCCCCACAATCGGGAAACGACGCAGCGGTCGGAATCCGGCTCCGGCGATGACTCCGGCAGTAGCGGCAACCGACAACTGGAACCCGACGTCTGAGACGAGCTCTCCCGACACCAGCAGCAGGACGGCAACTCCACCACCCAGCGCCGTCCACGGCCCGATAGACAATCCGAATGCTCGAGTCACGAGGACGAAGCCGGCCATGACCGCTGCCCGCAGTACCGATGGCTCCCACCTCGTCACTATCGCGAATAGGACCAGGCCGACCAGCCCGACGAAAGCTCGTCGTCGCGACCCAAATCCGAGGGGCCCAACGATCACCCACCAGAGGGCGAGAAACAGGGCAACGTTGCTCCCCGAAACTGCCACGTAGTGGGAAAGCCCCGCCCGGCGGAGCGCCTCGCCGTCCGGTCGGGGCAACTCGCGTATGTCGCCTATCAAGAACCCGGAAACGAGCGCGGCAGCGGGCCGATTGGCGGCGCCGGCCAGCTGCTCCTCGACTCTCGATCGAATCAGATTGGCTGCGCGAAAGAATCCGGTCGCTTCCGAGATACGTTCGACGTGACGGGCGGCGATTCGTCCTGCGAAGACATCCCCCCGGGCCGTACCGGGTCCCGCCGAGAGCCGGCCATCGACCGACACCAGGTCTCCGGCCATGATGCTGATTGGCTCCTCTGAACTGACGAGCAGCCGCGGTCCCGTCCAGCCGTATTCCTGGTGTTTGGCGCTCAGGTAGCGGGGCTCGATGAGAAACCAGAAGCCGCTTCGTCCCGGGCGGGGGTCGTCAACAGCCGTCCCGTGCACCTCGACGATTCCGTCAGGCACCAGACTCTCGAGAATGGCCTGATCTCGTTGCGACGACAGCAGACCGGAGAGCGACCCCGCCACTGCTAGGGCAGCGAGCAGAACCATCCAGTGCTTTCCCCAAGCCAGGCATACGGTTGTTGCCGCCAACCCCACGAACAGTGCCATGACACCGCCGGACCGTCCCGACCAGGCTCCCAACCAGATGGCCCCTGCCGCACCAAGCGCCCACCGGCCCACTTGATCCGGGAGGTTCATGGAATTGACACCGAGTCCCGGATCATGGCCAGTTTCCCCTCGCCAATCCCGGGCACGTCGAGGAGATCCTCGACGACGACAAACAGGCCGTTGTCATCCCGATAGTCCGCGATCCGCTGGGCCAGCACAGGGCCGATGCCGGGCAGGGAAGCGATCTCATCGGCCGACGCGTAGTTCACCCTGATCCGACCGTCTCCATTCTGCGCAACCGGTGGCGCATTGCCATTCCGATGGGGCACAATGATCAACGTGCCGTCGACGACGGGAGCCGCCAGGTTCATGGCGCTGAGATCCGCCGAGGGCAAAGCCCCGCCGGCCGCCGCCAGAGCGTCTGCACCGCGTGCACCTTCATCCAATTCGACAAGCCCTGGATCTGCCACGGCTCCCGAAACATGCACGGTCAGGCGATCAACAGTCGGAGTCGTGCCGGAACCGGCCGTGCGGTCGACTACGACGGGCGCCGGTTCCGTCGGTCTCCCTCCGAACCAGACCCCCGACGCGATGGCTATCACCAGGGCCACTCCACCGGCGACCAGATGCTGAGGTTGCACGCGTCTCCTCCGCGCCGCCCTCCCATCTCACGCCACCCATACGTCTATCACGATCCGCTTTCCGGCGGAAGAGGTCTGAGATCGGTCACTAGGGTTCCAGGGTCCTGAGCGAAGAGGAGGTTCTGTAATGCATCGATATCGAGTCGAACCGGGCAGCGACGCCCAGATCGTGGCGCGGGACACCAAGGATCTCAAGGGCTTCGAGGGAGACAAGAGCGCCGGCAAAGCGGCGATGAAGAACCTGAATTCGGAACTCGAACAGCTACAGGAAGTGCTCTACGCGGAAGGCAAACACAAGGTCCTCATCGTGCTTCAGGCCATGGATACCGGGGGGAAGGATGGAACGATTCGCCACGTGTTCGACGGCACCAACCCGCAGGGCGTCAAGGTGGCCAGTTTCAAGAAACCGACAGACGAGGAACTGGCTCACGACTATTTGTGGCGCGTACACGACGACACTCCCGCTTCCGGCGAGATCGCGATATTCAATCGATCCCACTACGAGGATGTTCTCGTGGTACGTGTCCACGACCTGGTACCGGAGTACAGATGGCGGCGGCGCTACGACCACATCAATGCGTTTGAGAAACTTCTGGCCGACGAAGGAACCACAATCCTCAAGTTCTTCCTGCACATATCCAAGGAAGAGCAGAAGCAGCGTCTCCAGGCCCGCCTCGATGAACCCACCAAGACGTGGAAGTTTGCAAGAGGCGACCTGGCCGAACGGAAGCTGTGGGATTCCTACATTGCGGCCTACGAGGAGGCCATCACCCGTACTTCGACCGAGTGGGCCCCTTGGTACGTGATCCCGGCCGATCGCAAGTGGTACCGGAACCTGGCGATCTCGACCATCATCGTGGATACGTTCAAACACCTAGGTATGGAATACCCGGAACCGGAAGACGAGCTTGCAGAGATCGTGATCGAGTAGTCCCGGCCAACATCCCTCAGCCATCAGCTGCGTGGTCAGACAGACGAGGTTTCTTGTTCTCGGGTTCGATTGCGGAACCACAGGCCGATGATGCCGCCGATCACCACCGCGAGGCTGACCCATCCATTGCGACTCAACCCAAGGAATCTGAAGGTTGTGTCCGTCCGAATCAATTCCAGCAGGAAGCGGCCGGTCCCGTACATGATGAAGTAGGCGAGCAGCATCGAGCCCCGTCTCAGCTTGAACCGGCGCTCGACGGTCAGGAGAACTGCGATGACCCCCAGATTCCAGAGTGATTCGTAGAGGAAGGTCGGGTGGAACGTCTCGAACTCGACGTACTCGGCCGGACGGTAGCGCCGGGCGATCTCGAGTCCCCAGGGCAGGTCGGTAGGCGTGCCGAACAACTCCTGGTTGAAATAGTTACCCCAACGTCCCATCGCTTGAGCGGCCGGTAGTCCAATGGCGACCGCGTCGGCGAATGCTGGGAAGTCCCCCTTGCGCCGTCGCATCACCCAGATGGCGGCAATGGCTCCACCGGTAAGGCCACCAAACAACGCAAGGCCGCCTTCCCAAATGGCGAAGATGTGCAGCCAGCGGCCCTCGAAACGAGAGAGGTGGGTGCTCACGTAGGCCAGTCGAGCGCCGAGGAAGCCTATGACGACGGCCCAGAAAGCAGCCTTCTCCACGTCCTTCGGATTTCCCCCGAAGCTCAGATAGCGACGTTCGGTGATGATCATCGCGATGACGACGCCGATGCCGATCAGAATTCCGTAGAAATGGATGTTGAGTGGGCCAACCTCGATGACGTTGATCGGCGGCGAGGGTATGGATGCGAGAATCACGGGAGCAATGGTGGCACAAGCCGGCCTTTACGCGGAAATGGCCTATGAAGGTCGCATGGGACCGCCGGACCCGATCGACAGTGCCAGCGCCGCCAACTCATCGCTCCGCAACGTGTCGTCGCCCGCTTCGCGACGCGGCTGCAGCCCGTATAGATAGATCGACGAGCCGTCTCGCATTCGTAGCCGGCCCACCGGGCCGACCAGCGGGCGGGTGTCCATACCGCATTCGAGAATGTCTTCGCGGCGGACTCGACGGCGGCGGGCGTAGTTGATGACCGTGACATCGGATCCGTCGACCTCAACACGTGATTTTGCCATGAGCCAGAAATAGGCGATGACCGCGACCGCAACCACCCAGAGCCCCACCCGCCGCCCGAGTGTCGGAGTGAACAGGGAGAACCCGACAACCACCACGACGACAAACCCACCCGCCCAAACGGCGCGCGATTTGAGATCGGGTGATTGATAGACCTGCTTCACGACCAAGATCCTAGAAGACCCATTTTCTCAGCAATACTGTCGTTCCCCACGCGCAACAACATTGCCGAGAAAGAGACGACCCGTTTCTCAGCAATACTGTCATTGCCCACGCGCAACAGTATTGCCGAGAAAATTCTGAGGGTTCAGCCGACGACGATGTTTATCAGTTTTGGCGGCCTGGCAATCACTTTGCGAACCGTCTTACCGTCGGTCCATTCTGCGATCTTCGCTGAGGCGAGCGCTATTGCTTCGGCCTCTTCGGCCGTGATCTCCGCATCAACCTCCGCACGGTCCCGGACTTTGCCGTTGATCTGGATCACCATCGTCACGGTGTCTTCCCGGGCAATGTTCGCGTCGGCTTCCGGCCACGGCTGCACATGAACCGAGTCCGTGTTGCCCAGCGTGTGCCACAATTCCTCAGTGATGTGCGGAGCAATCGGTGCCAGCAACTTCAGCATGGTCTCCGTCGCTTCCGTCCAGACGTCAACGGACACCAGGCCCGCTCGCAAAGCGTCCTGCATTTCATTACGCAGGGTCATCAGCGCCGCCACGGCGGTGTTCCACTTGAAGTCGAACATATCTGCGTCGACCTTGGCGATCGTCTGGTGTACCCGTCGCCTCAGCGACGTTGATGCCTCCGCCGACACTTCGCCCGGGCGATAGTCGGCAGTACCGATCTTCCAAACATCCTCTATGAAGCGACTCGACCCCACTATCCCCCGGCTGTCCCAGGGCCCGCCCTTCTGCCACTCGAACGCGAACATCAGGTGGGTCCGCACGGTGTCGGCGCCATATTCTGCAACCAGTTCATCCGGGTTGACCGTATTGCCTTTGGACTTCGACATACGCTCGATGTCGAGATGATGCTTCAACTGGGTCACGTCATTCGTCCCCGGGATAGAGGAGATCTCAACGGTTGCGCCATCAGGAACCTTGACGGCGACCAACCCGGAATCGGTCTGAACCTGCAACGCGTTCTCGGTGCGCCGGATCAGTTCACCGACGATCAGGCCGGAGTCCGGAGTCGCGTCCGGATCCACCCGGACTGAGGAGGCGACAACCAGCTCATCTTCGCGAACACCTTCGATCACGAGCCGATCACCCGATCGCTCCTCACCGAGAATCTGGCCCTGGTTGCGCAGCACCATGAACGGCTCATCGAACAGTCCGGATGAATCCCGCCCGTGCTCACCCATCACCCGCTCGGCATCCTCGAAAACGCCCATATCGCGCATCGCCTTGACGAAGAACCGCGAATACAGCAAGTGCATGACCGCGTGTTCGGCCCCACCGGTATAGACGTCAACCGGTAGCCAGTAGGCCGCCTCTTCCGGATCGAATGGAGCCGACTCAAACGACGGAGAGAGGTACCGGAACCAATACCAAGACGAGCACATGAACGTGTCCATCGTGTCGGTCTCTCGCCGGGCTGCAACACCCTCTGAGTCGACCGCAGTCAGAAACTCAGCGTTGGTCACCAGCGGGCTGCGGCCCTCAAACGCCACATCCTCTGGCAAAACCACCGGGAGGTCGGCGTCGGCGACCGGTTCGAGCCCACCATCGTTGCGGTGCAACATCGGAATGGGCGATCCCCAGTAGCGCTGCCGGGAGATCAGCCAGTCCCGCAACCGGTAGTTGACGGCCTCCGACCCGGCGCCGGATTCCTCGAGCCAGTCGATGGCGGCGGCTACCGACGGGTTGGCGCGGCCCTTGGCAAGCGTCGTCTCGACGCCGTTGATCGGTCCGCTGTTGATCATCACACCGGGACCGACAAAGGACTCTTCCATCTCAGACTCCACCAATGGCTCTTCGCCTTGTGGATGGATGACCGGGATGATCGGCAGTTCGAACTGGCGGGCGAACTCGAAGTCACGCTGATCGTGGGCCGGAACGGCCATGATGGCGCCTGTGCCATAGGACAGCAGCACGTAGTCGGCTATCCACACCGGGATGCGCTCGCCGTTCACAGGGTTTATCGCAAAACCACCGGTGAAGACGCCGGTCTTCTCTTTAGTCTCCTCCATCCGCTCCAATTCGGACCGGCCGGCCGACGCTACGCGGTAGGCATCGACCACCTCACGACGATCCGCCGTCGCCAGCGAATCGACCAGCGGGTGTTCCGGTGCCAACACCATGAAGGTTGCTCCCCACAGCGTGTCCGGTCGAGTGGTGAACACGACGATCTCGTCGCCTGCCTCGGTGCGGAAAGTTACTTCTGCACCCTCGGACCGGCCTATCCAGTTGCGTTGCATCGCTTTGATAGCATCCGGCCAGTCGATTCCCTCGAAGGCCAACAACTCGTCCGCGTACCTGGTGATGGCGAAGAACCATTGCTCCATCAGTTTCTGGACGACCGGCTGTCCGGTGCGTTCGTCGCGACCGTCTATGACCTGCTCGTTGGCGAGAACCGTTTGGAGGGTCGGCGACCAGTTAACCATCGCTTCACCGCGATAGGCGATGCCGTGTTCGAACATCTCTTTGAAGAACCACTCGGTCCATCGGTAGTAGGAGGGTTCGCAGCTCACCGCTTCTCGCTCCCAATCGAACATCGCGCCCATCGAACGCAACTGAGTCCTCATGCGCTCGATATTCTCGTAGGTCCATTTTGCCGGGTGGACGTTGCGCTGGACGGCGGCGTTCTCGGCCGGAAGACCAAAGGCGTCGAACCCCATCGGGAACAACACGTTGTAGCCCTTCATCCGCATCATGCGCGCCCGGGCATCGGATGGCGTCATCGCATACCAGTGGCCCATGTGCAGGTCGCCGGATGGGTATGGGAGCATGGTCAGGGCATAGTGCTTGGGCCTGGCCCAGTCCACCGTCGAGCGGTAGAGACCATCGGCCTCCCACCGGTCCTGCCACTTCTTCTCGATCGTGCTGTGGTCGTACGCAGCCATCACCTTGCTCCTGGAATGGGCGCCAGCGTACCAACCCTGGACCGGGATCCCGTCGGAATAGACTCGACCGCCCTACGGTCCTTCGGATCTGAAGGGGTCGCCTCCATCGTCGGACGATTCGCGGAGAAACTGCTCGACCTGTGAGCCGATCTCGTCGGCCGTCGGGATCTCGTCACCCTGTTCGGCAATCTCTTCGAGTTTCTCGACGACCTTCTGGATCTCGGGTCGGCTCGAGACGATCCCATCCAAGTGTTCACGCTGTTGGAGCGCTTCCTCCGGCAAGGTGTCGAGCGGAATGGTGATTCCAAGACGATCGGCAATGCGCTCCAGCAGCACAATGACTCCCTGGTAGAACGGGCCGTTGACATATTGCGGAACCTGGGCCCAATAGCCTCGAGCCGGAATCCCATCGGAAGAAAGCCGATGGGACAACACCGTGAGCGCCGCCCCCGGAACTCGCAGAAGCCCTTCAGGTGTGCGTGTGTCGTCGACCAGCAAATCAGAATCCGGGGAGGTCATGATCAGCGGGGTTCCAATCGTGTGCGGCACCGGCGCCGGAACCGATCCGATGGCAATGAACTCCGATACGCCCGCCGCGACGGCAAGCTCGGATACCGCGGACGCGAACGCTCGCCACCGCAAATCCGGTTCGGTACCGCGCAGAATCAGCAAGTCGCGGCCCCCAATTCGTCTGTATTGCACGACCAGTTCGGGCCATTCGAGATTGCGCAGATGGCCGTCGATGAAATCCACCACCGGCCTGCTCGACCTGTAATCGAAGAGCTGATCACCGTCGAACTCCGCCACGACCGGTCCGTCGCCGGCCAGGTGCTCGGCAGCAGCAGATCCAACACCTGCAGCATCCACCCATCCTCTAAGCGAGGCGATGAGAACCGGGGCGTCGAGTTCATCAGGTGGCGTATAGGAATAGAGAGGCATCACCACAAGAGGGTAATCGCCGCGCTGAGTTGACAGGCGCCGCGCATAGGAGAGCCGGCCCGATCAGGACCCAGGATCCACCACCCGTCCCATGAACAGTATCGAACCGGTCTCAATGTCCTCGAGCACGAAGATGAAGGGTCGGTCGACGGTGAAGGAGATCGGCTCCAAAGGCACGGCGGTGAGGCTCATGATCACCGCGGTTGCGGCGGCTGCTTCGGTCCCTGCTTCGTCGGCAGAAATCCATGCTTCGTGAACGACGTCACTGATGAACAGATCCCGTGCGCCGGTCATCCCGCTGAAGTCTGCAGCGGCGCTGGTGGCTTCGTTCAGTCCCAGAGCCTGCAACGGTGGAACCAGCCCGATCTGGGTCCTTATCTCCCACTTCGGAAGTGAGAGCATCACCGGTTCCAACGACAATGCGCCGGACACGGTGTCGAGGAGTCCGAGGCTCAACGAGTCTTCGACCTGCTCGTATCTGCCTTTGTCAGGAAGAACCACGAGCATCCCGAGTTCATTGCCTGCATATGGAATTCGGACCGCCTGCCAGCCCTCACCCACACCGTAGGGCACAGTGAGTTGCTGGTGCATCGTTTCAGTAGAGATCTCAGAACCATCGAGAAGCACGAAGGGATCATCAGTGGTGGCTGCCTCCTCGAACGGAGTTTGCCAGGCAGCGTCTAGATACACGGCATTCACCAAAACCAGCCGCACCAGATCGTCGAGCACCCCCTGCTGTATGAGATCCTCGATCCGATCGTTCGTCTCGCCGGCCACCCAGTCGTTGATGGCGAGCCGTGCCTCCTCACGGGCAGAGGAGTCGATGAAATCGACGATGCGCATTCCCGATCCGTAGTCACGGGCGAGGAGATCGAGGAACGGAGATTCAAAGACCATGCCCTTTTGTCCCCACAAGCTGTTGGCGACGCTCATCTCAACTGCGCCTTCGGACTCAGTCGCCTCGTGATTTCGCGCCGTGAGCGCTTGATCCAATGCGTTCATTGCGGAATGGAAAGCATCGAAGGAGATCTCGTCGCCCAGGAGCGCCGCCATCTCATCGGCGGTAGTTCCTGTTGCGCCCGCGTAGGTCATCGCCAGCGCCGTGTACACGCTCACCGGCGAGTAAACCATGTTGCCCTCGCCGACCATCTCGGCATAGAGCTCTGCTGCGAACGCCCGAAGGCCGGCCGCCACCTGCTCGACATCGGCCGCCGAGGCAGCCGGATCGTCACGGTCGAGGTCTGAGGCAACGAGCATGCCCGCCACCGTAACGTCGCCGGGGCCGGTCGACGCCGTCGTCGACGACGATGAGTCGGTGCTCCCGCAGGCGGTAGCCAACAGAGACAGCACAATGAGCAATGCGGTGCGACGCATGGCGCGCCTCCTTCTCGAGACTCTCATGTAATTATGACGTCGACACACCCCCAACGGTTCCTGGCTGAGGGCGGGGAACGCTAGCCTCCACGGCCACATGCCGACCGCCCACCATCCTCTTCGCCGCCTCTGGGAATATGCCGTCGGCCATCGCCGCCGGATCATCACCGCCACTTCGTTCTCGATCCTCAACAAGGCATTCGACCTCGCTCCTCCGGTCTTGATCGGAACCGCAGTCGATGTCGTCGTTCGGCGAGAAGATTCAATGCTGGCCGGGTTCGGCGTCGCAGACACTCGCGACCAACTGGTCCTACTGGCGGTATTGACTTTCATCATCTGGGTTCTCGAGTCGCTGTTCGAATACCTGCACTCGGTCTGGTGGCGCAATCTCGCCCAGATCATCCAGCACGAACTGCGGATCGACGCCTATGCCCACACACAAACACTCGACATGCGGTTCTTCGAAGATCGCTCAACCGGCGGTCTCATGTCGATCCTCAACGACGACATCAACCAGTTGGAGCGCTTCCTCGACGGTGGGGCCAACAACCTGCTCCAGGTAGCGACGACTGTCGTGTTGGTCGGCGCCGGGTTCTTTGGAATCGCCTGGCAGGTTGCCTGGATGGCGTTCATCCCTATCCCGCTGATCCTGTGGGGCTCGGTCAAGTTCCAGCGCCGAATCGCTCCGCGGTACGCGGCAGTACGCGATCAGGTCGGCGTGCTCAATGGGCAACTGTCCAACAACCTGGCCGGCATTGCCACGATCAAGAGCTTCACGACCGAGGACCGCGAGGTCACCAGGATCGGGGAGGAGAGTGCGCTCTACCAAAACGCCAACCGCCGGGCGATCCGCCTCAGCTCGGCATTCTCACCACTCATCCGGATCGTCATCCTCGTGGGTTTCACCGCAACGCTCCTGGTCGGAGGATTCAGAGCACTCGACGGTCAGCTGGCCGTAGGCGCATACAGCGTGATGGTCTTTCTCACCCAGCGACTGCTATGGCCGCTGACCCGATTAGGAGAGACGTTCGATCTCTTCCAGCGGGCGATGGCCTCGACCAATCGGGTGCTCGATCTGCTGGCGATTCGCCCCACCGTCACCAGCGGGACGACTCCTCTCCCCCGACCCACCGTCGCCGGTGATCTGCGGTTCAAGCAGGTCGACTTCTCCTACGTCGACGGGTTTCCGGTGCTCGATTCCGTGGACATCGACATGCCGGCCGGCCTGACGACTGCCATCGTCGGTGCAACCGGGGCCGGGAAGACGACGATCATCAAACTGCTGCTCCGCTTCTACGACCCCACAGGCGGTTGCGTTGAACTGGACGGACATCCGCTTTCTGACCTAGAGCTCGGCGATCTTCGCCGGGCGATCGGGCTGGTGAGCCAGGACGTATTCCTGTTCCACGGCACCATCCGCGAGAACATCGCCTACGCCCGTCCGGATGCGCCCATGGAAGATGTCATTGCGGCTGCATCCGTCGCAGAATCACACGAGTTCATCGAAGGGCTCCCGCAGGGATACGAAACGATCGTCGGTGAACGTGGGCAGAAATTGTCCGGCGGACAGCGGCAGCGTCTGTCGATCGCCAGGGCTGTGCTGGCCGATCCTCCGGTTCTGATTCTCGATGAGGCAACATCCTCGGTCGACAACGAAACCGAAGCCGCCATTCAACGATCGCTGGAGCGAATCTCGCTCGACCGCACCACAATCGTCATAGCCCACCGTCTCTCGACGATTCGCCACGCCGACCGGATATACGTGCTCGAAGCCGGTCGGGTCGCCGAGCAAGGCGATCACGAGGAACTCATTGCCCTCGACGGGTTGTATGCCTCTCTGTGGAAGGTTCAGACCGGCGCTGCCGTGCCGTGGCACGTCGGCTGAGGCTGCGCCCGCCGGGGCCCTTCCTCAGGATCTAGCCTTCAGGACAATCAAGGAGGATTCGCTTGGACATCAATCTGACACGTCGGTACGTGTTCGCCATGTTCGCCATGTTGTACTTCGTTCAGGGCGTGATCCAGGCCTACCAGCTCAACTTCTTCAAGCCCCACATGGACAGCGAAGGCATCGACGCCGACCGCCTCGCCATCGTCGCCTCTCTGGCGCTCCTGCCTTTCATCATCAAATGGGTCTACGGAATCATCTCGGACCGCTACGACCTCTTCGGACGCGGTCACCGTGTCCCCTACATGCAGATCGGGCTTGTATCGACCGCGCTGGCTTTCTTCATCGCCTACTTCATAGACCCCAGCGAGAGCTTTGGCGTGCTTGCGGCGATGGTGCTGATGGCAACGTTTTTCATGGCGCTCTTCGACACCACCGCAGATGCCCTTGCTGTGGACGTGGTTCCCCCGGTCGACCACAGCCGGGTGCAGGCATTCATGACCGGTGGTCGGGCTGCCGGATTGGTGGTCGTCTCGCTCATCTTCGGACTTATCGCCGATTCGATTGGGTATCAGGCGATCTTTCTCGTCATCGCCGGGTTGATGCTGATACCGCTGGCCATGGTTCGCAGAGTTCGGGAGCCCGCCAAGCGCACGCCGGCTCACAGCTTCGACCGCAGCGCCTTCCGGGTGATGCTTCAGTCGCGCTACTTCGTGTTTGCGCTCTTCCTGATCCTTGCGTGGACCTTCTTCCAGGGCATCGACGGCCTGGTGACCTACTACATGTCCAACGAACTCGATTCGAGCGGCAGCACCATCGGCCTCTACGGAACGCTCAAAGGTATCGGAATGGTGATCGGTGCCATCGGACTGAGCTACCTGATGACCCACTTCGGCCGCCGCACCGCCGCCCTCACCACGGTCATCCTCGTCACTCTCGGCGGACTCATGTTCAGTGTTCTCGAATCGGAGACCGCCATCGTGTCGGTCGGCGTTCTCTGGGGCGTCGCCGTCGGGTTGCAGTGGACCACCTATGTCACACTGTCGATGGGCATAACCGACACCCGGATCGCCGGGTCGATGTTCGCCATTCTCCAGACCATGTCGAACATCGGCATCGGCGCCGGCGAGGGAGTCGCCACCAGTCTGTCGGACAACCTGGGTTTCTCCGGGGTTTTCAGATCCTTCGCATTGGCCAACCTACTGGTGATCCCTCTGATTCTCTTCGTGACCAAGAAGTTCGCGAAGATGTATGAGCGAACCGAAACGGACGCGATCGTAGAAGAGTTGACATGACGCGAATGTCCCCCGTCGATCTACTTCAGACGCTCATACGAATCGACACGACCAACCCGCCCGGGAGCGAGGCCGAGGCGATCGGGTACATCGATGGTGTCCTCGCCGCCTCCGGAAGCAAATCGTTGCTTCTCGCCAAGGATCCGGCCCGCCCCAACCTCGTTGCCCGCCTTCGAGGTCGGGGCGAGGCGCCGCCGTTTCTCATGCAGGGCCACATCGATGTTGTGCCGACGACCGGTCAGCAATGGGCACGGGATCCAATGGGCGGAGAGATCGTCGATGGCTTCATCTGGGGGCGGGGCACCCTCGACATGAAGGGTGGAGTCGCCATGATGATCGATGCCTTCTTGCGGATGGCTTCCTCTGATGAAGCTCCGGCCGGAGACATCATCCTGTGCGTGCTCTCGGACGAGGAGGCCGGCGGGGAGTCCGGCGCACAGTTCCTGGTCGAGCAGCACGCTGAGCTGTTCGACGGCGTCGAGCATTGCATCGGTGAGTTCGGTGGGTTCCCCCTACATCTGGCCGGACGAGCCTTCTATCCGGTGCAAGTTGCGGAGCGGGTAGGAGTCCGGTTCGAACTCACTTTTCGCGGACCGGGTGGACATGGGTCGCTGCCGATGTCCGGCGGGGCGATGGCCAAGCTCGCCAAGGCTCTGGATCGACTCGATCGGAAGCGCATGCCGGTCGACATAGTGCCCGCCACCCGGATGATGCTGGAAGCCATGATCGAGCACACCGAAGGCACGACACGGAGGGCGCTACAGGCACTCCTCAACCCGCGCACGGCAGGCACCACCCTCAAGCTGTTGGGCTCGCAACTCTCGGTCATGGAGCCGGTCCTTCGCAACACGGTCAACGCCACGATGGTCCACGGCGGTGACAAGTACAACGTGATCCCCGCCGAGATCTCATTGACGCTCGACGGCCGGATGTTGCCGGGCATCCACCCCGACCAGATGGCCGCCGAACTGCGAAACATCGTCGGCAGTGATGTCGAAATCACCTACCAGTCTGAAGGACTGCTACCGCCGGATGAGCCCGATATGAGTCTGTTTCCTCTGCTGGCCGAACTCCTTGTAGAAATGGATCCCGAAGCAATACCGATTCCGTTCCTACTACCGGCGGTCACCGATGGACGCTGGTTCGGTCAACTCGGTATCCAGCACTACGGATTCCTTCCGATGCGGCTCCCATCCGATTATGAGTTTCAAGCGACCGTTCACGCCGCGGATGAACGCATACCGGTGGCCGCGGTTGAGCAAGGGGCGCAGACCATGTTCGAGCTGCTGCGTCGCTACGGAACAGGAACCCATTAGCCCTTGCCCTCCATCCGTTTTCCCCTGCCATCGGGACTAGCTTCGTGGGAGTATTGGGCCAGCGAAACAGGAGGCGCGCCACATGACCATCCATCGCATCGGAATCGTCGGCGGAGGACTCATGGGGTCCGGAATCGCCGAAGTGTCTGCCAAGGCAGGCCTCGATGTCACGATCAGAGAAGTCGACGAAGCGACAGTGTCCTTGGCCCGGTCAAAGATCGAGAAGTCGACGGGGCGCGCCGTTGACAAGGGCAAGCTCGAAGCCGGGGCACGCGAAGAAATCCTTGGACGCATCACTTACACCACAAACCTCGCCGATCTGGCCGACCGACAACTCGTGGTCGAAGCGATCACGGAGAACGAACCACTGAAGCTCGAGATATTCAAGACCCTCGACGACATACTCGACGATGAAGACGCCATCCTGGCCTCAAACACGTCCTCGATTCCTATCACCCGTCTAGCCAAAGCGACGACCCGTCCGGACTCGGTCGTCGGGCTGCACTTCTTCAACCCCGTACCCGTAATGGGGCTCGTCGAACTGATCAGCACGGTCCTATCGTCACCGGCTGTGGAGGCTCGGGCTGAGAAGTTCGCCTGCGATCAGCTGGAAAAGACGGTCATCCATGCGAAAGACCGGGCCGGATTCATCGTCAACATGCTGCTTGTGCCCTACATGCTCGAGGCCATACGCCTGTACGAGAATGGGGTGGCAACGGCGGACGACATCGACACCGGCATGCGCCTTGGCGCCAATCATCCTATGGGACCTCTGACTCTCGCCGACTTCGTCGGGCTCGACACTTGCAAGGCTGTTGCCGACGTGCTCTACGACGAGTTCAAGCTGCCGCAGTATGCCCCGCCACCCCTCCTGGTGAGGATGGTCGAGGCGGGTCTCCTCGGTCGCAAGAGCGGCAGAGGCTTCTACGAGTACCAGTAGCACTCCAACGCCGTTTTCTCAGCAATGCTGACTACGGAAAACCGGGTCCAGCATTGCCGAGAAACATCGGTTGGTTTTCTCAGCAATGCTGACTACGGAAAATCGGGTCCAGCATTGCTGAGAAATATCGGGTGGTTCTAGGGGACCGGAACGGACGCCGGTTCGAGAGCTATGGCCAGCACCTCGCCGATGTCGTCAACGATGTGGAACGTCATTTCTTCTCGAATGACTTCGGGAACATCGTCTAGGTCGACTTCGTTGCGCTTCGGGACTATCACCTCGGTCAGGCCGGCCCGGTGGGCAGCGAGCACCTTCTGCTTGACGCCACCGATCGGCAGCACCTTGCCCTGAAGAGTCACCTCGCCGGTCATCCCGACGGTGTGCTTCACCTTCCGGCCGGTCAGCAAGGACACAAGTGCGGTGGTCATCGTGATTCCCGCCGACGGCCCGTCCTTGGGTACGGCGCCGGCCGGCACATGGACATGGAAGCGCCGTCGGAATGTTTCAGGATCCAACTCGAGCTCGCGAGCGTGCGCTTCGATGTAGCTCAGCGCGATACGGGCGGATTCTTTCATCACGTCGCCCAGCTGACCGGTCAGCGTGAGGCCCGGCTCGCCGTCCATCGCAGTTGCCTCTATGAAGAGGACGTCGCCACCGGCGCCGGTCACCGCCAGTCCGGTGGCCACCCCCGGCACATCGGTGCGATCTGCTGCCTCATCGTGCCAGACCTTCGGTTTACCCAAGTAGTCGACGATCCGACCTCCGTCGATTTCGATCGCCGCCGTCCCATCGGATTCAGCGCGGGTTGCGATCTCGGTCGCTACCTTGCGGGCGAGCTTGCCCAACTCACGTTCAAGTCCTCGAACTCCCGCCTCACGGGTGTAGCGATCTACCACTTCCGCCAGTACGTCCTCAGTGATCGAGATCTCCTCAGGCTGTAGACCGGCCGAACGGATCTGCCGCGGCAAGAGATGGTCACGGGCGATGGCCACCTTCTCTGCCTCTGTGTAGCCGTCGAGACGGATGAC
>JAHEDJ010000103.1 GCA_024641325.1 bacterium | reverse complement strand
GACGGACGATGTCTACCCGCTCGTCTTCCCGGTCGCAGGAGATCACGCCTACCACAACTCTTTTGCGGCCCCGCGACCAGGTGACCGGTCGCACAAGGGCATCGACATCTTCGCCGACAAGGAAACGCCGGTAGTGGCTGCCGCCGACGGAACCGTCACGAAGGTCGCCGTCGGCGAGTTGTCGGGTCGCTACATCGTGATCAGTCACGACGACGGCTGGGGCTCTTACTACCTGCATCTGAACAACGACACTTCGGGTACGGACGATGGTCTGGGTGGGACCCCGATTGCAGGCATCGAGGTCGGGGCGAGAGTGCGAGCCGGAGACCTACTCGACCTGGTAGGTGACAGCGGCAACGCGGAGGCGACTTCTCCTCACCTCCATTTCGAGCTACACGGGCCCGACGGGGTCGCCGTCAACCCATACGGACACCTGCTGGCCGGAGATATCAATCCGCCCCGGCTCTCCCTTGGGGAGTCGAGTCGGGTCGGCGGCCTACCTGGATTCGAGGGTGTCGGCACAGAGTTCGTTGGACACTTAGATCCGGGAACCGGATTCGCGGCCGACGTCGTCATCTTCGGGCAATCGGCCTTTCTTGGAACGTGGGGCAGGCCGGATCGGTGCCCCAATACCGGCATCAGGGTCATCGAAATCAACGACCCGACGAAGCCTCAGCTTCTCGGCGAGTTCGCCGGAAGCCGCGAATTCCCGGAAACAGCTGCCGAAACCCTCTGGGTCGATACCGTCAAGACGGCAGCCTTCAGCGGAAATCTAGCCGTGGTAGCGATTCGTCTGTGTGACAACGGCGAAGCGCGCCGGTGGCGTTCCGGCTTGCGAGGGCTGGCGTTCTACGACGTCACTGATGTCACCGATCCGATCCTGCTGTCGACCTGGAGTAGCGGAGCTCACACCCAGGGAGCCAACGATGTGTCCGTTGCCCGGACCGACAAGGGCAGGTTGCTGGTAGCTACCACGGTCCGCCAATCGCTATTGCACACCGACTCCGAGTTGGGCGATGTTCGATTCATCGATGCAACGGATCCGGCCATGCCTGTCGAGCTGTCCGACTGGGATTACCGGCGGGATGGCCCGCCGATGCCCGACGGCATCGACGAAACAGAGTTCCACGCCCATTCCGTGGAGCTGTCCTCGAACGGACGGGCGGCCTGGGTCTCCCACTGGGATGCGGGAACAATCCTTCTCAATCTGGACAAACCGGCGATGCCAGAAATGATCGCCGGCACGATTGGACTGACGGACGGAGGAGAGGGCAACCAACACTCGAGTTCTTTCGATTCGGAGCGCTCGCTTCTCATCGTCAACGAAGAAGACCTACACCCATCCGCTACCGGAGGACATGCGGCGGGATGGGGCAAGCAGCACATATACGACGTGAGTGATAAGAGAATGCCGATAGAGATCGCGACCTTCGCCATACGCCGCTCGATAGACGGTCCGGAGGGGATCGAGTTCGACGGGTTCTACTCGTCGCACGACACCGTTATCAGTGGATCAATGGCGATCACATCGTGGTATTCGAATGGAGTCCGGATCGTCGATCTATCCGATCCGGCTACGCCGAATGAGATCGGCTCATTCGTTCCACCGCGAGCGCGCGACCCGGTCAGTTACTGGGTCGCTCCCAACGGGGCCACGGCTCTTCCGATGGTCTGGGGTGTCGACGTACTGGACGACCTGATCTTCGTGAGTGATATGAACTCAGGGCTCTGGATAATCCGGCTCATCGACGACGCTTCCACCGAGGACGAGCCCGGTCCCTCTCCCGGATGATGCGGCCCTCCGGTGGTTTCCCCCCGGCCACCTGCCTTCCCCAGCTGCCCATCCGGAAACGAACCCCCGGGCTCCAAGCCCGGGGGTTCGACCTCAAAGACCTCCCTTTCGTCCGTCGATTCCTCCGCGTATTTGGGAAAGCAGCGACGCAAGGAACGAGAATCCCTTTGACATACCACGCAGAGTGGTGACACAATGGCAGTCCGGCACATTTGGGCGATGCGCCGGCAGACAATGGGAGGCGAATCATGGGAACGCGATCGCGGCTGCGGTCTTGGTTGCGGCTGCGACTGGATGAGTCTGGTGCAGCGCTGGTTGAATTCGCGCTCGTGCTCCCTCTCCTCATGATGATCGTGCTCGGAATGGTGAGTGCCGGCGTCGGTTATAACCGCAAGATCACGATCACCCATGCCGCTCGCGAAGCAGCCCGATACGGCGCAACACTCTCCGTAGCAGTTCCCGGCACACTCGAGTTCTGGCTCGACGACGTATATCAGAGGGTCATCGAAGAGGCGACCGGGACTCTCGACCCCCTCACCACGCCGGGCCTTCTCATCTGTGTTGCCTATGTACACGACGGTGGCAGCGGCGAAGACCAAACCAAGAGTCTCACCACAGGACTCGGATATTCAACAGGCACCCGGTGCTTCGACGACGGCACCCGACCCGAGCGCAGAGTTCAGGTCCGGGTCGAACGTGATCACGAGTTCGACGCGCTGTTCTGGAGCACCACCCTCAGCATCGGGACCGATGCCGTAGCTCGGTACGAGGCCTACCTGGGGGCCGGATGATCGACCGCCTACGAAGCGACGCCGGCGTCACGGCCATCCTGGTTGCCATCATGATGCTGTTGATCATGGGCGTCGCTGCATTGGCCATTGATCTCGGATCTCTTCGGTTCGACATCCGTGCCGACCGTCTCGCTTCCGACATGGCAGCAGTCGCCGGCGCCGGCGCTATCGACCCTCTGACCGGCTCCAACGGGGAAGAAGGTTGCCAGCAAGCGTGGGATTACGCGTGGTTGAACCTCTCGGATCTAGGAGGAACACCACCCGCCATCGACTGCACGGCATTCACCGGTTCGTGCGACCCGGATGTACCGGTGACGATCACCGAGGAACTGCCTCCGTATCGTATTCACATCACTTTCCCCGTGACGGACACCGATCCGCTGATGGTCGGACAGGACCTTCACTCTCTGGTCGACGGCCGAGCGTGTCAACGTTTCGGCGTTCGAATCGAGCGCGAGCGGGGGTTCACCTTCGCAAAAGTGCTTGGTTTCGATATTGGGACGACCGATGTACGCAGCGTTGCCCGCCTCGGGACGGGCCTCGGTGCCGGAGAACTCGTCCCTCTGGTTGTTCTCGAGCCCTACCAGTGCGACGCGCTGTATACCTCAGGGCAGGGAAAAGTGACGGTCCGGTATTACGAGGATTCACCGGGGCTGATCGTGGTCGACTCGGAAGCAAGCGATTGTGGCTCCTCGAATCCCTACTCCATCGATTCAAAGGGCACCCAGAAGGGCTGGATCCGGGCGATCCCCGTTCCGGACGATGACATACCTTCAGCCATTCTTTCCTATGCGCTGTCGGGAGCGGCGACGGCGAACGCCGCCAGAGCGTACGATCCCGGCGACCTAACCGACGCCGTAGGACCCGGAGACGGAGTGGACCCGCTCGATCCGGTCGTATCGTGGTATCGCCTCTATCCGAGGCCGATGGGATCGAACGG
>JAHEDJ010000102.1 GCA_024641325.1 bacterium | reverse complement strand
ACCGTCGGCGGTCCTGTCATCAGTGACGGGGGCGTGACCGTTCCCTTTGGAGAGGATTCTGTGGACGTCGACGTGGTTCTGGTCGCCGTCGGTCGGGCGCCCGTGACAGATTCCATCGGATTGGAGACGGTCCGCGCCCAGGTTGATCGTGGCTACATCGTGGCTGATCTGACCACAATGGCGACCGCCGAGCCGGGCGTCTACGCCGTCGGCGACTTGCTGGCCGGGACGCCTCAGCTGGCCCACGCGGGGTTTGCCGAGGGCATCGCCGCGGTCACGCACATTGCTACCGGCCGGGCGGCGGGCCCCGACTATCGAGCCATCCCGCTGGTGGTGTACACGCATCCGGAGATGGCCGAAGTAGGTCTAACGGAGGCTGCCGCCGTGGCCCAGGGGTATGAGGTTGAAACCCATTCCCATAGCTTCATGGGTGTCGGTCGTGCGCAGATAATCGGGCAAAACCAGGGATTGGTGAAGGTGGTCGTTCAGAAGGATGGGCCGATTCTCGGCGCATCCGTGGTCGGCCCGCAGGCCGGTGAACTGATCCATGAGTTGATGTACATCGTCGGATGGGAGGCGCTTCCCGAAGAGGCGGCCGCCTTCATTCACGCCCATCCGACCTTGTCGGAGGCGGTGGGAGAGACCCTTCTCTCCTCGACCGGACGGAGCCTCCACTGACGCGTTTAACGGTTTTCGCGCGACATTCTTACCCTATGGGTACCGAATGTCGCGCGAAAACGACCTAGCGGGCCGGAAAGTTGGCTGTGCCGGTATCGTTGTCGGCAGAGATTTTGAGATGAGAGGACACAGATAGGCTATGGCCACCACGGTCTCCATGCCACAACTGGGAGAGACGGTCACCGAGGGGACCATCCTGAGCTGGCCCAAGAAGGTCGGTGAAACGATCGCGGTCGATGAGGCGTTGGTCGAGATCTCGACCGACAAGGTCGACACTGAGATCCCGTCGCCCGTCGGTGGCGTCATCCTCGAGATCCTCGTCCCTGAAGGCGAAACCGTCGTCGTGGGTACCGACCTGGTTGTCATCGGTGAGTCCGGCGAACAGCCTGCGGCCTCCGCTCCGGAAGCGCCGGCCGCCGAAGTGCCGGTTGTCGAGTCGGCACCAACTGCGCCCGAACCCGTGCCCGTCGCCGCGCCGCAGCCGGCTCCGCAACCCGTTGCCACGGTGACCGTCGAGGCGGCACCGGCAGTCGATCCGACGGAAGGCCTCTTCCTCTCGCCGGTCGTACGCAAGCTCGCAAGAGAACACAATCTCGATCTCAGCTCGGTGGCCGGTACCGGACGCGACGGCCGGATCACCCGCAAGGACGTCGAGGCTCTGATCGAGAAAGGCGTCGCGCCGGCACCCGTGGCTCAGGTCGAGGTCGCGCCGGTACCGACGGCTCCGGCCCCGGCCGCCGCGCCGGCTCCTGCAGCCGCAGCCGCGCCTATGGCACCGGCGGAAATCCCTCTTCTCGAAGGGGACGAAGTGCGCGATCTCGATCGGCTCAGGTCGCGTATCGGTGAGAACATGATCCAGGCCAAGCAAACGGCAGCCCATGTGTGGACCTCGGTTGAGGTGGATTACACACGGGTGGAGCGCGTCCGGCAGGCACACAAGGACGCATTCAAGGAAGCCGAAGGCTTCTCGCTCACTTATCTGCCCTTCATAGCCCGAGCGACGATCGATGCGCTCAAAGCCTTTCCGGTCGTGAACAGTTCGTTCTACCTCGAGCAGAAGAAGGCAGTTTTCCATCGCACCATCAACCTCGGCATTGCGGTCGACATGGATCAGAAGGGCCTGCTGGTGGCCTCCATTCGCGATTCCGACGGACTGCGGATGGTCGGCCTGGCTAGAAGGATCCGTGACATCGCAATGCGCGGTCGCGCCGGCGAGCTCGGCCTGGACGATGTCAGCGGCTCCACGTTCACGATCACGAACCCCGGACCGTTCGGGTCGTTCATGTCGGCGCCCATCATCAACGTCCCGAACACGGGAATCCTCTCGACCGACACCGTTGTCAAACGACCCGTCGTCGTAACCACTCCGGACGGTGCGGACGTGATTGCAATCCGCCACATCGGCTATCTCGGACTGACCTGGGATCACCGCGCCTTCGACGGCTCGACTGCCGTTCTCTTCCTCCGTCGCATCAAGGAGAATCTGGAGATGTGGGATTGGGAGCAGGAACTGGCGTGAACGAGTCGCGAGTCGCGAGTCGCGAGTCGCGAGTCGGGCCCCCCGGCCCCGAACCCTTTGGGTCGGACGGCGCCTTTCCCCCTGACGAGGGAGCGATCCTTCGCGTGCGGTGGCTCGGGAAGCTGCCCTATGCCGAGGCGTGGGATCTCCAGAAGGCTCTTTGGGAGGGCCGCACATCCGGCCGTTCTACCTGGGACTACCTGCTTCTCCTCGAGCATCCGCACGTCTACACGATCGGCCGGCACGGAGACGCTGGAAATCTCCTCGTGTCGGCGGAACGGCTGCTCGATTTGAACGCCGAACGGTTCGATGTCGACCGGGGCGGCGATATCACCTACCACGGACCCGGCCAGCTCGTTGGCTACCCCATCATCGAACTCGAGGACCCGAAGAAGATCACCGCCTACGTCGATCGAATTCAGCAAGCGCTCATCGATACGCTGGCCGATTTCGAGATCGAAGCGTGGGCGGAAGACGGCTTCACCGGTGTCTGGACGGCGAAGGGCAAGATCGCGGCCATCGGTGTGCGGGTCGCCAGGGGCGTCACGATGCACGGGTTTGCGCTCAACGTCGACCCCGACATGACCTACTTCGGTCACATGAACCCTTGTGGGATCATCGACCGGTCGGTCACCTCGATGACCGAGTTGCTCGGCCGCACGACATCCCTGGAGGAGGTCATCGAGCGGCTGATTCCCCGCTTCGTCGCCGAATTCGGATATTCCGATCCGGAAGTCCAGCTGGGCGCTTTCACCCGGGCTCAGGGCAGGCCTCGTGAGTTCGAGGTCGACCGCCTCGTGGAGGAGGGCACGTTCTCGCCCGGCCGCCGTGACGAAGTGCCGATCACGCGCAAAGGTGGACTGCTGCCCGGCGAACCTCCCCGCCCGAGCTGGATGAAGATCAAAGCCAATCTCGGGGCGGAGTACAGAGATGTGAAGAAGCTGATGCGCGGCCTCGACCTGCACACCGTGTGCGAGGAGGCCGGCTGCCCGAATATCTTCGAGTGCTGGGAGTCGGGAACGGCCACCCTGATGATCCTTGGAGACACGTGTACCCGGGCTTGCAGTTTCTGCAATGTACTGACCGGCAAACCGAGCGAACTCGACGTGATGGAACCGTTTCGGGCGGCTGAAGCGATCCGGGATATGGATCTCGAGCACGCCGTCGTCACCGCCGTGGATCGTGATGATTTGGCCGATGGGGGAGCGGCGATATGGGCAGAAACCATCCGCCAATCACGGCTCCTGAACCCCAGTACCTCGATCGAAGTCCTGGTCGGCGATTTCAAGGGAGACGTAGAGGACCTCGGCACGGTTATGTCCGAGCGGCCCGAGGTTCTGAATCACAACAC
>JAHEDJ010000024.1 GCA_024641325.1 bacterium | reverse complement strand
ACCCCGTAGACCTGATGCGGGGCCAACTCCTCCGGGAACCGGTGCAACAACGCTCGCCGTGTCTCGAAACAAAGGTGGCACTCGTCGACGTACCTATCTTCCGGATCGAAGGAGTGGGCAGAGGCGAGTTCTTGGGGGCCTCCCTCGACGAGCGGACCGCAGATCGAATGGTCGCCCGACCGGTATTGCTCCATCACTTTCCGAAGCGGGGTTTGCCACACGTTGCCGATGGAGATTCCCTGGCATAGCTGAACATGGCCGTAAGGGTCCAGGTGAATCCGGGTCGGGTCCTCCAACTCCTCATATGGGCATTCAATCATCGTGTGCCACGGCCGATCCGGTATTCCCTGGGTGAGACGGTCGACGGCGCGGCCCCTGAACATGACTTTCCCGCCGGTCACCGCTTCTCCCTTGTCCTGGCCGGGGAAGCCCCCCGCCTCTGGTGGATCGACAGATATCGGTCCGGTTGGAATCCCGAACCGTTCGGCGACCCGCATCGTGCGTTTGGCCGGGTTGTCGGATTCCTCTCCGTGGTGAAAGGCGTCGTCGCTTACGCTCAGATCGGCGATCCCAAGCTCGGCTAGTGGTCGTAGCCAGAGCTCGGCGTCCTCCTCGGTAGTCCCGAAGAAACCGCTGGTGACGATTCCGGCCTCGAACCCACGCTCCCTGGCCGAGCGAACTCCCTCGAGCAACAATGGATAGAAGAGGAAGGACTCGCCACCCTCGAAATAGATCCAGTCGATGGTGGGTACATCCTGCGCTTGATCTAGCGCCGCGTGGAGTTGGGGGGCAGTGAACGTTCCCTCGGCGTAGGGGCTCGAGTACACGAAGCAGTGGTCGCACTCGAAGGGGCAGGTGTAGGTGAGCAGAACATGGAGCTGTGAAAGCATCGTCGTGGTGTCTTTCTACGGACACTTCTGAACTTAGCGAACCTTCGCCTCGTGTGGATCTAATCGCCCGTCCGCCGGTCCGGGCGCGCCGAACTGTTTTCGCGCGACATTCGGAACCCATGGGGCACGAATGTCGCGCGAAAACGGGGTCGGGTGGTTCCGGCGCCCGGCTCCTACCCGGCTACCGCGCGCTCTCGGTCGTGGCGTCCGACGAGTTCCAGAACGGGCTGGGGCTCCGATGTGTCCGACCACATCCGCTCGCCGATGGGCCAGGCGGCGAAGATCGCGCCGCCTCCCAGCAGGTAGAGCGCCCAGTGATACGGGATGAAGATGGCGGCAACTCCGGCCAGCACGCCGAGTGTGACCACTGTGACGTGGGCAGTGTTGAAGCGGACGCTGCGCATCATCGAGACGGCCAGCGACAGCCATCCGATACCCATGAGCCCGGCTCCCGCCACCCCGATCCAGAGCCTCCAGGTGGAGAGGTTGTCGGCTATCTCAGGCGTCGCTTGTGCGAAGGAGCGGCCCGTTTCGCTGGTTGTCGCCAACCCGGCTCTCGTCATGCCCTCGAACCCGAAGCGATACAGGAGCATCGCGGCCCCGATAGTCGCGGCGGGCACTGCGAGGAAGCTCCAGAAGTCCTCACCGTGGTCTCGCAGGTAGGTGCGGGCGGCGAACACCACGAGCACCATCATTCCGATCCCTGCTGCAATGAGCAGAGACGCCAACTGCCACCGGTCGACTCCTGCCGCCACTTCGGTGGCAAGTGTTGCCTCCTCGAAGTTACTGAGGTAGGGGAGCGTCAGCAACCCACCGAGTAGAACGAGTGGAGAGAAGAACACGACCGCGGCGCGGGTCCGGCATTTGGCGGATCCTTGCACGATCCACCTCCTTTCGGTTGTCTGCCGGCGCACGCAGTCGAGGTCGCCTGGCCGCGCGCGTCACCTCTAATGATCGCGCCGCCGGCGCAACTCGACTAGATGGTTTCGACCACCCCGCTGACGAACCTTTTCGCGCGACATTCTGCCCCCCTGGGGGCAGAATGTCGCGCGAAAAGGTTCGTTGGGGTACTGATCGTTCCTCCCTCTGACGCCGACGAGGCTACCAAGACGTTGTGCCAAACCCGCCCGCTCCTTCCTGGTTGACGATTCACCGGATCCAGGTGACCTCGGGCACTTCGGCCCTGTTCAAAGCGCTCGTGGTCGGAGACACTTCTCATTGGTAAGAAGCACCCCAGTGTGAGGAGCCTCCATCATGATGACGATGAAAGAGGCTGCGGCCGACTTCCTGGCTCAGAAGCGCGTCGCCGTAGTCGGTGTGTCCAGGAATCCACAAGGCCACGGGAGCAACATCGTCTATCAACGGTTGCGGGACCGTGGCTATGAGGTCTTCGCCGTCAACCCGAACGCGGACGAGATCGAGGGCGATAGGTGCTATCCGAACCTCGGTTCGATCCCGGGTGGAGTCGATGCGGTGGTGATTGGAACCAGTGCCGGGAACGCTCCTGCCGTGATGCAGGATGCAGTGGCGGCTGGGATCTCCCGCGTCTGGATGCACCGGTCGTTCGGATCGGGGAGCGTTTCAGATGAGGCGACGGCCGTGGGCCGGGACAGTGGGGTCACGGTCATCGACGGGGGTTGTCCGTTGATGTTCGATCCTGCGGCCGATTTCGGTCACAAATGCATGCGACCAATCTTGACTTTGACCGGGGCGGTACCCAAGAAAGTCTGAGGACGGGCCGTTCACGCCTCGTCGTCGGTTTGATCTTGGAGTTTTTGGCTCTGGCCGTCTGAAGCGTGCGGGTCATTCTCGTCCCCGGCCCGCTTGCCATCTCCAGGTTGCTCTTTCAGCTCATTGTCCTCATCGACCTGGGTTTCATCGCCCGGTGGACGGCTGTTCGATTTGCCGGGATCTTCGGGTTTGTTCACCCAACCAGGAGGGGAGTCCGGTCGCCCCTGACCTTCACCGAGCCCGAAATCGGAGAGTTGGGGGTGTCCGGGACAAACGTCCCAGGGTGAGAACTCCCCGCCCCGGTGAGCAATTGCCGACGCCGAGACACAGTTCGCCCATTCCTGGGTAGCGGCTGCGAATTCGTGCGCTCTCGTGGCCTCCTCCGCGGCAACCGACACGAGTTCCTCCATCGACATGGCCTGCGCAGCCGCGCCTAACGGCGCCTCGCGGCTCTCCACGGCAGATCCGCCTGCGAGCGTCGTTGAGGAGGTTTCGTCCCCGGAATGGGAGGTCACTATCGGCGGTGGAGGCGCGAACACGGTATTTGCCACCCAACCGCCGACCGCAGCCAGCGCAACGTAGCCCAGCATCATCTTGAATAGCAGCCCGGATGAGAACAAGCCGATGATGGCCATTCTCCTGGTCCGGCGTGGAGGGGCCGGCTCATTGAGGGTTCGTCGGGTGCCGCATTGCCCGCAGACTCTGGAACCGCGTTGATAGGCGACGGCCCTGCCGCCGCAGAAGTCACAACGCTCACTTACATTTGATCTCATCTGCCCGCTCCTCATAACGGTCATCGGCAGACACGCACAATGATCGAGACACATTGAGTGAGGTTCCGGAGTGACTAGTCATTTACGGACGGGCCCGGAACCCATCATGGGTGCTATTCGAGATCAGACTCGAGTATTGGTGAGAGTTGCGTCGAGCGCTTCGATCAGCAGATCGGCGTGCGATTCGTCGAAGGTGAGCGGCGGACGGATCTTCAGTACATTGCCGTGCAGGCCGGTCCTGCCGATGAGCACCCTCCGGCGCCGCATGTCGTCCATCACGCGGCGGGTCAGCTCAGGATCGGGCCGCCCGTCCGTCTGGAGCTCAACTCCGGTGAACATGCCGGGGCCGCGCACATCGCTGATCGATGGATGTCTGCCGGCAAGTGTTCGGAGGCCGAAACGCAGGTATGACCCGACACGATCGGCCTTGGCCGGGAGATTCTCCGTCGAGATCACGTCGAGGACCGCCATGGCCGCCGCGGTGGAAACCGGGTTCCCGGCGAAAGTACTGAAGTAATAGCCGTGGCGTGTGAACGCCTTCGCGATCGCCTGCGTGGTTATCACAGCGGCCACCGGATGCCCGTTGCCCATCGGCTTGCCGAGCGTGACGATGTCCGGCACGAAGTCCTGATCGGCGAAACCCCACATGCGCGCTCCAACGCGGCCGAATCCTGCCTGGACTTCATCCGCGATGAACAGGCCGCCGGCTTCACGGACCCGCTCCGCCGCGGCACGGAAGGCTCCCGGCAGAGGATCGAAGATCCCATCGCTCGAGAAGACCGTGTCGAAGGCGAGGGCGGCCGGTCGGTGCCCGTGCTTGGCGAGTTCGGCGATGGCTCGCTCCAGGTCCCCGTCCGGTTCCAGCCGGGGATCCGGCGCCGGCACAGTAGCCACCCAAGGTTCGAGGTTCTCTATCCCGAGTTCCTCGGGTGAAGTTGCCATCGTGAGCGCGGTCGCGCCGTGATAGGCATGCTCCGTGATGATGATCCCCTTGTTGCCGGTCACCGTCTGCGCCATCCGCCACGCCAGGTCGTTGGCCTCGCTGCCGGAGTTGGCGAACACGACAACGCTCAAGTCGGATGGGAACAACTCGACGAGACGATCGGCATAGTCGAGCACTCCCTCGACGAGGTAGCGGGTGTTGGTGTTGAGAGTGGCGGATTGCCTGGCGATGGCGGCGGTCACCACCGGGTGGCTGTGTCCGACATGCGGGACATTGTTGTAGGCGTCGAGGTGGCGCTCGCCGTTTGCGTCGATGAGCCAGACTCCATCGCCGGCGACGGCATGCAAGGGGTCGGAGTAGGACAGACGCATTCCGGCTCCGAGGCGATTCGAGCGCCGTTCGATCAGCGATGCAAGGCTGGCAGGTCGGCCGTGAGTCTTCGCAGGGATCCCGCATGCCTTCCGAATGGCTCCCGTTATGGACTCCACCGTCAGTGAGGAGAGCTGCTGGAGCGTTGACCAACTGATGTCCGAGTAGGACAGGATGTAGTCGGTGTTCTCTCGATGGTTCTCTGCTCGCCACGCGCCGATAACCAGCGACTGTGCTAGGCGACCGGCGATTAGATATGGGAGAACCTCCAGTTCAATTTCTTCCAATGGCACGGTCGCGTGATATGCCCTGGTCATTTCCGCGATCGCGGTAATCGGGTTGTCCCGACCCAGGACCTGATAGCTGATGGCAACGGCTGCGTCGATGATCAGCGGCGCATGGACCATGTCCCCGAAGTCGATGATGCCGGCGATTTCGTCAGGATGATTTGGATCTACGAGCAGGTTCTCGGGGTTGAAGTCGTTGTGGATCACCTGTGCCCGGAGGTGGGGGAGGAAGGGTGCAACATGCTGGTCGAAACCGTCGAGCCACTGTTGAACTAGGGGCAGCTGGTCCGGTTGGAGATGGTGCAGCTTTGACCGCATGGCAGGGAGATGCTTGAGGTCCCAGAGCAGCACGCGGCCGGCCTCAGGGTGGAAGAACCCCCGGAGGGCGAGTCCGAGGCGGGCGAGGGTAGTGGCGATTCTCTCGCGCAGCCGCTCCGACGAGACCCCCTGCTCGAGTGTTGCGCCGGGTAGGAAGCTAACCATCCGCACCGGCATCACCAGTCCGTCGACGGTGACCGCGCCGACCGCATGCCCATCGACGGTCGGAAGGTTTCTGGGCACCGGGAGGCCGGGGTCGACGAGAGAGATGTGCGCGAGCGCGGCCGCCTGCATGGAGAGAACCGACGAGCCCTCCGCAGGATGAGCAAACTTGAGCGCGTAAGACCCTCGTTCGCCTTCGATCAAGAAGTTGCGGTCCCGCTCACTTTCCAGCGGAGAGGCTTCTCCGATAATGCCGAACAGGCGATGGGCCGTCTCTTGCGCCTGCCCGGTACCGACTTCCGGTACCGGCTGTTCGAGTAGGTGGTCTGCTGAAAGATTCACGGCCAAGAGAATACCCGGCGTGCCGGGTGTTCAGCCGAGCAGGTTCACGGCAGCGATACCGGTGTTGACGATCTGGTCGGGAAGCAAGCCGAACGACTCATAGAGCTCATTAATCGTGCCTGATTCACCGAATCGGTCAACGCCGAGCGGGACGACGCGTTGACCGAACACCGACCCGAGCCAGGAGAGGGTGTGGCTCGATGCGTCCTGGACGGTCACGATTGGCAGGTGCCGCTCGGTGGTTGTGATGATCGTCTCGAGGTGAATTGCACTACGTTCGGCCTGATTCCGGGCCGACTCGGCGAGCGCCTCTCTCCACTCACTGAAGAGGCGATCCTGGCTCGTGATGTCGAGGACGGTTGTCGCGATACCTTCCTCTTCGAGACCGTCCGCCGCGGCCAGGACCTCGGGCATCAAGGGTCCGGTCGCGGCGATGATGACCCCGGACGGCGAGTCTGCGGCAGGCTCGCGAAGCCGGTACCCACCTGCCAGCACGTCGTGTCGAACGGCTTCGAAACCAAGTTGACCGACGGCCTTCTCGAACGGAGCCTGGTCGATCGGCCGGGTGGACAATCGCAGGTAGAGGCTGGCTCCCTCGGGTTCGGAGAGGCGGCGTATTCCGTCCGAGAGCAGCCAGTCGAGCGCCCGTCCGTAAGAAGCCTCGCAGGCCGTGATGTCGGGCAGTTCCATCCCTACCGAAGGCGTAACGCTCGATTGGTGTGCTCCACCTTCTGGTGCCAGCGTGATACCCGAAGGTGTCCCGGCCACAACGAACCGGCTGCCGTTGTAGAGCGAGTAGATGAGGGCGTCGAGGCCCCGCAACACAAACGGGTCGTAGACCGTCCCGATTGGTATGAGCATCTCGCCGTGGTGTTCGTGAGCCAGACCGAGTTGTCCCAGCAGCAGGAAGAGGTTCATCTCGGAGATTCCTAGTTCGATGTGCCTTCCCTCCGGCCCGGGTTGCCAGCGCAACAGGCGCTCATCACCGAAGTAGTCCGTTCGCTCGACGGGGGAGTAGACGCCCATCTTGTTGATCCACCCTCCCAGGTTGGTTGAGGTGGCAACATCGGGAGAGGCGGTGACCAGGCGCGCCGCGACAGCCGGGTCGGTGCCCAGAGCCACGAGGATGCGCCCGAACTGCTCCTGGGTGGATGTCGGACGAGTTGAGGTGTGCTGCGCGATTTCTGGGGCGACGTGGATCTCCGGCCGGGATGGCGGAGGCACATTGTTGATTTCGCGCCCCACCGCGTCGCACAGGCGGCCTGCAGGCGATTCGGGGTCGAGTCGGTCCCACTCCGTGTCTTCGCGCAGGCCGACTCTGGAGCGGAGAGCGTCCACCTGCTCGGCTGTGAGCAATGCAGAATGGTTCAGGGGATGGCCGGCGATCGGCAATCCCCAACCCTTCACGGTGTAGGCAAAGACGACGCTCGGGCGATCGGTCTCGGCGTCGCATTCGCGGTAGGAGCGGATCAGCAGGTCGAGGTCATGCCCGCCGAGGTCGCCTACCAAAGGGGCCAGGTCATCGTCGCCGACGTCATCGAGGAACGTGCGTAGATCTGCGGGTGCGTTGGCCAGGAAGCGCTTCCGTAGGTCGGCGCCGTTGTATGCGAAGAGGCTCTGGTATTCCTCGTTGGACATTTCGTCGATGTGTCGCCGGAGGATCTCACCACCGGGCCTTGCAAATGCTTCTTGAAGACGGTTCCCGTACTTGGCTTCGACGACGTGCCACCCGGCATCCGCAAAGAAACGCTGGAGCCGGCCCGCCCGGATTCCCGGCACGATCCTGTCGAGGCTCTGGCGGTTCAGGTCGATGATCATCATCACGTTGCCCAGACCCTGGAGGGCCGGTTCGGCGATTGCCTCCCATACGTTTCCTTCGTCGAGTTCGGCATCGCCAACTGTGGCGATGAACCGGGCAGAGGGTCGCTGTTCGAAGTGATGGTTCAGATAGCGACGGGTGGCTGCCGAGAAGAGAGGGGCGACGGCCCCGAGGCCGACCGATCCGGTGGAGAAATCTGCAACATCGGGGTCCTTGGTGCGGGACGGGTACGCCTGGAGGCCGCCTTTGCGGCGGAGGCGCGTGAGGTAGGCGCGGTCGAGTTCACCGGTTAGATACTTGATGGAGTGGTAGACGGGCGACGCATGTGGCTTCACCGCCACCTTGTCTTCACCACCGATATGGCCAAACCAGAGGGAAGTCATGATCGAGACCATGGACGCCGACGACGCCTGGTGACCGCCGGTCTTGATTCCCCCCGAGTCTGATCGGTTTGCATGATCGACCATGCGCACGGCGAGCCACAGGATCCGCTGCTCGATGGCGCGCAAAACGTCGAGGTCGGGCGCGATCGCGGAGCGGTCCGGGTGAGTCATCGTTGCAGCATTCTCGCGGGTCAAACCGTCACCTGCTCGAGGATCGATCGGTCGCGGCTGCAATCGCAGCCGATCATCGACTTTCCCTCAAGAATCCGGGTCCGTGAGCCGAATACTTAACGGTGAGTAAACGTCGAGGCTCCATTGCCAGATGGGGAGTCTTAGGATTTCTCTTCGGCCTCCTGTTCCCGGTGATCGGGTGGATCGTTGCCACGCGCGTCGGCAGGGTGAGCCTCTCCGAGGCTTACGGCGAGCAGCCTGTGCTGTGGATCGTGAACCTGGCCCCATTCATTCTTGCCCCGGCCGCCATGTGGATCGGATTCGAGCACGCCAAGTTGGTCGGAGCTCTGCGGGCAACCGATCAAGAGGTGCACGAGCGCACGGCCGAATTGCGGGTGAGCAACCAGCAACTCGAGGAGCACGCGCGGGCCAAGGATCAGTTCCTGGCGGTCGTCAGCCACGAGCTTCGTACGCCGCTCACCGTCGTGAGCGGCTTTGCCCAGGAGCTCGTCGACGACGATGTGAATCTCTCCGAAGCCGAAGAGCACGAGCTTCTCGAGGTGATAGCCGACCAAAGCAGGGAGCTCAGCTTCATCATCGAAGACCTGCTCCTCACGGCCCGCGCCGATATCGGAGCCGTGACCATCGTGAAGGATGTGCACGATCTCGCCGAAGAGGTGAGCCTGGTGTTTGCCGGCTGTGTATGTACCCAGGCCGAGCGGGACTCATTCGAGTTGGACCTCGAGCCGGCCGTCGCCGAGGTCGACGCTACTCGAGTTCGCCAGATCGTCCGCAATCTTCTGACCAACGCCGTCCGGTACGGGGGTCCGCAGCGTCGGATCGTGACCCGGTCTAGCGACGGTGTGGTGACTATTTGCGTCTGCGACAACGGGGGTGGCATACCGGAAGAGGATCGAGAACGAGTATTCGAGCCCTACCAGAGCTCCGACCAGGTGCTCGCGGTGTCGGAGTCGGTCGGGCTGGGTCTAACGGTATCCCGCAAACTCGCCAGGATGATGGATGGAGAACTGTCGTATGTCTACGAGGACGGGATGAGCACCTTCCGGCTGTCGTTCCCGTCAGTCTCCGCATCCGAAGAGGGGCCCAGCGGTCAGGGCGCCGAGGCAATGGACGGGAATGATGATTCATCCATCCACGCTCGCAGCGAAGCAGTTGCCAGAACGTCGTCCTCGTTGTAGGTGAGCAGCCTCATCCGCGCCGCCTCATCGCCGGCAACTGCCCGCTCATACCAGACCATCGACTGACCGCCGCCCGGGTCTTCGTCTCGCCACCGGAATCCGGCCAGCCGAGCTACCACCTTGAGGCCGGACCCCAGGCCGGTGATCAGTTGCTGTTCGAATACTTTCCTCATGTCGACCCAGCGTTCAGAGCGGATGAAGGCTTCGACCGATTCGCTTTGCCCGGACTCGTTCTCGGCGAGTCCTCGTCGCATGTGTCGTTCCTCGGCCTGACTGGAGTAGCAATAGACGGCCACCGTTCGTCCGGCAGCTGCGCTCGCTTCGATGTGTCCGCTGAGCCAGCTCCAGAACCGATCGAACACTTCCCGGCGAGCGTCGCCCGCGGCATCCATGGGCTCCCAGGTGACGAACGGGTGGTACGTGCGGTCGGAGGAGTCCGTGACCAGGGCACCCCAGAGGTAGGCGTCCTCATCAATAGTGTTCTCCATGTCGATGTCGATTTCGACATCGGCGCGTGGAACCATCACATCTTCGATCTCACGCCGGCGATAAGCCGGGGAGGCGCCGAGTCGGGCCCGTGCTGTGTCGATGTGAGCTGCCAGCGATTTCAGTGGAGCATCCCCGCGGGCGTAGGCCACGTCGATGGTGGAACCGTCGAGCCGGGTCGCATCGCCGGCGGTCGAGAACCCGGCCTTCTCGAGATCGGCGATCTGCTTCGTGCGTCTCTTTCCGATTACGTCGGCGACCGGTGCCGGGGGTTGGAAGTCCGGCGCGCGGTTCACATATGTGCGGAGGTCTACTCCTCTGGCGATGAGATCGGCGGTCGCCCAGTCGAGCGAGGCGAGCTGTTCGGTGGTGGTGATACCCCCGAGGTGGAGGTCACGCCATTGCGGCCAGCCGATTCGAGGAAGCAAACTCACGTCGTCCGTGCTTTCGAGAACGGGCCGGCACACTTCCCACCAGTCGCAGGAGGCGCAGTCGGTGATTTTGACCGGGACGACGAGCGGCTCCCGCGATGGATCATCCCCCCGTCGCCGGGCCACCGCGATGATGTCGAGACGGAAATCGAACTCGAAGTCGTAGCGCTCGAGCGTTGTTCGGAATCGCCCACCCGACCGCCACATCGGCTCATTCAGGTCGTACCAAACAACCCGGCGTTCCTTGCCGATGATCCCGCCGATCGGATTTGCGTGGGCGTATCCGGCGGCTTCCAGCATGCGGTGGTAGTGAGCCAGCTGCAGTGCGTCGTCCTCGCGGGGCAACAGTACCGAGCCGGGTTCAGGTTTCGTGCTATCAGCCCAGGGAGTTGCCAGCGGGCTTACGGCGACACTCGCCGCGCCGGAGCCGTCCTTCATCGTGAGGTGGTGCTTGACATCTACCGGCAGGTACGACCTCCTTCCGTCGGGTTCGATCATGCGAACGAGGAGGTCCGGCTCACCGACACGTTTGCCGGAGATGTCGGGCTCGAGGCGACCGCCGATTATCAGCCCGGCACCTGCCTTCATGGCCCCAGTTGTGGCAGCCTCACGTTCGGCTCGGGAGGCGGTGCCGTCGACCATCACACCATCAGGATGCAAAGCGCGGAGCTCTGCGAAGATCTCGGCCTCGAACTCGATACCCCTGTCGATCCGCAGCTGAGCATCTTCCGGTCGATCCAACGCCACCACTTCGAGAGTTGGATCGTTGGCGAGATGTGCGACAACAGGGCATTGCTTCGCGATGTATCCACCCTGGAGAGGAACTGCGGTGGTGTCGTATCGAGTTGGCATGCCCGGCGAGCTTAGGACGGATTCGGTGCCTCCCCGACGCCATCATTCGGTAGCTTGATCCCGGCGGATATGATCGGAGAAGGCATGACGGTACGCGCATACAACCATGCGGATGACTACCAGGCCGTCAATCGTTTTCTGGTCGAGATCTACCGATCTGAGGCCGGTCTGCGTACTTGGCTACAACCCCGCTGGGAGTACATGCACTATCTCTCCCTGTCCGACGGTTTGCCGTTTGAGCGGTTCGGGGTCGCTGAGGCCGGCGGGCAAATGGTCGGTCTCGTTCACTTCGAGCACAACCCGGCCTTCAACTATCTCCAGCTTCGCCCCGGCTATGAGAACGCTGCAAGTGACCTGCTCGACTGGGCCGATCACCACCTCGGAGGTGATTCGGTCTCCTTCGGGCGGAGGGTGTTGGGCATCTATGTCGACGACACCGACGCAGACCTCCAGGAGGCGGTGGCACGTCGCGGTTTCGCGGTGAGTGACCGGTTCGCCGAAGACCACGCCCGATTCATCCTGGACGGGCCGATCAGCAGATCCCGCCTCCCAGACGGGTTCAGGCTGCAGAGCCTCGACCTCGACAACGATTTCAACAAGATCAATCGGGTCCTCTGGCGAGGGTTCAATCACGAGGGCCCGCCTCCGGATGAGGAGATTCCCGGTCGCGAATACGCCCAGCGCGCCCCGAACTTCCGCAAGGACCTCACGATCGTGGCGTTGGCCCCGAACGGTGACTACGCCTCTTTCGCCGGTATGTGGGTAGTGGCGAAGAACCGGGTGGCATACCTGGAGCCGGTGGCTACCGACCCGGCCTACCGCCGGATGGGGCTCGGCCGGGCGGCCGTACTCGAGTCGATGCGGCGGGCCGCGGCTGAGGGTGCCGAGGTTGTCTGGGTTGGGTCGGATCAGCCGTTCTATCTGTCGATGGGATTCTCGATCCGAAACCGGGCCCGGCTCTGGCTCAAAGGAACTAACTAGAGGGCCGGACAGATCCAGTGCCTTACCAAGTTTCTTGGCGTAGACTCCGCCCACGATCTCGGGGGAGACATGGCGACCCAACATCCGATTGAGCTGATACTGGCAAGGCGCCTCGCCGAGTCGATGTCCCATCCCGTGTGGATTACCGATGCGCTCGGGAACCTCGTGTTCTATAACGAACCAGCGGAAGGGATCCTTGGAGTGCGGTTCGGCGAGGCAGGCGAGATGCCTGCTTCTGCCCTGGCCGAGCGTTTTGTGACCGAGGATCTGGACGGAACCGAAATGCCTGCGAGTGATCTGCCCCTCGTGATAGCTCTCAGGGATTGGCTTCCGGCTCATCGACCGATGCGGATCCGATCTTTCGACGGGGTTTGGCGGGTCATCGGAGTGACTGCTATTCCACTGGTCGGAGTGGGTGACCGCAGGGTCGGAGCGCTGGCTACCTTCTGGGAGCTCAAAGATTGAAAGCCACTCTTCTCGGCACCCGGGGTTCGGTGGGTCGGGCAGGACCCGCCACCGTTCGCTACGGTGGCGACACGTCGGCCGTCGAGGTGTGCGCAGATAACGGCACTGTGCTCCTGCTGGACGCCGGGTCGGGCATCGTTCACGCCTCGCCGGCGATGACTTCCGCTCCGGTTCACGTGCTGCTCACCCACCTTCACATGGACCACATCCAGGGACTCGGGTTTCTCAACTCGCTCTTCAATCCCGACATCGAGGTCCACATCTGGGGGCCGAAATCATCCCATCGACCTTTGGCGGCCCGCCTCGGTAGATACCTTTCTCCGCCGTTGTTCCCGGTCCATCTCCGTGATCTTCCCAACCTCATCCTTCACGAGATCGGGTCCGAGGATTTCTCGATTGGGCCTTTTTCAGTCACCTCTGATTTGATCATTCACTCCGGGCGAGCACTCGGTTATCGGGTGTCGGCCGACGGGCGAAGTCTCGCCTATCTACCGGATCATGAACCGGCGCTTGGCAGTGAGAACCTGGTTTCGGAACCCGTGTGGACATCGGGATTCGGATTGGCCGAGGGTGTCGACGTGCTCATTCATGACACCCAGTACACCGACGAGGAGTACAAGAGCAGGGTCGGGTGGGGTCACAGCACCCTCACCCATACGGCAGATTTCGCAAAGATGGCCGGCGTTGGGAAGTTGGTGATGTTCCATCATGAACCGGACCATACGGATGAGCTGATCGATCAACTCATGGATGATTTGAAGGGAGATCGAGATCTGCCTTTTGATCTGGTGCCGGGTCTGGCAGGCGCCACCATCGAGGTTTAGGCTTGCTCCTTCAATGGGCCGGTCGTCGCGCTCCGACCGACGCGATGACCAGGGATGAGACAATCAGACCGAGGCCGGCAGCGATCCACGCTCCGTCGTACGACCACCGTTCTATCGCAGCTCCGAGGATCAACGGTCCGGCTCCGGCTCCCAAGAAGATGCCCGCCTGAGTGATCGATGAAGAGGCGGCCACTGTGCCGCGATTGGCATTCACAACTGCAAAAGTCATGAGCCCGGGCCAGGCCCAACCGGTGGCGAACGCAAAGATCACGAGGACGGCGAACAGAGCCTCGCCGGTCAGAGGCAAGGCGAGGAAAGCGAGGGCACCTGCGGCAGTCAGTGCCACGATTCCGCTGAACCCTCCACTCCCACGTCGATCGGCGGCTACCCCGTACAAGATCCGGGCGCCGATCGAAACCCCGGACCCCGCAAATTGGAGGGTTCCGGCGGCCGACTCCGACATGCCGGTAGCCACGGATGCCGAGACGAGGAAGGTCCCGAGCGCAATGGCTCCCCAGGTGGCGAACGCCGAACCGATCCCGAGGGCGAGAAGCTGTCTGGTGGACAAGGGGCGCGGAACCGAATCCGACCCGGCTGCCGGATGACCGAGATCGTTGGCCTTGAACTCCGCTCTCGGGATAAGAAACGACACGCCCACGGCGAGCCCTGCCGCAGCTACATAGGCCCATCGCCACCCAAACTGCACGATGACGATCGGCACCGCCAGACCGGCGAGCAGCGTTGAACTGGGGATTCCCGCATGTTTCGCTCCAAAGATGGTTGCCCGTCTGGCAGGGTCGGTGTGATCGGCCAGTGCCTGGTTGGCCGCGGGATTGGCGGCACCATAGATGGCGGCGGCTGCAACCAGGAGTCCCGCCAAAGTCCAGACGTTGCGCGCCAACGCGGCGATCGTCAACAGCAGCAATGCGGAGATCCGGGTGTTGACGACCATTGCACGCTGCCAGCCGACCCGCGCTACCCAATGCCCGAGCGGTGTAGAGCTGGCGGAGGCGGTCAGAAAGAAGGCTGCGGTCAGCGCGCCGAGGCCGACCGGGCCCAGGTCGAGTTCCGGACCAATCTGGACGAAAGCGGCCCCGAGCAAGAAGACGGCCTGCGTGCTCGCGGTAACCACGAGTACAGCCACGACGAGAAGGCGGGGTAGGGACGGCTGATGCACCGGTCGATCCTATCGGTCATTGTCTCCTCATTCGTTGTGATCATTGCTACCTTTCCGGCGTGGAATCAATCGTTGCCGGCGTACACGAGGTATCTGGATACTCGAGGTCGTTCATCATCGATGGAGACGATGGAGTCACTCTTGTCGACACCGGGCTGCCGAAACGCGACGGCGCCATTGTCAACGTGCTCGCTTCGATCGGCCGGTCTCTGGAGGACGTCCGCGCGATAGCCATCACCCACGCACACGTGGATCACTTCGGGACCGCGGCTGTTCTCAAACAGAAGACCGATGCCCCGCTCTTCTCATCCGCAGTCGATGCGGCCGCCATCCGTGGGGACGAGGCGACACCACATCCGCTGTTTCTCGACAGATTGCCCTTCCTCAAGCCGGTGTTCCGGCTCATGCCCGGTGCGGATCCGGTTGAGGTGGATCACATGGTCGGGGAGGGTGCTGATGACGCTTTGCCGGAGGGCCTGTCCGTCATCGACACGCCCGGGCACACCCCGGGCCACGTTTCGTTCTTGCTCGATAGGGCCGGTGGGGTGCTGTTCGTCGGTGATGCGGCGGTTGCCACCAAACGGGGGGAGATCAAGCGGGGTTTCATGAACCGCTCGACGCCGACGTTCGATGCCAGCCTCCGCCAAATCGCAGAGGTCGAGTTCGACGTCGCCATGTTCGGCCATTCATCACCATTGAAGAGCTCTGCCGTGGGAGCGTTTCGGCGTTTCGTGGAAACGTCGCTTTGACCCGACCCGGAAGCGGTCAACCGTGGAGGTGGTCGTCGAGGACCCGCTCCATTACCTCGACAATGATCTTCGCTTCGGACTCCGTCATGTGCTTCGCCCAGGCGGCCTCCAGCTCAGCGTCAACGACTTTCCGGGTCCGCGCGTGTGCTCCCCGGCCTTCCGGAGTGATCTCGACCACGGTTGCCCGCCTGTCGGCAGGGTCGGGGCTTCTGGCCACGTAGCCGAGCGCCTCGAGCCGATCGATGACCTTGGTTGTGCCGCCGGGGGAAAGGGTCAAGCGCTGGGCGATGTCGGACATGCGGGGCGGGTGCTCGGCATGTTCGAGATTGAGCAACGCCTCGTGATCCGCGAGCAACAGCCCTGTTTCTCGCTGGAGTACTTCTTCTATCTTCGCCTTGAGGAGAAAGGAGGCGTGCAGCGTGTGTGCCGCTACCTGACGCCAGAGAGGCTGCTGGTCGTGTCCCATGGCCTACATTCTCGCACTAGACGCTGTCTTCGCATATAGTATACTAGAAAACTAATCTAGCGAAGCAGATTGCAGTGAGAGAACTCCTTCGGATACCCGGATTCAAAACCTTCGGGATTGTGTGGCTCGGTCAGCTCGTTTCGAACCTCGGGTCGGCGATGACCGGCTTCGGCCTGGCGATCTGGGTCTATCGAGAAACCGGCTCCGCGCTGCAGCTGGCTCTCATCGTCACGGCCGCCAGGGTGCCGATGCTGTTGGTCACTCCATTCGCCGGGGCGCTGATCGATCGGTGGGATCGCCGCTGGGCGATGATCCTCGCCGATGCCGGGGCTGCACTCGGGACCCTGGCGATCATGCTTCTCGTCGTTGCCGGGAATCTGGAGACATGGCATCTCTACATCGGTCTGTCGTTCAGCGGCGTCTTCAGGGCATTCCAGTTCCCTGCCTATTCGGCGGCTACCACCTTGCTCATCCCCAAGGAGCACTACGCACGGGGTTCGGGCCTGGTCCAGTTGGCGGGAAGCATTGGCGGTATCGCCGCGCCGGTGGTGGCGGCAGCAGCCATCGTCTGGCAGGGCCTCGGGCTCATCTTCGTTGTCGACTTCGTAACTTTCCTCTTCGCGGTCGGAACGCTTCTCGCCGTGCGGTTCCCGGCGGCCCAGAAGAGTGAGCGGCGCGGGCGCGGGTTACGCGGCCTTGCGCTGGAGGCCCGGGAGGGCCTCGACTTCGTTCTCGAGCGCCGCGCCCTCTTCATCCTGATGTTGTCTTTCGTCATGGTGAACTTCGCGTTTGCTTTCCAGGGCGTCCTGATCATCCCGCTGCTGCTGAACGTGACGACCGAGCAGACCGCCGGCTTGATCGTCTCAATCGGGTCGGGTGGCGTCGTGCTCGGCAGCCTGGCGCTGAGCGCCTGGGGCGGCCCCAGGAACAGGATCGCCGGCGTCTACTACCCGATCATGGCAATGGGCGTTGGCCTCGTCCTGATGGGAATCCAACCCGTCGTGGGATTCGTCGTTGCCGGCATTCTTCTGATGAACGGAACCCATCCGATCGCCGGAGGGAGCAGTCAGTCGATCTGGCAATCCAAAGTCCCGCCCGAACTTCAGGGCCGGGTGTTTGCCATCCGCCAGGTCTCGGCGATTGCGGCTTCTCCTATCGCCTTTCTGCTGGCCGGGGTGCTCGCCGATCGTCTCTTCGAGCCGTTGATGCTCGACGCTTCGGGCTTGCTGGGCGGCGTATTCGGCTCCGGTCCCGGCCGGGGGATCGGATTGATGTTTGCTCTAGCCGGTTTGTTTGCGATAGCCACGGTGGCAGTTGCGCTGAATCATCCGAGGATCAAGAACCTCGAAGCTGAGATCCCTGACTTCGAACCGGTTCGACTTCCGAGCTGAGGTCGATTGCCGAACACTCGCAGGAGTCGATCTCTTTCTAGGCGACTTCAGGCTGAGCTTCGACTTCAAGAGGCAGGTCGGCAACCTCGCCACCCCGAAACATCAAGGTGATCACCGCGGCCGAGATGAGAATCACGACTCCGCCGACAAGGAAGACGCTGCGAACGCCGATGATCGCAGCGACACCTCCGGCGATCGCCATCGATGCGACGTTCGAGCCTGTCAACGCGGCGTTCAGAGCCGACCCGGTGCGACCGAGCATTTCCGGCGGTGTCTCCGTTTGAATGATGGTCGAAAACGACGCCTGCATCGGTGTTACGAACCAGCCAATGATGAACAACAGTCCGCCCAACTCCCACACCGAGGTGATCCCCGCGAAGAGGCCCACGACGATTCCGGTGACTGCCAGGGCGATGGGGATGATCGTGGTTGGCTTCAACCTGGTGGCCAATACGGCCGCGAGGGCACCGGCGAGAATCATCGACGTCGACTGTGAAGCTTCGAGCAGGCCGAACCAGGTTTCCTTGAGTCCGAGTTCGCCGATCACGAACGGCACCAGCAATGCATTTACTGCCCCCAGGCCGAACATCGTGATACCTGCGCCGACGAGCATGCCCTTGAGGAGGCGTGATCCACGGATCACCCGCATTCCGGCGGCGAACTCCGAGAGAACCGACGGGCGTGCAACAGAGCCATTGGCCTTGTCCACCGAGCCCGACACTCCCATCCTCCCGACGAGTGCTGCCGAGGCGACGAACGTCAGCGCGTCTACGGTGAAGGCGACATCGAAGCCGTCGAACAGGCCCACCAGCAGCCCGGCAGCGGCAGTGCCGAGAACAGCGAAGAGAACCCTGGACGACTCGCTGATCGAATTGGCGGCCATCAGTCGGTCCATACCGACGATTTTCGGAACGAGCGCCCCTCTGGCCGGGGCGAATACCGAGCCGACGGATGCCACCAGGAAGGCAACCACATAGAGGATCCACACCTGATCGGCGCTCCGAACGAAGAGGAAGACGGGCACCAGTAGCGCCCGGATGACGTCGCTCCAGATCATGATGTGTTTGCGGTTGAGGCGGTCGACCCACACGCCGGCACCGAGTCCAACAACCAGCATAGGTAGGGACATCGAGATCAGGATTCCGGCCACGCTTGCTGCACTCCCGGTCAATCGTTGGACTAGAAACAAGAGTCCGAAGATCGTGAGGCTGTCGCCGAAGTACGAGATTGCCTGCGCCAGCCACAGCTTGCGAAAATCGGGAATCTGTAGCAGTTGCCTGAGGTCGCTCAATTCTGGGTCTCCCTTATGTGAACGGATTGAAAGAGGGAGACGGGTGTTTCTCCATCGTCGTTGCGGAACTCCTCCACGATTGCTTCGATTCGCCCGACCAGGTCGTTGAGGCGATCTCGTGTCAGGGTCAGGTTCATTAGCCCGATGGTGCCGGACCGGGGCGTCCCAGACGACTCGACCCCGACGAGGCCGGCCTTGGCTGCCCTGAAGAAACGGGTCTCCGCGTGGCGAAAAGCCAGTGTGCTCACTTCGGCGATGCCTTCGGGTCCGTAGCGGTCGAGGAATGCCTTGCTCGGTCGTATCGCCTTGCCGGCGATCTGGAAGATCCGCTCCTTCAAGGCTCCGCGCGGTCGCTCGTCGACCACCCGGACGAGACCGAGGTCGAGCAGTGCGTTGAGGTGGTAGTAGAGGCGGGTCACGGGGACGCCGAGTTCGTCGGCGGCCTCTTTGGCGCTCTTCGGCTTGGCGAGTATCTCCGCCAGCTGCAGTCGCTGCGGTGACAGGAGCACATCGAAGGCTTCCATCGTGTCGATTTCGAGCACTTCGGGGACCGGGCTATCAATCATGCGATCACCCTACATTCAATTGGTTTGAATGTTCAAGTGATTCAAATAAAGCCCTGCGCTCTTGAACAAGGTGACCGGTTCGGCGCGAGTTTCCGGCTAGTACATTCATCCCGACATCGGGCGCCATTCAGCGCTCGCAGTGAGGAGGTAGCAGGGTGTTGAAGCGACCGGGTCTCGTGTTCTTGACCGAGGCGGAAGTCCGGCAGTCGTTAGCCATGCCCGAGGCCATTGAACTGGCCGAGCGCGGAATCGAAGCCGATGCCGCCGGCGACGTCGCCGGAGACAAGTTCTACATGTCGGTGGGGGATAACGGTTTCCTCAAACCCTTCTCCGGTTATATGGCGGGCGAGGAACTTGCCTATGTAAAGAGCTTCAGTTTCTTTGAAGGCAATCCTGCCAAAGGGTTGCCGGCGACCGACTCGCAGGTGTTGCTGTTCGATGCCGGGACCGGGCTCCCGGTGGCGATCATGGAGGCAGACTGGATCACCGGCCTCAAGACGGGTGCGTCGACTGGAGCCACAGCCCGGCGGCTGGCCCGTCCGGATTCTCGAGTGGCCACGATCTTTGGTGCCGGCGTTCTCGGCCGTCACCACGGAGACGCGGTTGACCATCTCTTCGACCTCGATGAGCTGCGCATCGTCGACGCCATCCCTGAAGCCGCCAGCCGGTATGTATCCGAGATGGCCGGCAAGCTGAAGGCACCGGTCCGCGTGGTCGACTCTGCTGAGGAAGCCGTCCGCGGGGCGGACATCGTTGTGACCGTGACGACCGGCAGTGCCGTCAACGTTCGACCGGAATGGGTCAAGCCTGGTGCATTCGTCGCTCGACTCGGCTCGTACCAGGAGGTCGCCGAGGAGTTGTTCGATACGGCCGATCGCCTGGTGGTGGACCGCTGGCAATATGTCAGCTACCGCATCCCGGAGATGGTCAAGTTGATCGGTGAGGGTCGCTTGAGGAAAGAGGATGCGGTCGAATGGCCGGACATTGTCGGTGGGCGGGCTCCGGGCAGGCAGTCGGACTCTGAAGTCATCCTCTATGTGGCGCTCGGTATCTGGGGCGAGTACGCGGCCATCCTCCCTGAGGCCTATCGGAGAGCACGGGCAGCCGGACTCGGAACGGTGATTCGCGGCGGTTGAGACTGCTGCGGCCCGGGTTCGACGTCAGCTTCGCTCTTCGGAGATAGAGTTTCCGCCGTCCACGACGATGCTTTGGCCCGTCGTGTAGGCGGCTCCCGGCGTAGCCAGCCAGGCAACAGCTGCAGCCACCTCGTCGGGCGTCGCGCTTCGTCCCATAGGTGTGGCGAGCCCCTGGACGACTTCATCCTTCGTTTGTGAACCGGTGGCAATCCAGCCCGGGGCTACCGCGTTGGCGGTGATTCCATGGCGGGCGTAGTCGACGGCGATCGAGCGGGTCAGCCCTTCGAGGCCTGCTTTCGAGGCGGCGTAGGCCGGGTCGGCGCGCATCGCCATGATCGGCCCGGTCACGCTGGACACGTTGATGATCCGTCCCCACTCGTTCTCGAGCATGTGGGGGACGGCGGCGCGGGAAACCAGGAAAGCTGTGTCCAGGTTGCGTCGGAGGGATGCCCGCCAGACCTCGGTGGGAAGGTTGGCCAGCTCTCCTGCTTCAGCTTCGCCGGGAAGGCTCACGCTCGTCATTCCGGCGTTGTTGACCAGGATATCGAGCCTCCCAAACGATTCAACCGCTTCGGCGATCAGCGTGTCGACGTATCCCTCGTCGGTGAGATCACCGAACGAGCCGCCGGCATCAATTCCCAGTTGCTGCAGTTCTGCGACTCGATCGTGGATGCGGTTGGTTGTCGAGGTGACCATGACACTTGCCCCAAGCTCGCCGATGAGGCGGGCGCAAGCGAAGCCGATGCCCGACGGGCTGCCGGCTCCCGTTACCAGTGCGACGCGTTCGTCGAGCGAAAAGAGTGCAGGTGTCACGACAGGATCCTATCGAAGAACGTGCGCGTTCAGGCGTTGCGGATGAGGGGGGCAACTTCGGTACCCAGCAACTCGATCGAGCGGAGCACCTTGTGGTGGGGGAGCGTTCCTACGCTGATATGCAGCATGAAACGATCGATCCCGAGCACATCGCGTAGGTGGACTATCTTGCGGGCGACCGTCTCGACATCACCCAGGACCAACGGGCCACCCGGGGCTCGCATCATGTCGTACTGCTGCCGGGTCATGGGACCCCAACCCCGCTCGCTCCCTAATTGCGACATGGCGGTGGCATACGAGGGATAGAACTCCTCGGCGGCCTGCTCGCTGCCGTCCGCGATGTATCCGTGGGCGTGCAGTGCCAGCGGTGCATCGGCCGGGTCGAACCCGGATGCAACCAGCGTTCTCCGGTGGAGATCTGCAAAGACGGCGAAGCGGTCGGGGCTCCCTCCGATGATTGCCAGCGTGACGGACAGCCCCCGTTCGGCCGCCCGGATGACGGAGGCGGGTGTACCACCGACGGCCACCGAGATCGGCAACTGCTCGTGTCGGGGATAGACGGGTTGATCCTGTATCGGTGGTCGGAATCTACCCGACCAGGTCACCCGTTCGTTCTCATGAATCTGGAGCAGCAGATCGAGCTTCTCGGCGAACAATTCGTCGTAGTCGGAGAGCGAGTAGCCGAACAGCGGGAACGACTCGATGAACGAACCCCGGCCCACCAGCAGTTCCGCCCGGCCGGATGAGACGAGGTCGAGAGTGGCGAAGTCCTGGTAGGTGCGAACGGGATCGGCCGACGACAGAATGATCACCGCGGGAATGAGCCTGATCTTGTTGGTTCTCCCGGCGGCGGCGGCCAACACGATGGCCGGAGACGAGGCAGCGAAGTCCGGTCTGTGGTGTTCGCCGATGCCGTAAACGTCGAGTCCTACCTGCTCGGCGAGTTCGATCTCTTCGAGAACCTGGCGCAGCCGGTCGCCGTGGCTGATCGTCTGCCCTGTCTCGGGGTCGGGGTGAGTCTCGGCGAATGTAGTTATGCCTAGTTCCATGTGCGGGCATTATGCCGACATCGGCGGACTAGAAGTTTTCTCGGCAATACTGTCGTTCCCTGCGCGCAACAGTATTGCCGAGAAAACTGAAGTCAGGTCGTCGGGACTCCGTCCAACTTCCCCAGGAGTGCTCCCGCGGCCGCTTCTTTGAGGAGCCGGTGGGGTAGTGAAGGGAGCGCTTGAAGCCGTCTGCAGCCTGGGGATCCCCCTTGATCGCCATCTCGGCGGCCGCCAGTGCCTCCCGAGCCTCGTCCAGCCTCCCCTGTGCAGTCATCGCCCAGGCCTGATAGGTGCCCATCCGGCTCCGTCAAGCTACGTACGGCTGGACCCGTTCTCTCGCTCGAGCAGACCCTCACTTCCATGAGGAGCAAGGCGGTGGCAATGAAGCCCTGTAATTAGCTTGCCCCGCCTTTCCAGGCGGGGCAAGCAGCAGATAGAAAGTCGAGCTTACGACCGATTTCCCTTCGGCTCGGCCAGCTCGTGCTTACGACAAACGCATTTCGGTACCGTGCATCCCTCGGAGCCACGATGCTCCAAAAGAGGATGACCACACCCAACGCAACGTTGTCTCCCGCCGTCGATTTTCCTGGCGGGACCGGATTTCACCGCGAACGTTCTTTAGCGACGTTGACAGTCAGGGCGCGTCCATCGACGTTGTGGCCGTCTAGCGCTTCGATTGCCGCGTTGGCGCTCTCGGCAGTCGCCATCTCAACGAAGCCGAAACCGCGTGAGCGGCCGGTGTCGCGATCGGTGATCACCTGAGCTTTTTCGACCTCGCCGTGAGCGGCGAATAGCCGCTCAAGGTCGGCGGAAGTCGTATTGAACGTGAGGTTGCCCACGTATAGGTTTTTGGACACAGTCTCTCCTTGCGAACCGTCGGGGGCCGACGCCCCGCCTGATCTGCGTTGGGGGGTCGAAGCCGGTGGCTCCGACGAGAACCTGCATGTCCTGCGGTCACTCCGCCGACGGAACATTGGGAGGCGGAGCTGGCGGTGTACACATGGTGCGTACGCTGTAATTCAAGTGTAGTGCTCGAAATGGCTATGAGGTCGGGGATTCCGATCGCGATCGCCGTTTCGAATATGGATGAGGATTCAATCGGCTTCGTCGGACTCGATTCCGAGCTCGACGAAGATCCGATGCCGCTCTTCTTGGTATTGCTCCTCCCCGAGTTGGCCTGCAGCATGGCGTTCGGAGAGTGAATGGAACTCTTCCATCAGTTGGGATTCGTCGGGGGCATCGGTCGGGTCCGTTTCAGAATCCGAGGAGGTTTCACGCCGTTCGCGTTTCGCCTCCTGGCGTTCCTGGCGGGCCCTTTCCCGGGCGCGTTTGGCCATGCCTTCACGCCCGCGTTGTGCCACGCTAGACGGGCCTGACGTTGACCGCTTCCGGGCCTTTGCGCCCTGCTGCGGTTTCGTACTCCACCGACTGGCCCTCCGAAAGTGTGCGGAATCCGCCACCTTCGATGTTGGACGCGTGGACGAAAACATCGTCTCCGTCCGGCGAAGTGATGAAGCCGAACCCCTTCTGTTCATTGAAGAACTTAACGGTTCCGGTGATTTTCATTGTCTCGACCTCCTCGGTCGTGCGCCATTCGGCGCGCCGGGTTTGGAACCCGGGTTGTTCTTCCCGCAGGTGTTCGAAACGGGAAACTTGAGGGGTGAGGAAGGGAGTCGCTAGCTCGATCCTTTGCCCGACTCACGAGCCGGCTCGTCACGCATTCGAACTGCGGACTCCTAAGAATCGCGAGGACAAAAGGCCGATCAATCTAGGAAGGAGCGACGCTGCGAGGCCCGACGTAGTTCGGGCACAACTCATGATAGCCGCGATTACTGCCGCTGAACAGCTCAGTTGCCGGAACACGCAGAAGGGGCGCCCGTCCTGAGTCTCCCTACCCGGTCAGGACTGAGGTCTCCTGTGGGAGGATGGACCGGAGTGTGGCGTATCGCTCAAGCGCCGACTGTGTCTTCTTCGGCAGCTTCCTCGCCGACCATGCCACGCTTGCGCATCTCTTCGACGACCTTGTCGCCGATTTCGTCGACCTTCTCGCTCGGTATCTTGTCATCGAGCTTGGTATGGAGCTTGTCGCGGAGTTCAGGTTCGGTCAGTCCGGTCCATGCCGCCTTCTGAGCCTCGATGAACTTCGCCAGACCGGCGATCACCGCAACCAGCAGCGCCAACTTGAATAGCCTCTTCTTCATGACACCTCTCATTGAATTGTCTTCTTCGAATGTAGTTGACCCGGCGGGCCACCGTGAATCGACGAGTTCTCTTACACTCCTTTGATGGCCGAATGGATCTACTTCATCCATCCACCTCGTGAGGATTTTGCGGCGACCATGACCGCTGAGGAAGAAGCGGTGTGGCAAGAGCATTTCGCGCGATTTCAGCGGTTGCATGCGGAGGGCGTGCTGGTGCTGGCCGGCCCGACGCTCGGTCGGGTGAATACCGGCATCACTGTCTTCGAGGCGCCGGACGAAGCAGCTGCTCAGCGCATCATGGATGAGGACCCGGTGATAGCCGGCGGTTACGCCCGCGCTGAGCTTCGCCCTTTCCGCGTTTCATTACTGCGCGGTCGCGAATGAAGCGCTGTTGACACCGCCCCGGGTAAGAGCGACCATCGGCGGCGTCACCCAGATCATCGCGAGAGGTAGCCGGCAATGACCGACCGTCCCTGGAGCCATGAGATCCCCGACACACAGTGGGACTACGTCGTTATCGGCTCGGGCATGGGCGGAATGGTCGCAGCGGCGATGCTCTCCAAGCTCGGACGTCGGGTCCTCGTGCTCGAACAGCACAACATCCCGGGCGGCTTCACCCAGATGTTCAAACGTCCCGGGTATCGCTGGGACGTCGGCGTCCACATAGTCGGCGAGATGTCGGCGGAGAGCTACCTGGGTCGTCTGCTGCAGAACCTGACCGACGGCCGCCTCCAGTGGGAATCGGTGGGCGGCGTGTACGACGAGTTCAACTTCCCGGGCGGATTCTCGATTCAGCTGCCGGATTCGCGGGAACAGTTTCGCGAGACGCTGGTCGACTACTTCCCGGCCGAACGCGATGCGATTGATCAGTATTTGACGGTGGTCCGGGCCGCCGCCCGTTCGACCTCCAAGTTTCTTCAGTCACGAGCAACGCCTCGCATGCTTTCACCCGGTGGGCGCAAGCGCGCCGCCGACGCCGCCGATCAATATCTGGGCATCACTACCGCCGAGATGCTGGCGTCTTTGACCGACGATGTGCGGTTGCGTGCGGTGCTGTCCGCCCAGTGGGGGTACTACGGCGCCACGCCGGCCAAGTCGTCGTTCGCTATGCACGCGATGATGGTGCAACACTTCCTACGAGGCGCCTACTACCCGGTCGGCGGCTCCACCAGCATCGCCTACGGCCTGCTCGGCACCGTCGCAGAGGCTGGTGGGTGGACCGCCGTCCGGCGGTCGGTTGATGAGATTGTGGTGCGGCGCGGCAGCGTCACCGGAGTGCGCCTGTCGGACGGCACGGAGGTCCCGGCCAAGCGGGTCATCAGCGCTGCAGGTGCCATTCCGACCTCGAATCTGCTCGAACAAGGCCTGCCGGTCACCGGTGAGCCCTACCGCGATGCCGGGCCGGCCCACGTCAGCCTCTATCTGGGATTCAAAGGCGACATTGCCGCGCACGGCGCCGAGCGCTATTGCCAGTGGTATTTCGACTCCTGGGACATGGAGGTCCAGGGCTGGGACATCAGCCCCGATCGCCCTACCGGGCCCTCCCCGGTCCTGTTCTGCAGCTTCCCTTCGTTGAAAGACCCGAAGCACGAGCCGGGTCCGGTTCAGCGCAACACCGGCGAAGTCATCACTTTCGTCCCGTGGGACGCCTTCTCCCGGTGGTCCGGCACGAGGTGGAAGCGGCGCGGGGCCGAGTACGACGCCTTCAAGGACGAACTGACGAAGACACTGCTCGACCAGTATCTGACGCACTACCCCGAGTTGGCTCCGATGGTGGATCACGCCGAGATGTCGACTCCGTTGTCAACCAACCACTTCGCCGCCTCGGCCGGGGGATCGATTTACGGTCTCGGCACCACACCGGAGCGGTTTGGAGATGTGTCACTGCTACCGCGTACTCCGGTGAAGGGTCTGTATCTAGGTGGAGTGGATGTTTCGACGCCGGGTGTCGCCGGCGGACTGAGTGGCGGGGTTATGGCCGCGCTCGCCGCCGAACCACTCAAGGGCGCGAGGTTCCTGCAGCCGCTGATGAGACGCCCGAAGGTCTGAGCCCCGTCCGCTTGCGCCTACCGGCGGAACAGCCGCCCTCGCACAATCTGCGGAGGAGAAAACGAAAGACCGAACATCTAGCTTGTGGGTCGGGCGAAGCTCCCTGTGTCGCGCTATCTCACGACGGACCACCCGATGGGAGAAACGGATCCTTGCTAACCGCTCGGGACGGCCGTCTCCTCCGGTGATTCGAGGGAGTCGATCTCGTCGAGGAGGAGGTTGGCTGCCATCGAGTCGGCGGCCTCTCGGGCTGCCCCGAGTTCTTCGGTGGCTTCGACATCCCGGCCCAGCGCCAGCAGGCAGCGACCGGCTCCGATCCTGGCCATCGCCACCCAGAAGCGCTGTTCGAGTGGAATCCCCACTGCTATCACGGTCCGATGGAGGTCCAGCGCTTCTTCGTAGTCGCCCCGCTGCTCACTGAGGTGAGCTTTTGCTCCTCCGATCTGCGCAGTCATCCAGTCTGACGTGGGCTTGGCCAGCCGGACGAGCCGTTCGACCTGGTCTTCCATGCCGAGCGAAACCATTGCTCGGGCGGCGGCGGGAAGATGTATGGCCAGGAACACCGGATTATCGGTAGCGATCTCCGCCAATTCGTCGGCCATGCGCCTGGCGTCGACAGCTTCGCCTTGCGCTTCCCAAATGAGGATGCCGTTGGCGAGGGCAGGGAAAAGGGTTTGAGCATCCTGGATCTTGCGCGCCTGTTCGAGCACTTCAACCCACAGCTGCCTGGCAAGTACGGTGGAGCCCCGGTAGAAGAGCACGGCCGCCTCCCAGGCCTTGGCGAACGTGGTGATCTGCGAGCCGCCCCGGGCTTGATCCGCGTCCTGCAGCTGCCGGGCTGCGTGCAACGTGGCGTCCCACTCTCCCAGCGGGAAGAGCGATTCACATCTGGTCATGCGAGACCAATCCGCCGCCGTCACGTAGCCCCTCTGACTTCCGTATTCGATCGCTTCCTCGATGAGATCTTTCGCTTCGGTGAGGCGTCCTGCGACGACGACGTTGGTGGCGACGTTGTTATAGGCCACAAGTGCGGAACGGGCGTCGTTGCGATCGAGGCTGATGCGCAGCGTCTCCCGGAGGTCTTCCTCGCCGGTGGGGTCACCCAGTTGGAGGAGGGCATTCCCTCTGGCGGACAGCCCCCGCACGTAGTTCTCAGTCGAACCGACCTGCTGCGCCACGGCAATCGCTCGATCGGCCATCTCGAGCCCTTCCTCACTGCGCCCGCGCAGCTGCAGATGGGCCGCTCGACCGGCCAGCACTCTGGCGACCAGGTCGCTCGGCTCTACAGCCTCGACCAGTTCCAGGGCACGCTCATCGAATCGATCGGCCATTTCTGCATCGCCTCGATACCACTCTGTCGTTGCCCGGGTAGATAGTGCATCGGCTTCGTCCAGAATCGATCCGGCCTCTTGGAACGCCGTCACTGCCTGATCGAGCGCCTCGGTGGCTTCATCGATGTGGCCCGATGCGATCTTGCCGAACGCCAGGAGAGCCCGACCTCGATCACGCGGAGTGCGGGCGAGTTCGGCCGCCTTTGTGTAGAAGAAGGTTCCCCTGTCGACATCGAGAGCCTGCACCCGCTCGCCGGCCATCATCACGAACCGGTAGACCTGGTTGAGTCGCTGGTCGTCGTCGGTGGGCTGGAGCTCGAGGGCGCGCAGGTGGTGGTGAGCAACGAGCTCTGCCACTTCGAGCACCCGCTCGCCGCTGATAGCTTCCAGCCAGCGGGCCACCTCGCGGTGGAGACGCGCCCGCTCCGTTCTCGTGATCTGTCCGTAGGCGACATCCCGGATGAGAACATGGGCAAAGGTGTACTCGTCCTGGCCTTTCATCGAAGAACGCCGCACAGGGCGGATCAGTTCGCGCGAGACCAGCCTGCGCAGGGAAGCCCGGATTCCCTCGCCTTCCCCGGCACCGAGAAACGACAGTGCCCCCGCCCAGAAGACTTTGCCGATGACCGAGGCGGCCTGGAGGAGCAATCGATCTTCCGGTTCGAGCAGGTCGAGGCGGGCGGCGATGATTGCCTGGACCGTGTCCGGGAGCAGGAGTTCGGTGTCTTCATCGGCCGTGTCCAGAGAACCTTGCTCGGCTACGAGACGCATCAGCTCGGTGACGTAGAGCGGATTGCCTCCGCTTCGTTCGAGTAGTGCCTGTTGGGCTCTGGCGGGCATGACCGATCGGCCGGCCAGACCCATGAGCAGATCCGCAGTCTCCTTCGGGTCCAGCGGGGGTAGCGATAGGGTGGTTGCATCGCGCTTACCCCCGCCCCACTCGGGATGGTCGGTGAACAGCTCAGGTCGGGCCGTGCCTACCAGCAAGATCGGCGCATCTTCGGCCCAATCGAGCACGTACTCGACGAACTCGAGCAATACCCCGTCGGCCCACTGCAGATCCTCGAGCACCAACACCAGAGGGTTGCGGCTCGAAAGTGCTTCAAGGAATCGCAGCCAGGCTGAGAAGAGCTCGCCCCGCTCCGTGGAGACATCAATGTCCCCGGTCCCGGCCAGCGGAGCCAGTCGAAGCCGCAGCCATGCAGCCTCGTCATCATCATCGACCAGCGAATCAACTGCCACCCGCAACTTATCGGCGGCCTCATCCGAAGGTTCGGCCTCGAGGATGCCGGCCTGGGCTTTGACGACTTCGCTCAGGGCCCAGAAGGTGACACCCTCCCCGTACGGGAGGCAACGTCCTTCACGCCACCAGACGAGGTCGGGCCGTTCGTCGACGTGGCTTCGGAACTCACGGACCAGACGACTCTTCCCGACGCCGGGCTCGCCGACGATCGTGACCATTTGCGGAGCGCGCCGCGTCAGTGCCCGCTCGAAGGATTCTGTGAGCGTGCTCAACTCACCCGACCGTCCCACGAAGAACGAACCTGCCTCTTCCTCGATCGCCACGCCGTAGCGACTGCGAGGGGCGTCAGCCAGCCAGATGGGAATCGGCTCGACCTTCCCCTTGACGGTGACGGGTTCCTTCTCCCGGAACTCGATAGTCCGCCGGGCGGAAAGGTAGGTGCGCTCGTCGACCACCACCCCTCCCGGCGGGGCATGCTGCTCCAGCCGGGCGGCGGTATTGACGACGTCACCAACCACAGCTACCCGATCTGGATGCGGCTCGAGCTGCACGAGCGCCTCCCCGGTGGTGACGGCGGCCCGGACCGCGAGTACCAGTTCAGGCTGATCTGCGTTGAGTTGTTCAACGGATTCCTGGATGCGAAGGGCGGCACGAACGGCTCGCTCGGGATCGTCCTCGTGGGCAATCGGAGAACCGAACACGGCGAACATCCCGTCGCCCAGCAGCTCCTGGACCTGCCCTCCGAATCGCTCGACGTCTTCCCTGCACCGGCTGTGATAGGTGGTCAGGCGAGTGCGAACGTCTTCAGGATCCGACGCGGCGGTGTGGGCGGTGAAGCCGACCAGATCTGTGAACAGTGCGGTGATGACTCGCCGTTCTTCACCGGCTCTGAGCGGAGAGGCGGCCGGTTCGGGCGTCGCCTGGGAAGCACCGCACGAAGGGCAGAACTGTGAACCAGGCGGAACGTCGGACCCGCACATATCGCAGGCGGGCGCAAGCGACGTTCCGCAGGCAGCACAGAACCGGGAGTCGTCGGCAGCCGGAGTGCTACATGACGGGCAGGTAATCGACATGGGGTTCGAGTCTACGGCGTTGGCGATTCTGAGCGGGCCGACAAGGGTGTTGGATTCTGCATTGCCGGGGCCGTGCAATGCTTCCTGTCGCACCACAGCCCCCCTCTTTCGCGACGATGCGAAACGAGCAGTCAGGAGGACCGTAGACGACCTCGCGTTTCTCCCACCGCCGGTGGCGGGGGGAGTGCCCGAGTCTTCGAGGGCGAGGGGTGTTAGCGCGTGTGGTACCCCCTCTGCTTTCGCCGGCCCTCGCTCACATGCGATTCACCGGTTAGCGCACCATCCCGCGACCGAACACGGCCGGAAGTCGCGGTGAATACATGGCCCCGAGCCTCGGCGATACGCCAATACCGTTTCTACCGCTGGTCTCTCGTCCTACCGGGCCGACTCGATGAGCCTCTTCAGATTCTCGCCTTCCTCCCGCATGTGTTCTCTCAGCGCTTCTGTTCGATTCTTGAACAGGCTCTCGGTGAGTTTGCCGAATCGGTAGGAGATGGTTGCCTTGAATTGTGATCCACCATCGACAGGCGTGATCTCGAAAGATCCTCCAGGGAGCAGCATCGAGATCGGACCGCAGATGCTGTACTCGAATCCCGATGGAGGATCGACGGAAGCCATCTCGAAGCGGACGACCTCCCGCCTGCCCCCGATGTACTCGACGACTTCCAGGATCGAACCGACCTGGTAGGGGTCGCCGCTTTTCCACTCGGCCGAGACGTGGTCGGGGTGCCAGTCGGTGTAGTGCTCGGCCAGGTCGGCGAGCCATCGCCAGATTGGCTCAACGGGAGAGTCGATTTCGATCGAATCTGTCAGCTGTCGCATCGTGGCGCACTCTCATCTTCATTGTGCACGAATGGTGGATCAGCGGCTAGACCCTTACCGGCCGACGGCCGTCAAGCAGGGTTCCAGGCGGAGAGTGGTCCCGGCCGTCGCCGGCCGAGGGTCCGAAACCCGTATCAGCCGGCACGAGTGCGACCACGACGGACAGGCGTTTCAAGAACGCCCCACGAGCAGCCTGGATGTTGTCACCGCCGGATTTTGCCATGGATATCCGGGACCAAAGACCTACCCGTCGGCCATATGGTCGGCGACCAGATACGCTCATGCTGCATTCCCGGAAGGACGAGATGGATATCGGACAAGACAGGTACAAGGTCGTCGTGAATCACGAAGAGCAGTACTCGGTTATCCCTATTGAAAACGCCGTTATCAAAGGATGGCGGGAGACCGGTTCTGCGGGAACCAGGGAAGAGTGCCTCCAGTACATCGAAGAGGTGTGGACCGATATGCGGCCGCTGGACCTAAGTCGGATTCGGATGAAGCTCGGACTTCGCTGAGTCCTCTGCCCACAGCTGAGTTAGCCGATCAGGCCTCAATATCGCGGCGATCAAAGCTGGCTAGTTGAGATCGAGGCCTTGCTTCGATGCTGGTTGTCCGGGCATATCGGCCCGGTGGAACTCAGAGGCCGAGTTGGCGGGCTGCCAGATCGCGCATGATCTCTTCGGACCCTCCGCCGATGGCATTGACCCTCACCTCCCGGTAGATCCGCTCCACCGGGTTGCCTCGAATGTAAGAGGCTCCGCCCAGAATCTGAGCAGCCTCCCGGGCACAGAACTCCATGGTGAGGCTCGCCTGCACTTTGCACTCCGCCAGCTCGGCCACGGGCTTGTCGCCGTGCAGGACCTGCCAGGCGAGCTTCTCCATCCAGGCTTTGGTGGCATTGATCATGCGGTCCATCTCAACGAACTTGTGCCGGATCACCTGATGGTCGGCAAGGCGTTGGCCGAATGTGTGCCGCTCGCGTGCCCAGCTGAGGGCCTCGTCGAAACAAAGACGGGAGGCTCCCACCATTCCCGAGATCAGCAACAGGCGTTCGTAGTTGAAGTTCTCCATGATGAGCCGGAACCCGGCGTTTTCGACTCCGAGCAGGTACTCGGCCGGCACCCGGCAGTCGTCGAAGTAGAGCGTGGCCGTATCCGAGCACCACCATCCCATCTTCTCGAGCGGAGTTGCATAGAAACCGGCCGCGTTGGTGGGGATCACCAGCAGAGACACTCCGGATGGGCCGGCGCCGCCGGTGCGCACCGCCGCTGTTATGTAGTCGGCGCGCATGCCGGACGTTATGAAGGTCTTCTGGCCGTTGACGATGAAGTGTTCGCCGTCGCGTACTGCCCTTGTTTCGAGCGCAGCGACATCGGAACCGCCGCCCGGTTCCGTGACGGCAAGGGCGCAGATGAGATCACCTTTGAGCATTCCCGGGATGATCTCGGCCTTGACCTTTGCGGACCCTCCGGTCTGGATCGGTGGCGCTCCGATGTAGTTGGAAAACAGGGACGCTGCCACTCCGCCCGCACCGCAGCGGGCGAACTCCTCGGACACGATGCTGAGGAGGATGGGGTCGTGATCGCCAAGGCCTCCGTATTTCTCATCGAATCCGATTCCGAATAGGCCGACTGCCCCTACTTTCTGATACAACTCCCTGGGGAACTCTTCGGCCTCGTCCCACTCGTTGACGAAGGGGGTGATTTCGGTGGCGACGAAGTCCCGGATGGTCCGCCGGAACAGCTCGTGTTCCTCGGTGTAGATCGGCAGCTGGGTCATGTCTCGTCTTCCCGTCTCTTGGTTGGGATCATTCACTTGTGGTCGAGTTTGGTCGGGATCCGGCGGCCGGCCCGTCGGTGGGAGGGCCGGCGAAAGCTTGCCCGATCAGCAGCCACTCAAGGGCGAGCGGCGATAGATCGCGGGCAATCTGGCTGCAGTCCACCCGTCGCCTCTCTGTCCCGGCTCGGGCATCCATGGTAACGCTGAACCCAGCCGACACTCACTGCGCACGCACCTCTCGCTGTCGGATGACTGCGCTGGATGAATCACCAGTAGATTGGATTCAGCTAAGGGTGCCGAGGCGAGACAGGACGAGACCATGGATGGCAGACAGTCGAGTGAGGACCGCGACGAGCGCGCCCGGGAGGAAGAGGAACGTAAGGCGGATCATGCCCGGCACGAGGCGGAGCGCCTGAGCGACCGCGCCGAGTACGACGAGGAGCGACGTGCGGAAAGGGACGAACCAGGCTCTCGAGAGCGGACCGAACGTGAGGAAGCCGACCGGGTCCGTCGGGAGGAGCGCGAAGCTGCCGAACGGGCACATCGTGAGGAGCGAGAAGCTGTCGAGAAGGCGCGCCGTGAGGAGCGCGACAAGGCCGATCGGGCGCGTCGGGAAAACAGCTGAAGGCCTCCGAGAATCGACTCGCAGGCATTTCAAACATCGAAGTCAGAACGATCTCGCCAACCGAAGCCCTGCACCGAGTAGCTTCACCGCCTCAACGACGATGCTGATGACGATCCCCACCATGGCGATGATTAGAACGGCCCTGGCCAGCGTGTCCCAGCCGAAGTCGTACGCCGAGAAGTCGAAGGGAAACACCCGATACAGTCGGACCGTGGCCGCCAGGCTGACGCCCGCCAGTCCGATCTGGGTGATCGACTTGAACCAGCGGCTATCGAAGAAGACGTAGCTCAGGTTCACAACCATCGTCACGATGAGTGACAGATTGATGAGCGGGATCGCCAGCTCGAAGTCGTCGGTCAAGAACGGTGCAACATCCCAGCCCAACACGTTGTTGACGGCATAGAGGAGAGCAACGTTGACGGCGATTGCGATCAGGTAGCCAAAGCGGCGGGCGGCCGCGGAAGGCCCCTTTCTGGCCGGCTGCGGATCGGGGAGTGTGAGGTGATCGGTGTTCATTCGTCGCCGACTCCTGATATCCGGTTGTTTCGGCAAAGACCACGATGACCGACGCGGCACCAGCTTTCAAGTGCCGACCGGCCCTAATCCGCACGATGGGGGGCCGTTGCTGTTTGGCGGGTCTAGCCGATCCGATGCCTCTGGGTCCAGCTGCCGATGACCTCGAGGAACGCTTCGCCGTATGAGTCGAATCGTTTCTGGCCAACGCCGTTGACGGCGAGGAGTTCGCTGGGATTCGACGGGAGGGTTCGCGCCATCTCCCGCAGGGTTGCGTCGTTGAACACGATGTAGGCGGGAAACCCCCGCTCATCGGCCAGTTCCCGCCGTAGCGCACGCAGATCCTCGAAGAGTCCTTCATTGCCGTCCGACGTATCGGGAGTTGAGCCAGTTTGGTTGCTTCCGGTTCCGGATGGTTGATCCCGGAGACGATGTGCTGTCGCTACCGGTGCCGGTTCATCTCCCAGATCCGTGCAGTTGTCGCACGACCATTCACATGCCTCGACCGTGTCGCCAAAGTACCGAACGATGGCCGCGTGGCGACAGAAGTCCGATTCGGCGAAATCGTACATGCGGCGGATCTGGCGACGCTGTGATTCCGAGCTGTCGGACCCTGACACTATCCGATCGAGGCCGACCACGTCTGCCCATGAGTAGAAGAGGACGCAGTCGCTATCGAGCCCATCGCGGCCGGCTCGACCGATCTCCTGGTAGTAGGACTCGATCGATTTCGGCATGTCGCGGTGTATCACGAAGCGGACGTTGCTCTTGTCGATGCCCATTCCGAATGCCACGGTGGCGCACACGACGTGGATGTCATCTCGCACGAACGCGTCTTGCACCCGGGTGCGGGTCTCTGCCTCGAGCCCCGCGTGGTAGGCGGCTGCCTTGATACCGAGCGCCTGTAAATAGGCAGCAGTAGATTCGGCAGATTTCCGCGACAGCGTGTAGACGATGCCGCTCTCGCCGCGTCGTTCCGCACATATCGCGCCGATGTGTTCCCTCGCCCTCACTCGTCGCCCTTCGTGGGTGCCCTTCTTGTATGCCCGCAGCTTGAGGTTCGGTCGGAAGAACTGATTGCGGACCTCGAGCGGAGCCGTTAGGCCGAGCTGTTTCGTGATGTCGGTACGTACCGGCGCGGTGGCCGTCGCGGTGAGCGCCAGCACCGGCACGTCGAATCGAGCCTTCAGGTTCTGTAACTTGCGGTAATCGGGCCGGAAATCGTGACCCCACTGGCTGATGCAGTGGGCTTCGTCGACGGCGATGAGCCGGATGTCGACGCTGTTGAGCACCGAACTCAGTGAGGCTGCCAACCCTTCAGGAGCGACGTATACCAGCTCGTATCCGCCGCGTTGCAGGGTTGAGATTCGCTCGGCACGCTCCTCGGGTTCAAGGCTGGAGTTGATGAAGGTCGCGGAGATGCCGGTCTGCCGGGCAGAGTCGACCTGGTCCTTCATCAGCGCAATCAAGGGAGAGATAACGAGGGTAGTTCCGCCGAGCAGCCGGGCGGCCAGCTGATAAGTCAATGACTTGCCGGAGCCGGTGGGCATCACGGCAAGACAATCGTCCCCTCGTAGAACCGACTCGACGACCTCTCGCTGGCCGGGACGGAACGATTCGAACCCGAAGGTTTCCCTCAGCGTCGTGAGGAGTTGCTCTTCGGTCAGCGGATCGTGAGAAGGCGGGCTGGGTGGTTTCGATGGACGGATGGCGCCGACCGGACGGGTGCTCTCGCCTCTCACCTCCGACTCGGCAGCTTCCGGCATCAGGCCGGCCAGCATGTCCCAATAGGCGTCGTCGTGTGTCCCCGGTCCGTTCTCAGCGTCGTTCACCAGCGCATCATACGAATCGGCTGTGACAAAGCAGCAAGTGCGTTGGTTCCGGCGGGAAGTTGAGCAGGTTGTTGTGCATCGCTTGAGGAAAACCTTTGCAACGAAGGCTCGCGGCGGGGATGATGCTGAGATCGGGCAACCTGCCCGCGATCAATGAGGAGGGGAATCGTGCAGGAGCATCCAAACGCGGCCCTAGTCAGAGGTGCGTTGAACGCTTTCAACGACGGCGATTTCGAGCAATTCGCCGGAATGCTGGCCGATGACGTCAACTGGTATGAGGTCGGAGCAACGACACCACTCCGCGGGAAAGAAGCGATCTTTGCATCGCTGGGTTCCGGTGGACAGGACTACGAGATCGAAGCAGAAGTCCACGACGTCGTCGCCAACGACGTTCACACATTGGCTTTGGTAAAGGCCACCGCGACTCGCGGAGACCAGACGCTCCACTATCAGACGGTGGAGATCCTCCATCTCAGCGACGGCAAAGTCACCGACCGGTGGAGTTTCGCAGGGAACACACAGGAAGTGCTGGACTTCTTCAGCTAGGCGGCTGGTAACCCGGGTATCGGACGCCGGTTTCTCGGTGGCCGCGACTCGGGTTACCTACTCCATTACCCGCAGTGTGGAAGGGACGTCCATTCGGCCCAACCGGCGCGGTGCGGTGAGCAACGGCGCCAGGCCGACGGCCACGACGCCGATGGCGATCGCGATCACGACTGAAGACGGTGAAAGCAGGATGTCCAGGCCTATCTGGGGCATCGACTGAGAGGCGAGGGATCGTACGAACCAGACGAGCAAGCCCATCCCCCCTGCCCCGCCGAGCGCGGTGGCGAGGACACCGATCAAGGTGCTCTCGATCATGATCATCCGTACCGCCTTCCAGCGGGGCACGCCGTAGGCGAACATCGTGGCGTATTCCCGACGTCGTTCCTCGACGCCAAGTCCGGCCGAGTTGAAGGCAATCAGCACGGCTAGCAACAGGACCACACCTTCAAATAGCTGGAACACCCCGATGAAGGTATCGAGCACGTCGCGAATCAGTATCGCCGAGGCGTCGGCCCGTTGCACGGAAACCACTGTTGAGGATTCGAACAATTCACGCTGCACGTCGCCAACTTCGACGCCGGGAGCCGGTATTACGTCGATCGAGTTGGCCAGGCCCGAAAGGCCCATCTCGCCGGCGTTCTCGGCCGCCATGTAGACGTAGAAGCGGAATGGATGATCATGGATACCGGTCACTTCGTACTCGGTCTCCTGGAGCGAGAACGCCAGGGGGCCCTCCCGCACCGGGTGGCGGAGCCGGACCGTGTCGCCCACCGAAACGCCTAGGTCTTCGGCGGCTTTCTGCGCGATGACCACACCAACCTGATCGCCCGGTGCGGCCCCAGCGGTGACGCCGGGGCGGAACAATCCGCCCTCGAAGTCGACGAATTCGATTATTGCATCGATAGTCGTGTCTCCGTTGACCAGCAACCCGCCGACTCGCAGGCTCGGACGGGCATCTGCCACCGAGCCGGCGGTCGTTACTCGTTCGATGGGCGGACTGATCGTTGGATAGACCTGGTCGAGGTCCACGATGATCCGGTCGGCAGCTCCTCCGGTGGCTGCCGCCTCACCCCGGTCCACGGTGACGATGAACGAATCAATTGCTCCCAGGATCAACACGAGGACTGCGACCGCGGCACCGATGCCCAGGATGGTAAGGACTGTACGGCGCGGGGCACGCACGAAGTTTCGAAACGGCATCTTGGTGAATGTGTTGCCCGGCAGGCGGACCTGTCTGACGACGGGAGACGGGCCTCCGCTGCGGGCTGCGAGATGTCCGGTGCGGATGGCGTCGACCGGATTGACTCGCACAGCCCGCCAGGCCGGGATGGCTGCAGCGATGAACGGAACCACGAACCCGGCGAGAGCTGCTTGTGCGAAGAGGCCGGCCTGGAAAGGAGTGAGCCATTCGGCGAAAGGCAGGACCTCCTGCAGCACATTCCGCATGGCGGCAGCGATCAGCCAGCCCATTCCCAGCCCGAATACCACTCCAAGCAATGCGATCTGAGCGCCGACCAGGAGGGGTCGAAGGATGATGCGGCGGCGAGGGACACCGAGCGCCATTGCGATCCCGAACTCTCGACGGGCATGTTCGACCAAACGGGTGGTCAGGTTGAAGGCGGCGGCCACCGCGCCGGCGAAGATAACGAACGCCAGCATGTTGAAGAAGGCCTGGTCGTTGTCGATGTCTTCGTAGACCAGCGTGTAGGTGAGATCGTCTTGGGCGGTCATTATCGTCACGCCGATGTCCGGCATGCTGGCGGCGAAGGAGCCCTCGATTGCGGCGGCCAGGGCCGCCGGTTCGGTGCCGGGAGCGACGGCCAGTACGAGGTCGTTGACACGATCGGGCATGCCGGCCAGTTCCTGTGCGGTGTCGAGCGACGTGAACAGAGCTGCGTAGTTCGCCTGGGAGAAGAACAGGCCTCCCTCCGGCTGTACGAAGAAGTACTCGGGTGTGATGCCGTGGCCGACGAAGTCGACGGTGCGGCCGCCGCTGATCCGGACCGAGCCTGTTGCCGGCAGATCGTAGAAAGTGGCGAAGTTGCGCTCGAGCAGGGCGGTCGGCCGGCCTGCATCCCGGTTGTTCAGCGTCCGGCCCTCTGCGGCAAATACCCGGTTTAGATGGGGGCCGTCGTCGGTGACGTCGAGTCCCATCACTACGCCTCGCACGAGGATGGTTTCGTTCGGGGTCGAGGCATCGACCTGGATGGGAACGATCAGCCGTTCTTCCGCGGTCTCAATCGCAGCGGAGCCTGGGAGCAGTGCGAGGAGGTCTCCTTCCTCGAGGAAGCTCCCGGTACTGAGTCGAACTCGCAGGTCGTACATGCCGAGCAGTTCATAGTTGTGATCGGCCGAGGCAAGGCGCCAGGCAGCACTCGAGGACAAACCGGCGTAGGCGCCGGTCCCGAGGGCAATGATCAGGGCGATGGCTGCGACACGCACCCAGTGGTGGCGGAGGTCACGCCAGGACCATCGAAGCCAGAGGCGAAGAGAGTTCATGTCGACCTCCTACCAATGCAGGTCGGACACGTCGGCACGGCCTCCGCGCGGCGGTCCGTCGCGCTCGATGCGTCCGCTGCTCAGCTCAACGACCCGGTCGGCGATACGCGAGATCTCCCGGTTGTGGGTCACCACCACGACCGCCTTGTCGGGGCCGGCCTGGGCTTGCAGCAGTTCGAGAATCTGAACGCCGGTCTTGAAGTCCAGTTCGCCCGTCGGTTCGTCGGCGAGCAGGATCGGATTGCCGGTGGCCAGGGCGCGGGCGATGGCCACCCGCTGCTGCTCTCCGCCGGATAGTTCATGCGGAAAGTGTTCGGCCCTATCACCAAGGCCCACCTGGTCGAGGACATCCTGGGCGCTGGGCCCTGCCCCTCGTTCGGCGGCGTCGATGCCGAACTGTACGTTCTCGCGGGCAGTCAGGCCGGGGAAGATGTTGAAGCTCTGGAATATGAAGCTCACCAGATGCCGCCGGTAGGCAAACAGCTCTTTGCGGCCGGCGGTTGTCACATCGACTTCCCCTACATGGATCCGGCCGTTCGTGGCCGTGTCCAGAGCGCCGATGAGGTTGATGAGCGTGGTCTTGCCCGAGCCGGATGGGCCCAGAACGACCACGAACTCGCCCTCGTCGACATGCAGGTTTACGTCGTCGAGCGCGGTGACGGTGGTCGCGCCGAGCTCGTACTTGCGTGACACGCTCTCCAGCACGATCAGGTCGCGGTGGTCGGGGGCGGTCATGGTCTACTCCTTGGTGTCTCGCCCTTTCTCGCCGTCCCAGCGTCGTAGAACGGCGGCCAGTTCCAGCTCGAGCCACTCGTAGAAGTCGTGCATCTCCTGCAGTCGCCGGTGGGCGATGGGCCGATCCTCGAAGGAGGAGAGGGCCCTTTCTGCCATGCGATGCATGTCTGCAACGGCGGCTATACGCCGCAGGTAGATCGAGCGGAGGCTGGCGGGGCTGAAGGTGAAATATTCACGTCTCTCGCCGGGGACGCGTACCCGTTCAATGAGTTGATTCTGGAGGAGGTAGCGGGTTGCGCTGCTGATTGAGGCGGCACTTGTGCCTAGTCGTTCGGTCAGCTCGAGGGAGGACAGTCGGGGTTCCTCGGCAACGATGAGCAGACCCCATACTCTTCCGGCCATTCGGGGGAGGGACCACTGATCGAACATCTGGCCGCTCTCTTCGGCGAATCGTTGTTCTTCCGGGGTGGCGTTCATCTCTTCCCGATCTCATCAACTTCGTTCACTATATTCCAAAGATACAGGAAATACAAGAGGTTTTGTTTTTGCTAAAAGAAGTTGTTGATGTCACCTGATTTCCGCATTGTTCGCGACGGAACGGATGAATCCTCACGGGATACGAAGCTGGTTTGGAGCCCTCTGTGCGAAGGGCCTGTCCGGGGCGACCCGAGCAAGCTCAGGTGCGCCGGCGTCGTGACGCCCGATGGATGCGCGAATCGAGCGGATGGTTCGCGCTTCGTCCGCCGTCTGCGTCCAGTGGCTTCATCGTCGGCACTTCCTCCACGTCTACTCGGCGATCGAACAAGAGCGCACCGACGGCTGCTAGCTCGGACTCCGCACTCCGGCGGACGGAAGCCGGTACACCCGCGAACAGGTGATAGCGGATCGACTGCACCGGTTCGTCGGCGGCTTGCCAGACGCCGACAATGCGACCTCTTTGCATGAGGGTGGCGGTGGCGTTGCCGCCGCCGTCGTAGACGAACGTGTGGCGGCCGGGCAGGAGGAAGCGGGTACGTTCCCGGTACCCCTGTACATACGGATCGAGCATGGGGAGGGCGTGGACTCGAGAGTCCAGTTCAACTGTTGGGGTCATGTCGGTGGCGGTGTAGAGCGGACCAGGCCATCCCTCGACCTCCACCTCCACGAGGTTGAGAGCGGCGAGGCCCGCTCTACACCGCCTCTTGGTGAAGCCCGTCCACCATGAGATGTCGTTGATCGTCACCGGACCGTAGTTTCTGACGTATCGATAGATCAGCTCACGGATTGCCGCAGCCTCATCCCAACGGTGTAGGTCGACATTGGGGAGAACGTGCTCCCATCGGTGGTACCGGCGGACACCCGATCGCCAGTTGCGCGGAGGTCTGCCGCCGACGAGCTTCCCCACATCACACATCCTGCCGACGATCCCCGGTAGATCGATCGACTGTGGGATATCGAGTGTCTGCCGCAATCCCCGGACGGTGAGCGGGCCGTCGGCCAGGGCCGCGATCACGTCGTCCTCGAATCGATTGAAGTCCAGCCGTGATAGGCCTGACTCTTCCAACCACCTCGCCGCCTGCTTCTCAGATATGTGACGGGTGGCCGCTGCGACGATTTCGAGGAGATCATGCGGAAGAATGAACATCGTCAGCCGCATACCACGGAATCGAGCGATGCTCCATGCGTCCCACATCTCCATATCGAGGGCCGTGCGGCTGAATCCGGGCAGGCGGGCCCGGATCGAGAGGTACGGACTCACGGGGCTCGTGTTGTGGAGCCCGACCACCCCGGTGGCGATCTCGATGATCGACGACCCGGGTTGCGACAGCGAATGACGCGCGGCCGCGCCGGCAAGCGCCTGATCTGCGGTCATCTTTGCGATGTCCACGTTGGCCTTTCTCTCTTGGCCGGCCGCTCGGCACTTTCTGAGGCTACCGAAGAGCGTTCCTCAGCGAGCCTATGGCCTACTGCTTACTGCCTATGGGGAACAGGGCGCCTATTGCCTATTGCCTATTGCCTATTGCCTAGGGGGCGCTCGATGCCATCGGTGTCCCTCACTCGACCGCCGAGGCAGGCTTCTTCGTCCTGTGTGACATGCGGAACTTCATGGTCGAGAACAGCTGGGAGGCCGAGGATGCACTGTGGCGGTCGCTGCTCGAATCGGCGAACGTCAATCTGACACCCGGCTCGGCGTGCCGGGTGGGCGAGCCAGGGTTCATGCGCCTCTGCTTTGCGGGGGCGCCCACTGATGCCGTGGTTGCCGGCATCGAACGCATCGGCCGCGTGCTCGGTGCACTGAGCTAAGAGCTTCTCGACGCCTTCGAACCACCACTAGACACCACCTCTCGGCAGGCGTCTAATGAAAGATGGAAGGGAGGTCGAAATGGAAACGAGGTACGACACGACCCCCGATGAGGAAACCCGTGAGGCGGCGCCCTCGACCTGGCAGCGGTTCGTCAAGCAACTGCTGGCTATCTTCGGTGCGATCGCCGTCTTCCTGGGCTTGTTCATCATGTTCGCCGGCGACAACCAGTCCCTGGGGATCTTCGATGCCACGTGGCAGGTCGGCGACATCGCCGACGAATGGGCATACGGCCTGCTCATCGGCGGTGGCCTCGTCCTGGTCGGTGTCTTTGCCTGGATACTGCAAGGAATAAGCCGCAGGCGTTCGTAGCTCTTTGTGCGCCGTTGGAGCCCGGTTCTCGCGGTGTTCCATTTAGCGCGCCCTGCTACCGGATTCCACGATGAGGGGCAATCATTCCGCGTAGGTTTGGCTCTTGGCAACCTTTTCAAAAGGAGGAATGCATGGGCCACCTGAACGGAAGAATCGGCCTGATAGTTCTGGTCTCGGCTCTAGGACTCACGGTGGCGGCATGCGGAACGGTAGGTTCGGGCGACCTGGTCACCGAGAGCCGTACCGTCGGCTCTTTCGACGGTCTCGACATCAGTGAGGGCATCAACGTGAAACTGCTGGTCGATCCGGGTGCTACCCCGTCTGTGTCGGTGACGTTCGACGACAACCTCCTGAGCAAGCTTGTGACGGAAGTACGCGGAGGCACTCTGGTGGTCGAGTTCAACGGCTCGGTGTCGATATTGGGAAGTGGCCGATTCGTCGATGTGACCGTCGACTCCCTTGAAAGCATCGAGGTCAGCGGTGGCGCCGATCTGAACGGTTTCGGTACTACGGCCGATTATCGCTTGTCGGCTTCGGGCGGGGCTGATGTCGATCTGCACGGATTGGACGCCGCAAGCGTCGAAGTCGATATCAGCGGTGGAGCGAACGCGCGTGTTTTTGCGTCGGAATCGGTCGTTGGTGAGGCGTCGGGGGGAGCGGACCTGACGGTGTCGGGTGACCCTGATCAGTCCCGGATCGACATCAGCGGCGGCGCCAACGTCGACTACGAGAACTGAGCTCGCATCGAACACCCGGAGTGGGGAC
>JAHEDJ010000023.1 GCA_024641325.1 bacterium | reverse complement strand
GTGGGCCCTGAAGGATTTGAACCTTCGACCTCTTCCGCGTCAGGGAAGCGCTCTCCCCCTGAGCTAAGGGCCCTTAGGAGGGACAAGTGTAATCCACTCGAGGCGACGACCGGAATCGAACCGGTGTACCGGGTTTTGCAGACCCGTGCCTAAACCACTCGGCCACGTCGCCGCAATCAGCGAGGGCGACCAGAGCCGCCCTCTCGAGCGGAAGACGGGGCTCGAACCCGCGACCTCAACCTTGGCAAGGTTGCGCTCTACCAGCTGAGCTACTTCCGCGTGCCGGACATTGTAACCCGACGTCGGCCACTGGCCCAACGTCAGCGCCCGGTCGACCCGAATCCTCCGTCGCCTCGGTTTGAGTCGGGCAGCTCATCTACCTCAACCCAATCCTGCACGGCGACGGCAACGACAACCAACTGCGCGATGCGCTCACCCCGCGAGACCTTTACCGTCTCATCTCCATGATTGATGAGAATTACCTTGACCTCACCCCTGTAGCCGGAGTCAATGAGGCCGGGACCGTTTACCACGCCGAATCCGTACCGATTGGCCAAACCACTTCGAGGCACCACGAATCCTGCGAACCCCACGGGGACCGCCACCGCAACACCGGTAGGGATCAAATCCCGCTGGCCGGGGTCCAATCGGAAGTCAATCCGGGCATATAGATCTACTCCCCCATCGCCCTCGTGTGAGTGCTGGGGCGTAGGTAGTTCCGGATCGAGCTTTAGGAAACTAATCTTCATGGCGATAACAAGGTTCGTGGGGCTTTCAGACGGGTGGAGAGTCATGGAGAGTCCACGTGCCGCAAGGGTACTGCAAAGAATGCCGAGCACATGTCACGATCCGGGACGGCGCCTGCCTGCTCGGACATTCTGTTGACCCGGCCACCATCGTCGCCGGCAACGGTCGTCATAGAGCGCCGCGCTCTCGCAGCTTGATTCACAGCCAGCTTATTGCTCCGCGTGGGGCCATCGGAGTCGACTCACTGCCGTCCGACCAAGGCGGAGAATCCTCAGAGCCGCCACTTCCCCGCATCACCGCGCGCCAGATCGAACCACGACCCCGTCCGATCGAGGCCCCCAGCGCAACAGCAGTGGATCCCGTCCACACGCCCGAGCCATTCCAACGTCCGCTACTCGGTCGACGCAAGATGCCGATGCTCGAACTGTTGGGTTTTGCAGACCCCGACGAACGCTCGGCCACATCACTCACCGAACCACTATCAACGCCGTTGGCTCCGCGGCCTGCGTCACGACCCAACGGTGACAAACGCCCGATCCTGCAATCGACAGTCCAGATTCCCACGCCCGGCCCTCGCCTCGCCGATGTACACCAGGGAGAGAGCACAGAGAACACCGGGGTTCTGGTAGCTCGTCTTTGGGAAGCCACCAGCGAGCACTCACCACTTGGCGACGATTGGAAACCAACGCAGGCCGTCGAAGCGCCGAACCGCTCCTACAGGTGGTCGCTGATCTCCGCAGCGTTGGCGTTGACCGTGACAATCGCTCTGCTGGCTGTAGCCGCGTACCGCCTGCCCATCAACCAGGCGAGTGCTCTGCGGGACAATCTGACGAGTAGTTACCTCTCGCTCGACGCCGCCGCCGAACGGATCCCTGGCGTAGCGGAGCTCATTTTGAACCCCGATACGATCTCGAGTCAGTTCGCGGATGCCGCGATACCGCTTCTCGCTCTCTCGGAGGCGGCCAACTCTGCGTATGCAAGCACTACTGCAGACGCGGGTAGTGACATTCCCTTCGTTTCCAAGGAGCCACTCGAGGCGCTCGAACCGGCGGAGTCGAGCCTCCGGCGAGCCGCGGACGAGGCCCTGGTAATCCACGAGCGGATCGGGGACGTCCTCGATTACCGGATACTCCTCGAGCGCGCCCTGGTGCTCCCGGCCTCGCTGCCCGTTCAGGCTTCAGATGCACAGATCTCAGACATCGGCGTCAGCCTCAGCGACACACTCGCGGAGACCACCGAAGTACTCCTGCAGCTGCCCCGTGACCAAATACTCGCTGGTCACCAACTACAACTCGAGAAGGCATTCGCCGAGATGAGCATCCACGTGGCCGATTATCTCGCAGCCCTCAGATCAGATAACTCTTTCGCAGCATCGCGCATCGCGGCGGAAATGCGATCTACTGCGGCGATCACGAAATCGATCGATGCGACCCTCACCGGCTTCGAAGCCTGGTTGCTCGATGCATCTGAGAACCTCGAGCAGCAACTGGACGTGGCCGCCGTAGCCCTTCAGGCCACCGGATCCTGAGCACCGCCGGTAACAGCCGAATCTTCGAGAGCGGCCATCTCGCGCTCGAAATCCTGGGCGCCTTGGAACTCCTTGTAGACCGAGGCGAAACGGAGATAGGCGACCTCGTCGATCTCACGCAGGCGGCTGAGCACCTGACGCCCGATCTCGTCGGAAGACACAACCGTTCCGATGGCTCTCAGCTCTGCCTCTATCGTGTCTACGAGTTCAGCGAGCGTGCCCGTTCCAACCGGGCGATCGGCAAGCGCATTCTCGAGACCGCGCTGAAGCTTGTCGGTGCGAAAGGGTTCGGTACGTCCGGATCGCTTGCTCACCATCAACAGCGATTCGGTGCGCTCATACGTGGTGAATCTGTCGCTGCAGGACTCGCATTCTCGCCGGCGCCGGATCGCGCGACCCTGTTCGGCCGGTCGGCTATCGACAACCCGGGTGTCGCCTGATCCGCAGAAGGGACAATGCATCAATGGCAGGGTACTACCGACCTACGGACTCGCCGGCGAGGCCCTAGCCGTCGATCAGCGGGATGATCAGGCGATCGCCTGGAAAGATCGTGCTGTCGTCTAGCGAGTTCATCGCCTTGATATCGTCGACCGTGTCGCGCACGTCGGCCCCGGAGGCCGTGTGGTCACCTGCAATCTTCCAGAGGGTTTCGCCGGATCTCACCATATGCTCCTGTGTCAGAGCAACGTCGTCACCCGCATCGACCTGCCCGGCGAGCAGGAGGAACAGGGCACAAACGGCCACAGTAAGGAGAACCACGACCCTCAGAAGGGCGTTGGAGCGGACCGTCATGACCTGTTACCTCCTTCTCGCTTGGTACTGAACCGGTTCGGTATTCAGAGTACGAATGGTGTGTGACAGAAAACCGACGCAGACCCTTCGAACGTCTGTTCGGTACACTAGGCGAACAGACGTTCGAGGTCAAGTGCGAACATATGTTTGATTCGATCGACGATACGGAGTAGATTCGGAACATACGTTCGAGAAAGGGTGGCCGTGGACGAACTGAGTATCCGCCAGCAGGAGATCCTGGATCTCATTGGGCAAACCGTGCAGGATCGCGGCTACCCGCCCTCGGTGCGTGAAATCGGCGACTCACTTGGTCTGCGATCACCGTCTACGGTCCACAGCCATCTTTCGACTCTGGTTCGCCTCGGCTACCTGCGCCGCGATCCCACGAAGCCGCGTGCGATAGAAGTGGTGGATCGTTCGGAGTCGCCCAAGCGCTCGAACGCTCCAACCCGCGACGTGCCCCTCGTCGGGCGTATCGCCGCCGGTTCCCCGATTCTCGCTGAAGAAGACATCGAGGAAGTCTTTCCACTCCCCCAGCAACTCGTTGGATCCGGTCCGGTGATCATGCTCGAGGTGCGTGGAGACTCGATGATCAACGCCGGCATTCTCAACGGGGACTACGTGGTCGTCAGAAGACAGGACGACGCTCTGGACGGCGAAATAGTTGCCGCGCTGGTCGAAGACGAAGCCACAGTCAAACGACTCGAGCGCCGCGACGGGACCGTTCTACTCCATTCGGAGAATCCGGCATACGAACCGATGGTGTTCGAAGATGGTGTCAGTCTCGTAGGGAAGGTTGTCTCGGTTCTCAGGTCGGTCAGGTAGAACGACCTAACGAGTCCAGACTCCCGAATAGACGGTGGTTGCCGGACCGGTGATCCATGCCACTCCGTTCGATATCTCTACGTCGAGCAGGCCGCCCGGGAGACGCACAGTCGCAGCGGATGCCGAACGACCGGTTGCGGCTGCCGCGGCCACCACCGCGGCTGCCCCGGTTCCGCAGGCAAGCGTCTCCCCCACGCCCCGCTCCCAGACCCGCATGTCAATCAGTTGGCGAGACCGGGCGGTGACGAACTCAACATTGGTGCCACCTGGAAATGCGATATTGCGTTCGAGCCTCGATCCGATAGCCTCGACATCCGAATCTGCCGGGTCCTCAACGAACATCACGGCGTGCGGATTGCCAACGTTCACAGTGCGCACTGCGTAACCATCGATCATCTCATCGCTCCCGGCCACCTCGATTGGGCCCAGCTCAACACGAATTCGATCCGGGGCGAGCACCGAGACGCGCCGGGGCCCCACCGCGGTCTCGACCACGAACTCCGAGCCCTCGACGAGTCCAAAGTCCACGGCGCGTAGGGCAACACAACGTAAACCGTTCCCACACATTTCAGCCGGACTGCCGTCGGAGTTCAGATATTCCATTTTCACACGCGCGGGACCCAACGGAGACACAATCAGGACGCCATCGGCACCGACCCCACGCCGCCGGTTGCACAAGGCGGCAACCGTCTCCGCATCCAGTGGCGCGGGTCCGTCGATCACCACGAAGTCGTTGCCCAAACCCTCCATCTTCGTGAACTCCATGCTCATCTCCTCATCGCCCGCGCCGCCATCTGCAACCGTCTATCTGCATCGTCGGACCACGGTAACCAGTTGAGCCGTGGGTCCCGGCGAAAGAAGGTCCGCTGTCGCTTGGCCAATGCCAGAGTTGCCCTACGTGCATCGTCGACGCCTTCGCGCAGACTCAACTCGCCTGCGACAACCGGGAGCAGCTCCTTATAGCCGACTGCCTGCCGGGCCGTGCGCCCCAGGTCGTCGGCCAGGCCGGCAACCTCAGCCTCGAGACCTTTGTCCAACATGGAGTCCAGTCGACGAACGACCCGGTCGTTCAGCCCCTCGCCTGGATCGAATGCGATCGCTTTGAACGAATAGAGCGGCTCGTATTCCACCAGCTGCTGCTGCTGTTCCGTAGCGGCCCGCTCACTCGGCGTCTCTCCCGTCAGTGCGGCGATCTCTAACGCTCTCGTTACCCGGCGAGGATTCGAAAGATCGATGTGCTCCCCGGCATCGGGATCGAGCACGAGCAGGCGGGCCAGACTCTGCTGTGCAGACAACTCCTCCAGCCGGGCGCGGGTTTCTGCATCATGAGGACGAAACTGCATGGGATCGACCAACGCACGAAAGTGAAGTCCGGAGCCGCCGACAATGACCAGAGGACCGGTTGCCGACTCCATCACACTGCGGCCCACACGTTGAAAATCCGCCACACTGAAAGACTCGGACGGCTCGACCAGGTCGACTCCGTGATGCCGTATCCGAGCACGGTCCTCCCGATCGGGTTTCGCCGTGCCGATGTCCATACCTCGGTAGACCTGCATGGAATCGACAGAAATGATCTCTGCCCCCATTTCCTCAGCCAGCCGAATAGCTATCTCAGACTTGCCCGACGCGGTAGGCCCAAGCACGGCAAAGATCTCGATCAGGTCAAGCTCCCCAACAGATGGTGTTTAGCCGCACCTGTGATATCTACTTCGAAAAACGATCCCGGCGCGAACTCACCTACAACGTGGACGACGCGACCGCCCCTGGTGCGCGTCGTGGCCACCGACGCATCCTTCTTTGATGGACCTTCGGCCAGGACCTCAACCCTCTTGCCCAGTTGGGCGCGATTGAGCTCAACAGAGATCTCGGATTGGATTTCCAGCAGCCGGTCGAACCGATTCTGTGCGACCTCCTGGTCCACAAACTCATCGACGCGGAGAGCAGCGTCGGTACCCGGCCGTGGCGAAAACAAGAACATGAACGCCTGATCGAATCGGGCTTCTCGGACAACATCAAGAGTCATCTCGAAGTCCTCCTCCGTCTCGCCCGGGAAACCGACGATGATGTCGGTCGACACCGTGAGATCAGGAATGATCCGGCGAGCAAGCTCGAGACGCGACATGTAGCGCTCGACGTTGTATCCCCGGTGCATCCCGGCCAGCACTCTGGGGCTACCCGATTGCAGCGGCAAATGGAGCTGCTCACATACCGATTCGGTCTCTGCCATGGCCAGCGCAACATCCTCGCGAAAGTCGGCCGGGTGTGGACTCGTGAATCGGATCCTGCGTATCCCGTCGACCTCTCCGACCCGACGCAGCAATTCGGCGAAGATCGGGCGCCGGCGACCGTCGATCGCCAGATCCCGACCATACGTGTTGACGTTCTGGCCGAGCAAGGTGACCTCCACGACACCGTCGGCGGCGAGACGTTCGACCTCCCGTACGATGTCACCGGGTCTGCGGCTGATCTCAATACCTCGGACGGCCGGCACGATGCAGAAGGTGCAGGTGTTGTTGCATCCGACCTGGATAGTCACCCAGGCGGAGTGATCGAGCTCACGCTTCACCGGGAGATCCGACGGCATGCTTTGTAGTTCGTCGGCAATCTCGGTCACCGGTCCCCACTCCTGGGCGTGGTCCATCAGATCCAGAACTCGATCGAGATTGTGAGTACCAAGCACTACATCGACCCAGGGAGCACGCTCCCGCACGATGTCACGGTCTTTCTGAGCTGCGCAACCCCCCACGATCAAGACCTTGCCCGGCATCTCATCCTTCAACTGCTTGAGATGACCGAGATGCCCGTACAGGCGGTTGTCGGCATTCTCTCGAATCGTGCACGTGTTGATGAACACGACGTCTGCCGACTGATAGTCGGCGACCGGCGACATCCCGTCTCTTTCGAACAGCCCGGCGATGCGCTCGGAGTCGTGTTCGTTCATCTGACAGCCGAACGTGCGCAGGAAATAGGTCTTGCCCTCCCGGGTAGGACGGCGCCGCTCCTTGCGGGCTGGTTCAGCGATCAGAACAGGTTGAGTCATGAGGGCTAGCGAGCGTAGTCGGTAACCCGGAACTCCCGGATCACCGTCACCTGGATCTGGCCCGGATACTGGAGGTCTTCTTCCATTTGACGGGCGATACGTCGCGCCAGGTCGGCTGCCTCCAGGTCATCGAGCGTTCCCGGATCAACCACGACCCGGACTTCACGCCCTGCCTGCATGGCGAATACCCGTTCTACGCCGTCGAACGCTCCTGCCAATTCTTCGAGCCGCTCGAGGCGCCGGACGTACGACTCCAAGGCTTCACGACGGGCGCCCGGACGGGCGGCCGACACAGCGTCCGCCGCTTGCACCAACACTGCCACCAACGTGCGAGGTTCGATCTCGTTGTGATGCGCCTCGATGCCATGAACGATGGCCGGATCTTCTCCGAAGCGGCGGGCGATCTCCGCACCGATCAACGCGTGAGATCCTTCAACTTCGTGAGTAATCGCCTTCCCTATGTCGTGCAGCAATGCGGCACGCTTGGCATGGACCACATCGATGCCGATCTCCGCGGCGAGCATAGAGGCGACATGGGCAGATTCCACCACATGGTTGAGAACGTTCTGACCATACGAAGTCCGATATTTGAGTCGGCCGAGCAACGTCACGAGTTCAGGATGCATCCGCGCCATTCCGACCTCTAGCAAGGCCCACTCACCGGCGTCGCGAACGCTCTGCTCCACTTCAGCCTTGGCCTTTTCGAATGCCTGCTCGATCGACGCAGGATGAATCCGACCATCTGTGACCAGCTTGTCGAGGGTGATACGGGCAATCTCCCTCCTCACAGGATCGAATGAAGACACCGAAACGGCTTCAGGGGTGTCGTCGACGATCAGATTGACTCCGGCAATCGCCTCGAACGCACGGATGTTCCGACCCTCCCGGCCGATGATGCGGCCTTTCATCTCATCGGAGGGAAGCGCGACCACAGATACCGTGCTCTCGGTAACGACTTCCGACGACAATCTCTGGATCGCTGTTGTCAGAATCCGCTTGGCCCTGCGCTCGGACTCCTCGCGGGCCTTGATCTCCATGTCCCTGACCATGACCATCGCTTCGCGTCGAGCTTCATCTTCGACCTGCGCCATCAGTTCCTGCTTGGCAGCTTTGGCATCGAAACCTGCCAACCGCTCGAGCGAAACGCGGGCCTCTTCACGTAGAGAGTCAACGTCAGCTCTCTGCTCACCAAGACCGGCCTCACGCTGGATTAGGAGCTGCTCACGCTGGGCGAGGTTCGACGCCCGTTGCTCGAGCGTTTCCTCTCGCTTCGCAAGCCGGTCCTGCGAGGTATGGATTTCAATTCGACGGTGCTCGAGAGTCGCATCTTCACGGTCTCGGTAGGTTTCCGCGATCGCCCGCGCTTCTTCCTCAGCCCTGGACAGCAAGCGCTGTGCCTCGAGCCTGGCACTGCCCAGGACCTCCTCGGCATTCGAATCCGTGTCTCCATCAACTCGCCGACGATTCGATCGAGCTCCAAGGAAGCCGACGATCGCGCCGGCCAAAACCGCCAGAACGCCGATTATCAACGTCCACAACGGATCCATCTTTCCCGCCTTCCTGCGGGAGATACAGACATGCCGAGCCGGCCGGCTCGGCACACACACGAACGGAACGGAATTGAGTCAGTCCTTCGTTCTCGTTCCGTCTCTCCTCTGCATCTCGACCACAGTTGTTCAGTTTTTCAGTATGTTTTTAGTGTGTGCTTGTCGCACATGTTACCCGACAGAGCCCGTTTCTGGGACGGATCATTCAGCCCATCCCAGAAACTGCCCGGCGCCCTAAGCGGCCGTCATAGGCTCAGTGGTCGTCCGAGAGTTCCTCTTCGGGCGCGACCTCGGGCTCGGCCTCTTCCTCTGCGGGCTCAACGAGTCCAACCGCCTCCATTACCTTTGCCTGGAGCTGAACTGCTACGTCAGGGTTTTCCCGCAAGAAGCGCTTAGAGGCCTCACGTCCCTGTCCGAGTTGGTCGTTGTCATAGCTGTACCAGGCTCCGCTCTTACGCACTATTCCTTGCTCGACGGCCACGTCCAGGAGGCTTCCCTCGCGGGAAATTCCCTCTCCGAACATGATGTCGAACTCTGCCAGGCGGAAAGGAGGAGCCAACTTGTTTTTCACGACCTTCGCCCGCACCCGGTTTCCAACGTTCTCCTGGCCATCCTTGATAGCCTCAATACGTCGGATGTCGATCCTCACCGTCGCGTAGAACTTGAGGGCTCGACCGCCGGGCGTTGTCTCGGGCGACCCGAACATCACTCCGATCTTTTCACGGAGTTGGTTGATGAACACCGCAGTGGTCTGTGATCTGTTGATGTTGGCCGTCAGCTTCCGTAGCGCCTGCGACATCAAACGGGCCTGAAGACCCACGTGCGTATCGCCCATTTCGCCTTCGATTTCTGCGCGCGGAACCAGAGCAGCAACGGAGTCGATGACCACAACATCGAGCGCACCGGATCGAATCAAGATGTCGGCAATTTCCAGCGCCTGTTCGCCGGTGTCGGGTTGCGAGATCAGCAACTCGTCGACATCGACGCCGAGCGCCTTGGCATAAACCGGATCGAGGGCGTGCTCGGCATCGATGAAAGCAGCGATACCGCCATTGCGTTGCGCCTCGGCCACCACATGCAGAGCGAGGGTCGTCTTGCCGCTGGATTCGGGACCGTAGATCTCGACAACCCGACCTCGTGGCACTCCACCGATCCCGAGCGCGATATCGAGCGAAAGAGCTCCCGTGGAAATCGAGGGCAAACGCTGATGGTTGCTCTCTCCGAGACGCATAATGGCACCCTTGCCGAATTGGCGCTCGATCTGCGCCTTAGCCATATCGAGAGACTTGTCGTTCTCCACAGGATTCCCTTTCCTCTGCTTCATCCCCAACGGTATTAGTTCGGTGTGACAAATACCACGAATGTTGTTCGAAGACTAGGCGAACGTGTGTTCGCATGCAAGGAAATGAGATCGTCGCGAGTCGCGGGTCGGAGGTCGCGAGTCGTCAGCTGCGGACTCCGAGCTCGAATCGTTCCAGGACCTCGTAGCGAGCGCCGCCCCGACCGAGGTGGCTCTTGAACAATGTGACCCCATCAACCCGGGTCCGGATCCGGAACCCTTCGACATCGCGAATGAGGCCGGTCACGTCTTGCGGCGGACGGATCCGGCTCAGCGTCAGGTGGGGGTGGAAAGGGCGCTCTTCTGGATCGAATCCCGCCTCCCGACATGCTTCCTCGACTCGACTCGCGAGTACCTCCAGTGCAACGGACCCATCGGCGACTCCGGCCCAGAGCACCGCGGCCTTCGCCGCCTTCGGGAAAGCACCGAGGTTTGTGAGCGTCATGTCGAAGGTGGGCCCGAGATCCGCTCCGGCGAGTGCCATCAGCAACCGATCACGTCTGACTTGGTCCACGTCACCGAGAAACCGGAGCGTCACATGCCAGTTCGGCGGGGGCGCCACCTTGCCCGGCAATCGACCCTCGACCGTATCGGCCAGTCGCGCAGCCAGCGCGTGCCGTGCGTCGGCAGCGAGGTCAACGCCGACGAACAGGCGACCTACCGTTCCCACCACTCCCCCACCATGGCCAGCCGCACCAGATGCAGTGCAGCGGTTGCCGCATAGGTTCGGATCCGTTCCCGGTCGCCCGGCAGGCGCATAACGCGGGACCCCGAACCTTCTGGAGTATGGACGGCAATGATCATCGTCCCGACTGCTCGTTCCTGCGGGTCGGGGCCGGCCGATCCGGTCACCGCCACCGCAACATCGGTCCGAAAACGCCTCGCCGCCCCCTCGGCCATGAATAGTGCCGTTGCATCGCTCACAACACCTTCATCCAGGACCTCTTGCGGCACATCGAGAATCGACGCTTTGAGATCCGTGGCGTAAACGACGGCGCCGCCACGAAAAACCTGTGAGGCGCCCGGAACTGAAGCGATACGCGCTGCGATCATGCCGGCCGTCGCCGACTCGGCCGTTGCTATGGTCCATCCACGTTCGTTGAGAAGGTCCAGCACGACCTTCTCGATCGTTTCGTCATCCACGCCGAAAACGGACGCGCCCAACCGCTCTCTGACGATCTCCTCGTAGGGGGCAATCAGCTCGACTGCGTCGGCCTCGGTCGGCGCCTTGGCCGTGATGCGGACCTTGATTTCACCGGCCGACGCGAGAAATGCGAGGCTCGGGTTGGTGGACCGGTTGTAGAGATCATCCAGCAGTTCCGCCACCTGCGATTCAGAGCGACCCCAACTACGTATGAGCCGGCTCAAGACAACATGGTCGACACCGGCCAGATCCCGGAGCCGGGGCAGGATCTCGTGCTCCATCAGGAACTGCATCTCGGCAGGCACACCCGGCAGGGCGAATATCCAGCAGCCATCATGCTCGAGGGCGAGAGCCGGAGCTGTGCCCTTCGGATTGCCGATCTGCTCGGCACCCTCGGGATATTCTGCTTGACGAAGATTGCTCTCCGGCATCTCCCGACCGCGGGTCTCCCAGAACTTCCGCAGGCTTTCAGCGAACTCGGCGTTGAACTCGAGCGACCGTCCGGTGGCCGCCGCAATCGCCTCCCTCGTGACATCGTCCTGGGTCGGGCCGATACCGCCCGTCAGAATGATCGCATCGGCGCGACCCATGGCGGTTGCGATGCAATCGACCATACGGTCCAGGTTGTCGCCGACGACCACCTGGTAATGGGCATCGAACCCGGACTCGGCCAGCTTATCGCCGAGGTAGGCGGCGTTTCGGTTGGTGATTTGCCCGAGCAAGAGTTCGGTTCCGACTGCGATTACTTCAACGATCAATAGGACTCCAGTTTCAGGTCTTGGGTTCTGTTTGTTGTCCGGTGCACGGTAGAACCTAGAGCTCAAAACCTAGAACCTCCTACCGGGCCCAGATCTCTTCGGACGAGCGCGCCTCTCAGTCCTGCTTCGCGAGCAGGTGGCGGATTTCGGCAATCCTCGCTTCGATTCGGTCCCGGCCGTGGGAGGCATCGATTTGCCGATTCAGCTCCATGGCGTGCATCCCGGAGAGCGTGTCGCCGCCGTACGAGCCGCCAGACTGCGTCACGACATCTATTCGTTCCCCTTGAAGGCTCTCCCACCGTGCGATGAGGCCTGCCAGTTCCGCTTCGAGGGATACCCGATCGATGGCTGCACCCTCTCGCAGGACGGCCGCCCTGGAGCGTAGAAGCTTCTGTTCATGCTGGAGCTCGACGCGTTCCGCGAATGCGTCATCGGGCAGCGCGGATAGGCGTTCCATTACGCGGCGCATCTCCACCAGGACTTCGTCGAGGTCGTATTCGCCCATTCCCACAGGCTAACGGCCAAAGCCCGGCGAGCCGTCTCTGGGGGGCGGTTTCCCGCCCCCCAAAGCACCCTATGCGTCGAAGAACTGCTCGTCTTCGGTTGAACCCTCCAGCGCGAGAGTTGCCGATTCGCCAACGGTCATCGCGACCATGTCGAAATAGCCGGCACCCACTTCGCGCTGATGACGAGTTGCGCTGTAGCCCCGCTTCTCGATATCGAACTCGTGTTGCTGCACCTTCACGTAGGCGGTCATGCCCTCGTTCTTGTAGCCGAGCGCGAGATCGAACATGGCGGCGTTGAGCGAATGGAAACCGGCCAGCGTGATGAACTGGTACTTGTATCCCATTGTCCCGAGTTCCTTCTGGAAACTGGCGATCTCGGCGTCATCCAGATACTTCTTCCAGTTGAACGACGGCGAGCAGTTGTAGGACAGGAGTTGGTCCGGATACTCGGCGTGGATGGCTTCTGCGAACCGACGGGCTTCGTCGAGATCAGGGTGAGCCGTCTCACACCAGATCAGATCGGCATAGGGCGCATAGGCGAGGCCCCGGGCGATGGCCTGGTCGAGGCCGGCACGCGTCTCGTAGAAACCCTCTTCAGTTCGGACTCCCGTCGTGAACTCGTGGTCGCGCGGGTCGATATCGGTCGTGAGCAAAGCTGCGGCATTGGCATCCGTGCGCGCCATGATCACGGTGGGAACGTCGGAGACATCGGCTGCTAGACGAGCCGACTTGAGCGTGCGAATAGCCTGACTGGTTGGGATCAGCACCTTTCCGCCCATGTGGCCGCACTTCTTCTCTGAAGAGAGCTGATCCTCGTAATGAACGCCGGACGCGCCCGCCTCGATGAACGACTTGGTCAACTCGAAGACGTTGAGCGGTCCACCGAAACCGGCCTCCCCGTCGGCGACGATTGGGGCCATCCAATGGTGGTCTCCCTTGCCCTCCGACCATTCGATCTGATCGGCTCGCCGCAGTGCGTTGTTGATACGCCGCACCAATGAAGGTGCGCTGTTGGCCGGATAGAGGCTCTGATCCGGGTAGACCTGTTCGGCGAGGTTGTTGTCTCCGGCCACCTGCCACCCCGAAAGGTAGATCGACTCCAAGCCTGCTTTGACCATCTGCACCGCCTGATTGCCGGTCAGGGCACCAAGCGCATTCACGTAGTCACGGTTCTGGACCAGGTCCCACAAGCGCTCTGCTCCCTCACGGGCCAGACTGTGTTCGACCCGAACCGAGCCGCGCAGCCGGACGACATCCTCTGCCGTGTAGTCGCGGGTTATGCCGCTCCACCGCGGGTTGGTGTCCCAGTCTTTCTGGATCTGTTCCGCTTCCCGGCGGACGCGTTCGGCAACGGTCATGCGTGGGTCCTTTCAGTCGATCAGTTCGTAGGCGGGAATGGTCAAGAATTCCTGGAATTCGGGCGCAATGGCGACGGTCTCAAACAAATCTCTCGATTGTTCGTACAAACCGGTCGCAAAGAACTCCTCACCGACCATCTGCCGGATGTTCTCCATCTCGTCGTCGGTGATGTCGTCGACTAGATCTGCCGTGAGCGTCCGTCCGTCATCGAGTACGGCTCCGTTGTGGACCCACTGCCAGATCTGACTGCGTGAGATCTCGGCGGTGGCGGCATCTTCCATGAGGTCGTAAAGAGCTGCGGCGCCGTTGCCGCGCATCCAGGAGGCCATGTACTCGATACCGACCCTCACGTTGGTCCGAACGCCCTGTTCGGTGATGAGGCCGCCATCGACCTGCGTGTCGAGTAACTGCGCGGCATCGACCTCGACTTCGTCACGGCGACGATCGATCTGATTGGGACGATCGCCCAGAACTTCGTCGAAAACCTCCAGCGCGGTCGGGACCAGGTCGGGATGCGCCACCCAGGTTCCGTCGAAGCCGTCGCCCGCCTCGCGCAGCTTGTCCTCCCTTACCCCGCGCAGTGCCCGCTCCGTGACCTCCGGATCACGCCGGTTGGGAATGAAGGCGGCCATGCCCCCCATCGCGTGCGCGCCGCGCCGGTGGCAGGTCTTGACCAGCAACTCTGTGTAAGCGCGCATGAAGGGAACCGTCATCGTGATCTGGCTCCGATCGGGGAGTATCAGATGGTGGTGATTCCTGAACTTCTTGATGACGCTGAAGATGTAGTCCCATCGCCCGGCGTTGAGTCCGGCCGAATGCTCACGTAACTCGAAGAGGATCTCATCCATTTCGAAAGCAGCCAGGACGGTTTCGATCAGAACCGTCGCCCGGATGGTGCCATCTGGTATCCCGAGAGCCTGTTGGGCGGCGATGAACACCTCGTTCCACAGCCGCGCCTCGAGGTGACTCTCGAGCTTTGGCAGGTAGAAATACGGTCCGCTCCCTGCCGCAATGGCCCGCTCGGCAGAGTGGAACATGTACATCCCGAAATCGAAGAGGCTCGCCGAGATCGGTTCATCATCAACCAGCACATGCTTCTCGTCGAGGTGCCATCCACGCGGACGAACCAGCAACGTGGCGATCTCGTCATTCAGTTCGTATCGCTTTCCGTCCGGGTTCTCGAATGTGATCGTCCGCTCGTGTACGTCGATCAGGTTCGCCTGACCGTCGATGGTGTTCGCCCAGTTCGGCGTGTTCGAGTCCTCGAAATCGGCCATGAACACTTTCGCCCCCGAGTTGAGAGCATTGATCATCATTTTCCGTTCGACCGGTCCGGTTATCTCGACGCGTCGATCGACCAGGTCGGGTGGAATCGAAGCAACGGTCCAGTCGGATTCACGAACGTCCTTTGTCTGTGTGAGGAAATCCGGCATCTCGCCTGCATCAATTCTCAACTGTCGCTCGGCGCGCGCCGCGAGCAACTCCTGCCGGCGCGGGTTGAAACGGCGATGGAGATCCGCAACGAAGGCAAGCGCTTCGTCGGAAAGAATCACACCATCAAACTTGGATCCCCGCACCTCTATACCGCCGACCATTTCCATCCTCCTGATGCTCGGGAAAAGATCTCGTTTCTCATGAGAAGGCTTCTCTCAGTGACAAGAAACAATCTTCTTATGGTCGCGAGGCTAGTGACAAAGGTTTGGAGAGATAATATTGTGAATTCTTATCGGTATTGACAGGAGTTGATGATCTTGAGTGAGCAGATCGATCCTTTGGTATTCGGGCACCGTCTCCGGCACTTTCGGCGGGAAGCCAATCTGACGCTCGACGAGCTCGGCGCGCGAGTCGGAAAGCCCGCGCCCTACCTCTCAACACTCGAGAACGGCAAGAGGGAACCGAAGTTGGGGCTGATTTCCTCGTTGGCGACTTCACTCGATGTCTCGCTCGCCGATCTACTGGATCCGGTTCCCCCTTCGAAACGAGCTCGACTAGAGATCTCTCTCGAGCGCATACAGGGAGACGCCCTATACCGCGAACTGGCCTTGCCGGACCTGAAGCCGTCTGCGCGGCTCCCTGATGAAGCCTTGGAGACGATCGTCGGCCTATTCGAAGGTCTCAAAGATCGCGCCCAGGTGCGAGCGGCCACTCCGGAAGAAGCGAGAAAGGAGAATGCCGATCTTCGTCGCCATCAACGGCAACTCGGCAACTACTTCGCAGAAATCGAGGTTATGGCCGGGGCGGCGCTCACCAGCATCGGATACACCGGTTCCGGGGCCGTGTCACAACGAAACCTCCTCGACCTGGCTTCACACTTCGGCTTCACCGTTCATTCGGCCGGTGACGTCCCTCATGCAGTACGGTCGATCACCGATCTCCGCGACAATCGCATCTTCATCGCCCAGCGCAACGCGCTGCGCACCCGGGCCGCTCGATCGGTCGTGCTCCAAACCCTCGGGCATTTCGTGCTCGGCCACACCGACCCGATCAGTTTCGGCGACTTTCTTCGCCAGCGCCTCGAGGCCAACTACTTCGCCGGTGCTGTTCTCGTGCCGGAATCTGCGGCCGTGCCGTTCCTCAGCGCGGCTAGATACGATCGCGATCTCAGCGTTGAGGATCTCAAGGAGCTTTTCTATGTTTCCTACGAGATGGCCGCCCACCGTTTCACAAACCTCGCAACCAAGCACCTCGACCTCACCGTGCACATGATTCGATCGGATGAAGATGGGATCATATGGAAGGCCTATGAGAACGACCACGTTCCGTTCCCGGCCGACCCCGACGGCGCGATCGAAGGCCAGCGGCTGTGCAGACACTGGGGAACCCGCATGGTCTTTGAGTCGAGCGACAAGTTCTCAATCCATTACCAGTACACCGACACTCCGATGGGAACGTTCTGGTCGTCCACGCATGTCGAGGCCGATCGGGAACCTCTTCATGCGGTAACCGTCGGTACAACATTCGATCAGGCGAAGTGGTTTCGAGGTCGCGACACAGACAATCACACCGCCTCCTCCTGTCCCGACGGTGATTGCTGCCGCCGCCCTCCCCAGGATCTGATCGCCCGGTGGGAAGGAATGGTCTGGCCGTCGGTACGGCCTCACTCCCATGTTCTGGCTGCGCTGCCGGCCGGAACGTTTCCCGGCGTAGACATGACTGAGATCTACCAGTTTCTCGAGAGGCATCCGGCGGAGTGAAGCCGCCCGGCCCCGGGCGAGGCATCGCACTTTGCGATCGTACATGTTCCGGATCCGGCTTTCCGAGCCAGGCGGTAATCCCCTTTCTGGGGATTACTCATCGACTGCCGTGTTGCACGCGAGAAGAAACCCGCAGCCGGTGCGAATCAAGTATCTACTCGGCCAGGAAGAGGGCCGGCTCCTCGAGGTTCTCCACGACCATCGCCAGGAACCGGCGTCCCAGGCCGCCGTCGATCACCCGGTGATCGTAAGACAGGCTGAGCGGCATCATCGACGCTACGGTCACCTTCCCGTCACGAACAACCGGCTGGTCCTCCGCCCGGCCGACCGAGAGGATCGCAGTGGTTCCGTAAGGAATGATCGGCGTGCCGAAGCTGCCGCCGACTGCCCCGATATTCGAAATGGTGAACGTCGCTCCCGATAGCTCCCCCGGCCCCAACCGACGGGAGCGGGCCGATTCGGCGAGACGCAGGATCGCCGCGGCAATCTCTGAAATGCCCAGATCCCCCGCGTTGTGAACGACGGGGACGATCAATCCTCCATCGGTATCGACGGCGACGCCGAGGCTGTAGAAACGCAAGAGAACCAGTTCATCGCCTTGAATGGTTGCGTTGAACTCGGGGAATTCCCGCAGTGCGGGTATGACTGCTTTGATGATCAGGGCCTCAATCGGCATATCCGTGCCCGATCTGCGTGCCAGTGCGCGACGGGCGGCCAACAGCCGTGCCGCGTCCGCTGAATCGAAGGCCGTCACATGGGGTATCTCAGCCCAGGACCGGCTCATTCGGGCGGCGATCGTGCGGCGCGTCGCGCTCAACGGAACACGTTCGTGATCGCCGGCGGGCTCCGCAAGAGCCTCCGGTTCCGACGCAACCCCGAAAGCAACGGTGGCCTCCGCAGAAGACTCCGATTCGACAGGCTGAACGATCGGCCGCTCCCTCTCCTCGTCTGCGGGGCCTTTCGCGAATGCCAGAACGTCATCACGCGTGATACGACCATGCGGTCCCGAACCGCGCACATCCTCGAGATCGATTCCGTGCTCCTTGGCGAGTTTCCGCACGAGCGGCAACGCCTTCGGTCGATCGGCAGCTGGGGTGAGGTCTTCGCCTTCGACTGCTCTCAGCAACACGGCTTCCTCGGACAGGGTTCCGACGATCGGCGCGACCTCATAGGTCGCCACCTCATCGACCTGCGGGACCCATTGCTCTCCGTCGTATCCGACAACAACCAGGATCTCGCCGACCTTGATCGTCGAGCCGACCTCCCCACCCCGGTACAGAATCACACCCGCGTACGGTGACGGGATATCGGTGACGGCTTTGTCGGTTTCGAGTTCGACGAGCGGCTGATCGACGCCGACCGGGTCCCCGATCTCGACCAGCCACTGCACCACTTCAGCCTCGGCAAGGCCTTCTCCGATATCCGGCAGCCGGAACTCCTGAGCCACTTAGTCCTCCAGTGTCTTTCCGACGGCAGCGACGATGCGATCGGCGGTCGGCACGTAATGGTGCTCCGCCAGTTTGAGCGGGACGATCATGTCCCAGCCCGTAACACGTTGGACTGGAGCGAAGAGAGAGAACAGTGCACGCTCCTGTATCTGCGCCACTACCTCAGCTCCAAAACCGGCCGTGCGATGGGCTTCGTGTACAACGACGGCCCGGCCGGTCTTCTCAACCGACTCGACGACCGTGTCGACATCAAAGGGAACGATGCTGCGGAGATCGATCAACTCTGCAGAAACCCCCTCCTGGGCCAGGATTGCCACCGCCTTGCGCCCCTCCGCCGTCATCGCTCCGTAGGTGATGATCGTCACATCATCACCAGGCACGAGGACGCGCGCGAGACCGAGCGGAACGCGATACGGCCCGTCTGGAATCTCCTCCTTGACCGATCTATAGAGGCGGATCGGTTCGAGGAAGATCACGGGGTCCGGATCGTCGATCGCTTGAAGCAGCATCCCCTTGGCATCGTACGGAGTCGACGGGACAACCACCTTGACGCCGGGTGTGTGCGCATAGATCGATTCGGTGGATTCGGAGTGGTGTTCCGCCGCTCCGATACCGCCACCGTAGGGCATGCGAATAACCATCGGGGCCGTGAAACGGTGTCTGGAGCGGTTCCGGATTCGACCAACGTGTGACACGATCTGGTCGTAAGCAGGATACGAAAAGCCCATGAATTGGATCTCGGCTACCGGCCGCATTCCGGCGACGGCCATTCCGAATGCAGTGCCGATGATGCCGGATTCGGCTACAGGGGCATCGATGATTCGCGCGGAGCCGTACTTCTCATAGAGGCCGTTCGAGACCCTGAACACTCCCCCGGTTTTTCCGACGTCCTCTCCCATCAGCAGCACTCGATCGTCCTGATCGAGCGCAGTGTCGAGGGCATCGGTGATGGCTTGCGCCAGCGTGAGGACCGCCACTATCCCCCCTCGGTTTCGAGGAGACGCCGCTGATTCTCCAAATCGGATGTCGGCTCGGCAAACATCGAATCGAACAGATCGTCCACATCAGGTGCGCTGAGGCTCTCTGCCAGTTGAACGGCGCGTTCGACGACGGCTCCCTCTTCACCCTCGATCAGCTTCTGCCACTCCTCATCCCACGCCTGATTCGTCTCGAGATACCGTCGTACACGTTCCAGGGGATCGCGCGGCCGCCATTGCTCAACTTCTTCTTCCAGCCGATAACGAGTTGGATCATCGCTGGTGGTGTGTGGACCGAGCCGGTAGGTCACTGCCTCTATCAACGTCGGCCCGTTGCCCCGCCTAGCTCGTTCGACCGCGTCGCTCGTTGCCCTGTATATCGCGAACAGGTCGTTGCCGTCGACCCGAACACCCGGAATACCGTAAGCGCCGGCTTTCTGTGCGATGGTTTCGGTCGCCATCTGGCCTTCGATACCCATCGAAATGGCGTAGTGGTTGTTCTGGCACAGGAACACTGTGCCGGTCCGAAAGACTGCGGCGAAGTTCATCGCCTCGTGGAAGTCGCCCTCGGAGGTTGCGCCGTCTCCAAAGTAGGTGATTGCGATTCGGTCGGTGCCCTGCATACGTTCTGCCCAGGCAAGGCCCACCGCGTGCAGCATGTGAGCACCAACCGTGATCGAAGGCGGGAGCACGTTCACATGGTCGGGAGGCGATCCGCCGCGTTCGTGTCCGGTTCGGCCTGCCAGCAGCAACTCCCACGGGTAGCCCTGCATCCACATGGCGGCGGCGTCTCGATAGGTAGCGACCATCCAATCATCGGGACTCAAGACGGCCGCGCTGCCGACTTGCGCGGCCTCCTGACCCTCGAAGGGAGCATATGTGGCGAGCCGCCCCTGTTTCTGGATTGAAGTCGCCTTGCGGTCGTATAGACGTGCCGCCACCATCGCGCGGTAGAGACGTCGTGTCATGGGGATGTCTACCGGCGGATCACCAACCAGTTCCCCCTCTGGCGTCAGAATCTGGAGCATACGGCGCACAGGCTAGTGGCTTTACAGGCGGCGGGAATCCAGGCCGCTCAGGTTCCGAACGGCTAATCGAAAGCACGGCAGGATCAATCGTCTACGTAGTCGATCATCCAGACGAAGACGCCGTGCGCTCGCTCGACATCCATCTCGTAGGCGGCCGCCATCTGCCCGAGAGGACCAAGAGCCGCGGCGATTTCGGGAGGCGGTTCGAACAGTTCAACCAGGGATTGAGTGTCGACAAAGAACACCACAGAACCAGGGTCGACGCCCATCGCCTCGGCGACCGCCACCAACCGTGCGTTGTCCGAGAGGGAAGGCGACGAGCCGATTGAAGTCGCCAGCGAACCCGACGATGCGGCTGCCAGATATCTCTCGGTGACACCGACCACGGCCATCTCGCTGCCTATCGGACCGACCATCCAGTAGGTTCCTGAATCAAATGTGGCTCGGGCGATGTCTTCCAAGCCGTTGTCGCGGGCGTAACCGACGAGGTCCTCCAGTTGCTTCTCAACTTCGTCCGGGTTCGTCGTTCCAAGAAGGGCCATCAAACCGATCGGGTAGCCGATCTCCTGAGCCATCGCACCGTCGGTTGTCTTCACGAGGGCCAGTGCAGAGGGAGCATCGAGGAGGTTGAGGAAACTCCCGATGTCGACGCCAATTTCCTGCTCGGCATCAGCCAGGAGATCTTCGGCGTCGGTCCCGCCGAGGGCCGTCGTAATCGCCTCCCAGTAGGACGCCACCGACCATCCACCGAACATTGCCAGGGTGTCGAAGGGCAAGTCGCCGGTCACATCGCCCATCTCGAGCGTAACCCCACCCATCGGTTCCGAGCCGAGCACGACGGTCTCGACCCTCACTCCGTAGTCGGCGATCGAGACGGAGGCCCCGACTGCGTCGTAGCCGATTCCGGCGAACGCGTCGGTGACCAACGCTTCGGATTCGAGCGCATCGGAGAAGACGGCGCCGTTCAAGTAGATAGACATCAATCGGTCGGACGGGAGTGAATCCATCACCGACGCAAACGAGGCGTTGTCGGCCAGCGAAGCTCCCCCCTCAGCAGTCAAGGCCCCTTCAACGGCACTCTGAGTGCCGAAGACCACCATCGATCCAACCCGCGTGAAAACGAGGGCTGGATCGAAATCGAATTCGTCTGACGCCGTGAATACGACAGTTCCATTGCGTGTGGCCCGCGCCACATCGACACCGGTGGCTTGTTCGAGGCCGTTGGCGAAATCTTCGAGGAACAGGTCGGAGGCACCGCCGTCGCGTGTCTCAACCGCCAGGAGGAGCTCCGGGAGGTCGTTTGAGGTCAGGCTCTCGAATCCAGACATCGAGAAGGACACGGTTCTTCCTACCCAGGGACGGATGTCGTCGGTGAAGTCGACTCCGATGGCCTCCGACATGGCCGCATCGATCTCCCGCACCAGGCCGTCTACGTTGAGGATGTCTCTGCTGTCGACCTCACCGGAAGTCTCGATCATCGAAATGATCGTGTCGTTCAGTTTGAGCGCATCTCCCTCGATCAGTTGAAGGAAATCGACGCTGAAGAAAAACTCGGTATCGGGCGGCATCACCTCGGCTGCGGCCACCGACGTCGATAGGAATGAACGAAATGCAAAAGCACCGCCACCGATCACGAGCACGACGAGTGCGGCGGCACCAAGCGCCATCCACGGTCGACCCTTGGAAGCTACTTCGGGTTGTACTGCCCCAACCACGGGTGCGTCGGAGTCCAGCAGTGAGAACTCCTGCTCACCGGCAAATGGATCAGGTCGACTCAACTCGGGCGGATCCTGGGGTGCCTCGAAATCACTCACGGTGTGCTCTCCTCGTCCGTTCATTATCGACTGAGAGGCCCTCAACCGTAAGAGTTTTCTCGAATCAAACCTCCGACGACGCGAAAATCGAATCGAGGTCGTCGATCGTCATCAGGACTGTGCGAGCTTTCGACCCTTCAGAAGGCCCGACCACACCCTTGCGTTCGAGGACATCCATGATCCGCCCCGCCCTGGCGAATCCGACCCGTAGCTTGCGCTGGAGCATCGATGTCGAGCCGAGCTGGGATCTCACCACCAGTTCGATGGCTTGCCGAATCAACTCGGCATCGTCGTCGTCGGCATCGTCGGCGACGGCCTTCGCTTCCCGTGCCAGAGTCTCGATGACCTGGTCCTGGTACTGCGCTTCGCGCTGTTTCTTGACCCAGCCGACCACCGCGTGCACTTCATCTTCCGATACCCAGGCGCCCTGGATGCGCTCCGACTTGGGCTCTTTGGCGGTGACCACGAGCATGTCGCCCATGCCGATGAGCTTCTCTGCACCGCCACCGTCCAAAATGACCCGGCTATCAGCCTGAGAGGCGACGGAGAAGGCCATACGACTCGGGATATTTGCCTTGATGACGCCGGTGATCACGTCGACAGAGGGCCGTTGCGTGGCGATAACGAGGTGGATCCCGACCGCTCGAGCCATCTGGGCGATGCGCACGATGGCGTCCTCGACTTCTCGACCGGCCACCATCATCAGATCGTTCAACTCGTCGACGACCACTACCACATAAGGGAAACGATCGAAGCCGTCCGGATCCAGGCCGCCGTGGTCCCACTTCTCCCGATAACCGATGATGTCGCGTACATGGGCATCTGCGAGGAGGTCGTAGCGACGGTCCATCTCGGCGACCGCCCACTTGAGGGCATCGGCAGCCTTCTTCGGGTTGGTGATGACCTTGGTGAACAGGTGCGGAACACCGTTGTACTGGCCGAGTTCGACCCGTTTGGGATCCACCATTATCAAACGTACGTCGTCGGGAGTCGTGCGCATCAACAGGGATGTAACGATCGAGTTGATACACGAGGACTTTCCCGCGCCGGTGGCTCCCGCGATCAAGACGTGCGGCAGCTCCGACAAGTTGACCAATTTCGGGCGACCGGAGATGTCCATGCCGAGCGCGACCTCGAGCGGATGCCCGGTGAAGTCATCCTCAGCGGCTCGCAACACATCGCCGAGCGTGATGAGGCGGCGCTTCCGATTCGGAACCTCTATGCCTATGGCGCTCTTGCCGGGAATCGGAGCGAGCAGACGAACATCTGGAGTAGCCAGCGCATAGGCGATGTCGTTGGCCAGACTCGTAACCCGCGAGACCTTGACACCCGGCTCGAGTTCGATCTCATAGCGGGTGACCGTCGGTCCCGGCACGATCTTGGTCAGGCGGGCGTCCACACCATGCTGACGGAGTGTGTCTTCGAGATCGAGAGCGGTCTGCTCGAGTATCCGCTTCGACTGTGATTCACCACCGCCGTTCTTCAGTAGTTCCAGCGGTGGTTTCTGGTAACCCTCCCCCGGTTTGGGCTCCGGGAGGGTGATCTTGGTCTGTCCGGGGCCGGGACGTGCCTTGCCCTTCGGTTTGGAGGAAGGGGCTCTGTTCTTTGGACCGCCCGCCGGCTGCGAGACGGGATTCGGCCGTGGCGCCTGTGGACGATGCGCACCGGAAATCGCCGGCTTGGCATGGCGGGCAGGTCGGACCGCCATTTGCAGCGAGCGTGCCCAATATCGAACTGCGCGACCGATCTCACCGAGTGCCAGGAACAGTTGCCGCACTGTTGCCTTCGAAAGGATCAGAACACCGACCGAGGTCACCGAGCTGAGCACGACGAATGCGCCCCAGTAGCCGATCAATCGGCGCAACGGGAACGAAGCAAGCGAACCGATGGCGCCGCCGCGTTCGATTACCTGATCTACATCGGGCCAAAGAGGGACGGAACCGGTAAGGAGGTGGAAAAGCGACAACGACCCGACGAAGGCTGTAACCAGGCCGATCGTCAAGCGCCCGTAGTCATCGCGATGCTTGCCGATGATCAGTACGACCCCTAGTGCCGCCAGCGCAACAGGGAACGCTACGGACCACAAACCGAAGAGCAGCCGAAGCGTGGACACTATGCCGCGCCCGACCGGGCCGGCCTCGCCGACGAAACCGAGGCCCATCAGAGCAGCGACAACGAGAAGGACTACTCCCCAAACGTCGTCGGCCTGTCGGCCGAGGGTTTCCCGGATGAAAGCTCGCAGTCTCGCCAGCGAGGAGAGGCTGCTTTTCCGAGATGTCTTCTTCCTGGTTGTCTTGCTGGACACCCGCTTCCGACCGTTTGTCCCCCGGCGGGTGGGTGTCCGGGTAGCCATTCGGTTTTACTTTACACCCGGGCGGTCGGTCCACCAATCATTCCGCGCGCAACCTCGCGCGGAGCGCGCGAACGGCTATCGAGCAGAACTCCGGATCCGTTCGATCCACCGGACGAGATCACCGATAATCTCGTCCCGGTTGGTTTCGTTGACCAGTTCGTGACGGGCTCCCGGATACACCCGGAGGGTCTTGTCCTCGGAAGCCATCCGCTCCACGGCGTGCAGAGAATCGCGATACGGCACGTAGGGATCGGCCGACCCGTGTAGGAACAGCACCGGCATCGTGATCCGATGCATCTCCGCATTGAAGCGGTCCAGCGCCACGACCTCCGATTCGAGCAACGGCCGCTTGTACTGACCGTGGTAGACGAGCGGATCTTCCGTGTACTGCCGGACCGTCTCGGGGTCTCTGGACATGCCCGAGTATTCGGGCTCCTGATAGGGGATCTCGTGCAACGACAGAACTTCACGCGCCCACTGCCAGTCGCCGAGCACCGCTCCCATGAATGCCGCGCCGGCGAGTTCGTCCGGATAACGCTCGGCAAATCTGGCCGTCAACAACCCGCCCATCGAATGCCCGGCCATTATCAGCGGCATCGACGGGTTCTCTGCGCGGGCGATTCCGGCGAGCGTGTGTAGATCGTCGACGATGTGCTCGAAATCGGAAATCAAGGCACGCTCGCCGTTGCTTTCACCGTGCCCGAGATGGTCCTCGGCATAAACGGCAAAACCACGATCCGTGAGATCTTCGGCGACATGCGCGTACCTGGCTCCGTGCTCGGCGTAGCCGTGAACGAGGACCACAACACCGGAAGCTTCGGAGTCAGGCAACCACCGGTGATAGACGACGTTGCCTTCAGACCCCGGGAAGCTGAGTTCGCTCATGACCGCCTCCTTCCATCGTTTTCGCGCGACATTCGGCACCTATGAGTGCAGATGGTCGCGCGAAAACGTCATGTTTCGAGGATCAGGGGCAGGACAACAGGCCGGCGCGATGTCTCCGAACGGATGATCGTCGACGCTGCCTGGCGCACCGTCTGCTGGAGAGCGCTGTGGTCCGTCTTGCGACCTTTCTCGGCCATCTTCTGGATCGCCGCCCGGACCGCGTCGGCCGCCTTGGCGAGAACCGCGTCCGGCTCATCCATGAATCCGTGACTATCCATGATCGGCCCGTATTCGATCAGGCACCGGTCAACGTTGACCCCGATGGTGATCACCACCACCCCCTCATCCGCAAGATGACGGCGTCGGCGGAGAACCGCTCGTTTGGTGTCGCCGACTCCCGATCCGTCCAGGTAGACGTACCCGGCCGGGACGGCCCGGCGTTCGACGAAGGTGTCTTCACCGTCGAGAACGACCCGATCCCCGTCTTCGAGGACAAACACCAGCGGCACTTTCATCTCCTCGGCTAGGTCTGCGTTGGCCGACAGGTGCCGGTACTCGCCGTGAATCGGGATGTAGGCGTCGGGACGTATCACGTTGATGAACGTCTTCAACTCTTCCTGGGCAGCATGGCCGGACACGTGTACGTGGGCATTACGGCCGTGATAGACCCGCGCTCCGGTCCGATGGAGTTTCGAAATAACCCGCGAAACGGCCCGCTCGTTGCCGGGGATCGGAGTGGCGCTGATGAGCACGGTGTCGGTCTCATTCAGCTCTACGAACTTGCTGCTGCCCGACGCCATCAGTGACAACGCAGCGAACGGTTCGCCCTGTGCTCCGGTCGTGATCAGCATTTGACGGTCTGCAGGAAGACCAACCAGATCCTCGACATCGACGATTCGATCCGGCGGGATGTCGAGCACACCGAGTCGGGAACCGACCCCGGTTACTCGGTGCATGGATCGTCCCAGGAAAGCGATAGTCCTGCCGTCGTCCAGAGCGGCATCGGCAATTTGTTGTACGCGGTGCACATGGGACGCGAAGCAAGCGGCGATCACTCGACCGGGTGCCGTGTGGACGATTCGCTCGATCGGCCCTGCGAGGGAACGCTCTGAGGGGACGAACCCGGTTCGCTCGGCATTCGTCGAATCCGCCAGCAAGAGCCGAACGCCGCGCCGCCCCAGGTGGGCGAACGTCGGCAGGTCCGTCGGCGTCGAATCGATCGGCGTCGGGTCGAGTTTGAAGTCCCCGGAGTGAACGATCAGGCCTTCTGGAGTATCGAACGCCACCCCCGCTCCTTGCGGAATCGAATGAGATACCGGCACGAGCATGAACTTGAACGGACCGTGCTCGATCCACTCGTTCGTTTCCGTAGCGCGGAGGTCCGGGTCGACGCCCAGTTCTTCAATGCGTCCGCGCGCCAGTTCCACAGACAACTCGGTGCCGTAGACGGGAACGTTCAGGTCGTTGAGGAAGTAGGCCAGAGAGCCAACGTGATCCTCGTGTCCGTGAGTGAGGATCACGCACTCGACGTCTTCGGCGCGTTCAAGCAGCCAGGACCAATCCGGAAAGACCAGATCTACACCGAGCATGTCTTCCTCGGGAAACATCAGCCCGCAATCGATCAGGGCTAGTTTGCCCTTGATCTCAATGGCCGCGCAGTTGCGGCCGATCTCGCCGAGACCACCGAGAAAGCTGACCTCAACGGTCATAGTGATTGCGCCTTTCCGAGAGCCTGCTCGATGGCATCGATGGTGGCGGCTGCGGCCGGAACCAGCGGTGGTCGAGGTTCCCCGACCGGCTCCCACATACGACTCATCGCTCCCTTGACCGGCATCGGGCTCGGTTCGGTGAAGCATGAATAGAAGACGGGAAGCAACCCGTAGTTGAGGCGCTGTGCTTCGGCCCAATCGCCATCATGGGCCGCTCGCACCATACGCTTGATCTGCTTGCCGACCAGGTGCGAGGCGACGGAGACGACGCCGATCGCGCCGACCACCATCATCGCCAGCGTGTAGCTGTCCTGACCTGAGTAGATGGCGAAGTCAGGCGGCAAGGCGAGACGCGCGGTTGCTGTGTGGTCGATGTCCATGACAGCATCCTTGACGGCCACGATGTTGGGATGGGCCGACAGGCGGGCGAGCGTATCCACTTCGATGAGCCGTGCAGACCGCCCCGGGATGTTGTAGAGCAAGACGGGCAGATCAGTTGCATCTGCGATGGTCGAGAAGTGGCGCACCAATCCGTTTTGGTCGGGTTTCGAGTAATACGGCGTGACGGCCATTACTGCGTGAGCGCCTGCCTCGGCGGCGCGCTGAGACAACTCGACCGACTCTGCGGTGTTGTAGGTCCCTGTTCCGGCGACCACCGTCGCTCGGTCACCGACAGCCTCAACGACTGCGCGGTATATCGCGACCTTTTCGTCGGAGGTGAGAACAGGTGCCTCACCGGTAGTGCCCGTCACGACGAGCCCGTCAGAACCGTTATCGACGAGGAAGCGGGCGAGCCGCCAAACCTTGTCGTAGTCGACCTCTCCCGAATCGGTAAACGGGGTGATCATGGCGGTGAGGACTTCACCGAATGGCGCCTTCAACGACCTGCCTCCTATGCGTGTAACAGAAGCCTAGAGCGTTCAGACCGCCATCCGAGCCTTCGAGATAGACGATCTGTCGCCACTAATCTTGTATACCGAGAATCCCAACAGAGAGGCAGCCGTGCCCCACGTACGCGACGTAGACACAGCAGATTTCAATCAGCAGGTAGTCGAACGATCGCACGAGGTTCCGGTCGTCGTTGACTTCTGGGCCGAATGGTGTGGACCATGCAAGACGCTGGGGCCAACACTCGAGCGACTGACCGAAGAAGCCGGCGGCTCATTCGAGCTGGCCAAGATCGACGTGGATCAGAACCAGGCTCTTGCAGGGCAGATGGGCGTGCAGGGTATTCCGACCGTAGTCGCATTCAAGGACGGCCGACCGGTGTCACAGTTCACCGGGGCCCTCCCGGAGGCGAAGGTGAAGGAATGGCTCTCAGAGTTTCTACCCAATCCGATGGATGACTTCGTCGCCGCGGCTGATGACCTGGTCAACCAGGGACGGGTCGAGGAGGCCGAGGCGATGTACCGCAAGGTGCTCGAAGCCGATGCCTCGCACGAAGGCGCGGCGGTCGCGCTCGCTGCGATCCTGCTCGGCGGAGGCGATACGGAGGGCGCTCTGGCCATTCTCGAACCGGTCCCGTCGAGCGTTGCCGTTGACCGTGTCCGGGCTGCCGCTCGTTTGGGGACCGGCGGAGGCACCCCGGTTCAAGAACTCGAGGACGCCCTGGCCGCCGACCCAGACAACGACCGGCTGCGCATCGATCTGGCAAAGAACCTCGTCGCAGCACAAGCCTACGAACGGAGCCTCGAACTTCTCCTGGACGTGATCATTCGCAAGGAGGAACTCGCCGACGATGCCCGCGCCGCGATGTTGGACGTTTTCGAACTCCTCGGCTCGGAGAACTCGCTGACTCCGGAATACCGGCGCCGCCTGGCCAACGCCCTCTTCTGAGCTTTCCCGGCAATACTGTCGTTCCCCACGCGCAACAACATTGCCGAGAATCCTGGTTGGGTTTTCTCAGCAATACTGTCGTTCCCCACGCGCAACAGTATTGCCGAGAAAACTAGGGATAGACCTCGGCGAGGCCTCGCACCGAGATCACACCTCGGGAATCTCCGATCACCGGCACCAGGTCGTGGGTAAACGATCCTGTCAAGTCGGCCACGACCAGTACTCCCACGTCGGCGCCGCATCCCTGCCAGGCGTAGATAGCCATCCGGCCGTCTCCAACGTCCACCATCGACCAGCCGTCGACGATGATCTCCGGTGGAATCGATATGGCTATGGCATCGGTGGTTCCGTCTGAGCGCAGAACCTGGGCAGCCGAGGCTCCACAATCGCCCGTCCAGGAGACGAAGGTAGCCGAGCCGGCCGGCCAGGCGTCGTGATGACCGAAGTCGCCGATGTAAACCGGTTCGGTGGGGAGGGCCGTCAGAGCCGTTCCCGCCGAGCCGTCGGTTTCCAGCAGCCACAGTTGTCCGTAGTAGGTGTGTGGATTCCCGTACTCGTCGATCGGAGCCGAAGCCGGACCGAGGCCGTAGCAAGTGGCCAGGAAGGTGTCAGAGTCCCACCAACGAACCGGCTCGCATCGATGATCTGAAGGTACCCACAGCTCCCCGATCAGAACACCATCGTTGGCCACATGGGCGATCCCGCCGTGATGGGTGACCAGAAGGCTCGTGCCGTCGTAGCCGTACATCCAGCGGAGAGAACCGAATGCATCGACGTACGGCTGCCGATAGAGCGTCGTCAGCACCGACCCTCCTGGGGAACGACGTTCGAGCCACTCGTCGACACCATCGCTCCGATAGACCACGAGATTCGTTCCCGACGGACGGGTCAGCTTCACGTACGGACCCCATCCGTAGGTGGTTTCCGGGAACGTCGCTGCGTGAACAGTCTGCATCGCTCCGGTAGGCAGATCAACGAGAATCCACTTCGTATCGTCGAACGTCACGCCGGTACCGATGACGACGGCCGCGGTTCCATCCGGCCGGACATCGCCGATGCTCCACGGCCGATCATCTGGAGCCCACGAGGCGGCCTCATAGCGGGCTCCGTTCGGCCCAACGAGGTACAGCACGACTGGGCCTTCACGGACGTCGCTTGGCCCGGTCGGAGCTGCCTTGGACGAATCGTAGAGAGCCAAATACCACCCATCTCCGACCGTACCCCAAGGTATCTCGCTGGAGCTAAACGCGGTCGGAAGGTGTGGGTCGATCGTCACCGGGACCGTGCTGGTCGTGGTGGTTGTGGTTACGCCGGTCGTCGTTGTGACCATTTCGGTCGTCGTGGTCGATTCGCCGGTGCCGGAGGTTGAGGTTGACGAGGATCCGGCGGGACCGGCGGTGGTGGTCGAACCGGATTCAATGAGCTCCTCCGCTCCACAGGCAACCAACAGCAGAGCCGCAGCCGCAGCGATCATGAAACTTCGCATCGACATCCTTCCGGCCATATCCACCACGATGGCTGATACGGCCGCCCCCACGATAGGGCCGAATTCCTCGAGCATCCGCTTACACTGCGGGACCGCTACAACGAAGGGACCCTCCATGGCCAAGCAGTATTCCGCTCCTCCGTCACTCGAAATCGACCTTGCCAAGAGTTACTCGGCGACACTCCACACGAACCATGGGGACATCGAGATTGAATTCGACGCAGCGCGATCGCCGCAAACCGTCAACAATTTCGTGTTCCTCGCTCGCGACGGGTTCTACAACGGCGTGATCTTTCACCGTGTGATCTCCGGATTCATGATCCAGGGAGGCGACCCGACGGGAACCGGCCGCGGTGGACCCGGCTACAAATTCCGCGATGAGATCGAGGGTCCCGGCTCGTACACTCGAGGAACGGTGGCGATGGCCAACGCCGGGCCCAACACGAACGGCAGCCAGTTCTTCATCATGCACAACGACGGCGGCCTCCCCCACTCGTACACGATCTTCGGCAAAGTGACCGAGGGCATGGAAGTCGTCGACGCGATCGCCGCCACCCCAACGGACCGCTCGGACCGGCCGAACAGCGATTGCACGATCAATCGGGTAACGATCACCGAGGCCTAGTCGAAAGGGCAAACACGGAGTGAGCCTTTCCGACTCACTGCACAGGTACGCCGCCATCGCGCTCCGTGCGTCCCAGACCGCCGAACCTCATTATGAAGACCCGCTGCTGCGCTCAACGCATGCTGGTGTCCCGCTGCGGGACCTCACGCCTTCCTTCTGGGGTTGTTTCGACTGGCATTCCGCAGTGCACAGCCATTGGACGATGCTGCGTATTCTCGGAATCGGGACTTCGCCGACGCTCGAAGCCGAATTGGCAGCCGCCCTCGATTACGCCCTCGATGCCTCCAGTATCGAGACCGAGGCACGCTCGATCGAGGACGCTCCCGGGTTCGAGACGCCGTACGGCCTCGCCTGGGTCTTGATGCTGGATGCCGAGCTTCATCTTTCGACCAGGACCGAGGCGACGGGTTGGGGGGAGGCACTTGAACCTCTGACCCGGCTCGCGGTCCGACGACTGGGCGAGTGGCTCGGCGAGCTCGAGCAACCCGACGAGGTCGGCCTGCACCGCAATACAGCTTTCTCACTCGGTCTGATGCACGATTGGGCGGCCGTTACCCAAGATGGTCTAACCGAGATCGTTCGAGAGTCTGCGCTGGCATGGTGGAGCCAACCAGGCGCCCGTTCACTTTTGGACGAGCCTGGCCCCCATGATTTTCTTTCTCCGGCGCTCTCCATCGCCGATCTCCTGCGACGCGTCGTCGAGCCCGAACCCTTCGCTCGGTTCCTCGACGACCTCCTCCCTTCTCTCGGTCGAGACCTGCCGAGGTTCATTCCGGTCGACTGCCCGGACCCGACCAACGGCCGGCTTTCGCATCTACAGGGACTGAACCTGTCGCGGGCCTGGATGCTGAGGGCGACTGCAGGTGCCCTTCCACCAAACGACCAACGCATACCGGGCCTGGTGGCGGCGGCCGACGATCACCTCGTCGTGGGTGACGCCGCCGTCACCGGCGAGCATTTCACAGGAGCGCATTGGCTTCCAACGTTCGCGACGCTGGCCCAGTCATTTCGGCTCACATGAGAGGCTCTACCATTACTCCCCCATGACCCGTCGTTTCCTTCTGCTGCTCTGTCTCTCGGTTGTCGCAGCCGGGTGCTCTTCGGATTCACCGGTTACCTCGACGACGCAGGCCCCTCCATCGACCACGGTCACGACGTTGACAACCTCCCCGGTCCCCGAGTCAACAACCACCACTGTTCCCCAGGCGGCTCTCGACATCCGGGCAGCCCTGGACGGCTACTCCTCCGCCCTGGCCGAAGGGAATGGTCCAGGCGCACTTGCCTATGTCGATCGCGGGACGCTCGACTTGTTCGACGATCTGTTGCTCCTCGCCGCCTCGAACGTGCACCTCGACGATCTGGACTACCTGGACGCGTTCCTCGTCCTGCGACTACGACACAGGTTCTCCGGCGAAGATCTGAGCACGATGACCGCCTCCGATGTCTTCCTTACTGCCGTCGCGGACGATCTGGTGTTTCCGCCCATCGACAGAATCGAGTTCGACGCCATCAATCTGATCGACGACGAGGCCACCGGCGAGATCGGCGGTTCTCCGGCGATGTGGTTCAGACTCGAAGCCGAAGGGTGGAAGATCGCCCTGGGGCGCACATTCGAGGAGTACGAGCAGATCCTCAGCCTGACGATCGAGGGAGCAGCCGTCAGAGCAGCAGGCGACGACGCTACGCGAAGCGAGGCCTTACTCTTCTTCGTCTCGACGCTCGAAGGGGAGGACATCGATCCTGCTCTAGTGGTCGGACCGGCCGGGGGATGATCTATGACTGATACCGGGAACAACGAGCAAGAAGGAGTCGGATGTCGTCCGGCGGCCTATGCAACGCTCACTTTCGTGGGGTTCGCCATCGCCATGCTGGCCGTCGCCCTGCTCATCGGACTCGATCAGCAGGTCGCGTACCCATTTCTGTTTGCCGGCGGGCCGGTGACGGGTCTGGTCACCAGTATCGGCGGTGACCTGGCCTTCTCCTGGCCTCTCGACCTGACGGTGTGGACCGTCCTCGGGTTCTTCGTAGCCCGCTACGCCGAGCAACCGCAGAAGTACCGATTCGCCATCGGCGCCGTGATTCTGGCCGCTCTCATCCTCGGAGTAGGGACCGGACTGCTGGTCGAACCGACCTAGATTCGCGCTCCAACCCTATTCCGGCGTCCCATGTTTCCCGTTCCCGGGTCGTAGGAGACGCCCGAACGGAGGTTTCAGATGCCGAGAAGGGTTTCGATGCCCAGGGTGACACCGGGTAGGCGGGCCACGTTGCGAACGCCCAGAAGCACTCCGGGCATGAACGAAGCCCGATCGGTGGTGTCATGGCGGACCGTCAACGACTCGCCGTCGTTGCCGAACAAGACCTCTTGATGGGCCAGTAACCCGGGCAGGCGGACTGCGTGCACCGGCACGCCGCCGACCGTTGCGCCGCGCGCCCCGGCGACCAACTCGGTGGATTCCACATGACGTTGCTGGTTCGGGTTGGCCCCTGCTATCCGTTCGGCGGTGTTCATCGCGGTGCCGGACGGGGCGTCGGCTTTGCGGTCGTGGTGTAGTTCGATCACCTCAGCGGCCGAAAAGTGGGGCGCGGCCAATTCGGCAAAGCGCATCATCAACACTGCCCCGATCGAGAAGTTCGGAGCGATGATGCAGTTGGGAGGTCCACTTCCCCACAACGATCGGAGCTCTCCTATCCGCTCGGCGGTGAAACCGGAAGTCCCGACCACAGCATGAACGCCCGTCTGCCGCCAGCGCTCCAGATTGGCCATCACGACATCCGGCACGGAGAACTCGACAACTACATCGGCGCCGCGGACCACCTCAGGATCTGCAGATACTCCACCACTCCCATCGGTCAACGGATCGAACAAGCCGGCCAACTCCAGGTCGTCTGCGCCACGAACAGCATCAGCGACCAGCGACCCCATTCGGCCGGCTGCCCCGGAAACGGCCACTCTCATGAAACGAACTCCTCGAGTTCGGCCGCGTCGAACGGCCCAACCGCTCCCATGACGTAGGGCCCGGACAACATCTGCTGTGCCACCAGCTCGACGTCGGCCTCGGTCACCGCGTTCACACGCGCGATGCGCTCATCGACTGAAATGTGCTCACCGCCGGTAAGTTCTTGGCGCCCGAGCCGCACCATGCGGCTGTTCGGATCCTCGAGTGCCAGTGCCAGGCTTCCGCGCAGATTTCCCTGTGCTCGCTTGAGTTCATCGGAGCTGATACCGCCGGAGGCCATTCTCGCCAGTTCCTCCCGCACCAATGTCAACACCGTTGGAGTCTGAGCCGGTGTGGTACCTGCATAGACGGCCCAGGCGCCGACATCGGCAAACGGCATCTTGAATGAGTACACCGCATAAGCAAGGCCCCGCTCCTCGCGGATCGTGTGGAACAGTCGCGACGACATCCCTCCCCCGAGCACGAGGTGGAGGATCTCGAACGCATAGCGTCGCTCATCGTCGCGGGTCATGCCCTCCCCGCCCAGCACGAGATGGCTTTGTTCGGTATCCCGATGCACCACAGAGACCTTCGGGACGATGGAAGCACGCTGGTATTCATGGTGAACGCCGTCACCCGTCCAGTCGCTGAAGTGGTTGCGGACTAGTTCAACGGCCCGACCGTGCTCGATAGACCCGGCGATGGCGATTACCGTCGATCCTGCCCCATAACGTCGTTGCCAGTATTCAACGAGATCGTCTCTCGTCATGGCCCGGATGGAGTCGCGAGTACCCAGTATCGGACGCTCGAGCGGGTGGCCGGCGAACACGGTTTCGTGGAAGCGTTCGAAAGCAACGTCGTTTGGATCGTCCTCGTTCATGTTGATCTCTTCGATCACCACCTGGCGTTCGGAGTCGATCTCGTTCTGCCGGAAAGCCGGACGCTGCAACATCTCCCCGAGCAGCCGTAGCCCCTCGTCCAGATCACTGTCGAGCATTCGGGCCCAGAAGCACGTGTACTCCTGACTGGTGAATGCGTTGGATTGAGCGCCCATCGAGTCGAAAGACTCCGAAATCTCGCGGGCGCCGACCGCTTCCGATCCTTTGAACAAGAGGTGCTCGAGGAAGTGGGATGCACCCGCTTCGCTTGCCGTCTCATCCCTGGTGCCGGTGTCGACCCAGCAGCCGACGGCTACCGAACGGAGGCTCGGAATGGTCTCTGAGATGACCCGGAGTCCGTTGGGCAGGGTCGTGAGGTCGTAATGCATTGGGCGCATTGTACGTTTAGTTGGAAGGGCAATTGGCGATTGGCAATTGGCTCCCCGGTCGCTCCCCAATCGCCGGCGCAGACACCGTCGTACCTGAGGAGTGTCGGCAGGCGCGACCTACCCGAGGCTCCTGACGAGCAGCCTCGTGTCTTCTCCCTTGTAACAGTGGGAGAATCGAGAAGAAACCGGCCGTCCTCTTGTCCGGTTGTGTCGCACCGCCGCGAAACAGGACACCTCGGGAGGACCCTCTCTCGGCCCAGCTAGATCTCTCGGGCCATCCAGTCGCCGATTAGCTCGGCAACCTCTTCCGGTTTCTCCTGCGGCATCCAGTGTGATGCCTTCCCGATGATTTGCTCGTCGAAATCTGCGTCCACGTAAGTGCCTGAACCGGTCTCCATTCCAGGCGCAAAGGCCCAGTCGAACTCACCGTGGACGTAGCGGACCGGAATCTGCACTTGCGGCAACTCGAGTGGTACCTCCGGATTGAAGAGATCCGGTCGGAAGTTAGCCCGATACCAGTTCGCCATGGCGTCGAATCTCCCCGGCCTACGCCACTCAGCTCGATATGCGTCACGGTCCTCGTCGGTGAACCCCGGAGAGCTGCCGAAGGCGAAGCGGGCCAACAGCGAGAAATCTTCGGACGACAGAAGCCTCAATCCCGCTCCTCCAGACTGCATCAACCACACATAAAACGAGCGACTCAACTGCTCGACGCTGCCGGCTCCGACTTCACGCATCCGGAGGGGATGAGGAGCGGCGAGCACTACAACACGATTCAACAAATTCCCGAGCCAGGTGGCGGCCTGCCAGGTGAGCGCGCCACCGAAGTCGTGTCCGGCCATGAACGCCGGCCCGCCGCCTGCCCATTCGATGAGCCCGGTGATGTCGCCGAGGAGGACCGGCATGCGGTAAGCCTCCAGATCGGGCGGGGCGTCCGACGCACCAAAACCTCTCAGATCGGGAACGATCACCCGGTATCGATCAGCAAGCAGCGGCGCCACCTTGGTCCAGCACCTTCCCGAATCCGGCCAGCCGTGCAGTAAGAGAAGGAGCGGCGCGTCGGGATCCCCCGAGACACGTATATGAAGGTTGACGCCGTTGATGCTGAGATCGTGCTGTTCCATGCAACCAACCTACTGGTTGTGGGTCCAACGCTGCTTGGAGAGGTGTGAGACAATGTCCAACTGTGCGCGCCCATTCAACACTCCATGAGATCCTCCCTCCGGAAGAGCGGGCCATCGAACACGTGGTTGCCCGTTATCAGCGGGTCGCGCCCGCCGTTACACGGGTAGCTCGAAACTTGGCCGGAGATGAAGAACTCTTGGTTCGACTCGGGTCCTCGGCCTCTGCTCGCCATCGCGAGATCGTGCTCGATCCGGGAGTTTTCCAGGCCGCCTATATGCGGCGTGCCCCCGTCACTCCCGGCGAGGTGGCCCTGGCGTCCGCCCTGCACGAGGTCGTCCACCTGGTCTCGACGGACCTCGAGGAGCAACGTCCGATCCCCTCCTCCTGGTTCCAGGGCCGGGAAGCGCCGGAGTCGGATGCACCGGTCGATCTGCTCACCGCCCTGGCCGAGGCAGGCGGTGCAGCCGCCGTCTCGATGTTCTTCGCGCTCGAAGACGGCCGTCAAGAATTGACCGGCATGGCATCGTATCCGGGGGCCCGTTCCGTTCTCACCGACATGTACCAATCATCCATCAGGTCGGCCATGGAGGCCGCCAAGCCGCTGGGACAACTCGCCATTTCCGGATTCGCACTCGTGGGAGAGCACGTAGAACGCGAAACCCTCGAGAAAGCTGCGCAGCCCAGGGTGGCCGTGGCCCTCGCAGACGCCACGCCGTTCTTCGAGGCAGTCAAGGAGGCGGAGGATGCGTGGGAGGTGGCGACACTCGCCCTACAGATTCTCGAGGTTGCCAAACTGCACGGGCTGGCCTCGGAGGCACCTTCCAACGAATCTGCTCCCGAGAAGAAGAACAGGGAGGAACTCGACAGTCAGGCGCTCGAAGACGGCGTCGACCAGGTGCGCCTGTTGAGTCCGATCGTCCACAACCTCGACGGATACGAACGCACCCGCCAGATCGAGCAGCGGGCCGGCGCAGACGGCGAGAAAGGCCCGTCTGATGTCGCGGACGACGCCGCCACCGACCAGTTGCTCCGGGTGAGCCAGGCCCCGACCGTCTTCCTGCCCACCGGCCAGGGTGGCCGTCTCATGGTGTCCGGATTTCCCGAGCGATTCCGCCGCTTCGGTGCCGCCGGTCGGGAGACACTCATAGAAGCGGCGTCGGCATGGGGCGTCGCTCAGCGGCATGTGTCCGGCGAGCTGTTTCCCCTATTCGCTGCCAATCAGAGGCGGGGACTTCGCTCCGGATACGATGCCGGCGACATTTCTCCACACGCACCTCTGTTCCTCGGTGCCGGCCTCTACCAGCGCATGTACGAACGCCGGGCACTGCGGAGCAGACGTAGCTATGCGGTATCCCTCCTCATCGACGGCTCGGCATCCATGCTGCAACCCCGCCCTTTGAGCCTTGGGAGCCGTACAGCGCCCTGGGGTTTGGCCGCGGCCACGCTGGGAGCATGGACGCTCGCCCGCCTCTGCGACGAACTGCAGATCGACTTCGAGGTTGCCCTGTTCAATCGATCTTTCAGCGCCCGGCCCGACGACTCGGAATGGTCGTTCTCGCGCCGGAAGAGCCAGGCAACGGGAGGGCTGCGTCGATCACAGGGCCAGGCGGCCGACAGATTGACCAACACGATCAACCACTATCTGGTGAAGCCATTCAACTCGCGCTGGCGAACTTCGGAGGATCTGCTCGCAGGGCTCTTCTACTCCGCAGCCCATCCCACCCGGGCGGCTGCAGAGGCTCGAAAGGCGCCGCAGGAGTCACCGCCGGTCGGCATGTTCGAGAAAGCCGCCAACGTCGACGAGTTCAATCTGAGCTACGCAGCAGAGCGCCTATCTCGTCTGGGGGCGACCGTCCGCGTGCTGGTCGTGTTGGCGGACGGCATGACCCGCGGCTCGCTGGAGTCACTCGCCCGCTCCGTTGACAGCGTCGAGCACAGCGGCACGACGGTCCTCGGGATCGGCATCGGTGATGACACCGTCCAAATGGCCTACGGCCGCCATCAGGTCGTTGAGCGTCCGGACGCGCTTGCAGCCGCCATGGTGGACGGCGTCCGCGGGGCGCTGAGAAGAAGCCTTGCCCTATCCGGCCTGGATGAGTGGTGGACGAGGGCCGCAACACGAGAACGCATGACAACATGGAAGGAGCAGGCCGGTGCCTGAAACCGTAGTTTTCACAGATCCAAGCGGGGAGGGACCGCCGATCGAGCTCGAGCAGTTCGAGGTGCCGTCCGATCTCCCGGACCATGCACACCGGGTCGGCAAGATCCCGGAAAAGGACCCTCATTACGTCGATCTCGGCATGCTTTATCGCTTCGCGGCAATGGAGGACGTCCGCCGTCGTTTCCCCGAGGGCTATCAACCGCTCCACATCGCAGTCCGCGGCCACATGGGCACCGGGAAGGACCACGACATCGAGCAGTTCGCGGCGATGCTGCGCCTCCCCTACTACCGGATCCCGTTGACCGGTGAAGTGCGCGACGTGACGCTGATCGGTTCGACCCTGCTCCACGGCGACGGCAAGGGCGGCACCGAGAGCAGGTGGGAAGACGGCGAGATCACCCGGGCGCTCCGAGGTCCGTCGCTGGTCAACCTGTCGGAGCTGAATGCGGCCGGGGCGGAAACGCTCTTCGCGTTGCATGGTCTCCTCGACCGATACGCGGCGCTGGATCTGCCGACCGGAGAGACGGTCCACCTCCGTAATGATGTTCGTCTGTTCGGCACCATGAACCCGACCGATCTGCGGGACTATGCCGGGACCCAGACGCTCAACAAGGCGTTCGCCGATAGGTGGGTCATCTGGGAGAAGGATTTTCCGGTTGTCGAGCAAATCAAGACGATGGTCGAGCGCCGCTATCCGTCGATGGCGGAACCGTTCAGCGACGCCATCAGCCGCCTGGCGGCCGAGGTCAACGCCTCCTTCACCGCTCCGGACGTCGCCACTCGTGTCGAGACACCGATGAGCCTCCGTACCGTCCTGGACCGTGTGCCCACCGGACTGCGCGTGTACGGAAAGGCTGCGGACCCCCTGCGAAGGGCGTGGGAAGAGTTCGTGCTACCACAGATCGACACCTTCGACCGGGACCACTACGAGACCGTGTGGAGCGCAGTAGTACGCAAGGGACCGAAAGGGCCCGTGTTTGGCAAGTAGGCGCAGCGATTCGTATACGCCGGAGCGTTGTGGGTTCTGCGTTCTGGGTTCTACTCCCCGGGACTCCCTTGCTTTTGACTTCATCCGGTGCGCGCCGCCGGCGAATACGCCTCCTGCCACTTCGCGTATTCCGGAACGTCGAAACCGGCGACCGACAACACGTAGTAGGCACCGAACGGGCCGATGAAGCGTAGTTCTCGCAAGGCTCGCTGTTGCTGCTCGAATCCGACCAGCGAGCCGAGCCAGCGGCCGACAGAACCGTATTCGTGCTTCTTGTCCATCAGGAATCCCGCTGCCGAGCGAACCGCCTCGATTTTCGCAGTGTTGCCGATCACACCGGGCGTTGCGCTGAGGTGGGACAGATCCCGATCGGAAAGGGCTGCCACCTTCACCGCTGCGAATCTGGCGAAGGCCGCGCGGGTCTCCGGCCAACTTCTGTCAACCACTTCCCAGGCGAGCCCGGAGGCGAATATCGCCCTGGCCACCACCTCGAGGTACTGATCGACCGTCCGGATGTTGCGGGCTGTGAGATCAGCCGGCATGAGAACCTCCTATCTCGGTACGGTTTCGAACATACGAGATGGCAGGGACAGTTCTCCGATTGGACTACCGTTACTCCACCGCAACAGAGGAATCCATGCGACCGTACGCGATCGGGGACCCCGTTCTCGAACAGAAGATCAGCGAACTAGTCGACGCCGCCGGCGTCGAGAACGGCAATACCGACCTCATCGCCGAGATAGTCACCACCGCGCTCAAGCTTCACCGGGACGCGGCAGACCGGGGCGACCTCAAACTCCTGAACACAGCTCTCAAAGAGATGCGTTACTCGATGTTGGTCTTCTCTCGTCACCGTGAAATACCGAAGGTAACGATCTTCGGATCGGCGCGGACGCCTTCCGATCACCCCAACTATCAGCTGGCTGTCGAGTTCGCCACGATCATGGCGGAAGATCGGAAGTGGGGAGTCATTACCGGTGCCGGGCCGGGCATCATGGAAGCCGGGAACCAGGGAGCAGGAAAAGGAGCGTCGTTCGGGGTCAACATCAGACTGCCGTTCGAATCAGAGGCGAATCCACACATCGAAAACGACCGGCTGATCAACTTCAAGTACTTCTTCACCCGCAAACTGGGTTTCGTCAAAGAATCGCACGCGTTCGCCCTGTTCCCGGGTGGATTCGGCACGATGGACGAGACCTTCGAGTTACTCACACTGATCCAGACCGGAAAGAGCGACCTCCACCCGATCGTCCTGCTGGAGCCCGAAGGGTACGGCTACTGGGAAGGCTGGCAGGAGTTCGTCGACACGAATCTCATCGGCCCCGGCATGATCTCTCCTGAGGACGTTCATCTATATACGATCACCAGCGATCCGCAGGCTGCGGCCGACGAAATCTGCCGGTTCTATGCCAACTACCAGTCACAGCGTTATGTCAAGGGAATCCTCGTCCTCCGCCTGAACAAAGCGCCTGATGAAGAACAGCTGCAAGCGTTGAACGACGAGTTCTCCGATCTCCTCGTCGATGGGGAGATCACGACGATTCCCGCCACCGATGCTGAGATCGCAGACGACGACTCTGTCGAGGCCGAGAGGTTGGCGCTGCACTTCGATCGCAGGAGCTTTGGCAGATTGAGGCAACTCGTCGACGCCTTGAACGATCTCATCGAAGCCACGCCGCGGGAAATCCAGCTGCCGCCACCCTATAGAGACGAACTTCCCGAGCGTCCCTGGTAGCTCCTGGGGCATCTGCGGCGCCCGGGAACGGCTACCATTACGCCGGTGCGTGAGATTCTTTCCGACCTCGTTGCCGAGCAGCAATCGCTGGATCAGTTCCTCCAGCGAGTAGCGATCCGGGATTGGGAGCGTCCGACCCCTGCGGCCGGATGGTCGATCCGCGATACCGTCAGTCATCTCGCCACTTTCGAGGAGTACGCCTACAACGCGCTCGCACAAGGTGGATCCCGACAATCGGAAGCTGCGCAGTACCCAAACGACGAAGCGTTTACGCAGGCAGGCGTGCTGCCAGGACGGGCGATGCGGGCTCAGGATGTCATCGAGTGGTGGCGGGGTGCCCGGGCAAAGGTGATCGAAGAGCTTTCGAGAAGCCAACCCACCATGCGGGTCCCGTGGTTCAAGTCGGATATGAGTGCCAGGACCTTCGCAACCGCCCGACTCATGGAGACCTGGGCCCACGGTCTCGATATCTATTCGTCACTGGGCGAGGAGTGCGAAGACACCATCAGACTTCGGCATATCGCCTGGCTTGCCTGGAAGTCGCTCCCCTATGCATTCGAGTATGCCGGCGAGGAGTACTCGCAACCCGTCCGGATCGAGGTCCTGGGACCGCAGTGGTCGAAATGGGTCTTCGGCCCGGCCGACACCGACCAGGTGATCAAGGGGCAGGCCGGTGAATGGTGCCGGGTGGCCGTTCAGCGGATGGACGCCGGCAAAGCAAAGTCTCTGAAGGCTCAGGGCGAGGTCGCCGAGATGGCACTGCGCGTCGCCCGCGCCTACATGTGAGCCTCATGTTCCCCCGTCTGATCGGAATGGTCCACCTCGGTGCCCTTCCAGGAGCTCCCGGCTACCGCGATGATTTCGATTCCATCGTCGGCGCAGCCGTCAAAGATGCCCAAACACTCGAGGCAGCCGGGTTCAACGGCCTGATGATCGAGAATTATGGAGACGTACCGTTCTTCGCCGAACGGGTACCCAGCGTCACTGTGGCCTCGATGACTGCCGCCGTTTCGGAAATCGCCCGGGCGGTGACGATTCCATTCGGTGTGAATGTTCTCCGCAACGATGGAGAGTCGGCGCTGGCGATTGCAGCGGTTACCGGCGCCTCCTACATCCGGGTGAATGTGTTGTCGGGTTCGATGCAAACCGACCAGGGACTGATCACGGGACACGCCGCCGAGATCGCCCGCATGCGCCGCAATCTCGGCCTCGAGGTGGGAATCTTTGCCGACGTGTTCGTCAAACATGCGGTTCCACCTCCCGGTCTCTCCATCACCCAGGCCGCCGCAGACACCTGGGAACGGGGCCTTGCCGACGCCCTGATCGTGTCCGGTGCCGGTACCGGTGAAGAACCCGACGTTGGAGATCTCCGCAGGGTGCACGTTGCCGTTCCCGACGCACAGCTTCTCGTCGGTTCCGGCTCACGGATCGACAACGTGGCCGGCCTGCTCGAAACCGCAACCGGCGTCATCGCCGGAACCGCCTTGAAACGGGATCACGTGACTACCGCTCCGGTTGACCCCGAGCAGGCACGCGCCTTCGTGGAAGCGGCCTCCTGACCGATGGAGCACGTCACCTACAGCTCCAAGGGTCGCATCGCCACCCTGACGCTGGCCCGACCGGACATCCGTAACGCCATCACCGGCCCGGAGATGCTCGACGAGTTCATTTCAGCAGTGCGCCATGCCGACGCCGACCCCGATGTTGGAATCCTGATCATCACCGGCGAGGGAACGGCTTTCAGCGCCGGCGGGAACATCAAAGACATGCGGGCCGGCGTCGGCCTGTTCGAGGGCAGCCCGGACGAGATCTCCGAGAAGTACCGGGCTTCGATCCAACAGATCCCCCGGTTGATGCTGGCAACCGACCTGGTAACCATCGCTGCAGTGAACGGAGCGGCGGTCGGCGCCGGGTTCGACATCGCCCTCATGTGCGACCTGCGGATCGGGTCGACCGAAGCCCGCTTTGCCCACACCTTCATCGACCTGGGGATCATCCCGGGAGACGGCGGTGCCTGGTTTTTGCCCAGGGTCGTCGGATTCCAGCGAGCAGCCGAACTCGCCTTCACCGCCCGGATCGTCACCGCCGAGGAGGCAGTCGAGATGGGGATCCTGCTCGAGATGGTGGAACCCGATGACCTAATCCACCGGGTCCGGGTCATCGCCGAGCAGATCGCCGCCAA
>JAHEDJ010000022.1:5211-43671 GCA_024641325.1 bacterium | reverse complement strand
GGCCATCGTGCGTCAGATCGCCGAGGAGCACGGAGGAACCGTCTCAGCGACCAACGCACCGGATGGTGGTGCCATTGTCGGATTCGAATTACCCGGGGCAGAGGCAGTAGGCAGTAGGCAGCAGGCAGTAGGCAGTAGGCAGTAGGCAGTAGGCAGTAGGCAGTGAAGAGCCTCTGGCCTATGGCCTATCGCCTATGGCCTATGGCCTAAAGCCTATGGCTCGCACCCCCGGCTTCAACCGGGAGCCAATTGCCAATCGCCAATTGCCTCTGGCTGGCCTCTCTACCCGCTGCGGGCGACCAGGATCAGATCGCCAACGTTTGTCCCCGTCGGGCCTGTGACGATCACGTCGCCGACCGCAGATAAATACGAGTATGAATCGTGTCTCCTGAGGTATTCGGTGGCATCGAGCCCGAGATCTTTCCCTCGCTCCACAGTTCCGCCATCGGCGAAAGCCCCCGCCGCCTCGGTCACACCGTCGATGCCATCCGTGCCGGCGGACAAAATGACGACGCCACCATCTCCGGCCAGACCGAGTGCTGCCGCCAGCGCCAGTTCCTGGTTGCGTCCCCCTCTGCCGTCGCCATCGACGGTCACCGTCGTTTCGCCCGCGTAGATGAGCATCTCCCCCGGCCGCAGGTGAGATGCCGATGCGACGATCCGGCCGGCTACTTCACGCGCTTCGCCGGTCACATCCGTTGACGCCACCGTTGCATCCCAGCCCAACGCCCGAGCCCGTTCGAGCGCCCCCTCTGCGGCCTTCTTCGCAGTAGCCACCAGCTCAATTGACTGCGTCGCGAACACGCGCTCGTCGTTGACTGTTTCCGGAACACGGCCTTCCGCTCCGGCGGTGAGGTGCTCGACGACCCGAGCCGGAACGACCTGTCGTAGATCGAATCGTTCCAATACCGCGAGGGCTTCGGCGAACGTCGTGTGGTCCGGGACCATGGGGCCCGACGCTATCACCGTGAGGTCGTCACCTACGACATCGGAAACAACGAGGGTCACCACCGCCGCGGCACCCGCGACGATCCCGGCGAGGCGCCCACCTTTGACGGCCGACAGGTGTTTACGAACAGTATTCAGCTCCTGAATCGATGCTCCGCAACGCAGCAGGAGCGAAGTCGTCGCGGCGAGGTCGTTGAGTGATAGACCGCCGGCCGGCAGGGTCAGCAATGCAGAACCCCCACCGGAGATCGCAACGAGGACGACATCACGCGGGCCTACGGTTGCAGCGGCGTCGGTAAGTCTCCTGGCTGCGGACACGCTCGTCTCGTCCGGTACCGGGTGGGCGGCCCGCACGACGTCCAGATGGGGCACGTCCTCGGGGTCATTCGAAACGACAATCCCATCGATCGGCAAGTCGCCGAGAATCGAAACGATGGCCCTGGCCATCGACACCGACGCCTTGCCGAATGCCAGCACGAGAACGCGATCGATCTCCTCGAGACCTATCGCCCGCCTACCGGCGACCAGTCGCATGCCATCCCGCCGCAGAGCAGTGGCAACTGCCACGCCGGGATCAACCGCCCGGAGCGCAGATTGGAACACGCGAGCCAGACTCCCGCGCCTTCCGGGATCGTTTGCCAGCGCGGCATGATCTACAGCCGGGCCGGTCACGAGCCGAGTTCGGCCCGGCGACGATACCCATCGACCATTTCCGCCAGGTACCGCTGGGAATGCTCATAGCCGCGCAACGCCCGGGTGGCCGTGTAGCTGATCACGCGTGCCACCCAGAGCCGGAACAGCACCGCCTCCCAATCGGGATCACCAGGAACGTAGGCCTCGAGAAGCGTCCGAAACGAGAGGAACCATGCCTCTTCGTCCAGGAACAGGAAGGTCGGCGTCGATCGATTGGCAAGCATCCCTTCCTTCACTCCCGTCGGGAAGTGCCCGAGCAGTTCGGCCTGCCGGGCGGTCCAATCCTCGCCCAGCAGATGCAGCGTGGCTTCCAGGTTGTATCCGATCTTCTCGGTGATGGATGCCGGGACCGCGGCAGTTGCCTCGATCTGGTGGGTCGCGCCTACTCCAACCACCTCGCCGGTGAGGCTTTGAATAGCTGAAAAGCATTCGACGAGCATCGTTCGAAGATCGGTCAAACCACCGTACATAGCATGTTGTTTGCCCTGGGGAACATACGTCTCGTACACAGATAACCCGGCCTGGATCGTCGAGAAGGTGTAGAGGGTGTCGATGCCCCAATCGCTCTGGTCCTGCACACGCGCATCTGCAACCAGCGCCTCTGCGACCGGACGGGTGAAAAGCAACTCTCCACCGAGCGGTTGCTCGATTCGCGGCAGTTCGGTGTGGGGCCAGAGGAGAGCAAAGCCCGTCCGGGTGATCATCCACGTGATCATGGCGTCGGTGCTCGAGCGCGGGAAGAAGTGCCGGACAACGTCGTGTCCGCGGTCGGCCGCGCTCTCGGCCCGGGTGATCCAATCGGGCCCGAAACTCGTGATGTCTGCGTCGTAGAAGTGGATTCGCTCGGCGTCCGTCTCATTGAGGAAATAGCGGAGTCCCGTGTTCATGCCATCCCCCTTACCAGGTCGCTTCGAACCGATCCGGTCCTGAAGGATGAGATCCACGGGAGTCCCGGTTGTCGCGGCGAGCTCAGACCGGAAAGCCTCGACGGCCTGATAGGTCGACTCCTCCTCCGCCCCCACCGCGAGAACTCGCCCAACCGCCGGATGCGATGCAGCAACCCGGAGATTGAACTCGACGACCTTCGGATCTTCGGTCCGGAACGGAAACACGACAAGGGACATGGTTTCATCAACGGTACATGGACCGGGACGTGCTCGCAGAGCAGCCGGCCGGGGGCCGATGGCTATTGGCCTATGAATCGATACGAACCATGCTGCACATAACGCCTCGATTAGCCAAAGGGCGAGTTCGCGAAATCTTTCCTTAGTTCCAGTTCGTATCTTTGAAGGCAACGGCCCATAATCTGAGATGTGACTCAGGCGTCAACTTTGAAGGCAGTCGTCACCACTCCCCCGACCGCGCGCGGCCGGGCGACCAGACAGGCCCTCCTCGACGCAGCCGAATCCGTTTTCGGTGAAGTCGCTTTCGACAGAGCATCAGTGTCAGAGATCACCCGCCGCGCCGGGGTGGCCCAGGGCACCTTCTATGTCTACTTCCCCGACAAAAAGGCAGCCTTTGCCGAACTCGTACGCCACCTGAACCGTTCGCTCCGCGAAACGATCGCACGTGCCGTCGACGGTCTCAGCGATCGAAGAGAAATCGAGCGTGTCGGATTTCGCACCTTCTTCGACTACGTCCGCGATCATCGGGCTCTGTACAAGGTCGTGCGTGAAGCAGAGTTCGTGGATCCAGATATCTACAGATGGCACTACGAAACACTCGCCACCGGGTACTCGATCGGTCTCGATCAGGCGAAAGAGGCCGGGCAACTGCCACCGGATCTCGATTCAGCAACGATCTCCCACCTCCTCATGGGAATCGCCGAATTCATGGGCGGCAGATACGTGCTCCGCAAAGAGGCAGATCTCTCAGAAGAAGTATTCGAACAAGTGATGGCATTCGTCGACCGCGGCCTCAACTATCAGAACGGTGTCGCTCCATGACCCCGCCCACCCTCCCCGGCATCAGCGCCGAGCTCGTCGCAAGCGCCCGGATCACCACTCGAGTCCTCTTCAGCGGGCCGATCAACGGCGAACCCGTGCTCTTCCTCCACGGCAACCTCTCTTCCGCCACCTGGTGGGAGACCACCATGTTGCGGCTCCCCGCCGGTTTTCGTGGCGTTGCGCCCGACCAGAGAGGATTCGGAGAGGCGGATCCCGGCAGAAAGATCGACGCGACCAACGGCCTCGGCGACCTGGCCGGTGACGCACTCGCGCTCCTGGATGAACTCGACGTCGAACGAGTCCACCTCGTAGGCAACTCGATGGGCGGCGGCGTGGTATGGCGCCTGATCGCAGATGCGCCGGAGCGAATCCTCACAGCAACCCAGATCGCGCCCGGCTCACCGTTCGGGTTCGGCGGCACCAAAGACGTCGACGGCCGCCCGTGCTGGGACGATTTCGCCGGATCCGGCGGCGGGCTCATCAACGCGCAACTGGTCGAGCGCCTCCGGGCGGGCGACGACGGCATGGACAGCCCCTTTTCTCCCCGCAGTGCACTCCGCACCCTCATAGTGGTCCCCGGTTCGGTTCCAGAGAACGAAGACGGACTGGTCGCGGCGATGCTGTCGACCCACCTCGGCGAGCAGGACTACCCCGGCGACATGACCCCCAGTGCCAACTGGCCGTTCGTGGCCCCGGGCACAATGGGCGTCAACAACGCTCTATCTCCTAAGTACACGACCGGGCTGGTGGATAGTGTTCTGGCGGCCAATCCGAAACCTCCCATCGCCTGGGTGCGCGGCGAACTCGACAGAGTCGTCGCCGACCAGGCGGCCGCCGATCCCGGCACCCTCGGAGCATTCGGCCTCATCCCCGGCTGGCCGGGCGCAGAGATCTACCCTTCGCAACCCATGCTCGGCCAGACCCGGCGCGTCCTAGACCGCTACGCCGGGATGGGCGGAGCTTTCACAGAGACCATCATCGAAGCCGCAGCCCATGTGCCCTTCATCGAGAACCCAACAGAATTCGATCGTGTGTTCCATGCACACATCGAAAACACAGGAGGAAACTGAGTATGAGACGAATAACCTGGCGCATCCCGGCGCTACTGGTAGTCATGGCGTTGATCCTTGCCGCATGTGGCGGCGACAGCGACGACACGACAACCACGGAGGCCGCCGCGACCACTGAGACGACCGCGGCCGACACGGTCACGGAAACAACGATGGCCGAAGAGACAACGACAACATCCATGGCGGACGTGACGGGCCTGGCCTGCGATGAACCGGTCACAGTCGGAGTGGTCACCGACCTCACCGGGCCGTTGGCGATCTACGGCGCCCACATCAACCGCGGTGTGCCGATCGGATTCGCCTATGCCACGGGCGGCGAGGTCGGCTCCGGCCTCGAGCAGAGCTACATGGTCGACGACTGCGAGATCCGGGTGATCTTCAAAGACGACCAGAGCAACCCGGAACTAACGGCCACGGCGGGACGCGAGCTCATCGAGATCGAGGGCGCCGACATCATCATCGGTACCGTCAGCTCGGGAGCAACGGCCAGCCTTCAGAGCCTGGCAATCGAGAACAACATCATTCTGATTGCTGCACCGGCGGCTGCCACCGATATCACCGGCAAGGATTTCAACGAGAACACCTTCCGGGCCAGCAGAAACAACTACCAGGACGCAATGGCGATCTGTGAACAGTTCGTCAACGGCGACGGGTACCAAACCTTCGTCCAGATCGCGCCCGATTACTCCTTCGGGTACGGAGGAGCAGCCGGTTACAAGGACGCCTGCACGTTCGCAGGCGGCGAGTTCATTGCAGACGACGTGTTCGCTCCGGCCGACACAACGGACTTCACTTCGTATCTCGAGCCGCTGGCGGATACCGACGCGGATGCCTTCCTCGTGACCTGGGCAGGCGGAGGCTTCGTGCCGCTGCTCCAGGGCGCCCTCGACCTCGGTGTCGTGGACGAAGACACCGTTCTCGGTTCCCCGTTCGTGGACAACATCGTCATGCCGGCGTTCTTCGCAAATGCGATCGGTTCAACGGCCTCGATCATCTATCACTACACGGCGGCCGACAATGCCATCAACGATTACCTGATCGAGAAGGATGCCGAACTCGGTGCCTTCCCGGATCTGTTCGACGCCGACGGCATGAACGCGGCGATCATGGTCGTTGAGGCCATCAGGGCGACGAACGGGGCTGTGGATGCCGACTCGTTGCGGGCGGCACTCGAAGGAATGTCTTTTGAGGGTCCCAAGGGCACGATCGAGATTCGCGCTGAGGATCACGTTGCCGTGCAGGACATGTATATCGTCAAACTTCTGAACGTCGACGACCCCGAGTTCAAGTACTACGAGTACGTCGGAACGGTTCGTCCGGAGCCACCCTGCTTGCTCGAAGGTGACTTCACCTCTCGTTGCGGCAGCCTGCCCACCGGCAGCCTGAGCGGAAGCTAGACACGATCGGGTGGGGCGGCTCTTGCCGCCCCACCCCTCACACATGGTGAGGCGATGAGCGACGTCATCCTCGAAACCCGCAATCTGACCAGAGAATTCGGTGCACTCGTAGCCGTCGATGACGTCTCGGTCTCGATCGAAGCCGGCTCACTGCACTCGATCATCGGACCGAACGGAGCCGGCAAGACCACTTTCTTCAATCTGGTGAGCGGGACGCTGCGGCCGACCAGTGGTCGCGTCTTCTTCAAAGGGGATGACATCACCCAGCTCCCGGTACACAGGACGATTCACAGAGGCATCGGTCGATCGTTTCAGATCACAAACCTCTTCCCGAATCTGACGGTACTGGAAAACGTCCGCCTCGCCGCGCAGGCCATGGGCGGTGACAGCCTGCGGTTCTTCCGTTCGCATCGACGATTCAGCCGATACATCGAACGGGCCATGGATGTGCTCGAGCAGGTCGGGTTGACTGACAAAGCTGCACAGTTGGCCGGGACACTTCCCCACGGTGATCAACGGAAGCTCGAGCTCGGCATGATCCTCGCCCCGGATCCGGAGGTTCTCATGCTGGATGAGCCGACGGCAGGTATGGCTTCCGAACAGGTGCCGGAGCTGATGCACCTCGTCCAATCGATTCAGGAGTCCGGAGACAAGACCGTCGTCCTGGTCGAGCACAACATGAACGTCGTTATGTCGGTATCCGACCGGATAACGGTCATGCACCAGGGAGCACTGCTCGCGCAAGGCAGTCCGGCCGAGATATCGGCAGACGAGCGAGTGCAGACCGCCTACCTCGGCGAACTCTACAAAGACCGGCAAGGTGACCGATGAGCCTGCTTCGGCTGGACGAGGTCCATACGTTCATCGGTCAATATCACATCCTCGAAGGTGTGTCGCTGGATGTCCCGGCCGGAGACATCGTCGCGCTGCTGGGCCGCAATGGAGCAGGCAAGACCACCACCCTGAAGACCATCCTCGGACTGACCCCTGCTCGAAAAGGGACGGTCCAACTTGATGGCCAGGACATCACACTGCGGCGCAGCTTCGACATCGCCAATATGGGCATCGGCTACGTACCCGAGCACCGGGCGATCTTCGCCGATCTCAGCGTCGAGGAGAACCTGCGTATCGCCGAGCGCAACAAGGGCGATCTCGCCGAACGCGAGGAACTCATCTTTGGGCTTTTCCCCGACCTCAAACGCTTGATCCGCCTGCCGGGCACCAACCTCTCTGGTGGGCAGCAACAGATGCTGGCCGTCGCCCGTGCCCTGGTACCGGACAACCGGCTACTCCTGATCGACGAGCCGAGTGAGGGTCTGGCACCGGTGATCATCGAACAGATGATGGAAGCCATTACCCGGCTGTCTGAACACTCAACGGTCCTTCTCGTCGAGCAGAACTTCATCGTTGCCGGCCGCCTCGCCCAGCACTACGTGATCATCGAAGAGGGCAAGTCGGTCAAAGCGGGCTCAATGGCCGACCTGGTAGACGACGATGAGACGATCAAGAGATATCTGGGGGCGGCATGAGGGCTCGCTCCGCTCGCAGCCATCGGCCATCAGCCATTAGCCACTGGCCCCGCACGCCAGGGAGCGAACTTAGGGCATTCTCCCCCCGTGCCACACGGGGGGAGTCCCGAGTCCTCGAGGGTAGGGGGGCAAAGCCATGACCACCGCCACCTCCTCCCCCGCTCGCCGGCGTTCTGATTGGTTCAAGGAGAACCGCAATCGGTTCACCACGCTGGCGATCCTGGTCTTCTTGCTCCTCGCCGCGATGTCCGGGGTGGAGCGGGACGACTGGTTCTCAACGATCATGCAGGGGTTGTCGGTCGGCGCCATCACTTTCCTCGTCGCCTCCGGCCTCTCGCTCATCTTCGGCCTGATGGACGTCCTCAACCTTGCGCACGGGGAACTGTTCATGCTCGGCGCGTACGTCGGCTGGACGGTCTACACGAGATTCGACACGGTGGTCGACATACTCGTTCCGCTCCTCATCTTGTCGGCCCCTTTCACGCTCCTGCCGCTGTGGCGCCGCCTCGCCGCCGCAATCGGCTCGACCCCGCTTGGCCGCCGTTGGGCAGGTCTGGGATTGCTCGCCGCCGGTGCCACAACAACGTTCGTTTCCGTTACTCGCTTCCCTCTGGTCATTTGGGATCCGGGGAACTTCGCGATGAGCCCGAGCAACTTCTCGGTCCAAATCGACCTCGGCACGCTCGCTCCCCTCCCACCAGATACGTTCGGCTGGCCCGCGGTGATTGCCATCCTGGCGACCCTTCTCGGAGGCTCCCTCCTGGCCCTGGGGTTCAACGTCCTCCGCAGTCAGATAGACGAACGAACCGTCGTGACTCGCAAACATCTGCTCGGCTTCGGGGTACTGATCGTCACCGCAATCGTCCTGCTGGCAGTCAAGGAGCCTCTAAACGAGTGGGTCTTTGGACTCAGCACTACCTGGCGCTTCTTCCTGGCAATGGTCGTATCCGTAGCGGTGGGTTCGGCGGCGGGGGCATTGATCGAGGTCGCACTCATCCGCCCCCTGTACGACCGTCCGATCTATCAACTGATGATGACGCTCGGAGTGGGGTTCATCCTCATCGAACTGGTCCGCGAGGTATGGGGTCGTCCGGAGTTCACCATGAGCAGGCCGGCAGCCTTCAACGGTACCGGACCCGGCTGCCCCGGAGAAGGGCTGGGCGGGTTCTTCAGTGGTTGCTCGACCCTCGAGGCCTTCGGAAGCCGCCTTCGCGTCTACAACGAGGGGTTTGTGATTCTGGCCGGGATTGTGGTGCTGATCGGCGTGACCCTGCTTCTCAAACGCACTCGGATCGGAATGATCATCCGGGCAGGTGTTCAGGATCCTGAAATGGTCGAGGCGCTCGGCATCAACGTTCGCCGGGTCTTCACCATGGTGTTTGCACTTGGATCCGGACTGGCTGCCTTCGGTGGCGTACTGGCGGCTCCTTCTATCGGGCTGGGCACCGGCATGGGCGCCGTATTCCTTCTCTCGGCGATTGTGGCGCTGGCCATCGGAGGGCTAACGAGTTTCCCGGGGGCAGCTGCGGGAGCAGTACTGGTCGGCCTCCTTCAACAGATAATCATTCGCTACGGACAGTCGGGCATCAATCTGCCGTTCCTCGATGAGCCGTTCAAACCGTCTCCCACACTCGTTCCTGCCGCCGCGATCCTGCTGATGATCGTTGTACTGCTGGTGCTACCGGCTGGGTTGTTCGGAAGGAGCGAGCGATGACAACGGTACGGGATGGCACGACCCTGCAGTCGAGCGTGCGCCGCTGGTTGCACCACCGACGTGGCCTCCTGATCGCGACGGGCCTGATGGTGCTATTCCCATTTGTCGTGTCATTAGTCGTAGATGGTCAGGGCATCAGTGCCGTGTTCGCCAATGACGAAGGCAACGCCAGGTTCCTCCAGGGTCTCGCCATCGAGATCTTCATTCTCGCCCTGTACGCCTTGAGCTACGACCTCATCCTCGGAGTGACCGGATTGCTGTCATTCGGCCACGCGATGTTCTTCGCAGTCGGGGCCTACACCTTCGGCATCATGCTCAAGACCGCCGAACTGGCATGGCCTACCGCATTGCTCGTCGTGCTGGCAGTGGCGATCCTGCAGGCTCTCTTGTTCGGCGTTGTGCTCCCTCGCGTCAAGGGCATTGCATTTGCACTGATCACCCTGGGCATTGCCTCGATGTTCTGGATCGTGATCCAATCCAGTGACTTATCCGACTATGCCGGCGCCGAAATCGGGTTGCAGGGCATTCCTGCTCCGGCGCGCTTTCTCGACAGCACGAACGAGCGGTTCGTCTTCTATCTAATCACCCTCGCCATCCTGGTAATGGTTTACATGCTGTACACGAGGATCGCCGACTCTCCGCTCGGGAAAGTCGCCAACGCTATCCGGGACAATGAGGACCGGGCCTTGATGCTCGGGTTCAATACATTCTGGTTCAAGCTCGTTGTGCTGGTCATCGCATCGATCACGGCCGCACTGGCCGGGACGATTCACACGATCCACCAGCCGATCGTGACGCCGAACGTTGCCAGCCTCGGTTACACGGTCACCGCTCTGCTGGTGATCCTCATCGGCGGTGTAGGAACGATCAGCGGGGCCATCGTCGGTGCCGCCGTTTTCCGGTTGCTCCAGTATTACCTGGATAGGTGGTTCGGAGGTTCCTCCGATCTGCTCATCGGGGCCGCCTACGTACTGCTCGTTCTCTACCTGCCCTACGGGATAGTCGGCACCTGGCGGGTCAAGCGCCTACAGATCGCCGACGGCCGTAAACGGCTGGCAGCGCTCTTTCGGTCATAGGAGGGTCGATGCCCATAAACACCCTGTTGTCTCGCCATTCCCGCTACTACCCGGAGAAGCCGGCCGTCGTTTTCGAAGACCGCCGGTTCACTTTCTCCGAGTTCAACGCGAGGGTCAACCGGCTGGCCAACGCTTTGCTCGGGTTGGGAATTGGCAAGGGCGACAAAGTGGCAACCATCCTCAGCAATTCGCTCGAGGTGTTGGAGATTTACCAGGCAGTGGCGAAGACCGGAATCGTCGTTGTGCCTCTGAGTCCGCTGCTGCGAGGCGAAGGGCTGGCGAACCTGATCAACGACTCCGACTCGAGTGCAGTGATCAGCCAGGCCGACATGGCTCCACATCTCAACGAGGTGCGGGAACGCCTCACCGGTGTCGCGGACGATCGATTCATCCTGACCGATGCCGGTCTACCCGGATTCCGGTTCTACCCGGATCTGACCGGGGCCGCCTCGGATGGTGAGCCGCCCGCGGTCGCGCTCGATCGGGACGACACGTTCAACATCATCTACAGCTCCGGTACGACGGGCCAGCCAAAAGGCATCGTCCATACGCACGCAATCCGCGAGGCCTACTGCACCGGCTTCGCCTCGTCCTACAGGATCAAGCCTGAAAGCGTGATACTGCATTCCGGGTCACTGGTGTTCAACGGGGCGTTCCTCACATTGATGCCCGCTTTCTACCTGGGTTGCACCTATGTTCTCCACCCGTCGTTCGACGCCCGCCGCATGATCGATTCAATGGCGGCCGAGCGAGTGACTCATGTGATGCTGGTGCCCTCCCAAATCATCGACCTTCTCCAGCATGACGACTTCAACGAGGAATACCTCCCGAGTCTCGAAATGATCGGATCGGTGGGGGCACCGCTGCTACTCGAACACAAACAAGAGCTAGCCCGCCGACTCCCCAACCGGTTCTCCGAGTTGTACGGCCTGACCGAAGGCTTCGTAACGATCCTCGATCGTGACGACTACGAGGCCAAGCCTGGATCGGTCGGCGTTCCTCCCCCGCTCTATGAAATGCGAATCGTGGATGATCACGGCAAAGACCTTCCCGCAGGAGAGGTCGGCGAAATCATCGGCCGGGGCCCGATCACGATGCCCGGTTATTACAAGCGCCAGGACCTGACCGCGGAGGCCATCAAGGACGGCTGGCTCTACTCCGGTGATCTCGGATACGTTGATGAGGACGGATTCCTTTTCCTCGTCGATCGCAAGAAGGACCTCATCATCTCCGGCGGAGTCAACGTATACCCGCGCGACATCGAAGAGATCATCGTCCAGCATCCCGATGTGACCGACGTAGCCGTGTTCGGTATCCCGCACCAACGTTGGGGAGAAACCCCGATCGCGGCCGTCGTCCTCAGACCCGGGTCGACGGTATCGAGCAGTGAACTGCGCGACTGGGTCAACGAGAGAGTCTCGGCTCGATTCCAGAAGGTGAGTGAGGTCCTCCTGCTCGACGCCTTCCCGCGCAGTGTCGCCGGAAAGACGCTGCGCCGCATCATCAAACAGGACTACGTCGAGGAGACGCCGTGACGGACCGCTACTTGGAAACCAACGGCATTCGCCTCCACTACCTCGAGCACGGCTCCGGCGACAACACTCTCGTCCTGACACACGGCCTCACCGCCAACGCCCATTCGTTCGACGGGCTGATCGCGGCCGGACTGGCTACCGGCATGCGGGTCCTTTGTGTCGACCTCCGAGGCCGCGGTGAGAGCGACAAACCCGAGGCCGGATACACGATGGCCGACCACGCGGCGGATCTGATCGGGATGCTCGACCGGCTCGGGCTCCACTCGGTGACCCTGGGCGGCCATTCCTTCGGCGGGCTCTTGACCTACTACATGGCAGCCAACCATCGCGACCGTGTGGATCGTTGCATCGTCCTCGATGCCCCCGCCGAAGTCAATGAAGGGATCCTGGACCAGATCAGGCCGTCGCTCGACCGTCTGGAGGTCGTGGTTCCGTCTTGGGAGGCATACCTCGAGCTGATCAAGGGTATGCCGTATTTCGACGGTTGGTGGGATCCTGTCATCGAGGAGTACTACAGGGCAGACGTCATGAACAACCCGGACGGGACCGTGCAGGCGAGGTCGCGTCCCGACCACATCCGCCGGGCGGCAGAAGGCACGCTGACGGAGGATTGGTCCAACCTGGTCGCGACCATCGAGCAACCGACCATCTTCCTGCGGGCAACAGAACCATTCGGCCCGCCCGGCGCTCCACCGATCGTTCCTGAAGATCAAGGCAAAGCGACGGTCGAGAGAATCAAGAACAGCCGCCTCGAATCGTTCCCGGGAAACCACCTCACCTTCCTGTTCGGATCGAGTGCACAGCTCGTTGTCACCGCAATCCACCGGTTCATGGAGACTGCATGACCGCCGTCAACATCGTCGATGTGGCGTCCTGGCTGCCCGAGTATTGGATGACCGCGGCGGAGATCGGCGAACGTTCCGGGATCGACGAACAGATCATCGTCGAACGATTCGGCCTGGAGGGCAAACACATCGCCGGCCCCGAGGACCACAACTCCGACATGAGCGCACGTGCCGCTCTGCTGGCGCTCGAACGGGCCGGCGTGCATCCAGAAGAGGTCGACGTGGTCGCCTATTTCGGATCGATGTGGCGGGACTACGAGGTTTGGTCCGTCAGCCCGAAGATCATGCAACTGGTGGGGGCGACGAACGCCTGGGCGCTGGAGATGGCCAACGTGTCGTGTGGTGCACCGGTGGCGCTGAAAGTGGCCTCCGACTTCCTGCGCGGCGCCGCCGACGTGGATACGGTGCTGCTCGTCGGTGCCAGCAGGGAGTCGCACCTTCTGGACTATTCCAACCAACGATCGCGATTCATGTTCAACTTCGGCGATGGTGGAGCAGCAGCGGTCTTGTCCAAATCACGCCCCGGGCACGAGATCGTCTCTTCGGCGATCATCACCGACGGCCGTTTTGCCGATGATGTGGCTGTCTATGCCGGGGGAAGCAAGCATCCTGCCACTCACGAGACCGTCGAAACGGGCATGCACTACCTGGATGTCGGAGATCCGGTTTCGATGAAGGAGCGCCTCGACCCCGTCTCGGGACCGAACTTCATCAAAGTGGCCCGGCAAGCACTCGAACGGGCCAACATCACATCTGATGATCTCGCCTTGATGGTGCCGCTTCACTTCAAGCGGTCCTTCTTCAACTGGGTTCTCGAGGAACTCAATCTTCCTGAGGAGAAGACCGTCTATCTCAAGACGACCGGACATATGTCGGGCATCGATCCAATAGTCGGCCTAGCGGAGCGGCGCGACGACCTCCGCCGGGGCGACTATGTGCTCTTGATCTCGGCAGGAACGGGGTACACGTGGGCGGCCAATGTGGTGAGGTGGTAACGATGGCAGTACCGGCATACGATTGGATCGGTTTTCATGCGGATATCCGCCCGGATTCCGTGGCCTTGATAGACGACTACTCGGGCAAGACCCACACCTACGCCCAACTCGACGATCGGGTGCGCCGGATGGCCGCATGGCTGGCCAAAAAGGGCGTCGGCGAGGGCGACCGGGTGGCTTTTCTCTCGGAGAACACGATCGACATCTTCGAAGTGCTGTTCGCCTGTGCGCACCTGAAGGCGATCATCGTCCCCCTCAACTGGCGACTGGCGGTACCCGAACTGCAGTTCATCGTCGGGGACAGCCGTCCGACCGTACTGATCTACGAAGGGCAGTTCCGACAGGCGGTCGATCAACTCGTCGCCCCCTCCTACCTGAGCTTGGGCGACGCCTACGAAGCCGCCCTCGCCGGGGCGGACCCGGATGCTGCTCCCCCGGTCACGGCCACCCACGATGACCCGCTGGCCATCATGTACACGTCCGGCACGACCGGGCATCCCAAGGGTGCACTCATCACTCACCGGATGTTCTTCTACAACGCGATCAACATCGGCGATGCGGTCGGACTCACATACAAGTCCCGCAACCTGAACGTGTTGCCGACCTTCCACACCGGAGGATTGAACCTTTACACAACGCCTTGTCTGCGGCTCGGTGGATCGTCCGTCAACCTCAGAGAGTTCGACCCGGAGAGGTTGCTCCACTGGTTGGGGTCCGGTGAGATCACCCACTTCTTCGGGGTCCCGGCGGTGTATCAGTTCCTAGCTGAGTACGACGGCTGGGAGTCGGCCGACCTCTCGAAAGTCCAGTCGTGGGCGTGCGGTGGATCGGCCATGCCCGTGACCTTGCTGGAGCGCTACGCGGCGCGCGGCATATTCATCAGACAGGGAATGGGGCTGACGGAGACCAGTCCGACTTTGTTCCTGACAGACGAGGAGCACGCTCTGGCCAAGGCCGGCTCGGTCGGAAAACCCGTCCTCCACACCTCGATTCGCATCGTCGACGAGGAAGGCAACGATCTCCCCGTTGGAGCCATCGGCGAATTGTGGGCCAAAGGACCCAACGTCACACCCGGCTATTGGGAGCGTCCGGACGCAAACGCCGAATCGTTCACCGACGGCTGGCTGCACACCGGCGACGCCGCCCGCATCGATGAGGACGGGTACGTCTACATCGTGGATCGATGGAAGGACATGTTCATCTCAGGCGGCGAGAACGTCTACCCGGCCGAGATCGAGCAGTTGTTGTTCCGTCACGAGAACGTACTCGATGTTGCGGTGATCGGAGTGCCCGACGAGCGATGGGGTGAGTCCGGACTCGCCGTGATCGTGCCGCGCAATCCGGAGACGTTCGATCCCGCCGACATCATCCACTTCTGCGACGACAAACTCGCCCGCTACAAGATCCCGAAACGAGCGGTGGCAGTGAACGAGCTGCCCAGGAACGCCGCCGGCAAGATCCTGAAACGGCAGCTGCGAGAAGAACTGGGCTGACGCTCTGCGCCCCCGTGGCGGTTGGTGGGAGGGAGTGACTTCTCGGTCTAGAACTCATGCCGGAACCGTGGCGTCGTTCAAATTCGTACGAATCACTAGTTGACGGGGGATCGAAGGCCAAAGGCGCCCGAAGCGTCTGAAGAAGCCCACAGTGGTCTGAACAACGCGACAACGATGAGCCCGAAGAAGAGAGTGATCGATATCAGGGAGACCACCTCGGAATCCAGATTCCCGGGTCTCGGTTGTGCGAACTGGAAGAAGAAGTCCATGGCGGGAACCATCACGACGAGTGTCGGAACCGCAACGGTCAAAGTCCGGAGCAAGCTGAACTGCCAACCTTCGCCGGCGGCCGGCATCCCGAGTGCAACCACGCCGGCCAGCGCAGGCAATGCGAACAGGTAGCCGGCGCCCGGCAGCGTCGCACCGGTGAGAACCGCCAGACCAATCCAGATCAGGACGGCACCTCCGGCCAGGTCGGCACGCCCGGATCGCCGGCTCAACCGTCGCATCAAGAAGATGAGAATGAACGCCCCGACAGCCAACAAAACCGCAAGGTATAGGTAGCTCTCCCACATGCCGGGCGTGCGCCGCGCCCTGGTTAGCAACCACCAGACCATGCTGGAAAGGACCGTCCCGGCTAGGACCGCCGATAGCACTATCCCCGCTCCGGACAGCAACCGCCGGACCTTCCGGCGACCGGCCACAACCACTGCCCAGAACGCCAGCGCGATCAAGATCGCGAACGGCAGCGCCCAGGATGCCGGAAACCGGACTACCCATGACCCGCCAACGGTGAAGAAGACCGACTCGGCATCATCCGTCGGCCGGGCCAGATCCATCGAGCCGAAATGCCGCGCCAGAGACAACGCGTTCGAACCATGGTGTTGCAGACTTCGCAAGCTCACGCTTTCAGCATCGTCGTTGCTCGTGTGGTAGATCGGGGAGCCGTGCAGGTAGGCAAAGTCGAAACCGGCGATACCTGCATCGCGGAACTGACCGAAATCGGTGTTGGACCCGCCGATGAGCCGGCTCACTGCGTTGGTCAGGGAAAAGGCTGCAGGGTGTTGGACCGCGGCGGCGTAGTGTTCGATCATTGATCGATCAGGACCGCTCATCTCGATCATCACCGACGGCCCCGACCGGCCGATGGCCTCGAAGTTGAGGGTCAGGCCGACGTCGTCCATCCACGGGTGATCGGAGACGAAGGCGACGGACCCGAACCGAGGGGCAGGCTCCTCTCCGTCGGTAAACAGCAGGATGACATCATTGCGGAGAGGTTCCCCGGCCAGTAGCGCCCGGGCGGCCTCGAGCAGCGTTGCCACCGCCGCTGAGTTGTCGTTCCCTCCCGGCGTCGCCGGCACCGTGTCGTAGTGGGCCATGAGCAAGACGGCACCGGTTGAGTCCGTTCCCGGAATACGCGACATCACGTTGATCACATCCACTGTTCGGCCCGGTTCTCCGAAGTAGTCGAGAGCCATAACGGATTGCAGCTCGGAGCCCAACTCCATGGCAGCCAGCGTCCCGACGATATTGCGGCGCACCCGGGCGATGGCATCGCTGCCCATCGGATGGGGCTCTTGTGCCACGAGCCGAACGTGCTCTATCGCCCGCTCTGCTGAGTACTCGACCGGGTCGGCATCAACCGCGAGGGCTCGTGGCGGGATGAGCGGCACCAGACTCAGAAGGACGACTACTCCGATGGTGACCGGGACGACTGCGGCAGAGCTCATGTCTCTCAGTCGGCGTCCGCCGGCTGCCTTCGAGCCTCCGTCATGGGTTGCCACACCGGCATCCTAAGCCGCGGACTATGCGCGATGGGGAGCTTCGCGCCCATTGCAGCAGCGATATCACTCAGGGTTGGTTTCCAAGTTCGGAATACCTGCTACTGTTCCGGAGGCCGCACCGGGTGGAGGCCAGCGCACTGTCGCTTCCCCGGTGGCTCAACGGCTCAGTTTCTCACCCGGTTGGACCGCCTCTTCGGCCGATTCTCGATCTCGTCAAGCGATAGACGCAGCGTGATCGAGAGCGAGACCGACAAGTCCAACTACGTCCCCACCGGGGACCAGGAGTCACAATGTCTATTACGTTCGCCCATCTCGGGCTGCCCGATTCGCTCGTCGATGCTCTCTCCAAACGAAACATCGTCGAACCCTTTCCCGTTCAAGAAGCCACGATCCCCGATGCACTAGCCGGCCGCGACGTGTCCGGCAAGGCACCGACCGGATCCGGTAAGACCCTCGCCTTCGGACTTCCCCTGCTCGCCAGGGTCGAGATAGCCAAGTCTCAGCGCCCCAGAGCATTGATCCTGGCCCCCACTCGCGAGCTCGCCGAACAAATCAAAGAAGAACTGGCCCCGCTCGCCAGGGCGGCCGATCGCTACGTGTCGGCCGTGTACGGCGGTGTGAGCTACGGCCCCCAGAAGAGTGCCCTCAGGAAGGGTGTCGATGTTCTGGTAGCAACCCCCGGGCGACTCGAAGATCTGATGGAGCAGGGTTCGGTGAACCTTGGCCAGGTGGACATCGTTGTCGTCGACGAGGCCGACCGCATGGCGGACATGGGATTCATGCCCGCGGTGAGGCGCATCCTCGATCACACTGCGCGGGAACGTCAGACGCTTCTCTTTTCGGCAACGCTCGACGGTGATATCGCCGTGCTCAGCCGTGATTACCAGCACGATCCCGTGCGCCACGAGGCAGGGACTGTGGAGCCGGAGACCATCGATGCACGACACCACTTCTGGCTCGTGCAGCACCACGACCGCGTTCAACACACTGCCGATCTGGTCCGGGCGGCGGGCCGCTCTATTGTGTTCACCCGCACCCGCCACGGCGCCGATCGACTCGCCAAGCAACTCGACCGGGTGGGCGTCCGGGCAGTAGCCATGCACGGGGGTCGATCCCAGGCTCAGCGATCCAGAGCACTCCAAGCTTTCTCGTCGGGCCGCGCCCAGGCACTAATCGCTACCGATGTAGCTGCTCGGGGCATCCACATAGAGGCAGTCGCCTCCGTGATTCACTTTGATCCCCCGGCCGACCACAAGGATTACCTCCACCGGTCGGGACGGACGGCGAGGGCCGGAGCCACCGGAACAATCGTCAGCCTGGTCACCGGCGAGCAGCAGCGAGCCGTCCGCAAAATGCAGAAGGAACTCGATCTGCATGTGCCGATCGAAGCACCTCGAATCGATGCGCTACACCACGATGGACACCGGATTCCCGTCCCTGCCACCAAACAGCGACAGCACAAGGCTGCTCCCAAGCGGGCGGAGGCCCGCCAAGAGAGACGCGCTGACACCCGCGCAGAGAAGCGCCCTGAGCCAAGCCCTCGCAGGCAGTCAGAAACACGCGATCGGACGCAACCGCACCGCCAGACGACCGGCGAGCAGAGCGTTTACGTCGGCAACCTACCGTGGGGAGCCACCGGAGAAGATGTTCAGGCCCTATTCGGCCGGTTCGGCAAGGTCGAAAAGACAACCGTCATCCTGAATCGTCGGACAGGCCGATCGAAGGGCTTCGCGTTCGTAGATATGCCACAACGCGCCGCCAACGATGCCGTTGAAGCACTGAACGGCTCGATGTTGGGCGGTAGGGATCTCACCGTTCGGCTCGCCCACCCCAAGCCCTACCGCGACTGACCAGCAAACTCAACCACCACCTCAGCACGTCGGGCCCGTACGGCCCACAATGAAAGGAGTGCCAATGATGGCACCAACCACCTCGCGCGCGAGCGCACCCTGGCAGTTCAATCAACTTCAACGAGGGGCCACCTACCAGGCCACCACCCGATTCCGAGTCGTTATCGGGGAGTACCTCGGTATGGCCTCCCCCTACGGTGAGCGGGCGATTCTTCTTCGCAACGCGGCCGGAACCGAATCAATCACTCTCAACTACGTCACATCGATCCAACCGGCGGCTGCGTAGACCCCGTCGGGTAGATTCCCCGGGTGACCGGTGGAGGTACCCATTGCTAAGAACCCGATGGCCGGCAATACTCGCCGCCTCTGCCGCGGCAATCTCGCTGATAGTCGGGGTCGCCGCTGTGAAGTGGTACATATGGGATATAGCCATCCGGCAGGCCGGAGAACCGGATAGGTCCATGCTCTTCTGGGGCCTTCCGATCGTCTTCATAGGAGTCGGCGCGCTCGCCGTCGGAGGCAGCCTCGTCGTATTCGCCAGACGCAGCTTCACAAAGCCACAAGCGAACGACCCTCCGCCTCCCGATCTATGACACCACCTCATACTCGTCTTGAATCCATCCGTTCTCATACGGCGTTGATCTGACCAAGGCGAGATCGATGTCGGCGCGAAGGGGCCCGAACAACGGGATACCCGAGCCGATGAGAACGGGGAGTCGGGTGATGATGATTCGCCGGACGAGTCCGGCGCGCAGAAAGCTCTGAATCGTCTCACCGCCGTCCACGTACACATGGTCGAGACCTCGCCGGTCGCACTCGGCGGCCACAGCGTGGGGTGACAACTCCATGGATTCCGCTCGACCGGGAAACCCGTTCGGAAGGTCGAGGGGGCGATGGCTGAGCACGAATATCGGCTTATCTCCGTAGACCCATTCCCCTGTGGCCATTACAAAATCGAATGTGTTCCTGCCCATGACCAGAGCATCGACTGAAGCGACAAACTCGGCGAAGCCGTAGTCGGAATCACCAGGGTCCGCACCGGTCAGCCACTCGAGATCTCCGTCTTCCCCGGCAATGAAGCCGTCGAGGCTGGTGGCTATGTAGACGGAGGCATGCATAGATCGACGACCCTAGCCGGTGGCAGACAAAACCGTTTCCGTCACCCACCCGACGATTCCGGCCTTCCCGTTCGCCCGGCCGGTTCCGGTATGCGACATCGATCGACTCTCGTGCCAGAATCCGCCTTACGCAACACTGGTGAGAGAGAGTGGCAAAACGCATACTGGTCATCGACGACGCTGAGGCCACACTGCGGCTTCTTCAGGTCGCGCTCGGGCGGGAAGGCTATGAGGTGGTCACCAAACTGGACGGTGAATCGGGCCTCGCATCCAGCTTTGAGCACACCCCGGATCTGATCATCCTGGATATCGCTCTTCCCGACATTGATGGTTGGGAAGTCCTCGCCAGACTACGTGACAACGAGCAGACGGCCGATGTCCCGGTGATGATGATGTCGGCGCATGATTCCGATGACATTCGCGGCAGGACGAACCTGACGGATGCATCGGATTTTGTCGCCAAGCCGTTTGCTCCCGAGCATCTCCGCCGTCGAATACGGCGAATTCTCGATCTCGATAGCTAGCCCACCTCGGGCGGCTCGACCGGGCGGACACCGTCGCGCGGCAGCATCGCCGGTATGACCGTCAACGCCGCCAGAGCCGCGGTGATCATCGACACCCACATCATCATCGATACCTGCGGATGAATCGCAAGCGGCGACAACCAGAGGGCGCTCAACGCGATGGCAATGCCGAGTGCGTTGGCGACGATCGGCCGGCCGGCCCGATCGATGGCGCGGAGCACATACCCAGCGCCCTCGCCGCGGGCGTTGTCAATCGCGGCTATGAAGTGAATCGAATAGTCGATTCCGACTCCCAACACGATGCTGGAGATGATGGCCGTCAAGAGATTGAGCTGGATCCCCGAGACTGCGATGAACCCGAGCAACGTGGCGATCGTCAACGCAACGGGTACCAGCGAGACAATCGTCTCCCTGAATCGGCGGTAGGCGGCCATCAGCATGATGAACACGAGAGCAAACGCGACGGCCAGCGATACGACCTGGGCACGCAACACCATTCGGGCGATCTCGTCCCAGATGATCGGCATACCCGTCAGCACACGAACTTCATCGTTCTCGTCGACGAAGTCGAGCCAGCCCTGAAGGTCCTCGTTGGTGAAGTCGGACGGCAGCAGGGTGAACCGCAAGCCGTCGTCCGATACCAGGTTGCCTACAGGTAGCTCGAGATCACCGCTGAGGGCCGCTTGCACCTGTTCGGGTGACAACGCGGCGGCAATGTCGGCAACCGAGAACACCTTTCGGACCCCCGGCAAAGCCTCCATCTCCTGTGACAATGCCGCAACAGCCGCCAACCCGCTAACGCCCTCAGCAGGGTCGAAGACGAACTCGCCGGTCAGAGGAGTCGCTCCACCGAAGAGCTCTTCCGTCCTGTTGAACGCCTCGCGAACGGGGTCGTTGCTCTTGAAGAAGAACAGTTGGTCCGAGTTCACGGTGAGCTGGGGGATGGTGAACGCAACGAAAGCCAGAAGGCCAACGGTCAGCACGATGGCCGGAACTCTGGTCAACACGAGCCGCTTCAGTCCTGCGGTCACCCGGGGACCCAGGAGCGCAGTGTGATGCTTTGCTTCCACAGTGATCCGGCTCAGCAACGCTGGTAGCGAGAAGAACGAGATAATGCCGGCGAAGACAATACCGGTCGCGGCGAATGCGCCCATCTGCCGAATAGGCCGAACGTCGGTGAACGTCAGGGAGAGGAACCCGGCCGCAGTAGAGATCGTGGTCAGGATCATCGGGATCCCGACGTGCCGCAACGTCGACCGGACTCGTTCCACCGCATCCACGGTTCGTTCTGCGATCTCCTGATAATGGGTCACGAAATGGAGGCCGTCGGCCGAGCCCATCACGATTACGAATATCGGGACGATCACGGTGACAACGTCTATCTCACGTCCGAGGGCGAAGATGAAACCGAAGGTCCAGATCGCGCCGAGCAGCGCCGGGATCAGCGCCAGGATGCTCAAACGCCGGTCGCCGATCGTTGCATAGAACGTACCGATCAGGAGCATCACGATGACCGGCGGAATGATCAGCAGAAACCACGACAGGATGTCGAGCACTTTGGCGAAGACAACCGGATTGCCGGACAACACGAGGTCGATATCGGCCGGCGGTTGATAATCGGACAATTCCTGCGCAACGTCCATGCCATCATCGGCAGGCACAACCATCAGCATCGAATGCCGGCCATCCTCACTCAAGAGGAGGTCGGTCAGCGGGTTAGCACCGAGGACGCCAGACAGTTGGGCATCCGGTATGAGTTCGATCATCGCAGCAGTAACGGGCGTGCCCGTGAGGGGGTTGACGTCCGGAATGAGCGATGCGACCGACGTGACGCCGGAAACCCGGGAGAGCTCGTCCCGTATCGTGAGCAACGACAGCAACGACTGCTTGTCTCCGAACGACCGACCTTCCGGGAGCGAAACCACCACGTTGATGGGATCCGAGGTGGCGTACTTGCTCTGGAGTTCGCCGAACTCTCGGCCGACCTCGCTGCCCTCGAGGATGAACGAGGAGACATCGGCGTTGAAGTCCATCCGAAACAACATCAAGAGGGCCAGCACGGTGACCAGACCCGTGCCCGCCAGGATGCGTTTGGAATGTTGAACGATTATTCGAGCTATACGATCCATGAAACGCAGACTAGGCAATTGGCAACTGGCATTTGGATCCCGGCGAGGGAAACTGGAAGGGCTACTTCCTTCGGCCCACCACCCACGCGGCCAGGAGCCAGGCCCCGAGCGTCCACGCGCCGAGAATCATCCAGGATGTACCGACGGATTCCACGAGGCCGGTCGAGAGTGAGTCCCTCAGGACCTGGGCCATGTGATAGAACGGCAACACCCGATGCACCGAGGCCCACCACTCCGGAAACTGGGCGATTGGCACCACGATCGGAGCAAACAGGATTGCCAGGAACATGATGATGTTCGTGAGCAGATTGGTGAAGCGCGGCTCGGGAATCGCGTGTGCCATCGCGAAGCCAACGGAGGTCGCCATCAGCGAAGTCAAGAGAACCGCGGGAATCAACAACCAGGACCAGACGAGATCCACGCTGTAATAGAGGTCGGCAACGAGCAGTGCGATCAGCGTCCCCGGCACAGCCAGACCGGTGAAAACTGTGAACGTGGCGGCTGCGGATGTCATGCGCGGCACCGGTAGGGACCACACGAAGTCATAGGTGTCGCCGATCTTGTGAATCATGATCGAGTTGGGAACCATCACTAGCCCGATTGGAACCAATGCCAGTGCGGGAATCCCGGTCACGATGAACAACCGGGCGGTCTCAGGAACGTCACCCAGGTAGAAGCCGTAGAGATAGGCCATCCCGGCTCCGGTCATGATCTGAATGACGAAGGCAAACGCGAGGAAGGTCCTCAAGTTGATCAGCTCGAAACGAACCATTGCTAGGTAGCTGTTGACCCAGTAAGAGGAGCCGGAACGAACTACCGGAGCCTCAGCCGGCGCGTTCACTTGCGCCTCCCCAGTACCGCGCCGACGATCGCCATGGACAACACGCCCCAGACTCCCAAAACAACATACGACCGCCCGACGTCGGCAACCAGGCCGTTCGTAAGCGAGTCGCGCACCACGTTGGCCATCGGGTAGAAAGGCAGATACTGATTCACCTCGGCCAGCCATACCGGGAGGTTCTCGATCGGATAGCTGATCGGCGCAAAACCGAAGATCACAAAGATGAGCAACTGCGAGATCAGCTGAGTGATGTCTGGTTTGGGGATACCGTGGGCGAGCGCATACCCGAGCAGAGTCCCGGTCAGCAGCGTGAGAGCGACGGCCGGAATGACCATCAGCGAGAGGTCGAATGTCACGTCGTAGCGCCAAACGGCTGCCACCAGCGCTCCGAACATGGCAGGGAGGGCAATGAAGAGGTTGAGGGTGACCCATGCAGCCGATGCCGATGAGCGTGGAACAGGCAACGACCACATGAAGTCGTAGGAGCCTGCGCTCTTCTCCTGGGCAATCAGCTGCGGGCCCATTATGACGCCGACGATGATGAGCGTGACGACTACGGCTCCGGTCGACAAGAAGAGAGCGGCCCGTTCCGTCATGTCCGCAATCAGGAGCCCGAATCCCAGCACCAGCCCAACGCCGGAGAGAAGCTGCACCATCATCGTCATCGGGAGCAGTAGGCGCATGTCGGTGAGTTGCCAGCGCAACATGGCTATATAGCTGTGCAGCCAGTGGCCCACACCCTCCCGTTTGCCCGGAAGGGTCAGGGTTGAGGAGGTATTCACGAGTCGTCCTGCGACGTCCGACCGGTGAGCCGGATGTAGACATCTTCCAGGGTGGTCGCCCCGAGTGCATACTCCTCGGCGACTTCCGCCTCCATCATCTGCTGCGCCCAGGCAATCCCGGCGCCGGCATCCGTTTCGTCGATGACCATCATCAAGTTGTTGCCCACCCGGGCGTGATGCTGAACCAGACCTGGAAGTTCGGGGATTCCGTTGCCGGGCCGGAGCATCAGCTGCAGGCGTAGCCTGCCTCGATCATCCAACTTCAGAGACGATGGTGTGCCCTGGGCTATCAGTCTTCCCTCGTTGATGATGGCCAGCCGATCGACCGCCTTCTCGGCCTCGAGGACGTTGTGCGTCACGAGGAAGACTGCCGCTCCGTCGCTGCCCAGCAGGCGGATTTGGTCCCACAGCAACCGGCGCCTGCGCGGATCGACGTCGTTGGTTGGTTCATCGAGAATCACGATCTTGCCCGGCCACACCGTCGTCATGATGAAACCGACCAACCGCCGGACACCGCCGGAGAGCTTGTGCCCCAGGGTGTCCCGCCACTCGGTCAGATCCAGTGCCTCGATCAGAGCGTCGCCACGCGCCCGAACCGCGTCGGAAGGGCCGCCGCGAATGAGCCCGGTGATATGTACTGCCTCATGCATCTTGAAAGACTGGATGGGCATCTGTGCCTGTGGAAGGTATGAACAGAGCTGGCGGGCAACATCGGGATCCTCCACCAGGTCGTACGGGCCGACCCTGATGGATCCGGAGGTGGGCTTGAGGAGGCCGATGACTTGCTTAACGAATGTGGTCTTGCCGGCGCCATTCGGGCCGAGCAATCCGTAGACCTCTCCCGGTTCCACCTCGATCGTGATCGCATCGTTGGCGAATACTTCACCGTCGTACGTCTTGGTCACGTTCTCAGCCTGAAACGCCCAGTCTGAGCGGGTCCCGGAGTTGGGTGTTATAGACATTATCATGATGTCATTATGATGTCATACAGACGGTAGACAGTCAAGCCCTGTTCCCGACCCTACTCCTCTGTCGTAGGGCCGTTTGGCCTCCGGAACGGCCCCGCCGACTCTGGGGTGAAGGACGAGAATGTGCAACAGTTGCTTGGTTGAGTGACCGGAGGTGGTGTTGCTTTCGCTCGTCGGCCTGCACAAGAGTTTCGGAGAGGTTGTCGCTCTCGACGGCGCCGGTTTCGACGTTGAACCCGGACGGATCGTCGGTTTCCTCGGTCCAAACGGCGCAGGCAAGACGACTGCAATGCGTTGCGTCTTCGGATTGGTCAACCCCGACGCAGGGACCGTCACGTGGAACGGCAAGCCGGTCGATCACGACGACCGCATCCGTTTCGGGTATATGCCGGAAGAGCGCGGCCTCTACCCCAAGATGAAGATCGGCGAACAACTCGCCTACTTCGGGCGCCTGTCCGGGCTGGGAAGGGTTGAGGCTGCCACAGAGGCGGCCACCTGGCTCGGTCAGCTCGGCCTGGCGGACCGCTCCCTCTCCAAGCTGGAGGAGCTCTCGCACGGCAACCAGCAGAGGGTGCAGCTGGCCGCTTCTCTCGTCCACAAACCCCGGCTGGCGGTGCTCGATGAGCCGTTCGCGGGCCTCGACCCGCTCGGTGTCGAGGCGATGGCAGACATCCTTCGCAGCCTCGCAGACTCCGGCATGGGAGTGGTGTTCTCAAGCCACCAGCTCGATCTCGTGGAAGACGTCTGCCAGGACGTGGTCATCATCGATCGCGGCCGGGTCATGGTTTCCGGGACCCTCGAAGGACTGAAGAGCAAGTCCGAGCATCTTCACCTCGAAGTGACGGTCGACGGACGTGAGTGGGATCCCCAGATCTCCGGCGCCTCATCTGCCGGCAACGCGCGGGACAAGAACCGGTACCTGGTCGATCGGGACATCGATCTTCAGCAACTCCTCGAGCGGGCGCAGGCGGATGGGACGGTGACCAGGTTCTCCGTCGAGCCTCCCAGGTTGTCCGACATCTTCAGAGAGGCGGTGCGCCGATGAACACGCTCCGCCACATCCTTCTGGTCGCCTATCGAGACTTCATGCAACGAGCCAAGAGCCGGGCATTCCTCATCTCCATGGTTGTGATAATCGGTCTGGTTGCCGCGGTCGGGCCCCTTATGGCATTCGAGATGCGCGATCCGGCACCCTACGACATCGGGGCAGTTGGCTTGCAGCCGGAGGGGCTCCGCGAAGCGCTGGCTGCTTCCGCTGGAGCATTCGATCGGGCAGTCAAGGTCACCTCCTATGTTGCTCTCGAAGAAGGCGAGGCCGCGGTTGAGTCGGGTAGTGCGGATGTTCTGATCGTCGGCGGTGCAGAGCTCGTGTGGAACGAGGAACCGTCCTTGCAGCTCGCTTCGATTGTCACAGCCGCCGTGCAAGGAATCGACCGCCGGCAAGTCATCGCCGATCTTGGCCTGACCGCCGAAGAAGCCGCCTCGCTCCTCAATCCGTCGCCACCCGGCTCCCGAACGCTCAACGACCCCGATCCGGAGGCAGGCCCCAAACAGGTGGCTGCCTTCGCCGGCGCAATCATCCTCTATATCTCGATTCTGTTGTTCGGACAGTTCGTGATGATGGGGGTAATGGAAGAGAAGTCGTCACGCGTCGTTGAAGTGGTGCTCTCCCGTGTGCGCCCGCACGAACTTCTCGCGGGAAAGGTACTGGGAATCGGAATACTCGGGCTGGCGCAGCTCCTGATAATGGGCGCGGCCGCCCTCTTCACCGTCAGCCTGTTCGATATCGCCGACGTCGATCTCGGTGCGTTGAGCCTTCGGGTCCTCTTGTCGATAGTCTTCTGGTATCTCATCGGCTTCGCATTCTTCTCGGTCGCCTACGCGGCTCTCGGAGCAACGGTTTCGAGGCAAGAGGATGCCCAAAGCGTTGCAATGCTTCCTGCCATGTTGCTCCTGCCCGGCTATTTCATCTCACTTACGACGCCCGAGCACCCGGACAGCGCCATTTCAACGATCGCCTCGATCGTTCCTCCGCTGTCACCCCTAGTGATGCCGATCAGGGCTGCGGTGACGGACGTACCGCTTTGGGAGCTGCTGGTTTCCATCGGGTTAGTCCTGAGCGCGACCTACCTGCTCATCAGGCTCGGCGGCCGGATCTACAAGGGCTCGATCCTCAAGATCGGCGCCAAGGTGAGGCTGCGCGATGCCTGGAAGGCTGCGGGCCAGTAGGAGAGTGCACCTCGGGCGGCCGAGGCGAATTGCGAATCGCGAATTGCGTCAGGGACGATAGCTCGCCTGCCCTCGGCCTACGATGGCCCCTACCAACCATCGGAGGCACAACGTGGCGGTTCGATCCAGGATCACGGGAGTCGGCGGATTCGTTCCATCGCGGGTCGTGACGAACCACGATCTCGCCGCAATGATGGATACCTCCGACGAGTGGATCGTCGAACGAACGGGGATTCAGCAGCGACATTGGGCCGGTCCGGACGATTCGCCCTCCGGTTTTGCCCTCGAGGCAGCCAACGCGGCCCTCACGGCTGCGAATGTTGCCAAGGAGGACATCGACCTCCTGCTCGTCGCCACCCTCAGCCCGGACCACTTCTTTCCCGGGACGGCGTGCTTCCTCCAGGCGAAGATGGGCATCAGCGAAATACCGGCCCTCGACATCCGCCAGCAGTGCACGGGCTTCATTTACGGGACCTCGATCGCCGACCAGTTCATCCGCACCGGCATGTACGAGAAGGTGCTGGTCATCGGATCGGAGATCCACTCCAAGGGACTCGACAAAACTGATGCGGGACGCGACGTGACCGTGCTGTTCGGCGACGGCGCCGGTGCAATCGTGATGGAGGCAACCGACGTAGAGAGCACCGATGATTCCCAGGTCTTTTCGACTCACCTCCACGCAGACGGCTCGGGGGCCGACGCGTTGTGGCTCTCCTCCCCCGGCATGGCCCATCCGGATGGACTGGTCACACATGCACACCTCGATCGCGGGGATCAGTACCCCAAGATGAACGGCAGAGCGGTCTACGTCAATGCCGTGAAACGGATGAGTGAAGGCATCCACGACGCGCTCGCCGCCAACGAAGTGACGATCGACGACGTTGATCTGTTCTTCTTCCATCAGGCCAACTTGCGGATCAACGAAGCCGTGGCCCAGCGTCTCCAGATTCCCGCCGGGAAGGTATACAACACGATCCAGAAGTTCGGGAACACTACGGCAGCCACAATTCCGCTTGGGATGAAAGAGGCTGTGGAGGATGGCACCTTGCAGCCGGGAATGCTGGTGGCGTGCGCCGCCTTTGGAAGCGGGTTCACCTGGGGATCGATGCTGATCCGTTGGTAAGTCGTCTCTAGAGGTCGACGCCCCGCCGCCCTGCACCGCCGGCGAATCGGGCGGCACCTTCGGTCGCAACTTTCAGAACACCCAGTCCGTAGCGACGCTCGATCTCGAGCCCTTCGACAATCGGCCTCCCGAGCCCTTCGAGTAGTGCCATCCGGTCGGAGCGAACGGTCTCCTGCGGAAACGATGCAATCGCGGAAGCGATCTCGACCGCGGCCGTGAGCGCCGACCCGGCAGGAACGACCCTATCGGCGAGGCCGATCTGATGTGCCTCATCTGCATCGACGGGCCTGCCGGTCAAGATCATGTCAAGAGCGCGCGACGTTCCGATCAGTCGCGGCAGACGCTGCGTGCCCCCATCGACCAGGGGCACACCGAACCGTCGCTCGAAACACCCGAATACGGACCCATCACCCGCCACCCGGAGATCACACCACAGAGCCATTTCGAGCCCCCCGGCGACGCAGTACCCCTCGACCGCGGCGATCGTCGGTTTCGAAACGACCATCCGGGTGAACCCGAGGAACCCATCCGGATGATCGACCAGATCGAAGTCCTTGAGATCGGCTCCGGCGGAAAAGACACCATCGGCTCCGCTGAAGACGGCCACATCGGCCCCACCGTCGGAATCGAAATGCTGCCAGGCCTCCCGCAATCTATCGGCAGCTTCCTTGTTCACAGCGTTTCGTCGGTCCCGCCTCTCGAGAGTGATCAACGCGACCCGCTCTCGCAGTTCGTAGTGAACCGGCATACTCACCTCCTCGGGGCCATCCTCGCACGGTCGCCCCGCAGGAGTCGCCGCCCATCGGGTCTCACCGAAAACGGTCGGGCATCACGTTTCGGCGATTCTCTCGAAGTTCGGCGTGTCGTCCAGACACGAGGCTGCCGATCACGCTCGACGCCTGAATATCTTCCCAACATAGGGAAGTCTTCAGACAAGATGGGGAAGCGCCCCCGATGCGCAGTCTCCCAATGGGTCGTACGTTGCAAGTGTGAACGAACAACCAAGGAGACATCGATATATCCGCTGACCACCACCCAGATGAAGGCGCTCCAGGAGCAGTTCTACACTCCAGATACGACGGTGGAACTGCAAAGCGAACACCCCACCGGATGTCCCGAACAACGTTGCGACGGCAAATCCACCTGCGACCCGCCCGACGTGATTTGCTCATCGGCGCATCCTGAGCCGACTCCCTGCCACCCCCGGGCCGAGCGCCCGGGGGTGGTTACGCGATTCATTGCCCGATTCTGTGCAAAACCCTTGCCCCCTCGTAACAGCGGCGCGATGCTGAATGCAGGCCCGTTCCGCATGTGGAAGCTGCCCGATGGAGCTCGGCCAAGCGTTCTGATCCGCCTTCGGAATGGGTCGGAAGGAGGGCGTAATGACGCTCCTGCATCATGCTCCTGCCGAGACGTCGGCACCGGTTCGGGAAACGATCCCACCACACGAAGTCCCCTCTCCGCTGCGGAGTCTGGCCATTCTCCTTGTGGCGGTTCTGGCTATTACCGCCGCGGTGTTTGTGGCAATGGTATTGCTCGACTCGGAGCCCGCCGAGATCCACGACTCGTGGATGCACGTACCGGGAGCAGTCCAGACAGTTGAGATCCACGACTCCTGGATGGCCGGCTGACCGACCGCCAGCGCGTTATCGCGCGGGGATCACCCCATATAGCGTGGGATCCCCGCGCGGAAACGGTGGCTCGCGGCGCTGCGGATGGCGTAATGTCCAGGTAGTGCAGGGGGACATCGTGCATTCATCGTCCGGAGACGCCGCATGGTGAGTCCGTCGACTATCGGTCGGGGGCGCAGTTCGCCGCCGGACTTCAAACCGCCGGTTCGGCTCTGGCCGCTCCTGGCGTCCGCCACGATCATCATTCTCCTGGGCACCAACGCACTGGCCTGGTATCTCCTCTACTCCGACGGTACGGAACCCACAGCACCGCCCACAGTCCTGTCATCGAGCGAGCCGCCGTCCCCAACCGTTTCGTCCTCCACTCTGCCGATCATCGATGCCCCCGATCTCGGTGTCTACGGGCGGCACGATTACCGGGGCAACCTGGCGCTCACAGGTGAGACCGATGGGGGTTTTCGAAAGCTCCTCGGTAGCTACTGGGAGCCGGTCCAGCCGGGCGGATTCTTTGGAGCCGACCCCATCGCTTACGGCCGCTTCCTCTATGTGGTGAGCGCCACCCACGACGTTGTGTATGCCGTCGATCAAACAAGTGGAGTGATCAGCTTCAGCATGCAAACGAACGGACGGATGCAAAGCGCGCCCGCGGTAGGCCAGTTCACCTACAGCACGGGCCCCGAGGGCACTTCGGAAACTGCCACCCGCCTTATCGCCGTGAGCGAGGACGGGACGATCTATTCGAGGAACGCCCTCGGCGGGGGAAGTTCGAGCCATTGGCAGATGCGGCTCGGAGTCGACGTTTCTGCGGCACCCCTGATCGCAGATGACAAGGTCATCATCGCCACGGAAGCAGGGTCGGTGATCGCAGTGGCCATCGATTCCGAAGTCGTGTGGCGCTACCCCGTTCCAAACACCTACTCGTCGGCCTTCGCGCAGACGCCGGCCATCTCAAACGGCATCATCTTCGCGGCGGATGACGCCGGCCGGTTACACGAAATCGATCTCGAGACTGGGAGCGCGGTATGCCCTCCGATCGCTATGGGTGCCCGGCCATCGAGCCACCCGCTCATCGCAGAGGATCAGATACTGATCCCGGCCGATGGTTCGATTCTCGTGTTTCCCACCGATCGATGTAATGCAGCACCGCGCCTGATCCTCGATCAGGTTGACCTGCCCCTCTCCCCTGCCTATTCCGACTCTGTCATTTACTCGGTCGAGAACTCATATCTGCTCGCCTGGGATCTCGAAACGCTGGCAGACACCATTTGGGAACTGCCGTTCAACGCAGGTGATCGCATAACCACCGCTCCAACCGTCGCCGAGGGCGTCGTATATGTGGGCACTCAGGGAGGCACCGTCCACGCAGTCGACGCAGCAACGGGCGAGTCCCTCTGGCAGTTCGAGGTCGGCGAGCCGATCTTCGGAGGTCCGATTGTGACTACCAACGGCATCTTCGTCACCACCGCCCAGGAGATCATCTCTATCGCCGGGGAGTGAAGTGGCGATGGATTGTCGACCCACCCGGTCAGTCTGTACCTTCTCCTCTGAGTCCACCGCAGTGGCCAGGATCTAGCCGATCCGTCTGAACAATCCGTAGAGAAAGTGCTGGGTGCCGCCGGTCGGTGTGGTGTGGGCATCTTCCCGGAAGGTAAGCGGCTCGAACCGGTCACCGAGCGCAACCTCGAGGCCGTCCGGCCCGTATTTTCGTACCGGGAGCCCGCTACACGTGTCCGGCCCCTGGAGCCCGAACGTTGCGAGCACAACATGGCCGTGGTGCGTGAGGTTCGCCGCTAGAGAATCGAGATACCCCTGTCGCTCGTCTTCACCTATTAGGAAGTGAAATACAGCACGATCGTGCCACAGATCGAACCGATTCGTACTCCGAAACTCGCCGATATCGCTCTCAATGAGGGTAAGGCTGTCGGCAGTTCGAGCGCCTCGAGCCCGGACGTGATCCAGGGCTACGGCCGAGACATCCACCACGGTCAAGTCTTGATATCCGGCGACGATCAGTTCGTCGCACAATCGGGATGATCCGCCACCGACGTCCACGATCCTCTGCGACGGTTGTACGCCGGCCAGCTCAATCAGTTCCAACGACTGTCGCGGTGACGGCTGATACCAGGTGAGCTGATCGGGCGGCCGGCGCTCGTGAACACCGTTCCAATGCTCCGGACCGGCTCCCAGATGTGCTCTTCCATCCATCGAACCATTGTTCCACATCCGGGTGGTGCTCGACTCCCGCCCGGGCATACACCGGAAGTGTGACTTCTCAGATCCCGGCGAAGGGGCTCACCTCTCCGACCTCGGTTCCGCAGATTTGGCAACGTCCGATGCCGTCGACGACGACAGAGTCGCAGTTGGGGCACCGCAGTTTCTGACGCTGGACGCGACCGTCGGCGGCGCCGTCGGCGGCATCCATGGCTTCGATCCGCTCTTCGAGTTGCTCCTTCGTGAGGCCGGACTCCTCGAGAAGCGACCACATTGCCTCCACCACGATGACAAGTCGATCGAGTCGCTCATTGACATCGAGGACCCTGGAAGTCTCTCCTGCGAAGGCGCCGGCCGACCCGGCCATGCCGGCAGCTTTGCCGGCTTGTCGGGACCCCATGACGTATCCGGTGACGAACTCGAACATGCCGGTAACTCTACGTGGGGGACAACCGCGCCATCAAGCGGGCCAGAACTCGGGTCAACATGGGTCTCAGATGTATCCAGGATCGTCTGGATGACGGTGGATCAGGAGCTCCTCGTCCCGGAGATCGATGATCGTACGGATCTTGCCGCTATCGACGGCAAGGGCCCCCTCGATCACATCGATGATCTCGTCGTCCACCAATTCGTTGCGAAGTAACAGTTGATCACGCAATGCCTCGATGATGTGGCGATTACCGGACAGAAGTGCTGTTACCTCCTGTTTCTGAGCAGCCAGCAACTCGTCGACTGCCTTGCGACCCTGATCATCCGCCAGCACGGTGGCCGCCAGGTTCCCTCCCAGGGGGCCACCATCGAGCGCCCTGAAGGAGATGAGTGATCCCCCGAGTCCCATGGATCCAACCATCTCGACTGCAATGGTGGTCGCCGCGGCCAGGTCTCCGGCCGGACCGCTTCCGGACTCGTCGAAGAACAACTCCTCCGCAACCATCCCGGCGAGCGAAATCTGAATCGACGCCAACATCTCGCTTCGTTGCTGTGTGTGGCGCTCCTCGAGGAGTCGATGAGCCAGAAAACCAAGGGCTTCTTTGCGCTTGATGATCGACAGCATCTCGAGCTTGCGCCCTTTTCCAACCAGGTAGGCGGCGGTCGCATGGCCCGCCTCGTGGGTAGCGATTGTGCGGCGGTCACTCTCCGGTAGATCGAGTGGTTCGGGCAGGCCGATCTCGATCTCCATCCGCGCCTGCCACAGGTCGGCGATCGTGAGCGCCGAGCGATCGTCCCTCAACGCGAGCAGCAACGCCTCATCGAAGAGTCGCTCGAGTGACGCCGGCGTATACCCGAGGGTGGCGGCGGCCAGGTCGTCGCGTGCGCTTTCATCGGCGAGGTCCGCGTCATGTGCCTTCTTGGACAGGAAGTACTCGATCAGAGCCAACCGTGCGCTACGACCAGGAAGATCGAAGTGGAGCACCCGATCGAAGCGGCCGGGCCTCAGCAGGGCAGGATCCAGAGCCGCGGCACGATTGGTCGCAGCAATCAGAAGTATGTTGGTGTACTCCGGAGTGTCCTTCTTCAACTGGTTCTCGGGGGCCAGATACCGGTTGAGGACATCCTTGAACACACCCTTGATCTTCGATGAGAAAGGCGGAGAGTCGAAGCTCTGCATCTGAATCAGCAGTTCGTTGACCGACCCGCCCGTCTCTTGACTCACTCCGGACCGGTTGACCGTCATCCGTGCCGCGCCCCCTGCCGGGGCGCTGACTCCGGAACGACTGAGCCCGATGGCATCGATCTCTTCGATGAATCCGATGGCACCGCCCTCCGCTCTGGCCGCCTTGCGAAGGTCTTTGAAGAACTTCCGGATTTTGCGGGCGGTCATGCCATACCACATGCTCTGAAAAGCTGTGGCCGATACAAACAGGAACGGCACCTCTGCCTCGGCGGCCATAGCCTTTGCCATGTGGGTCTTTCCGGTTCCAGGAGGGCCTTCGAACAAGACACCACGACGCGGGCTTCCACCCATCTCATCGCGAAACCGTTTGTAATCGAGGAGCACCTCGAGAGTGTGGCGCACCTCTTCCTTCAACCGATCGGCGCCGTGGACGTCTGCGAACGAGACGTCGATCTCTTCCGGTCGGAACGTGATATGCGGCGACCGGGCGTTGCTCAGCATCGGAGCAACGAGCACAACACCGAGCAGCAAGATGATGAGCAGCCCCGGTAACCAGAACATCGCGTCCGGCCCAAGATCCGGCATATGCGGCCACGGAGTGTCACCCTTGAGTATCCGCGACCACATCCAGGCGGCGACCAAGCCGAGGATGATGGCAAGCGTCCGAAGACGCGCCCTGCGATGCCGTTCCCTTTTAACTGCGACCGTGCCCGCCAAGACCAGCCCCTTCGGTTGCGTAATACCACACTAGCCACGGAGAGTGGTCGTGTATAGAGGAAAGTGGTAATCCAAGTGCTTTCCGAGCAATACTGTTGTTGTCAGGGAGCAACAGTATTGCCGAGAAATCATCGTGACGGATAGCACTGAAGCCTACTTCCGAGAGGAGCAGCGTTTCCCGGGATGGGTTATGTTGCTCGTGTTCCTGGCCGCCGGATCGTCTATCGGCGCTTTCGCAATCGGCTTCTACGTCCAATTCGTGCGGGGGGAACCGTGGGGCAGCAGCCCGATGTCGGACGGCGCCCTCGCCATCATTGGAGCCGTGTTCATCGTGTTCGGGATAGGTTTGATCTGGCTGTTCGCCTCGTTCAAGCTCATCACCGAGGTCCACGCCGACTCAATCCATCTCAGATTCGTACCGATGCGAACGAGACGTATCGCCTTCGACAAGATAGCGGCAGCCGAAGTGCGGACCTTCAGGCCGATCCGTGAGTTCGGAGGCTGGGGGATCCGATACGCCAAAGGCGTCAAGGCTTATCTGGCATCAGGAACTGAGGGTGTCCATCTCACGATGCTCGACGGACGCGATGTTCTGGTGGGCTCTCAACGGTCGGAGGAATTGGCTGCGGCCCTCCGGACCTGGATCCGAACTTAGCGGACCATTACCGGGCAGCAGAGGTACGCTCGGCGCATATCGAAAGGTGCCCGATGATCGCTATCCAATCGCTCACCCGGCGGGTGTTTCTCCGCCAGCTCGGTACAACCTCGCTCGCCATTGCCGTGTTCGGTCTCAGTGCTTGCTCAACCTCTAGCGATCCCGGCGATGCTCCGGTGACACAACCAGATGCGACGAATCAACCCCTCGAACCGCCACCGAGCGCGCCGAGCGCAACGACGAACAGGCCGGTCGAGACAACGGCCGTCCCGACGTCGTTGCCACCGGTTTCGTATAGGCGCGTCAACCTCGGTTTCGTCTCGGCGTACATCCTCGTGCGCTCTGGTTCTGCCGCGATCGTCGATACGGGGGTAGCCGGGAGCGCTCCCGACATCGAAGCCGGCCTGGCCGCGGTCGGGTTGGGATGGAAAAACGTTGAACACCTGATCCTCACCCATCGCCATGACGATCATGTGGGAAGTGTCGACGCCGTGCTCGCCGGAGCAGTTTCGGCAGTTTCCTACGCTGGAGAGGCAGAAATCGACCGGATCCCTTCACCGGTGCCCATCGTGGCAGTCGGAGACGGCGACGAGGTGTTCGGGCTCCAGATCATCAACACCCCCGGCCATACCGACGGCCACATTTCAGTGCTCGATCCCGTCGGTGGAATCCTCGTTGCAGGTGACGCTCTGAACGGAGCCGGGGGCGGAATCATCGGTGCCAACCCCCAGTACTCCTCAGACATGGAGACCGCCAACGAGTCGGTCAAGAAGCTGGCCGGATTGAGCTTCGACACGATCTTGTTCGGACACGGTGAGCCGGTCGAGGGCGGTGCGCAAGTGCTGCTGGCGGAACTTGCTGCGGGTTTGTAGCCCGGCTCGTCGGCTCAGGGCCGCTATCCCGTCCGATGGGCCTGGATCAGCGTCTGCTTCAGCTCGAGAAGTGGTCTGGTCACGGATACGTGATAGGTGTGCGGGTTGACCAGCCGGCGGACGCCGGTGTCCAGGCGGGCGAGGTCGGCAACGCGCCGGCTCCGGGCTTCCGATATGTCGCCGAGACGGGCCACGACCTTCCCCTCCGTGACGACCGGCTCGAGCAGCGCTTCGACCGCCGAAACCTGTGAACCCTCCAATGATCTCCCAACACCGGGCCGCGTAGGATGGAGGATCTCAAGAGGCCTCCGGGTGAGGTCCTCACCCACGAGCGAAATGACGTCGGCTGTGGCGATGCCGCGCTCGTCGTAGACCCTCCACAGAGACTTCACTCCCGGCAATGCCAGCTTGTCCGGCGAATCCGAGATCTTTATCGCCGGTTGCCAGGAACCGGCACCGTCTTTGACCGCGACTGCCTTATACACACCGTCGAAACTGGGATCCCCGTCTGAGGTTGCCATGCGAGAGCCAACCCCGTAGACAAGCCGGGCAAGCATCTGATCAACATCCAGGCCGTAGTTTGGGGCCTCCTCGACGACCTGATTGCGAATCTGCCATATCGTCAATTCATCGAGCTGGCTCGAAAGAACGATCGAGGTATCGGCGAAACCAGCTGCATTCAACAGGGCCGCCGAACGAACAGCCAGATGCGCAAGATCGCCGGAGTCGAGGCGAATACCGACGGGACGGTGACCCCGGGACTTCAGCTCCTCGAAAACGCGAATCGCGTTTGGAACGCCCGACTCCAGTGTGTTGATCGTGTCTACCAGCAACAGGCAATCGTCCGGATACACCTCGGCGTAAGCACGGAAGGCTTCGAGCTCTCCACCGGCGATCGCCATGAATACCTGCACCATCGAATGGCCGTGGGTTCCTTTCGAGGGAATACCGAGCTCGTGAGAGATCCCGACATTCGAAGAGAACTCGGCTCCACCGATCAGCGCCGACCGCGACGCTCCGATCCCGCCGAATCCATGTGCCCGGCGAAGGCCGAATTCGAGAACCGATCCACCGTGAGCAGCCTCTACGACACGGGATGCCTTGGTGGCGATCAAGGTCGCGTAGTTGAGATGGTTGAGGAGTGACGACTCGAGGAGTTGGGCCATCACGAGCGGCGCTTCCACTATCGCTATCGGAGTGTTGCGATGCACGACCCGTCCCTCGGGAACAGCCCACAGAGACACATCGCCGAAACCACCGATCTCTTGCATCCATTCGAGAAAGTCGTCCTCGAAGATCGCTCCCCCGCTCCCGCTGCGGAGAGATCGAAGGGCGTCAGCAACCGAGGCATCGAACCTGGATTGCAGCATCCAGTCGACGAAAGGAGCAAGGCCCGCCGCTATCGAGTACCCGGCCTGGTGGGTTCCGTAATCGGGATAGGCACGGAATGAGTGCTCGAAGCGCGCCGGGCGTTCGCCCAGGCCACTTCGGAAGTAGAGCTGGGCCATCGTCAACTGGTAGTGGTCGGTGAAGAGGATTCCGGTGGTCAACACCCTGCGCACTGTAATCGGCGCACGTAGGCTTCAACCATGCCTATCTACGATCCTCACTCTGTCTTGATCGTCGTGGACATGCAGAACGACTTCGCCGATCCGACCGGAAGCCTGTACGTAGAGCACGGCGACGGACTCGTCGGACCGGTCAATCGAGAGATCATCGCCGCGACGTCGGCGGGAGCTTTCGTCGTCTACACCCAAGACTGGCATCCCGGATCCACTCCCCACTTCGAGAAGGACGGAGGCATCTGGCCCGTTCATTGCGTTGGCGACTCCTGGGGCGCCGAGCTCCACCCGCGACTGATAGTGGCGGGGCCGATTGTGAAGAAGGGAATCAACGGTGAAGACGGGTACTCGGGTTTCACGGTCCGCGACCCGTCGACTGGCCGGGAGTCCCCGACCGAATTGACCGCATTGCTACACCGGCGTGGAGTCACTTCCGTGGTGGTCATCGGCCTCGCACTGGACTACTGCGTCGGGGCAACCGCTCGCGACGCCGCCGCTGCCGGCTTCAGAACCAGCGTCTCATTGGATCACACCGCCGCGGTAGACCTGAATCCGGGCGACGGCACTCGCATGGTTGAGACTCTCGCTCGGGAGAACGTAGAGGTCGG
>JAHEDJ010000022.1:2341-5111 GCA_024641325.1 bacterium | reverse complement strand
TCGCTGCTGCGCAAGCCGCTCAAGCCTCCGGCAACGACGAGCACCGTGCCGACGATCAGGATGAGGAATCCTATCCCCGTCCCCACCGTGTAGGCCGTGGGAATCATCCCGCCGGCGGCCGCTTGTGCGAATCCACCCTGCAGGGTCTCTGCCTCATCGCCGGCTTCCAGCATCTTCACGACCGCGTAGACGAGCAACGCAGTACCGAGCACCGCCACCGTCATCGAGGAGTTCCTGTCCATGGCGGCAGCACGGGCGCCGTACAAAGCCAGGCCGACAACCGCAACGATGATGATTACGAGCACTATCTGCGCCCACGTATCGAGACCACCCCAGATGGTCGGGATGCTGTCCGGGAACCCCGGATCGGCGGCATTGAGGTCCGGCAATAGACCCTCGCCGTCCGTGGTGAGCGCTTTCAAAAACAGACCAACGATCCCGATGATCACGCCGGCCAAGGCGAACAACCTGCCTGTATGCACTATCTACTCCCTCTCGTCTCCCAGTCCAACACGGTTGACTCTAGGGAAACGACCGCGGCGATGGCGGATTACCGCGAAGCCGCTGTCCGGGGTAGTTGTCGAATCTCAGCCCCGCAGATCAACATCTCCGTACTTGGCCAGTTCGGTTCGGGCGACAACGTTGCGATGGACCTCATCGGCTCCGTCGTAGATTCGCCCCGCCCGCTCGTGCCGGTACCAGGATGCCAGGGGCGTGTAGTCCGTCATTCCCAGGCCGCCGTGCACCTGGATGGCCCGATCGACGACCCGCTGAAGGGTATTGGCAACGAAGAACTTGATGGCCGAGATCTCAGCTCTGGCCGCCTTGTTCCCGACCGTCTCGAGTTTGTGGGCAGCATCGAGCACCATGAACCTGGCTGCATTCGTCTCGGCCCTGCTATCGGCGATCCAATGCTGTACCACCTGACGTGTCGCCAACGGCCGGCCGGGTGCGATCTCTCGCTCGATCGCGTGACGTGACATCAACTCGATCGACCGCTCACAGATCCCTATCCAGCGCATCGTGTGGTGAATGCGGCCGGGGCCGAGCCGTGCTTGTGCCAGCACAAACCCCTCGCCCTCTCCGGCGATCCTGTTCGAAACAGGCACACGACAATCGTTAAACGACACCTCGGCGTGGCTCGACCAGCCACTTCCCACGTCGCCCATCACCGGCGTGTTCCGCACGAGTTTGAATCCGGGCGTATCGGTTGGAACGATGATCATGCTCGCTCGCCCGTAACGCGGGGCGTCGGGATTCGTGACGGCCATCACGACCGTGAAGGCGGCCCCGTCGGCACTGCTCGAGAACCACTTGTCACCGTTTATCACGTACTCGTCGCCATCCCGAACCGCCGAAGTCGACATCCAGGTCGGGTTCGATCCGGCATGGCCAGGTTCGGTCATCGAGAATGCACTGCGGATATCGCCGGCCACAAGTGGCTTCAGCCAACGCTCCTTCTGCTCGTCGTTTCCGTACCCCAGCAGGAGCTCCATGTTGCCGACGTCGGGAGCCTGCGCGTTGCATGAGAAATGCCCCAAGGGGGTGCGACCCAGTTCCTCACTCAGGTGGGCGAATTCGACCAGTGACATTCCCGCTCCACCCACCTCTGCAGGGAGAGCGGGAGCCCACATTCCCATTGCCTTGGCCTTGGCCCGCGCCTTCGTCAACCCCGGCTTCAGCTCGTCGGGTGTTCCGGTCAGGAACGCAGGCTCGAGAGGAATGACCTCCTGGTCGATGAACTCCCGGGCCGTGCGCAGCAGATCGGACAATGAGGATGAGATCGCAAAGGTCATGTCTGCATCCTAGAAGACCACATCCACGGGTTCACTCGATAGGCAGAGTCAGACGATCAGAAGCACTGCAGTCAGCGTGAAAGCGCTGGCGATGGTCGTGAGCAGGACGGTGGTCGTCACCAGATCCGGCATGAGATCGTGTTCGATCGCGATGATCGAGGTGAAGACGGCTGCCGGCATCGCCGACTGCGCGATCGTCACTCCTGCCGCCATGCCGTCGAGCGCGAATCCCTTCACGAGCAAACCGGTCAAGACCGGAGCCAGCAGCAGCCGCAGTCCGGAGCCGAGCAATACATCCCGGCTGATATGCGGTCGACCCATGCCGGCCAGCTGAACGCCGAGCGTCAAGAGCATCACCGGAATCATCGCATCGGCCAGAAGTCCGATTGACCGATCGGCGAACAGCGGCAGATCCACGTTGGCGACATTGACGAGAAGGGCGGGCAAAGCCACGAGGAGTGCCGGCGTTCGCAATGCGGTCCCGACTGCCTGCATCGGGCTGAGGCGATGCCACGTCGCGGCCGTCACGCCGATGAGGAAAGCCAGCGCATTCACGGTCAAGAAGGCAACGCCTGCCAGAGGAAGCGCTTCTTCCCCGAACGCGAACGTGATTACCGGCAGCCCGAAGTTGCCGACGTTCCCGTAGACCGCGACCAGCACCAGCGCGGCGGTGACCTTGGCCGGCCTTCCGAGCAGTCGCCCTATCCAGAGCGCGACAAACCCCATGGCGAAGGAAGTGAGAGCCAGTGCTCCCATCACGCGCACAACGACATCGGCTTCGAGGTCCGAGCGTGACAAGATGGTGAAGATGAAGGCGGGCGCCAGGATGTAATAGGCAGCCCGGGCGAGCGAACGGGCGTCGATCTCCAGCCGCGGGCCGAGCAAGTATCCAATCCCGACGATCAGGAAGACGGGGATAAGAGTGTCGATGAATATCGGAACGAGCTCTCGCACGGCGAGAAGGCTACCTGCTA
>JAHEDJ010000022.1:0-2241 GCA_024641325.1 bacterium | reverse complement strand
CTGCCAGCGCGGCGATTGCCGCATCCTCGGAGGCGCGATCGGCGAAATCACGACTGGTTTCTCTGAAGACGACCTCGGATTCCGGCGTCACCACGAACAGCGACGGTCGGGCAATCTCACGAGGATCCTTCGGGTCGGAGACACCGAACGGTTCGATCGCCCCAGTTCGGTCCGGGTCGCTGAGCAGCGGGAACGGCAGCTGCAGCTTCTCGATCATGGCCGCGTTCTGGCCCGGCGAGTCCACCGAGATCACCGCGATGCGGCCTCCGGCTTCAGTGACTTCCTCGTACCTGTTGGACAAGCTGACCAGCTGTCCGTTGCAGTACGGTCACCAATCACCGCGGAGGAATACCACCAGCCGTGCGGTGTCGAGGTGTTGGGAGAGCTTCCATTTCGCTCCCGACTGATCGATCAGTGTGAAATCCGGCGCTTGCATGGGCCTCCTCCCCGGTGGAGGGCACCATAGCGCGGCACCATTGCCGTCGCCGCTTGTAAGGTCCTCTCATGTCCGGCCGTGCGAACGTCAACCGCGCCCAGTTCACCGCCCTGCTGGCCGCTGCAATGGCAGCCGCGACGTTCGCCGGCCCGGCTTTTGCCGTTCTCGCCCGGTTCATCATCGATGACCTCGGCCTGACCCGGGCCCAGTTCGGTTTGGTCGTGGCCGCGTTTTCAGTAGTCGGCGCCATCGCCTCCCCCCCGATTGGACGCATGACCGACCGGATCGGTGGTCGTAAATCCCTCGCCGGACTCTTCTTCCTGAGCGGATTGGGGATGCTGGCCATTTCGGTTGCTTCTTCCTATACCCTCCTCGTCGCCACCGGAATCCTGACCGGGATAGGGCAAGCGGCCGGAAATCCTGCAACGAACAAGCTGATCGCGGTTCACATCCCGGTTGGCGGCCGCGGCGCCGTCACCGGTTTGAAGCAATCGGGAGTCCAGGTTGGCGTATTCCTCGCCGGCGTGCTTCTCCCCGCTGGTGCCCTTGCCTGGGGATGGAGAGCGACGCTGGCTATTGCCGGAGGCCTGTCACTGCTCACGCTCGGAGCCGTCGGCCTGGTCGTCCCGGCCGATCCCCGCAGGGCGGACGGCTCGGCTGTGTCCGCACGGATCTCCTGGTCGGAACCGGTTCTCTGGCTATCCGCATACGGGTTCCTGATGGGACTGGCCGGTGGAGCGATCAATACCTATATCCCCCTCTTCGGGGAGGAAGCGATAGGACTGTCGGTCTCGGTTGCCGGGTCCGTCGCCGGCATTGCCGGGCTGGTTGCTTTCTTCTCGCGAATCGCATGGGCACGCCACAGCGAGCGGAAGTCGAGCTACATATCTTCCCTCACTCAGATATCCGCGCTGTCGGTTCTGTTCGTCGGTGCCCTCCTGGCATCCCAAAGCGCTGGGGCCTGGTTTCTCTGGATCGGCGCTTTGGGCCTCGGGGCAAGCTCCACCGCGTGGAATGCAGTCGGGATGCTGGCCGTGATGGTTTTCGCCGGCCACGAGCGCTCCGGAGGCGCCTCAGGAGTGGTGCTACTTGGATTCCTCGCCGGCCTCGCTTTGGGACCGCCCGTCTTCGGCTGGTCGGTCGACCGGTTCGGTCGCTATGGCCCCGGTCTATGGGGAGTAATGCTCACCTTTGGAATTGCCACGCTCGTCGCAGCTCTTTGGAAGCGCTCAACCCGCACCGCACCAGCATAAGTCTCGTTCTCGCGATGGGTTTCGAACCTAAGAAGGGCGATCCCCGCGGGTATATGGGAAAAACTGGAGCCCCGCCGAGGCGGGGCTCCAACCTATTGCCCGTAATCCCATCGGGTCACGGTGTCGGAAGCACCAGCCTCCCTTCGACGGCCGGTGAGATGGTGCCCGCCGCGGTGATGTAGTCGATCACCGAGTCACGCACATAGAACTGCGTGTCGGCGACGATCTGATCCAGCGGCCAGATTGTCTCTCCTGCATTGTTGAAGTTGCACGACCCGGCAGCCAGGTAGTTCACCGACGACACGTTGTAGTAGGTCGTCGCATCGCTGAGGTTGACCGTGGTGGCGCCGTCATCGAGAGTCATCGAGACGACATTGTTGCCGTCCGGTTCGGTGGTGAGGTCACCCGAGTAGGTGATCACATTGCCGGAATCGGTAGTCAACATGCAGGTCGTGTAATGCGAGTAACCGCCGTAAGGTGGGACCTGGTTGTACCACCACCAGTTCCGATAACCCCTCTCGAGGACCTCTTTGATCTGAGGGCCGTTCATCG
>JAHEDJ010000059.1:11851-13341 GCA_024641325.1 bacterium | reverse complement strand
GAGACGGCCGGGATGAAACACTACTTCGGAGTGGCCGGCGGTGCCGTGTGGCCATTTCTGGACGGGCTAATCGACTACCCGCAACTCAAGGGATTCCAGGCCAAGCACGAGTCCCAGGCCGTACACCAGGCCGATGTCTATTTCCGGGTCACGGGCGAGGTGGCACCTGTAATTGTCACCAAGGGACCCGGTCTCATGAACACTGCGGGGGCGATCGCGAACGCCATGCACGACAGCGTCCCCATCCTCCTTCTTGCCGGGGGAGGCTCAACACACTTCCTCGGCAAGGCCGGAATGCAGGAGATGTACTACAAGGGATTCGAAGACGCCGTCAGCATCTTCCGTCCGATCACCAAAGGCGCCTGGATGACCGTTCGTCCGGATACCGTCATCGAAACCCTCAACTACGCCTACCGGGTGGCGACTTCCGGACGCCCAGGGCCCGTTTTGATCCAACTTCCCCTCGACGTCCAATGTGGCGTTATCGAAGGTGACATCGAACCGCCGATGGCTCGATCGGTGCGGCCCGGCTTTCGAGCAGCCTCAGGCGATGTAGAAAGAGCCGCGGAGTTGGTGGCTTCCGCCGAGCGGCCGATGCTCCTCGTCGGCGGAGGCGTGAACAGATCGCCGGGAGCTTTCGATGCCCTTCAGCAGCTGGTCGACCAGCTTCGAATCCCAACCGCGACCACCCTCACAGCCAAGGGAGCCCTTCCCGAGACACATGAGCTGTCGCTCGGAGCGGTCGGACGATCTGGAACTGAGTGTGCTGCACAGGCAACACGCGAAGCGGACGTCCTCGTCGCCATCGGTGCGAGGTTCAGCGACAACCACACCTCGAACTGGCGAAAGGGGATGATCTACAACGTCCCCGACACGAAGATCATTCATGTTGATGTCGACCCGGCCGAGATCGGACGCAATTACCCCGTGGAACTGGGCCTCATCAGTGACGCTGCATCTTTCCTGTCGGATCTCAGCTCTTCGCTCGGCGGTTCAACGCCGGGCCACACAGCATGGATAGACCGGGTCGCCGGATTCAAGACCGAGTGGGAAGCCGAGATTCAACCAGTCATCCGTTCAACGACGGCGCCGATTCATCCCGGTCGACTCTCCTATGAAGTCGGCGAAGTCCTCTCTGAAGACGGGCGAGTACTGATTGATGTCGGTGACATCATCCAGTACGCCGAGCCATACATGACCGTCCGCCGGCCGGGCCAGTGGCACATAAACCCAGGAATGGCAGAAATGGGATGGGCGTCGCAAGGAGCGCCGGGAGCACCCGTCGCCGACCCGGGTTCCACGACCGTTGTTCTCACCGGCGATGGCGCCTTTCTGATGGGGCCACAAGTGTTGGCGACCAGCATCGAGTACGACCTTCCGGTCGTTTGGGTGGTGCTGAATAACTACGAGTTCGGCATTGAGAAGCGGGGCGCCCAAGCTGCCTTCGGACGCCTGCATCCCTGGATCAAGTTCACGACACCCGACGGTGA
>JAHEDJ010000059.1:0-11751 GCA_024641325.1 bacterium | reverse complement strand
GTATCGGCGACCTCCCACCTGGAGGGGTCCACATTTGGTGCATCGTTCGACAACGATCTCGAGCATTTGCGGAGGACCGTCCTCTCGCTCGACGTGGATGCCCTCGATCGAGCGGTCGATATTCTCGATGGCGCCAAACGCATATTCGTTTCCGGCGACATCACGTCGTACAGCGTCGCCTATTTCACAGCCCTGGCGATGAATCGCGCAAAGGGGAATGTCCACCTTGTGAGAGCCGACGGAGAAGGAGCGGCACAGTTGATCGGGATCGGACCCGACGATGCGTTACTCGCCTTCACCTTCCCGCCCTACTCGCGCAACGTATTGCGGGTCGTCGAGTGGGCCATTGAACGTGGCACCGCCACCGTCGGGGTGACCGATCACGCTGTGTCTCCCGTTGGGAGATTGGTGTCACTGGTGCTGCCGGCCGTCGCCTCCGGCCTCGGCCCCCAGAACACGCTTGTTCCGCCGATGGCCATCGCCAATGCCCTGGTCAACGCCCTAACTCTGCGGAGCGAAGACCGATCGCTACCCCGTTACAAGGCCGTCAGCAGCCTTCTGGGACAGTGGGATTTGTACCTGTTGGAGTCGGATGACGGTGCGTGACCGGCAAGCGCTCGAGGGCATTCGTGTCCTGGACGTCACCGACGATCTGGGAGCGTACGCCGCGCGGCTGCTCTCCGACCTAGGGGCTGATGTGCTTCGCATTGAGATCCCTAACCGCTCAACCGGGTGTGCGCTCGAGCCGCGCGTCGAGTCCGTGGATGGATCGAAGGTCAGTTTGTTCGATCGCTTTGTGAATGCCGGCAAGCAGCGGATGATGCTCGACCTCGATACGCCCGACGGCATGGCACTCCTTGACCGACTGGCGGCAGATGCCGATGTTCTAATAGAGAGCTCATGGCAGGGGGCGGCGCTGTCAATAGACGGGGAGGTCAACCAGAATCTGATTCACGTGGTAGTGACCCCATTCGGACGGGGGCTCAACCCCGCCTGGGGTCCGGTCGACGACCTCATAGTGCTCGGCGCCGGTGGCCTACTCAATCTAGGTGGCTACCACGATGCGGGACCTATCGCCGCATATGGTGGACAAAGCAGGTACGCCGCGTCGATCTACGCGGCCGCGGCCACCGTCATTGCCCTGATTCAGCGGGAACGATCGGGTCGGGGCAACACGATTGATGTATCGGCTCAGGAATGCATTGCACAGGCGCTCGAAGACAGTGTGCCAACTTTCGCCTTGACCGGCGTCGAGCAAATTCGTCACGGATCACTCGCCAGGGAAGCCGGCTCGGGCATCTACTCCTGCTCGGACGGCTATGTGAGCATGGTGGCCGGCCGTTTGGGAACAGCGCGCGCCTGGGCTGCACTCGTCGAATGGCTCAACCAGGAGGCGGCCGAGCATGCCGAAGAACTCCTCGATTCGTGTTGGTCGGACTTCCCTTATCGACAGACCGACGATGCTATCGAATCGTTCCGGCGTATCTTCGAGGGATTCGGCGCCTCCCGATCCAAGATGGACCTCTATGAGGAAGCGCAACGCCGTGGGATAGCACTTTCCCCCGTCAGTGACATAGGTGACTTGATCGTCAACCCACAGTTGTTGGCCCGGGAGTTCTTTGTCTCGGTAGCGGACGAGGATCTTGAATGCGATCTCACCTTCCCCGGGAGTCCGTACCGCTTGTCACTCACACCCCCGGCGGTCGGAAAGAGGCAAGCAGCCGCTGCGGGTGAACGCCGGAGTGGTGGGGACCTCGAGTCAGGCTCAGTTCCCTGGGGTGCACGGTGACGGCCGACGGTCCGCTCAGCCACCACCGAGTCCTCGACTTCTGCTGGATAGGTGCCGGAGCCCTCGTAACCAAGGTCCTCGCCGAGCTCGGAGCCGAGGTCATTCGCGTTGAATCCCGAAAGCACCCAGACAATCTCCGGCTGGCTCCGCCCGTCAGACCGGGAACGCAGGGTCTGGAGGCCTCGGGCTATTTTGCCTCCCGCAATCCTGGGAAGAAGAGCTTCGCTCTGAACATGCGAGAACCGAGGGCGAGGGAGATAGCGCTGCAACTCGCCGAGAAGGCCACAATCGTGTCGAGCAACTTCCGGCCCGGCGTCATGGAACGATGGGGACTGTCCTACGAGGATGTGGAGAAGGTCAACCCGGGCGTCGTCTACTTGACGATGCCCATGCAGGGAGGAGACGGCCCCCACAGCCAGTTCATCGGTTTCGGGTCCACCATCGCCGCCTTGAGCGGCCTCGTCGCTCTTTCGGGGCTCCCGAACCGCATCCCGGTTGGGACGGGAACGCACTATCCAGATCACGTGCCCAACCCGGGGCATGCGTTGGTCGGGCTCCTTGCGGCCCTTTTTCATCGTGAACGCACTGGGCAGGGCCAGCATGTCGAGCTGGCTCAACTCGAATCCACAATTAACGTGCTCGGTCCTGCAGTTCTCAACTGGTCGGTCGGCGGCGAGACAGACGTTGTGGGCAATCGCTCCGACGCGGCAACTCCTCACGGCGTCTTCCCCACCAGCGATGAGGCCTGGATGGTCATTTCTTGCTGCACCGAGGTGCAGTGGCGAGCGCTGGCTGAAGCGCTCAATCAACCGGAGTGGCTGGAGGACAGACGATTCCAGACCCGCATCGACCGCAAGAGCAATGAAGACGCGCTCGAGGACGAGATCTCCCGGATAACCAGCCGGATTCCGCGCACTGATGCTCTGACGAGGCTCGCAGAAGCGGGCGTACCTTCCGGACCCGTCAACTCCAGTGCAGACATCCTGTCGGATTCGAGGCTGAAACAACGCGGTTTCTGGCAGGACATCGAGCATCCGGTGATTGGGAAGATGCCGATGTTTCGGGCACCTTTCTCAATGGAGGGGGTTGTACGCGGAGAAATGGAGCGCCCGCCGCTGCTCGGGGAACACACCTGGCAGGTTGCCTCATCACTCCTCGACATGGATCGCGCCGAGTTCGATCGGTTGACCGTCGAAGAAATCCTCTACTAGGAATCGGGTATGACTTCCGAAAGCACAGACCCAGTCCTCTACAAAGCGGATGGTGGGGTGGCAACGATCACTCTGAACCGTCCCGAGCGCCGCAATGCGATCGATTCTGCTGCGCGGACCATCCTCACTGAGGCGATTGCAGAGGCGAACGGAGATCCTGAGATCAGAGTGCTAGTACTCATCGGCACCGGATCCTCCTTTTGTGCAGGCGTCGACCTGAAAGAGGCTTCAAAAGGGCCCGGGGATCGACACCATGTTCTACTCGACCCACCGGCCCCCCTGGCCACCCCGGTGGCCGAATCTCTGAAACCCGTTCTTGCCGCGGTCAACGGTCCGGCCGTCGGCGGAGGATTCGAGCTCGCATTGGCTTCGGACATCCGCATTGCCTCGACAAACGCCAGCTTCGCGCTACCCGAAGGAAGGATCGGCAGCATCCCAGGAAGCGGCGGGACTCAACGACTGTTTCGTGCACTCCCGTCTTCGATCGCATGGCAGATGCTGCTCACAGGAGACCCACTCAACGCCGAAGCAGCCGCACGTTACGGGTTGGTAAGCGCCATCTGCGAGCCCGCGGCTTTGGCAGATGAGGCCTCTGCTCTTGCCCAGCGCATCGCCCATCTCGCTCCCTTGTCGATACGAGCGATCAAGCTGGCCGGACGAGCAGCAATCGAAGGCACGGACGGAATGCAACTCGAAAGAACACTATGGGGGTTTCTCTCGACAACCGAGGATCGCGCTGAAGGCAGAGCAGCCTTCCGCGAGAAAAGAGATCCTCAGTACAAGGGAATGTGACGATGGATCCGGCGACCGCCCGGTGGCTCGCCCGCTGCCCGGCCGAGACTGAATCGGCGAAACCAGTAGCTACAACTCTCGACGGTCCCAGGAGACCAACGAATGGAAAAGATCGACCTTCAACCGGCTGAAGCGTTCTCGTTCAATCGCTATCGCGTGGACCTCGGAAGCCAGAGAGTCCACTTCGAGCGAGTTGTTTGCGAGGATCTGGAAGACGCTCTTGGAGGCATCGCCAGGGGCACGAAACTGCTGGCCGGAGTCGATGTGAGTGATCCGTACGCCGCATCTGCGCCACTTGTGATGAACCTCGGCCTTCTGAGCGGAACGAACGTAATGACCGGGCTACGCACTTTCTTTCACGGTTATTCCCCACTGAAGACATCACAGATGGGAAAAGCCGGGCTGATGTGGTCGGCCGGGAGCGGCCACTTCGGAACGAAGCTCCGCGGCCTGGGAATCGATGAAGTCATCTTCACCGGACGGGCACAACGACCAACTCTCCTCCGTCTGAGCACCGGGATCGACGGCGACCTCACTCGTTTCGAGTTTCTCGATGCCTCTCGTCTATCCGGGAAGACGGTCAACCAGCGGATTCAAACCCTCCACGATCATTACCCAGACGCACACTTCGCAGTGATAGGGCCCGCAGCCGAGCACTACGAATCCGTTCGGTACGCCTCGATAGCGCTGTCCACCGACAATCAGCTGGAGAGCGGTGATGGAAAGCCTCGCTACTGCGGTCGGGGTGGATACGGGGGAGTCCTGGCCTCCAAGAACTTGTGGGCCATCGCCGCCGACGGCCCAAACCCCGCACGGTCGCGCGGACTCAAAGAGATCAACAAGGAAATCAATCTGGGCGAAGGGAGCAGGCGGTATCGCGAGGCGACGAGCAATCCCGCCGGTACCTGGCGAGCCATGACGGTGATGCAGGAAGCCAAGACACTCACCGAGTTCAACTTCGCTCCCACGGGCAGCGCCGCTTCCATCCCGCTGCTGAGGCCGAGCGTTGAAGCGGGACCGTTCCTCGTCCAAGCTGAGGGTTGCTACTTGTGCGGCATCAAGTGCCACAAGAACGTTTACGACCGGGGACAGGACGGAGCCGCCGGCCGTTTCCGGGCCAAAGTCGACTTCGAGCCCATAACGCTTCTCTCGTCCAACCTCGGTATTTTCGATCCGGATGCTGCACTCTCCCTGATCGAGCTGGCCGATGAGCTCGGTATGGATTCGATCTCCCTGGGGGTGACGCTGGGGTATGCCATGGACTACAACCGCCGCAACGGGAGCAACCTCGCAGGTGGGTTGACCTTCGGCGACGTGGAAGGGACTGTCCATGCCATCCGGGACATCGCAGAGGGCCGTAGCCCCGAGCTGGGTCAGGGAGTGAAACGGCTGGCCGATCAGACGGGTGAGACCGCCTACGCCATGCATTCCAAGGGAGTCGAGTATCCGGCATATCAACCCCACACCAACCCGGGATATCCATGGGCGCTCGCTGGAGGCCACATGTCCATGCGCACCATGATGCTCTTTCTCATCGAACGAGAAACTGGCGTCGACTATTGGGTGGACGCCATCGTCAACCGCGGACCTCTCTACCTCATGGACGACATAACCGGCCTGTGCAAGTTCGCCAATGCCAAACCCGACCTGGAGGCGGAGGCGCTACGAATCGCGGCCGGCCTCGACGTGGATGGGGAGCAACTCAAAGCCGCAGTGATGCGCACGTTTCTGCGCGGATATGCCAACGAACGCCGGCAGGGTTTCGGAACAGAAGACTACCGATTGCCGGATGCCGCCCATCAGCCGATGGAGAACTCGGATCTTCTCTACTTCAATACCCCCGGGTTCTTCGAGGAGGTGCAGTCGCGGGTGCTGGACACCCTCGACGAGCGAGCCACAGGGGCAGGAATGCTCCCATGAACATCAATCCATTTACACAAAACGATGCAGCACGAAACAGGATCAAAGGAACCGAGGGGTAATGCAAGAGGTAGCGGTTGTCGCCGTCGGAATGGTGCCGTTCAGCAAGGAATCCGATTTGAGTCCGGACTTGCTGGCAGCGCATGCTGTACGGACTCTCTTCCGCAGTAACGGGATCGATCCCGGCATTGTGCAGGAAGCCTATTTCGGTACGGCCAAGGGTGGCTCGCTGATCGGGCAACGAGCGCTACGGTTCGCCGGCCTGGCCACCGGACTGCCGATCTTTAATGTGGAGAATGCCTGCGCCAGCAGCGCCGTTGCATTTCATCTCGCCTACCGGGCCATCGCTGCGGGGAACACTGCCTGTGCCCTCGTAGTCGGAGTAGACAAGCTCTCGATGCTTGGCAAGGGGGCCTTGCCTGTTCAGGAAACCGAGTGGGACGGCCAGGCAGGCGTGACGAACCCGGTTGTCTATGCGATGCGCGCCCGGCGTTACCTCCACGAAACCGGCGCCACCGTGCGGGATCTGGCAGCGGTATCTGTCAAGAGCCGCGCCTTCGCAAGTTTGAATCCGATGGCCCAGATGCGAAAAACAGTCACCGTCGAAGACGTGCTCACCTCCCGGCTCATCGCCGATCCCTTGACGATGTTCCAGTGCTCGCCGAAGAGTGATGGTGCCGCTGCAGTACTCCTGGTCTCTCGTGATCTCGCCGGTCGCGCCGACCTGACGGGCCCAACTGTTCGGGCCTCGGTTGTGAAGTCGGGTGAATTCAGCATGGCCGAGCGTGACATCACCCGACCCGATATCACACTCCGGGCGTCTCGCGACGCCTATGAGATGGCCGGAATCGGTCCTGAGGATCTGGATGTCGTTGAACTCCATGATGCTTTCTCGATCGCCGAGTTGCTCTACACCGAAGAGCTGGGCCTTTGCCCTGAGGGCGACGGGGCGCTGTACCTGAAATCGGGGGCCAGCTCCTCACTCGACAGTACGGGCGGAGCAGTTGTCAATCCGAGCGGAGGCCTGCTCAGCCGCGGGCACCCCATCGGTGCGACCGGCGCCGCCCAAATCGTGGAGTGCTTCGAACAACTCACCGAAAGGTCAGAGGCCAGACAACGCCGGGGTGCCAAGACGGCGATGGCGCATGTCACCGGAGGCGGCGCATCTGGTTTCGACAATGGGGCCTGCTCCGTCACCATCCTGACCGCCGACTGAAGAAAGTGGTAGCGATGAGAATCTTCACCTGGCCGGCAGAACTCCCATCAAGCCTCGATGGCTTCTTCACCGCTGTGGAGGCGGGAGCGGGAGGCGCACCTCTCGTAGAGCTGCAGTCCCTTGATGCGTTCAGATCCGTTCGCGATGGCGATGAACCCGACTCTTTGCTGATCATTCCCGACGCCGCACTCGAGTTGGGAGGAAGCACCGTGGGCGAGGTCACAGACGGGCTACTAGCCCTTGCTACCGCGGAGAACCTCAACACAGTGGTAATCACTGGAGATGGCATGCTCGGAGTCGACACCGACGACTTCGCCGACGCGATGTGCGGGGCAGCCGCCGTAGCCGCTGTGCGATCGATTGCCGTCAGGCGTGGTTCTACCAGCCGGGCCAACGTGATATGTGTCCCGGCAGCCGTTTTCGGGAGTGAGGGCAGTCAGCGAGGGGCCATTCCCCAACCGGTCGAGAGCATCGACGTCGCCGAGGCCGCCCTCTTCTTCCTCAGCGACGAGAACACTTATCTGAATGGACAAGTCCTGTTCGTGAACGGCGGCCGTCACCTTTTCTCATCGCTTTCGGCTTGAGAGGACCGATCATGTCGAATCCAGAAGATACGCACACAAGTCAGAAGGTCGCGTTGGTCACCGGCGGTGGTCAGGGTATCGGGGCGGCGATTTGCCGTCGCCTGGCTCGGGATGGCTACCACGTGGTGGTCAACGATTTGGAACTGGAGAGAGCTGAAGTTGTCGCCGCCGATATCCTGGCATTGGGCGGGTCGGCCAGTCCTGCCATCGCCGATATCAGCGACTCAGCGGCCGTCGACAGAATGTTCGACCAAGTAGAAGCTCAAGTCGGGCCGGTGACCGCGCTCGTGAACAATGCGGGCATCGGGGGAAACGCGGCGATCCGCAACGTCACCGACGAGTACTGGGCTCACGTTCTCGCAGTCGACCTCAACGGAGTACTCCATTGCACGAGGCGTGCATTGGGGCCTATGCGGGACAATCGCGCCGGATCGATTGTCAACATTTCATCACGTGCATGGCTTGGCTGGTGGGGGCAGAGCGCCTATGCGGCCGCAAAGGCGGGCGTAATCGGCATGACCCGAGCACTGGCCGTTGAAATGTCGTCCCGCAACGTCCGCCTCAATGTCGTCGCGCCCGGCTTGATCGACACTCCGCTGCTTCGAAATCGCGAACCCGACGCCCTTGCCCGACTACTTAAGAGCGTGCCCATCGGAAGAGTCGGCACCCCGGAGGAGGTGGCGAGCGCAGTCGCTTTCCTCTCGTCAGACAGATCCAGGATGGTCACCGGGCAGGTCTTGTACGTGTGCGGCGGAAAGAGTGTGTACGCCTACCCGGATTGGCCGGATGAGAAATGATCAGCGCCGTTTCGGACGGCTACGGCGAGAGGGAGTAACCAGATGCCGACAGATGAGCCGAGTAATGGCAGAGACACGGTCGAATATGGGACCTGCCCGGCCTGCCGTTATGTAATGCTTCCGATTTTGCCCTTGTCTCCGTGCGGGCACGACGATCAGCCGGTACTCACCCCGCTGACCGAGTCCGGAATCGTCTACTCATGGACTGCGGTACAGCGCACGCTCGAGGAATCCACGACGCTTGCCATGGCCGATTTCCTAGAAGGCCGCCTACGGATAACGGCCCCAATTATCGATTCTGCCGAGATAGCAATCGGTGACAGAGTGAGAGTCACTCTCGGTCGGGACACACCCTTTGGGCTGTATCGCGTCGGCAACTAGATAGAGATTGGCGACTCCGTTCAAGCGCAGATTCGATCCCTATACGGCCGCGATGCCGGGTACGTCAGGGGAAGGAAACCGCCCAGGATCGGACACGTCGGCGCGGCAGAAAGGGGTCTATTTGCCGAAACGATCGCTGTCTACACTCCGGTCCATGCAGATTGGCCTCATCCTGCCGACCATCGGGCCCCGAGTGAACCGCGATGGGCTTGACGCGGCCGCCGGAGCGGCGATCGAGCTTGGATGGACCAGCGTTTGGGTCACCGACCACCTCATCGTTCCCAACGGTCCTGAGGCGGAGGAGTACGGCACAATCCTCGAGGCCCTGGTCTCTCTGTCGTATGTAGCGGCGCGCTACGAGTCCCTGCGCATCGGAACTTCGGTGATTATCCCCCCGATCCGCAATTCGGCTCTCCTTGCCAAGCAGTTCGCCACCCTCGATCTGCTCAGTTGCGGGCGTCTGATCGTGGGCGTTGGAGTCGCCGATGCAGGTGATCTCCAGGAGTTCCGCAATCTCGGCCAGGAGGCTCGATTCAAGGGGCGCGGCGCTCTGGTCGACGAGACGATTGCGTTGTGGAGGCACCTCTGGGGTGGCAAGACAGAGCCGTTCGAGGGTCGTTTCCACACACTCGATGATTACGTCTTCGCCCCGCTGCCCCCGCAAGGCGCTGACCTTCCCATCTGGGTCGGAGGGCGTAGCGGGCGCGCCTTGCAGCGTGTTGCCGAGTTAGCGAACGGATATCACGCGGCCCAGACGGGACCGAAAGACCTCGCGGAACGACTCCCGCTGCTCCGTGATCTCCTCGAGCCACTCGAGAAGCAGATGCCGACCCTGTCGGTGCGTGCCAGGGTTCAACCCGGAGAAGAGCCGATGGGTCGGCCGTATGCGCTGCGGGGTCCGGTCGATCAGATGCGCGCCGATGTTGCGGCATTCGCCGCACTCGGTGTCGAGCACCTCGTTCTCGTTCTCGGCGAGACCGATTCAACCCGGCTCATCGAGAAGGCCCGGTGGGTCAATGACAATGTGCTTCTTCCCGTGCTGGGAGAACCTTCCCCCCTTTGATCACCGACCGACGATCCATCCAAACTGCTCACGCGTCTCTCGCTTGACCTCCGGAGACGGGCCGATCGCCTGCGGGAAGCGGTCCCTCCATTCCCAGGGTCGCGTCGCATCGATCAGGAGCCTGCTGTTGAATGTCTTCTTGCCGGGCTCGATGGCCGGATCAAGCGCCCCGGTGAGCGCCCGTCGGATGATGTCGGTGTCCCGCTCGGGATCCATTCGGGTGCAAACCGCCCAGATAACCTCGTTGAGATCGGTCACGTCTATGTCCTCATCCACGACGATGACTATGCGGCCCAGATAGGCGGCTTGACCGCATTGGGCGGCTACATGCAAGGCCTGCCTGGCATGACCGGCGTGGCTTTGCTTGATCGATACGACGTTGAACAATCGGCATCCGCCGACCGAGTGCGTCCATGCCGCGACCACGTTCGGGACACCCGCGGCGCGCAGCTGCCGTTGGAGATTGCCCGACCTCCCATACTGCTGAAACCGTTGCGCCTCGTAAGGTGGCTTTTCAGGAGGACACCCGAGGAGGATCGGATCATTCCGGTGGTAGATCGCCTTGATGTCGAGGACCGGTTCCTCACGCGACTGTGAGGCGTAGTAGCCGGTCCACTCCCCGAAGGGACCTTCGGGGCGTGTTTCGGTGGGGCTCAGGAAGCCCTCGATGGCGATCTCCGCATGGGCCGGTATAGGAAGGCCGGTGTGAGCGCCCTCGATACACCGCACCGGCACGCCGCTGATGCCGCCGACCCATTCCAGTTCGTTTACTCCATGTGGGATCTCGAGGCCGCTCGCCATGAATTGGATAGGGGCCAATCCGGCAAGAACAACAACGGGCATCGGCTCACCGACATCGAAGTAGCTGTTTCGATGCTCCATTCCGTCCTTGCTGGGCGACATGTAGAGGCTGGTGTGCTGTTCGTCGAGAATCATGACCCGGTAGGTGCCGACATTCACCCAATCCGAGTTCCGGTGCTTGGTGATCACACCGCAACCGGTTCCGATGTATCGGCCGCCGTCCTCGGGATGCCAGAGCGGGGTGGGAAACAGATCGAGATTGATGTCATCGCCTTCAAGGATGTTCTCGGTGACGGGTCCGGAATCGACCCTGAGCGTCGGCTCCGGCTTTGTAGTCGTCGTCAGGCGCTCCCAGGCGTCGACGAGATCAAATGTCCCGATGTTGGTGTCGAGACCCAGGGTGAGTGCGAGTCGGCTCCTGGTCGCGAGCGAGTTGACGAGGATGCGGTAACCCGGGTCGAATCCGGGGATTCGATCGAACACCACAGCCGGGCTGTCATCAGTGTGATGGAGCATCTCCGAGACGCGGCCGATCGACTCCTGCCAGTCAAGGCCATCGATCACCTTCAGCTCACCGAGATCGTCCACGGCCCTCAGCCAAGCGCGCAGACTGTGGGTCACCTCATCGTCGGCAACCGTCTCGTAGGGTAAGTACGGCGCCTCGCGCACTTGGTCGGAAGGATTCTCAGCCATGACACACTCGCTTCCAATTGGTCTGCTGGAACGTTGACACCTTAGCAATGATCGTTCCGCCAGAACGCATGTGGCGGCAATTCTCTTGCGAAGCCGGGTTTGTTGGCTATGACCTTCGCGGGCCGCCTTTGGCACTGCCCGAGCCACTCTCCGCTCAGGTCCGGGATTCCATCATCCTTCTGGCATCCAAGATATGAATGTATTGCTCGCTCGTGCGTCCGACGATCGAGTCCGCCGTGCAAATACGGCGCCTTGAAGCTTCTCTTCCGCTGAGATGGCAACCGGCGCCAAGGTGTACTTGGTCGGTACGCTCTTGGCCGTTGTTCTAGATGGTGACCGCCATCAGCCTCGTGTTTCATCCGTCGGTTGGCACCATGGCCGGCGCCGGGTGAGGTTCTCTTGATCCTGGAGGGCTGGTCGGCCATCGTTTGCGTTGCCGGGTCGCCATCTTGCGCACCAGCTCTACGGCACCGGGGTCGTCGGTGATCGCATCGGACAGAGTGA
>JAHEDJ010000101.1 GCA_024641325.1 bacterium | reverse complement strand
AAGTGATCGCCCATCGATCCGGCGATCACATCGACGACTACTCCCGGAGCCGGCGCCACCGTCGGGATCGACTCGCTCCACAACATGCCGAAATAGGCCGGAACCATCTTCGATTCGGGCGGCAAGTTGAGCCAGATCTGAAACAACTCGAGCGGATTCGAGCGATCCGGCTCAAGCAGCGGGAACATCTCTGCGTGCATGATCCCGCTCCCGGTGGTCAGCCACTGCACGTCGCCCTGCCCGTAGCGGGCCGTCGCGCCCAGTGAGTCCGAGTGGTCGACGTATCCCCTTCGCACAACGGTGACCGTTTCAAAACCCCGGTGGGGATGCTGCGGGAAGCCGGGCACGTTCACCCCGTGGTACATGCTCCATCCGTTCTGGTAGGAGAAGTCGGCGCCCAGATTGCGGTCTTGCACAGACGGCTGGGGCCCGAGAGCCTCGTTGCCCTCCGGATAATGGTCAACGTGGTGAACGGTGAATATGAACGGATCCAGGCCGTCCCAGGGAAATCCAAGCTCAACAACATCCAACACCGGCGGCATAACAAACCTCTTGAAATCCGATCCAAAAGGAATCAACCGTCTGTAGCGCGCAGTTGTTCCCGTGCCGGTCGAACTCGACGCCGCCCACACTTCCGAGGCTGATGCAAAGCGATCCGCTTCTCGATCAAGTCCGGCGGCCAGCGAGCCGGGCGGACGGCTAGACGGCTGCAGGGACCGGTGTCGGGAGCACCACAGCCTTTCGGAGTCTCGCCGCTAAGGCGATATGACGATAGAATGGACTGCGCTCTCAACAGTGCGGGTCTTCAGCTTCGATTCCCTGGCCGCGTTCGCGGCGCGAGAGCAACAAGGAGGAATCCATATGAGATCACCCAAAGGAAATTGGCTGCGGTTTATCGCGGTCATCACGGTGTTGATGCTGATACTCGTCGCTTGCGGCGACGACGCCACGGTGACCGAGACAACATCAGCAACAGGAGACACGACGGCAACCACCGACTCGGGCGATGGCGGTACCACCGCTACCACTGCCACAGACTCCACAGAACCCATGATGGCCCCGGAGGGCGTGTTCTCGACCTATATCGTGGAGCCGGAACACTTGACGCCGTCGACCTCAAACGAGTCCGAGGGGATTGCCGTGCTCCGCGCCCTGTTCAGCGGTCTGGTCGCCTATGACGTTCGTTCATCCGAACCCCGCAACCAGGTGGCCGAGTCGATCGTCTCAGACGACGGCGGCACAAACTGGACCATCACGCTGAAGGACGGATGGACGTTCCACGACGGAAGTCCGGTGACGGCCAACTCGTTTGTCGACGCCTGGAACTTCACGGCATATGGGCCCAACGGTCAGCAGAACAACAGCTTCTACAGCTTCGTCGCCGGATACGATGAGGTGGCCCCGGCGGAAGGCGATCCGACTGCCGAGACGCTGTCCGGTTTGGTCGTCGTCGATGACTCGACCTTTACGGTCGAACTGTCGACAGCTGATCCGCAGTTCCCGGTCCGGCTCGGCTACGGCGCCTACTTCCCACTTCCGGCCTCTTTCTTCGAGGGCGACCTCACTCCTGAAGAGCGAGTTGCAGCCTTCGATGAGGCCCCGATCGGGAACGGACCGTTCATGATGGACGGTGTATGGGAACACAACGTTCAGATCGCAACTGCCTACTACCCCGATTACGCGGGTGACGACTTCCCGCACGCCGCTGGAATCGTTTTTCAGATCTATGCGGACGAAGCGACGGCCTACAACGATCTTCTGGCGGGCAACCTGGACGTGATGGATAGCATTCCGTCCGAGCAGGTCCCGAATGCGGCCGCCGATTTCGGCGACGACTACCAGACCTCGTCGCAGACCTCGTTCACGTACCTCGGTTTCCCGTCCTACATACCGGAGTTGACGGTGGATATTCGCCGGGCACTCTCGATGGCGATCGATCGTGATCTGATCAACGGGACCGTCTTGAACGGCGCCTTCTTCTCGGCGAAGTCGGTGATTCCGCCGAGCTTGCCAGGCTACCGGGAATACGTCTGCGACTACTGGGAGTACGACCCGGTCGCAGCCAAGGAACTGTTCGATGCCGCCGGTGGTTGGACCGGTCCGATGTACCTGTGGTTCAACAGCGGGGCCGGACACGATGCCTGGGTCGAGGCTGTATCGAACATGTGGCGCGAGACTCTCGGGATCGAGGAGTTCGTTTTCGAGCAGCTCCCGTTCGCGGAGTACCTGCCGAAGATCGATGCTCGCGAGATCACCGGGCCTTTCCGCCTCGGATGGGGCATGGACTACCCGTCGCCCCAGAACTTCCTCGAGCCGCTCTTCGCGTCCTATAACGCGGCCCCGGTGGGATCGAATAACGGCATCTATGAGAGCGCCGAGTTCGATGCCGCATTGGCAGCGGGTAACGCGGCGGCGGTCGACGGATTAGATGCAGCCCTTCCCGACTACCAGCGAGCAGAGGACATTCTGTGCAACGACGTCGCTGCCGCGCCGATCTACTTCCGGCAGAATCACTTCGCTCATTCGGGCGGAGTTTCCAACCTGTGGGTAGATGCGCAGGGCGATATCAACTACACCGAGATCGTCGTCAACCCGTAGACAATACGATGTAGTCGAACCGTAAGGAGGGGCGGTCGTTTGACCGCCCCTCCTTCTCATACTTCGGCCGGGTCCGAGTACTAGGGTGGCGACTCGATCTCGATTCCAGAGCTCGGAGGAATGCCAGATGGGTCGCTATCTGATTCGGCGGATGCTTCTGTTCATCCCCGTCTTCATCGGCGCGACTTTCCTCATCTTCTCGCTCGTGTTCTTGATCCCGGGCGACCCGATTCGTGCGCTGGCCGGCGACCGTCAGATGTCGCAGTCAACCCTGGACGCTTTGAACGAGCGCTATCACCTCGACGAGCCGTTCCTCACGCAATACGGGTTGTACGTCGGCGGCATCTTTCAGGGCGATTTCGGCACAGATTTTCGGGGCCGTGACGTCACCGAGATCATGGGCGAAAGGATTCCCGTCACTTTCCGGCTGGCCATCTATGCATTCATATTCGAGCTGATACTGGGGATTCTGGCGGGGATCCTGGCCGGGATCAGGAAGGGGGGCTTCATGGACAGTCTGGTCCTCATTTCCACTACCGCCGTGATCTCGATCCCCATCTTCGTTCTGGCATTCCTCGCGCAGATACTGCTGGGTGTGAAGTTCCAGATCTTCCCAGTGGCGGGTATCCGCGAAGGCACCTGGAGTTACGTGCTGCCGGCCATCGTTCTCGGCTCGGTTTCGCTGGCCTACATCGCCAGATTGACCCGGACCAGCCTCGTGGAGAACCTGCGAGCGGACTACGTGCGAACCGCCACTGCCAAAGGACTACGCCGGAGCCGGGTGGTGGGAGTCCATGCCCTACGCAACTCCCTCATCCCGGTGATCACCTACCTGGGGGTCGACCTTGGTGCGCTGATGGGAGGCGCCATCATCACCGAAACGGTATTCAACCTCCCCGGCCTCGGGCGAGCGGTATTCGACGCGGTCGGCCGCCAGGAGGGGACCGTTGTGGTCGGGATCGTCACGTTCCTGGTGCTGATCTACATGGTGTCCAACCTGTTCGTCGATGTGATGTACGCAGTTCTCGACCCACGGATTCGCTATGACTGACGATCGGAAATTTCCCGAA
>JAHEDJ010000058.1 GCA_024641325.1 bacterium | reverse complement strand
ATCCGGATACTTCCATTGTGGGCCTCAACGACCGCTCTGGCAATAGCGAGCCCCAGACCGGCGCCTCCGCGCCGTCGGGCCGGGTCTGCTCTCGTGAAACTGTCGAATGCGTTATCCCGGAAGTCGCGTGGAAACCCGGAACCTTCGTCGGAGACGGTCACGGTCGCCGAAAAGCCGTCGTCGACGATGTCGACAGTCACGGTCCCGGCTGCAGGAGAATGTCTGACTGCGTTGTCGAGGAGATTGCGGAGCAGGCGGATCATTCCCAACTCACTCGCGACCACAACAGCAGAGCCTGAGGTTTGAATCGAGATCGAACGAGGTTCCGTCAGCGGTGCCATTGCATTCGCAACATCGCCGGCGATCATCGCCAGGTCGACTTCAATCCTGTCGGCCGGCTGCTCGCCCGCCTCGAGCCTGGCCAGCTCGAACAGATCGTCGATCAGAACCGACAAGGTCTCCAGATCCTTGGCCACCGACTGAAGGTAGCGGTCGGGGTCGGAGGCAAGCCCGTCCTGAATCGCCTCCACGGCTGCACGCATCGACGTCAGGGGGGTTCTCAAATCGTGACCAACCGCGGCCAGGAACTCCCGCCTGTCTGCCTCCGACTTCTCACGAAAGCTTCTCGCCGCCTCCAGCTGATCGATCATGGCGTCCATCGCTCTGGCAACGTCGCCTACTTCGTCGGCCCGGTCGATAATCGGACGCGAGGAGAGGTCCCCTGCCCCGACTCGCGCTGCCGTCGCGGCCAGGTCCGCCAGATCGGCTGCGAGCGGCCGCGTTACCGTCACCGCCAGCGCAACGCCCAAACCGACCCCCAGCAAGAGAGCGACCAGGACTAGCCGGAGATCATGGGTCGACAGGAACATCGTGATGGCGGACACGGATACGGCTGCCGCGGCGATGACAACTGCAGCCAGGCCGACGATCTGAAGAGTGGTCCGCAGGGTGTGGAACTTCCGGGTCAGGGCCGGAAGGCGCCACCCGACCAAAAGGGTCAGAACGGCAGCACCGGCGAAGATGCCGTAGAGGAGTGCACGATCGGCCGAAGTTGGTTGCATCGTGGCCTCGGTGATCAGCAAGACGAGAGCAACCAGCAGGGCAGCCAGGGGAATCAGCAGTCTCATGGTTCGAACCGGTAACCGACACCGCGCACCGTGAGTAGGCGCCTGGGATTGTCCGGGTCCGTTTCGATCTTCTGCCGGACCCTGCGCACATGCACGGTGACCGTGGCGGGATCCTGCCATTCGGGAGAGGATTCCCAAACCTGAGAGAGAAGCTGCGCCCTGGAGAAGACTTGCCGGGGCGAAGCGGCCAGAAACGCGAGCAGGTCGAATTCACGCGCGGTGAGTTCGACCAGTTCGCCGTCCACATTGACCTCACGGGTGGCCGGATCGATTGCCAGTCCCTCGAACTCCAGGCGCTTGCCTGCAGGCTCTCTGGAGCTGCGGCGGAGAACCGACCTGACACGGGCGGTCAACTCCCTGGGCGAAAACGGTTTGAGAACATAGTCGTCGGCGCCCAGTTCGAGTCCGAGAATGCGGTCGGCCTCTGCCGTCCGTGCGGTCAAGAGAATGACGGGAACGTCGCCCGACAGCCGCAGCTTCGTAAGAACATCGAGGCCGTCGACCTCAGGCAGCATGATGTCGAGGATGATCAGATCGGGCACCGAAGCCTTGACAGCCTTCAGCGCCTCTCGACCGTCCTCAGCGGTGACAACGTGAAACCCGTCGTGTTCGAGATAGCGAGTCACCACTTCTCGAACCATCGGTTCGTCGTCAACGACCAGGACGGTCACGTTTCGGTCAGACATCGTGATCATGGTAGGAAACGATCGGCCCGGGAGGAGAACCTCCCGGACCAATTCTGCGGGTAGGCGTCCGAACTAGCCGGGCCAGATCGGCGAGAAGTCCGGGTTGTGGCCGGGACCTGCCGTCTCACTGGTGGGGTTCTGAGTGTTGTGGGCGTTGTCATTCGCATGCGCCCCGGCCTGATTCTTACCAGGCAGGAAGGATGTGCCGACCGGCGGTTGGATGGCCGATACCCCATGGTCGCCGTTGTGAGCATCGGCGTTGATTACTCCGTCACCGACAACCGGGCACAAGAATGCCGTCTCGGAGGCCGACGCAACCGCCGCCGTTCCCATCACACCGCCGATGGCGAGCACAGTCACCACCGCCAGGCTGCTGATCCGCTTCTTCATGATTCGCCTCTCTCTCCACCCGGTCTATCCGGGCATGAAGAGAAGTGTGCGGTAACAAGCTTTCGTGGCCGCCAACGGGAGAGAAACAAACGCGAAACAGAGAGTGACCGGTGGTGGCCGCTCCCCTCCTTGCGAGACGAGAATGCGACAGCGCCCGTACCGCGCATTTCTCCCCCGCGGAGCGGGGGAGATGCCGAGTCCTCGAGGCAGAGGGGGACTACGGAACTTACCCGGCGGGGACCTCACAGAGCCCGACACACACTTCCTCGAACAGAGGGTCGGACGACAGGTCCGGCCCTCCGTTCAATTGTAGGTCGAAGAACCTGACCAGATAGGTGTTGACGATCTCCGATGCCCGATCCGACTCGATCGACCCCTTCACGTCCAGCAGCGCCGACACGGCGCTGAAACGGGGAAGAACCGTGAAGTCCTGATGTCCGCCTCCGATCAGACCGAGGAGATCAGTCTGCGACGAACGACCGGCGAACGACTGGAGGACCGGATCATTGTCGTACTCGAGCCATTCCCCACTTCTGATCGCTAAGAATGGAATATCGATGCCGTCGTCAAGGATCTCCTGTGGCACCGGCTCCACCCAGGGATCGAGTCCGGCGACAGCATCACACCTCCCGTCGGTTGCGCAGGCGGACACGGCTGCTCCCCCGCCGGTCGAGTGCCCGAACATGCCTATCCGATCAAGATCGAGGCGACCGGAAAGCAGCCAGCCGGGATCACCGTTGAGACGCTGGAGTTCGTCCAGGATGAAGTGAAGGTCCGCCGCGTAGGTTGCGACGAGCAGCACAGCCGCTTCGTCGTAATCCTCATCCGGGACCGTTCCGAACTCGGGCAGCGCGGTCGGCTCGTAGACCACCAGTTCACCGTCCGGGAAAGCCGTCGCAGCCGCTCCGTATGTGTGATCCGCCGCCACGACGATGAAGCCATGGCTGACGAGTGCTTCGATCTGATCGAGACCGTTGGTTCGCAGACCCGTCCATCCGTGTGAGTACACGACCACCGGGAACGACTCCACACCGGCGACGGCCGACTGGCTGTAGCTATGTGATTTGATCAGGTCGGCGTGACTGAGCGCGAATGACGGGAAGCCGAAGGCACTTGCGATCGAGGGTCCAACCACATCCAGCTGCGACAGCCACGGTTCTGCAACCGCGTCTTCGTCTGGAACGGCCGGATACCAGAATTGGACAACGAGCCGCCGATCCCGGCCGGCGGCATCGTACGGGTCAATCCGACCATCATCTGTGATGACCGTGTTCACAGTGCCGATACCGAATGGGCCGGTTGGTTCCGGCAGCTCCCATACCGGTACCGCGGCCGGAATCATCACGACCGCCGCCAGACCGAGCACACCGAGAGAGCGGCCGAGGACCGACGACGGCTGCGAATCGGAGGCAGGGCTCAACATCTCCCAGGCTGCTACCGCGAACAGGATCGATCCCACCAGATACAGGGGCACCATCTGCCAGCGCCAACCTTCAGTAGTGGCGTGAACCACCCCGACCGGCAGCAGCGCCAGCGCGGCGGCGATACGTGCGCCCGCCCAGCGCCGCGGTAGCACGGCGGTAGCGAGAGCAAGCACGGCGAGGGTTATCTCGAGTGGTCGCACCGGGCGACTCTAGGGGCCCGCAATTCGCAATTCGCAATTCGCAATTCGCAATTCGCGAGGAGATAGTCACCCTGCAAGGGGAAGGTACCGCCGGCCGAGTCTTCGAGGCCGGGGCAGGGGGTCTACCTGCTACCCGAACTCCACCTCAGCGGTCATCGCCAGACGAAGATCGTGGGACCAGGCAGACAGCGCGGCGACTCCGTCTTCGCCGATCCCGCCGCGTAGGCTGACCGGGCCATCACAAAACAAGGGGGACCTGCCTCTGAACGAGAAGCGAGAGACGGGTCGCGGATCGTTGGCCGTGCAAAGCCCGATCAGCCACATGGCGGTCATCGGACCATGCACGATCAAGCCGGGATATCCCTCGGTTTCGGTCACATACGGGTAGTCGTAATGGATCCGATGGCCGTTGAACGTGAGGGCGGAGAACCTGAAAAGCATCACGGGATCCGGTGTGATCATCTCCGTCCATGTGGCATCCGGAATGGGATCTGTTCCCGGCGGGGGCTGCTGGTTGCCCACCGCCGCCTCGCGGTAGACGAGATCCTGCTCCTCCACCACCGCCACACCGTCTTCGGTCGACACTTCGAACCGCGCGGTGACGAACACCAGTCGGCCGGTGCGGCCCTCCTTCGCTTCAATGCTCACCACGGTGCCCGTCCGGCGAGCGGTTTGTCCAACCCGCAACGGAGCCAGAAACTCGGTCCGGCCGCCGGCGAACATCCGGCGGGGCAAGTCGATAGGTGGAAGGAAACCGCCCCGCATCGCATGACCATCCGGTCCGAGCAGCGACCGGCGTGTGGTCGAAAGGAAGAACAACCAGTGCCACATGGGCGGGATCGGATCTCCGGGCCGCGGAATCGGATGATCATGGTCGAACGCCGCTTGCAGGGCCGCCACCGGCCACGATGTGATCAGGTCTTCCGCCACTTCGGTACGGCCCACCCACTCGTCGAACCGGTCAGACACCGGCCACCACCTTCCTGTCGTGAAGTCGCCCGATCTCTCCCCCGCTCAGGTCGAGGACCTCGGCCAAGATCTCGTCGGTATGTTGGCCGAGCAGCGGTGCCGGCTGCGGAGAGAGTCGATCCGAACCGATATCTAGCGGCGACCCGGGCATCAAGTAACGTCCGATACCCGGTTGCTCGACCGAATCGAGCATCGAGTTGGCGTCCGTGGCACGCGGGTCGCTTTCGAGAAGCTCACGAACCGTCTGATACGGGCCCCACAGAACCCGGTGCGCGGTGAATACCCCGGCCACCTCCGTCAGGCTCAGGGACGCCAACCAGGGTTCGAGGACGCCTGCGATTTCCTCCCGGGCGTTGAACAGGTCACCATCGCTTCGGAGTTCGAAGCCCAGGCTCTCTTCGACATTCGCCATTTCGGATTCGAGTCCGGCCGCTTCGACCAGGCCCCTGAACTGCCGCGGAGTGATCGCCACCACCATGACCCTCCGGCCGTCTGCCGTCAGGAAGTCACGTCCGAAGGCGCCGTACAGGTAGTTCCCGTATCGGCCCCGATCCTCATCGTTGACCTGTACCTCGGCGATCTGGCCGAGATTGCCGAGAACCGCCAGGGCTACGTCGAACAACGGGAGTCTCATCAGGCGCCCTTTGCCGGACCGCTGCCGGTGACGATCCGCCGCCAGAATTCCGGTGGCTGCCGTCATGCCGGTGACGAGATCCCAGGTAGGCAGAACCGAGTTGACGACACCGTCAAAACCCAGGGGTCCCGTGATCCCGGGAAATCCGACGGCCGCATTCACCGTGTAATCGACCGCGGTGCTGCCGTCCGCGTTGCCGAGGATGTGGCACATGATCAGGTCCGGCCGCCGCTCAACCAGGCGGTCGTAGTCGATCCAGCCCCCCTCCGGATAGTTGGTCAAAAAGATCCCCGCGTCGGAACCCGGTGCAGTGATGAGAGAGACGGCCAGATCCCTGCCCTCGTCGGAGCGCAGATCAATCGCAATAGAGCGTTTCCCCTTGTTCAACCCGGCCCAGTAGAGGCTCTGGCCCCGTTCTGTGACTGGCCAACGCCTGTAGTCGAGTCCGCCGCCGATTGGATCGAACCGGATGACGTCTGCGCCGAGTTGGGCGAGGGTCATGCCACCCAGAGGTCCCGCGACAAAGGCGGCCCCTTCCACGACTCTCATCCCGCTCAACAGGCCGGAGGTCATCGACGCTCCTCTCCCGGACTGCGAGGGATTGTACCGACCGAACCCGACCGGGCTCTCGCCGAAGTGCTACAAAGAGGGGCGGCCGGGAAGGTACGAGGGAGAGGAAGACGGCATGGCAGCAGCGCGGAGCTTCCTGTTCGTCCCGGGCGACCGGGCCGACATGCTCGCCAAGGCCACCGCTCGCGGCGCGGACGCAATCATCGTCGACCTCGAGGATGCGGTCGCACCTTCTGCGAAACAAGAGGCGCGCGCAACCCTCGCCTCGTGGGGCACGGCGCTCGCCGACTCCCCGGCGGACCTCTGGATTCGCGTCAACCAGCCCGGCGAACTGTTCGAGCCCGACGTCTGGGCCGCCGGCGCTTGCCGGCCCGCCGGCCTCATGATTCCCAAGGTTTCGACGCCGGCAGAGCTCGAACGAGCGGCCAACCTCCTCGACGACGTCGAGATTGCCAACCGGATGCCCGGCAATTCGATCCTCCTCCTGCCGATCATCGAAACAGCCGCAGGAATGCTCAGGATCGCTGAGCTTGCCGCCTGCCGGCGTGTCGGCCAGCTCATGATCGGTGAACTCGACCTGAGTGCCGAGCTGGGCATCGACCCCAAGAACGTGACCGCCCTGGTGCCGTTGCGGATGCAGGTCGTCGTGGCATCGGCGGCGCTCGGCTTGGAGCAGCCGCTCGGTCCGGTGTCACCCAATTTCAGGGACCTCGAAGCATTACACAAAGAGACGGAAGAGCTCGCCTCGCTCGGTTTCGGCAGCCGGCCGGCCATACATCCCGCCCAGGTCGCCGTCTACAACGAAGTCTTCAGCCCGTCGCCGGACGCCGTGGGCCGGGCCAGGAAGCTGGTTGACCTCTACGACGCCGCTCTGAATGAGGGACGCGGGGCCGTCACCGACGAAGAGGGACACATGGTGGACGAAGCTGTGGTGCGATCAGCGCGGCGAGTATTGGACAAGTCCCGGCGAGACACAACCGAATGACGTGGCGAGAGGACGCCCGGCAGACCGTCGATCGAATGCAGTTTGTAGTCGACTCGGCCGCTGCCCACCTCGCCTCAGCGGCCTCTCGCGATGGCCGGATCTCGACCCAACTTCTCGACCTGCAGCAAGAGACCGTCTATCAGTTCGCCTTCCTCGCCGCCGAAACTGCCATGGCGAAAGTCATTGTTGGGTATTCCGAACACGGCCCGACCGAACTGCTCATCGGCCGGATGGCGCTCTCCGACCTGGTGAGATCCGTCAGGGCACGGATCGATGGGCGGCTGGATGCCCTGGGTATCGGCGACTCGCTCCACGGCGGACCGTGTGATCGGGTGGTCGAAACCGGATCCGATCCAGAGGTGATTGAAGAGCTCATCAAGTCGTTTGAGGCCACGAACACCGGACCATCACACCTGAGCGACGACGTGAAGCTGGTAGCCGATACGTTCGGCAGGTTCGGGCGCGAGCAGGTGGCGCCGCGGGCAGAGGAAGTGCATCGCCACAACCTCGACATCCCGGAGGAGCTGATCGAAGGCATGGCCGCGATGGGAGCATTCGGCATGTCGATTCCGGCCGAAAGGGGCGGCTTCCGGGATCCGACCGGACCCGGCCTCCTGGCCATGACAGTGGCCACCGAAGAGCTTTCGCGAGGATCGCTCATGGCCGGCTCGTTACTGACCAGACCCGAGATCCTGGTGACCGCTCTGCTCGAAGGCGGGACCGACGAGCAACAGGCCGTCTGGTTGCCGCGCATTGCCGCCGGTGAACAGATGGTGGCCGTTTCCGTGACCGAGCCCGATGTCGGTTCCGACGTTGCCTCGCTCCGAATGTCGGCCCGTCGGGACGGCGATCGGTTCATCCTCAATGGAGCCAAGATGTGGGCGACCTTTGCCGGTCGGGCCGAGTTGTTGATGATTCTGGCCCGGACCGATCCCGATCCCTCCGCCGGCGCCAAAGGGCTCTCGCTGTTCGTCATCGAAAAACCATCCTTTCCCGGACACGAGTTCACCATCGAGCAATCCGGAGGCGGGATTCTGCGCGGTCGAGCCATCGACACCCTCGGCTACCGGGGACTCCACAGCTTCGAACTGACCTTCGACGACTACGTCGTGCCGTTCGAGGCACTCGTCGGCGGAGACGACGGCCTCGGCAGAGGCTTCTACCTGCAGATGGGAGCGTTCGCCTCGGGCCGTCTCCAGACCGCCGCCCGGGCCCTCGGCGTAATGCAAGCTGCCTTCGATGAGGCTCTGGCCTACAGCCGAACGAGGAACGTCTTTCGCAAACCGCTCCTGGACTTCGGCTTGACCAGGAGCACCCTGGCCAGGATGGCGGCACGAATTCAGGCCAACCGCCAGTTCACGTATCACGCCGCCGGGTTGCTGTCGGACGGTGGGGGTCAGATCGAAGCAGCGATGGCCAAGGCGCTCGCCTCCCGTGCCGCCGAAGAGATCACCCGTGACGCCATGCAACTCCACGGTGGGTACGGTTACGCCGAGGAGTACACCATCAGCAGACTCTTCGTGGATGCGAGAGTGCTGTCGATCTTCGAGGGCACCGAAGAGGTTCTGGCTCTGCGAGTCATCGGCAAGGGTCTGCTCGACCGTACAGTGAGACGCGCGTGACTGTTCATCCCGGATATCGACAGGCATTCCTCGACTGGATGGCATGTGCCTGGGCGGGACGCAACGAGCCGACGGCTCGGATTGCACGCCAGTCCGGTGACCTCGTGCTGGCTCTTGGGACGGCAGGCCACGTACTCGACTTCGACGACACCTACGGACCCGGCTTATCTCACATCTCCGCTCCAACGGCACCGGCCGCGCTGGTGATGGCTGCGGCTGCCGAGGCTCACGTCGGTGACATGCTCGAGGCCTACGCCGCCGGTTTCGAGGCGATGGCAACACTCGCCAGGGCAAGCCATCCGGCCCTATACAAGCGCGGCTGGCATCCAACCGCCGTGACCGGCACGGTGGGATCCGCAACTGCAGCAGCCCACCTACTCGGGCTTGATTCCGAACAGACCGGTCATGCCCGGCGCCTCGCCGTGCTCGGAGCGGGTGGGCTCCGAACAGCGTTCGGAACCGACGGTAAATCCCTGCAAGTGGGGATGGCGGCAAGCCAGGGGGTCGAGGCAGCTCATATGGCCGCCCGCGGAGCGACAACCTCGAACGACGTGGAAAGCGGGTTTGCCGAGGCCTACGGTGGCACCTGGGCTGAACCCGACGGCGAGCGGGCAATCACGATGAACTGGATCAAAGCGTATCCATGCTGCCTCCAGACGCACAGCTCGATCGAAGCCGCCGCCCGGGCGTCGGCCTTGGGAGCGAGCCCCGACGGACGCGGAACCGTGTACGTCCACACGCGCTCCAGGCAGGCTGCGCCTCTCGATGATGTATCGGACGGGCTGGAGGCGAAGTTCTCGATCCCCTACACGGTGGCATTCACCCTGCTCCATCGGCCGCCAACCGTCCCCGACTTCTGGAAGGTGGACGAAGCGGCGCGCCACCTTGCATCGAAGATCACGGTGGAGATCGACGACGGGCTGGCCCAATCAGAGGCCGTGCTTGCATGGGAGGGCGATCACGACCCAATCGAGGTTCGAATACTCGCGGCGAAGGGGTCACCGGAGCTTCCGATGAGCCACGAGGAACGCAACGCCAAGATCCTGGCGCTCTCGGGCGACCGCCTGCTCCGAGTCCTCGACGACCCGGACCGTCCGGCGAGCGAGGTCCTTGCATTGCTGGGGGACGGCATATGAACGGTTTACTGGACGGTGTTCGAGTCATCGATCTCTCGCGCGTCCTCGCCGGGCCGTACGCAGGACAGGTCCTGGCCGAAATGGGGGCGGACGTCATCAAGGTCGAGCCGCCGGAAGGTGATATGGCCCGCGGTATCGGACCATTCATCGACGGTCGGTCTCTCTACTTCTCTTCCCTCAACACCGGTAAAAGGGGGATAGTCCTCGACCTGACCACCGAGGATGGCTCCGCGGCTCTCGATGCACTACTCGAGACCGCAGACATCGTCATAGAGAACTACCGGCCGGCCGCGGTCAAGAAACTCGGCCTCGAACCGGACGACTTGCTCGCCCGGCACCCGCGGCTGGTGGTCGTCACGATCTCCGGCTACGCCAGGGACAGCGCTCGCGCGGCAGACGGTTCGTTCGATCTCATCGCCCAGGCCGAGAGCGGGATCATGTCGATCACCGGCGAAGAAGAAGGAGCGCCCGTTCGCGCCGGCGTGGCGATCAGCGACCTGGCCGCCGGACTATGGGCGGCACTCGGCGGTGTTGCCGCCTATGCCGGCCGTCTGCGCGACGGCCGGGGCCGACATGTCGAAGTACCGCTGCTCGACTCGGCCATGTCGCTCCTCGTTTACATGGCGACATCGGCGATGGGAACGGGTGTTGACCCGGCGCCGGTGGGCTCCGGCCATCACAACATCGTTCCTTACCGGGCTTTTGCCACGGCGGACGGCTGGGTCGTGATCGCGGTGATCGGCGACAAATTCTGGCCGCTGCTGTGTGCGGCCGTCGGCCTCGACTCAATGGCCGGCGACGCGCGTTTTCGGACCAATCATCAACGCACCGAAGCCCGCGCCGAGGTGGATGCGGCGATTGAGGGAGCAATTGCCCGCCTGTCGACGACGGAAGCCCTGCAAAGGTTGAGCGCAGCCGGAGTTCCGCACGCACCGCTGAATACAGTGCTGCAGGCGGTTGCCATGCCCTATGCAACGGAGACCGGGATGGTTGCAGAGGTCGAAACGCCTGAAGGAAGCTATCGGGTCGTCCAGGGTCCGCTTCGCTCAGGAGTCCCCTCACGATCGGCACCGGCTCTCGGCGAGCACACAGAGGAGATTCTCTCCGAACTGCTGGAGAGTGGGTCGACTCCACTGAGATCGACTCAACGGCCACCGGACAAGGAGTAAGAGAAACGAGTTCGAGGGTCGATGCGCCGTCAAGCACCTCGTTCGGTCAGGTGGCGCGGAGCTCGTCGATCAATGCTACGAGGGTGCCTGAAGCGCGAGGCTTCGCTTTCAACAGGTTCCAAACACCTAGGAGGTTTTGCAGCGTCGGCGGAGGACGATGACCAGGATGAGAATCGCCGTGACGACGCCAAGTCGCTTGGGCGATAGGGCGATCGTAACTTCTCGGCCCTCGTGTGATCCTGTGTGGCTGCTCATGACTTCGATGGTAGTCAGAACAAGATGTGCTAGATCGGCTGGGAGTCGCGCAAGCTATCGCACGGTGCGGTGCCCTCAACCACTCGAATCTCAACGTATTGTGTGTCTGGACGGATCTGGTCGGTGCACGCGACGAGTGCGACACGACTCGCACGATTGGCCGGTTCGATCCCCGACGAGCCACCATACCGCCAAGAACATTCCCGATCATTCGCACACGGATCTGTGTTGTGTCTTGAGGTCTGTCCGATTCCTCCGGCCTTCAAACCACGCTTCGCCGACCTGTCACCGCAGGAGTCAGGGCAGCTCCGAGATCTCCTCACTCTCCACGACAAGATCCGGGATGCCCCCACTACCCCCACCACCACCCACACGGTGATGCACGCCGCGGTAGGACTGATCATCCCCACCATCATGTTCGTGGTGGCCGTCTTCGGCGAGGTCTACACCGAACGAATCCTCGACGCCATCCTCCCCTGAGCGGCTAGACCGGTATCCCAGACTGACAGAGTCCCGCACTCAATCAGGCACTTAGCGCAAGGTGTGAACGGTCGGTCGGGAAGATCTAGCTGAGATTTCGGCTACATAGCTGGAGGCGGCTCACCCGCCCCGTGAACTCTCTTGGAGTCTTTCTACCAATCGTCGCCCGATCGACTCGGACACGAAAGCGGCGAAGAAAGATCGATACCCTCGCTGGGCCCGAACGGAAGGACCATGACTCCGCCGTCCTCTTCTTCTGTTCGCACCAGATCCGAACCGTACCGAACGTAGGTGGGGCCTAGCCACCGCTTCCACCCAAGACCCTCGTAGAAACCCTCAACGCCGGTAGCCAGAGCACCCATCTCGAACTCACTCAGGAGCAGTTGACCAACTTCGTCCATCGTCTGTGAGCCAAGACCTTCACGCTGTCTGGCCGGATGAGTGGCCACTCCCTCTACGTACCCGGCGCGGAAAGGCCGGCCGGCCACTTCCAGTACCCGCTCAACGACGGCCGCGTGTGCGACGATCACATCGCCATCGCTGACCACGACATGCCAGCCACCGAGTACATGCTCCCAATCCTGTTCCGTGAAAGTTTCGTCGAAGGCTGTGAAGAACAACTCCCGGATCTGGACGAGGCACTCGATCGAGGCACCAGGTGTCGTAAACCGAGCGACAGTAATCATGAACACAGTTTGCCCGGGCCTGCAGCCAATCCTTGGCAAATCGGCAAATAGTGGGTGAGCCGGAGTCATTCGACCCTACTGAGCATGTGGTCGGTCAAATACTGTGGAGTGTGCGCCTACGACAGAGCCTCGAGAAGCCCGGAGCGGAAGATGGTCGGTCGGGCGATCATCACCGTGTAGGCGGACTCACAAGGAGAGCCCCATGAAAGCGATAGTCCAAGACGAGTACGGCTCGTCTGAGGTCCTGAAGCTCCGGGAAGTCGACGACCCCGTCGCGCCAGACAATGGAGTATTGGTTAGAGTCCACGCCGCCTCGATTCATCCGGGTGATTGGCTGCTGATGATGGGCCAACCATATTTGTTCCGCCCGGCGTTCGGCCTCCGCAGACCACGAAAGCGGATTCCTGGATTCGATTTCGCCGGGACGGTGGAGAGCACCGGCAAGGACGCCACGGAATTCCAGCCGGGTGATGAGGTCTTCGGCAATGCCAATGATGGCAGTTGCGCGGAGTACGTGTCGGTTTCTGAGGAGACGGTGGCGCTGAAGCCGGCGAACCTCACATTGGAACAAGCAGCGGTAGTGGCGGTTTCCGGAGTCACCGCCCTCCGCGGGTTGCGCGACGCCGGGAAGTTGAAGCCGGGCCGGCACGTGTTGATCAACGGAGCATCGGGCGGAATCGGTACTTTCGCCGTGCAGATCGCCAAAGCGCTGGGGGCCGAGGTGACCGGCGTTTGCAGCACGACGAACGTCGAGATGGTCGGGTCCATCGGCGCCGATCACGTTATCGATTACACCCAGGAGGACTTCACGCAGGGCGGCAAACGTTACGACGTCATCCTCGACAATGTGGCCAACCATTCGCTGGCCGACTGCAGACGCGCGCTCAACCCGGATGGGATTCTCCTCACCAACAACGGAACCTCGGGCAGTCGTTGGGTCGGACCGCTGGGCCGGATGGCCGCCGCGGCCCTGCTATCGCCCTTCGTGCGCAAGCAACGGCCCCCGTTCTACGCACCGGTGAGGAAGAAAGACCTGCTGTATCTCACTGAGCTGATCGAAGCCGGAAAGGTCAGGCCGGTCATCGGCAGCACCTTCCCGCTGGGCGAAACCTCCGATGCCATGAGCCAGGTCGGCGGGGGACACGCACGAGGGAAAGTCGCGATCACGGTGGCAACTGGCGAATAGGCCCTTTCCTCCCAGCAGTGCCGGTCTATTAGCAAGATGAGGCCGGC
>JAHEDJ010000100.1 GCA_024641325.1 bacterium | reverse complement strand
ACCGTTTTGATTGGCACGACCAACGGTGTCTGGGCCACGGTGCCGGTCCGGACGGAGGGCCTGATCGCCTCGGCTGCGGACGGCGTGACCAGGGGATTCACGGATACGGAGTGCTCGACCTATCGAATTGATCCCTGTCCGACCCTCGAAGGGATCCGGAGTCGTCGATAGACACGATCGATCGGCGGATGGTCTGTTCGCGCCGCCGATGTAGGTGGGGCTGCAGCGGATCGCTGCGATGCCGTCTCACCGTCTTCTCTTTTGTCTTGGTGGTGGCATGAGAGCAAGTTGAGACTCGATGAGCCGGCGCCGACGTGACGGCTCATCGAATTGTCGTCATCCAAAACCAGGGTCGGATCCGAACAGAGCTTGTAACGAGCCTCATAGGGGCCGATAGCTACCAAAGGATTGACCATGAAACTGCGACTGACCGCACTGATTGCCCTCTTCGCTCTCGTCGTCGCCGCTTGCAGCGCCGAAGAAGAGGCTGCCACAACCACCACCGCCGCTCCGATGACCGACAACACGATCGTCGATGTTGCCGTCGACGCCGGGTTCGAAACGCTGGTTGCCGCCGTTCAGGCGGCGGGGTTGGTCGAAACTCTTCAGGGTGAGGGCCCGTTCACGGTCTTTGCGCCGACCGATGAGGCCTTCGCAGCTCTCCCCGATGGAGTCCTCGACGGATTGCTGGCCGACAGTGAGGCGCTGGCGAATGTGCTCACCTATCACGTTGTGAGCGGAGCGGTGTACGCAGCCGATGTTGTCGGTCTCGCCTCAGCTGCCACGGTGCAGGGCGAAGCGATTGCCATCACCGTCGACGACGGCGGCGTAGTTCTCAACGGGATGTCCAACGTCGTAACCACCGACGTTGAAGCTTCCAACGGTGTCATCCACGTCATCAACCAGGTGATCCTGCCGCCTTCCCTGCACTCTGGCGCCGACGCAGCTTCTGAAGAGATGTCGATGATGTCCGACATCGTCGACACGGCGACCGAAGCCGGATCATTCACGACCCTGCTGGCTGCGGTCGAAGCAGCCGGCCTGACGGAAACCCTGCAGGGCGAGGGTCCGTTCACCGTGTTCGCCCCGACCGATGAGGCGTTTGCTGCACTCGGCGAGGATACAATCAACGGCCTGCTCGAAGACGTCGAGACTCTGTCCCAAATCCTGCTCTATCACGTCGTGAGCGGTGAAGTCTTGGCCGCCGATGTCGTCGGCCTCGAGGCTGCCACCACTGTGCAAGGCGAAGACATCTCTGTTGCCGTCGTCGACGGTGGAGTCGTCCTCAACGGTTCCGCTAACGTCGTGACCACCGATATCGTCACCTCGAACGGTGTAATCCACGTGATCGATGCAGTGATCCTTCCTCCCTCTGCATCCTGATTACCGGCGCTTAGGCGCCACCCAAACAAGAACCTCCGGAACTTGATCTCAGTTCCGGGGGTTCTTGCGCTTGCCGGGAACGACGTCTCGGGAACTCGCCCGAGGGCCAGAGGACAAGGGGGTGTTTTCTGTCGGCAGCATCCGGTAAGATCGAACATATGTTCGATACATTGACAAAAGGGTCCTCGATTCAGGCGAGGCTCGACGAAGCCGATCTCGGCGATGCCGAGCCGGCGCTGATGACCGAAGAGGCGGAACTCTCCGCTCCTCACGAGCCGACTATCCCGCCCGAGGTCGCCCACATCGAACCGGGGATCGTTCTCGGCGCTGTGTTGTCGAAGATCGACATCGACGCTCTGTCTGGCCATGACCGGGTGATCATTCTGGCCGCCCATCAGCGGATGGCTTCTTACTATCAGGCCCAGGTCTACGCGTCGATGGCCTCGGTGGCCGACGCCGTGGCTGAAGCACTTGGGAACGACGGGGAAACCGATCTTGAATTGGTGGACGATGCCTGTTCTTCGGAGATCCGGGCGGCACTGCGACTAACCCGGCGGGCAGCCGACAGCGAGTTGTCGATCGCCCGAGATTTCAAGACGCGATTGCCGGCGGTCTGGCAGGACTTCGCTTCCGGGCGAATCGACAGGCGCCGCGCCAACCTCATCGTTCATCGCACCGACCATCTCCCGATCGCTCAGGCGCGGGAAGTCGCTCGTCTGGCGCTGGAACGGGCGCCCGAGCTCACGACCGGTCAGTTGACGGCGCTGTTGCGAAAGCTCAGCGTCGAGGCCGATCCCGAAGATACCAAGCACCGCTACGAGAGCGCGGTCGATGAGCGTCGAGTCGTTCTCGAGCCCGGCGTAGACGGCACCGCCCATCTCTACCTGATGGACGTGGCGCCCGATCGAGCCGCCCGGATCCGTGACCGCATCGATTCGGCTGCTCGCGAACTGCGCACCTCGGGAGAGACCCGGACGATGGACCAACTCCGAGCCGATGTTGCCCTCGACTTGCTCGATCCCACCGTTCCCCAGTCGGGGCGCAAGCTGAGGCGAGGATCTCTCGTGATGACGGTTGACCTGGCCACACTCGCCGGGCTCGCCGAATCCTCAGGTGATCTCGGTGGCTACGGCCCGGTGATCTCCGATATTGCCCGCCGGGTGGCCGAAACCTCCCGCAGCGACGAGTGGCGATTCGTCGTGACCGACTCGGAGCACCAACCGATTTGTTTCGGGATCACCCGCCGCCGCCCGACAGCAGCAGATCGGCGCACGATCGAAACCATGTTTCCAACGTGTGTGTTCCCGGGATGCCGCATCCCATCTTCACAATGCGACATCGACCACACCACACCCTGGGCAGATGGGGGACGGACCTCCCTGCGCAATCTTGCACCCCTGTGCCGGCACGACCATCGCGTGCGGCATGAGACAGGTTGGAGCTACCGGCGAACCGAAGCCGGCAGCCTCGAATGGCTGAGCCCGCTCGGTCATCGGTATTCGAGTGGGGCCCGGGCGCCCTGACTCGCAGGGCCGAGGCCACCGGCGCACCGGTGCTGTGCTTGTGCGAGTCCGGGGGAGACCAGATGGTGACGATTGCTGTATTGCGGTTGGATCACGGACGGTTGGCCTGAAAAGAGTGGTAGCAAAGAGGTCATACCAGTGGTAGGATTATGGTATGAAGCTGAGCGTGAGCCTTCCGAACGATGACGTTGAGTTCCTCGATCAGTATGCCCGAACCCAGGGATATGACTCCCGATCGGCGGTGGTCCATAGGGCCGTTCGCTTGCTGCGGTCGACTGAGCTTGGCGATGCGTACGCCGATGCATGGAGCGAATGGTCCAACGCTGGCGAAGCCGATGGGTGGGAAATCACCGTTGGTGACGGTATGGGGATTGGATGATGCTGCGGGGCGAAATACGGCTCGTTGATCTAGATCCGGCGCGAGTGGGCGAGGCAAACAAGCGTCGTCCTGCCCTACTGGTATCGAACGATGGAGCTAACACCACAGCCTCAAAACTGGGACGAGGGGTAGTGACGGTGATCCCGATCACGACCAATGTTGATCGGGTATATCCATTTCAGGTTCTGATCCCCGCCGGCGAGTCCGGTTTGGTGCGAGACTCGAAAGCTCAGGCAGAACAGGTTCGGTCGGTTTCCGTTGGACGTGTGACAGACCGCATCGGGACCGTCCCGCCCGACCTGATGCTCGAGGTCAACGAGGCGCTTCGCCTCCACCTCGCTATCTGACCTGGTCCTGCCGTTGCCGACGCCCATTCTGTGAGCGATCTGTGAGGACGATCGTGCAAGATTCACGAATCGGCTAGTTCGACCTCCACCGAAGAACTCCCGGTCTCAC
>JAHEDJ010000021.1:18302-44430 GCA_024641325.1 bacterium | reverse complement strand
GACGACATACTCGTCCTGATACCAGGCGGCGACGGCATAGGCCTGATCGGCGGTGCAGCGGGGCTGGAACTCATCAACCCTGGCCCGAATCATGGCGACGTCACCCGCCCGTTCTGCGGCGCGCCGCCCGTTCCAGACATCGATGTGTGGGATGCGGCCGCCTCCGAGCTACCGGAACCGAACCTATCGCTGAGTCCGAGCCCCATCGTTGATGGCCTCCCGACCGGAGTCACAGGCATGGAAATGTGGCTGTGGTTCGATCCGGGCGCCCCGGGTTGGGACCCGCCTGAGACCACCGTGTCCGTGAGCGCTTCCGCCGGCGGTCTGGCGACCCGGGTCGACGCCTGGATCGCCGCCGTCCGCTGGGATTTCGACAACGGCGACTCCGCTTCGATCGGTTTCGTCGAGCCGGGCAGCACGACCCCGCCATCTGTCGATCACTACCGCGCCGTGTCGGGGACCGAAGTGCAACCGGCCAGGACCTACCTCTACGACACCAAGGGCCTCTACGCGCTGACGATCGAGGTGATCTGGACCGGACGTTTCGAGCTATTCGACGCAGCAGGCAACTCGCTGGGCAACTATCCCCTGGATCCATACACAGACACCGAGACCATCGCCTACCGGGTCCTCGAAATCCGCTCGGTCCTCACCAAATAGCCCCCCAAAATCCCCGTTTTCGCGCGACATTCGGAACCCATAGGTTCGGAATGTCGCGCGAAAACGTGGCAGCCTGGGGAGCAAAGGCCCGGGGTCCATCAACCACGTTTCAGAACGCGCGCTGCTTCGAACCGGACCTGGAAATCACCGTCCTGCGTTGCCTCTTCGATCAGAGCGCTGCTTGATGCGATGCCCAACTCACCCAGCGAACGCACAGCCTTCCAGCGAATCCACGGGTCATCATCAGCCAATGCCCCCTCGAAAACCGGACGGAACACCTCGTGGCCCGAATCGGCTGCAGCATCGACCGTGGTGCGCCGGACAATCCGGGAGCTATCGATCATGCCGCGCTCGACTGCCGCGGACCTGACGGACTGGTCGCTGGACTCGAGCAGAATCGCAACAGCCACCCTCCGCACCTTCGGGTCAACCGACTCCAGAGCACCCAGTAGCCGCTCGCGATCCCCGGCGAGATCCGGATCGAGCAGATGGAGTTCCTCGGGGCGCTCACCAGCAGACCGGCCGGCTTCTTCCAGCAACTCGTCTCTCGTGCGCGCAGGGGCGGGCATCGAACCCGCCTCACCCCCGAACAACTCCGTGACGAGGGCCAGGATCGGCTCGAGCCGACGTTCCCAGGACGAACGCGAGCCGATACCGATCGTCACGAAGTCCCCTGCCACCATCACATCGGTCACGTCCGGTTCGGCAAACAATCGCTCGACCCGGGGGTCCTCCCTCGAGTCGGCATCGTGCCGGAGATACCACCGGCCGGGGGCCGGTGTGCCGCCGACCACGAACTTGACCTTGCGAGGATGAGGCGTCGCTTCGGGCACGACCGGACCATCGAAGACCCGGTCGAACACCGAAGAGCCTCCCGAACTAGCTCCCGACACCCAGATCACGTAGGAACCGTCGGCGATGCCATGCCGGAGCGAAATGCCACCACCCAGATCGTGCTCCCACCATCCGGTCGCAACATGGGGAGCGACAACTGAACTGAGTTCCTGCCGATCTGCGGATGTGAACGACTCATTCGAGAAAAACCGCCGGAGCAGGGTCTTGAACGGGCCCAGCGCCTCAAACGGCAGCTGCATCGCGATATCGGTGGTCAGATATCCGGACGCTGTGGCGGTGAGCTCCCGCACTGCAATTGCCGACCGGGTGGCGTCGAGATCGGAGGGCTCTTCCATGTCGAGGATCGTAGAGCCCGGGGACCAATCCCACACAACAACTCTCAAGTTGCGGCCTCCGTCGGCCGAAATCCTATGGAACCGACGAAGGATTGTGATGCGTCGACTCGTACCGATCGTTGTGCTGGCCGTTCTAATGACCGGCTGCAAAGTCAAGGTCGATCAGGGATTCGAACTCAACAGCGATGGCTCAGGGATTGCCACGGTCGTCTTCGGATTCGACGACGAATTGACGGAGATGATTGGTTCCTTCTCCCCGGGCGACGACCCTTTCGCCCAAATGGAGACTGATTTGCCGGCCGGTTGGACCTCATCCGACTGGTCGGAAGGTGAGTTCACCGGCCTCGAGGCGAGCACCAGCTTTGCCGACCTGGCCGAACTGCGGTCGATCGCCGCATTGGTCTTCAGCGGCGAGGACGGCCTCTTTGACAGCTTCTTGCTGGAGGAAACGGACGAGGGTGGATTCCGCCTCGAAGCCACGATGAGCGGACAATCGCTCGAAGAAGGTCTTCAGGGAATGGAAGGGTTCGACCTCGGGGGATCCATTGACGACCTCTCCGAGACATTCTTCGATGCAAACATCATGGTGAAGTTCCCCGGGGAGGTCGTGAGCCACAACGCCGACGGTCAAGAATCCGACGGCACGCTCGTGTGGAAGGTTCGACTAACCGACTCAGGTCGGATGATCCGGGCGGAGTCCGCGCCCGGTGGACGGTTACCTCTCCTTCCCGTCGCAGCGGGCGGCGCAGTTGTCTTGGGGCTTGTCGCTGTATTCGCCCTTAGAAAACAACGATCCGGTGGGTCCGTGATCGTCAACGACGATGAACCGTTCGTAGCGCCGATCGCGGAACCGGTCGGCGGACCGATCGATGGCGATCCGTTCGCCTAATCCGGGCTCAAGTGAAGCTGAAGGAACCCACCCATTCACCGTCTTCGAAATCGATCACGAGGTGATGAGGAATCAACCGTGACACATCAACAACCGGCATATCGACCACGGGTGGTGAACTCTCGCCGTCTTGCGGTGCGCAGAGTTCGAAGAGAACGGGACGCACAATGATCGACAGTTTCTCATTGACGACGAGAGCATCGTCCTCATCCGTGAGGTCACGGAAGTTGACCCGTTTCCGCACGAGACAGCCGAACAGGATCTCGAGTTCGGCCAGCAGCGGCACCCGGCGCCGGGTCAGCCGGCTACCGGCCCGCGCAGACAAATCGACTTCGAGTAGACGATCGCCGACCACAAGCTGCTGCCTCGACCCGCTGGCAACAGAGACTTCGCGTGAAACTCCTCGCATACGTTCAATCGTATCTATCGGCCGTCACTATGGACGGATCGATGGCAACCAACGCCGCGACCACACCGCCTATGCTGTCAGAGGGGCGCTACAGGGTTTCCTCTCGGTAAATCGTCTCAGGGTCGAGAGTTGAACGATGCCAACATTTGAAGGATCACTGCAAATAGCCGGGGATTCCACCACGAAGATGCCGGCCGGCATCCGCGTGGACGGCGGCCGCCTGACCATCCTGGCAGGGCCGTCAGACGAGATCGGCAGCTGGAGCCTGACCGGACTGGACATCCACAGAAGGAGTGGAGCGTTCGTACTCAACGTCGAGGGAGAGCAGCTGCTCATATCTGTCGACGATCCCGACGGCTTCGTGCGCCTGGTTGAAATCAACGACGACGCCCCGACTCCGGCACCTGCGCAGAAGGAGCGGCGGTCGCGCAAGCAGAAGACCGAGCGACCGGCCAAGGAACCACGGGCAAAGAAATCACGGAAGCCCAAAGCTCCCGAACCTCCAACGGCCGAGCCGGAGCCGGCTCCACCCGCCGAGGAACCGAAGCCCGTCCCGTCCTATCTCGTCGAGCCGGATCCCGCACCTACTCCTCCCCCGCCACCTCCTGTGGAGGAAGAGCCGGCCCCGAAGAGCAAAGCAAAGAAGCCGCGGAAGCAGAAACAGTCTGCACCCAAGAAGACTTCGTTGTTCGCAGCTCTTCCACTCTCCTGGAAGGTCGGGGCATTGCTGGTCGTTCTTGCCATAGTCTTGGGGATATTCGCGCCCGGGATACTGACCGCGATCCTGTTGCTGACCGGGATGACGACCCTTCTGCTGGCTGTGGTCGTAGGAACCGACTCAATCGTTGCTGCCCGACTCCCCTCGGCATTGACACCTACCACCGCACTGACTGCCGGAGTGATCCTCCTGGTCCTGAGTGCATTGATGATGGTGGTTAGCTAGTCGCGAGTTCCTCGTCGCGAGTCGGGGTCATCTCTTCGGTTTGGCGTTCGCCGGATCTTGTGGCCAATCGTGCTTCGGGTACCGACCGGCCATCTCCTTCCGGACTTCCGACCACGATCCCGCCCAAAACCCGCCCAGATCTGTTGTGATCTGCAGCGGCCTGCCGGCCGGGGAGAGCAGCTCCAGGATGATGGGCTGCCGCCCGACCATGGGGGAAACGCTCGTACCGAACATCTCCTGAACCCTCACCGCCACCCGCGGTTCTCCGCCTGCATAGTCGACGCGCGCCTTCCGTCCGCTCGGCAGCGCGATCTCCTTCGGAGCCAGTTGATCAATGTCGCCGGCGAGCGGGTAGCCCAATGTGCCTCGCAATATCGAGGTCAGATCGAGGCGGTAGAACCGATCGAATCCGGTTGGGAGTCCCATGTACGGCAGGAGCCACTCCTCGAGGCTCTCGACCAACGCGGGGGTCGACCAGTCGGGCCAGTGATCCCCTTCAGATCCACGAAGAAACGCGACCCGGTCCCGTAACCCCTGCGCGGCATCGGTCCACGGCAGGTCCTCGAGCTTACGATCTCGCAGGCGCGCTATTACGGCCGCGGTAGCATCCGGACCCGGCGTCGCCCGCTGCTCAGTTTCGTCGAGCACCATCCCACCGAGCCGCATCGTTCGTCGCTGCATCAAACGATCCTCTACCCAGATGAACTCACGACGCTCCTCGACCTCATGTGAATAGACGTCAACGAGGTCGTCGCCGTCCACCGGAGCGGCGAGACGAATACGGGCGTCCTTCCGTTTTCCGTCCAGATCGGCAACCACCACGAAAGGTTCGCCTGCCAGGGAGTCGGACGGAGGAATCCACGCCGATGTCCCCGTGCGAAGTTGAAACCGGCCGGGCGAGCCCCGCTGAACGGCCAGTCGATCTGGAAATGCGAGTGCGAGGACACGACCGCATTGGTCCGGATCGGCGTCGGCCATCTGGATGCCGGCTCTCCTTGCCAGATCATCTGCATTGCGCCGCAGTCGCTCCAAGGCCCGGCGATCGAGGTTGGGATGAGAAACCGTGGAGCCGACGGTCAGCTCAATTCGAACAGCAATATCGACCGGGATTTCCTCGGGTGACCCGCGCAAGATGTCCCGGTCGTCCACTGCGGCCGCGAGGTAACAGGCCAGCGACTGATCCTCACCGGAGTCCACGACCATCCGGGCGAGGCGCGGGTGCAGCGGCAGGTCGGCCATCCGGCGACCGGAGTTCGTCAAACTCCCGGCGGCGTCGACGGCACCGAGCAACTCGAGCAATCGTCGGCCTTCCGCGAATGCGCGTACTGGAGGGCGATCGAGGAACTCGAGTTCGGCCGGGTCGGCAGTACCCCAGGCGGCCAGTTCGAGCGCAAACCCGGCCAGATCGACCTGCGTAATCTCCGGCTCTATCTGTGCCTTACGCGGGCTGTGCTCGACTTTCGACCACAGGCGATAGGCGATGCCGGGCTGCGTCCGACCGGCCCGGCCGGCCCGCTGATCTGCCGAAGCTTTGGAGATTGGAATCGTCTTCAACCGGGTCATTCCGGTTCTCGAGTCAAAGCGGGGCGCCCGCGCCGAGCCACCGTCAATGACTACCGTCACCCCTTCGACGGTCAGGCTCGTCTCGGCGATGTCTGTTGACAGGACGACCTTCCTCCGCAGCGACGGCAGGAGAGCGGCATCCTGCTCCTCGATCGAGAGCGACCCGTGCAGTCGGTGGACCTCGGCATCTGCTCCACCTTCAGTCAGAAGTCGGGCGACGCGGTTTATCTCGCCCATTCCCGGCAGAAACACCAGGATGTCTCCCGCGTCGGAACGCAGCGCCTGGCGGATCACGGCGGCGACGTGCGGCTCCAGCCAGGTCTGACGCGGCCGCGGCTCCCAGCGGATGTCGACCGGATAGGAACGCGCCTCGCTACGAATCACGGGTGCCGGTTCATCCCGGCCGAGCAAGCCGGCGATTCGATCGGAGTCGATCGTGGCGGACATTATCAGCAAGCGAAGATCCGCCCGGAACACTCGCCGGGCATCCAGGGTCAATGCAAGGCCCAGATCTGTTTGGAGGTTCCTCTCGTGGAACTCATCGAACACCACCAGCCCGATGCCGGGAAGCTCCGGATCGCGCTGCAACCTTCTCGTCAGTACTCCCTCGGTTACGACCTCGATGAGAGTCTCCGGGCCGATCCGCCGATCGGTCCGGGTCACATAACCAACCGTCTCGCCGGCTTCCTCACCGACCAGAAAAGCCATCCGCCTGGCCGCCGCCCGGGTGGCCAGCCGTCGTGGTTCGAGAACGAGGATCTTCCGACCCTCCAGCCACGGTTCGTCGAGCAGGCGAAGCGGCACGACGGTCGTCTTGCCCGAACCGGGCGGGGCGACGAGCACAGCATGCCCTTGGGCAGCCAGAGCCGATCGAAGCGGCGGCATCGACGCTTCCACAGGGAGGTTGGTATCGGGGAGCACGCCCGGAGGATAGGTCGTGGGGGCTCAGCGCAGTCCGGTAAGCGCTACGAAGATCGGTTCCGTGGTGGGTGGAGACGACGGCAGGTTGATGACGTCGAAGACCGTGCTCAAGACGGTGAGCGCCAGTAGGGCGAGGGCCACGATGGCCGCCACCACCTGCAGCCGGCGTGTCCGCCGCCTGCGTTCCGCTATGAAGTCGTCGTCGAAGAACTCGTACTGATCCAGACCAGATCCCGCCTTGTGTCTCTCCATTGTGGCCGATGTCGAACATCAACCGTTAGGTGCGTTCTGCGCTGAGGGCACTAAGGTGGCACAGCCGGCCCGACGCGCCGGAGGCTCTCCTCGACGGATCGAGCCCCCCTCTAGGAGTCCAGACCCTTTGAACCGCGAACAAGACCACCTCACCACCACCACTACCTTCGCTCAGCTTGGTGTACCCCAGGACCTGATCGACGTACTCGACGACCAGGGAATCACTTCGCCTTTCCCCATTCAAGCCCTCTCGATTCCTGATGCGTTGGATGGCCGCGACATCTGCGGCCGGGCGAAAACGGGCTCCGGGAAGACCCTGGCGTTCGGACTGCCGATCGTTGAACGTTTGCACAAAGCCCCCTCTCGCCGGCCGATCGCGCTTGTTTTGGTACCAACCCGGGAGCTTTGCGTGCAGGTGAGCGAAGCACTCGAACCGCTGTGCCGGGCCCGTGGGTTCACACTTCTCTCCATCTACGGCGGCGTCTCGATGAAGCACCAGATCGACACTCTCACCAGCGGAGTCGAGGTTGTGGTGGCCACTCCCGGCCGGCTTCTCGATCTCGCAGATCGGAAAGCTCTCTCCATCGAGCAGGTGGAGATGGTCGTGATCGATGAGGCCGACCAGATGGCCGATATGGGTTTCCTCCCCCAGGTGCGTTTCGCGATGCGACAGATCAAGAGCAAACACCAGACGTTCCTTTTCTCCGCAACCCTCGACGGCCCGGTCGGCAACCTGATTTCCAGCTACACCGACGACCCCGTATTCCACGAAGTGACCTCGGACACCGTCACCGTGGAAACGTCGGAACACCGCTTCCTCGAAGTGCATCACATGGACAAGGCGAAGGTCGCAGCCAGGATCGCTGAGAACGCCGATCGCATGCTGGTCTTTGTTCGAACGAAGCGTGCCTGCGATCAGGTTGCGCGAGACCTGCGGGCCCTGGACACCCATGCCCGTCCCATTCATGGAGATCTACCGCAACCGAAGCGCGAACGGACGCTGGCTGAGTTCGCCAGCGGCAAGAGCCCGGTTCTAGTTGCTACGAATGTGGCCGCCCGCGGCCTTCACATCGAGGGAGTCGACATCGTCCTCCACTACGACCCGCCGGAGGACTCACGCACTTACGTCCACCGGTCTGGGCGGACCGCCCGGGCAGGCGAGGAAGGCCTCGTGGTCACGATGGTCGAATGGGACCAGATAGCCATGGTGAAACGGATTCAAGAGGAAGCGGGCCTCGTCCAACCCATCGTCAAGATGTTCTCGAACGACGATCGCCTCGATGATCTGGCGGCGTTGAGGCCACCCCGCGAGGAAGAACCCCCGGTTCCCGCAGCTCCCAAGCGGAGCGGGAGGCGAAGACGCAAAAAGCGTCTGCTGTAGCGGTCCATCCGGCACCCGGTCTAGCCCGTTGTGATCCTCGGGTCGGTGGGCGGTAGCCGGTCCCGCCCTTCCTGAACTCCGATGACCGTCAATCCAGACACCGTCACACCGGCCCCGGCGATGACCGCCAGCGCCCTGAACGCATCGGCATCGGTGAACACACCTCCCAGCAGCGGGCCCAGCGAGCGGCCGAGTGCCATCAAGCCCTGTGCATCACCCGCCCGCTCATCGGCGGCGAGTGACCGGGCGGCCAGCATCTGGAGCACGCCGGGCAGACCCATCCAGAAGGCGAACCCCCACCATGCCATTCCGACGAAGAACCACACGGCGTGACCGCCGACTATCGACAAAGCTACCGCCGGCCCGGCGCTCGCCAGCCACCAGCCCGGACGACGATGTCTGGCTGCCAGACGAGCTCCGGCGAGACCGGCAGCCGCATTGAGCGAAAAGGCCCAGGATGTGGCCACCGCGCTCAACCCCAGGGTCGCCCTTGCCGCGACAGAGGCATAGACAAACAAACTCGAGCCGAAGAAGGTCAATAGGAGCATCGAGGCCAGCAACACCCGATTCGAACGCGACCGGCTCACGGCCTGCCTTCGTTTCAGGTCGCCGCCGGTGTCTAGCCGGGCCAACGCCCCCGGAATCGTTGCCAGCGTCAGCAGGACGTATATCGCTTGATCGCCCCACGATGCAACCGACGAAACGAGCGGAGCGCCGATCATTGCAACCACCGGCCCCATCGCCGAGACCGCCGTCAGAGCGCGCGGCTTTCGCATTGCATCGGACCAGGCAATCCAGGTGATCGCACCGGCAGCAGCTCCGGCCAGGAACCGCAGAAGAATCAACAGCCAGAAGGCTCCCGCCAGGACACTCGCCAGGTTGAGACCGAGAAACGCCCAGGTACTCCACCGGAGGACCTTCCCCGACGGCGCGGCGAGCCTCGGCAAGAGAACGTTCACGAGGGCGAAAGCACCGACCTGAGCTACCGAGATTCCACCGGCGATCCCATCGGACACGTCGAACCGGTCGGCAATCTCCGGAATCAAGAACGGCGTTGAACCGAACATGAGAGTCACGGCTGCCAACCCTGCCAGCACCGCAGGAGGAGCATCGGCGCGGATTGAATAGAGAGAGCGGATCGGGCCGAACATCGCCGACGATTCTCGCAGGTCAGCCGGGTTCGTTCGGCGCTCGTCGGCCTGCGAAACCGCAGGTACCCTCCGGCCCATGCGCGGTCTGCTTTTCCGGAGAACACGGACGATCGAATACCGGGACGACATCCCGGACCCGACCGTTGAACTGCCAACCGACGCGGTCATCGCCGTCACACGAACGGGATTGTGCGGCTCGGACCTCCACACCTACGAAGGCCGGGAGTCGGCGCGTCACGGCGTTGTCCCCGGCCACGAGGCGGTCGGTGAGATCGTCTCGATCGGAGAACAGGTAGCCCATTTCGCGCCGGGCGATCGAGTCCTGGTCCCTTTCACCACCAGCTGCGGCGAGTGCTCGCCATGCAAAGGTGGCCTTGCCGCTCGCTGTGAGAAAGGGCAGTTGTTCGGCTGGGGCGATCCCGTCAACTTGACCGCTCCGGCCCTCCAGGGCGGGCAGGCGTCGATGCTCCGCGTCCCACTGGCCGACGGCACCCTCGTACGAATCCCCGAAGGGACAACGGATGCCCAGGCGACCCTCCTGACGGACAACCTGCCGACCGGTTGGTTCGCCGCCGAGCGGTCCGACCCGATTGCGGGCGAAGCGGCGCTCGTGGTGGGCCTGGGCTCGGTGGGCCTTTCCGCGGTCGTCTCGCTCCTGGCGATGGGAGTCGATCCGGTCTTCGCAGTTGACCCTGTTGAAGACAGGCTCGCCAGAGCAGCCGGGCTGGGTGCCACTCCAATGAGCCCGGGGGATCCTGCGTTGCCGGCCGGCCTGGCCTCGGTTGTCGAGGCAGCCGGGACATCGCCTGCTCAGGCGTTTGCCTTCAGGTCGGTACGGCCCGGCGGAACGCTGTCGGTGATCGCCGTGCAGACGGACGACCACTTCCCGTTCACCCCGATCGAGGCATACGACCGAAACGTCACCGTTCGTTTCGGAAGGGCCCCGGTGCGGTCCGTCCTCACCCGCCTCCTCCCCCTCATCGAAGAGGGGCGACTGAGAATCCCGGATGATTCCATCGTGACCCACCCGGCCGAGCCGCTGACCGAGGGTCCCGACCTATACAGACGTTTCGCCGCAAGAGAGCCGGGTCTTGTGAAGGCCCTCTTCACCCCCTGAAATCCCCGTTTTCGCGCGACATTCTGCCCCTCTGGGTTCAGAATGTCGCGCGAAAAGTGGCTTGGAAAAGGAACTAGCGGCGCTTGGAGGCGAGTTTGCGATCGCTCTCGGTGAGATGACGTTTCCGCACCCGGATCTCCTTGGGAGTGACCTCGACGAGTTCGTCCTCGGAGATCCACTCGATGGCGGTCTCGAGGGTGTGCCGCCTCGGCGGCTTCAGTTTGATCGCATCGTCGGCGCCCGAAGCACGCACATTGGTCAGCTGCTTGGCCTTCGCCGGGTTGGCAGGCATCTCCGCGGGCCTCGAGTTCTCGCCGATGATCATGCCCTCGTAGACATCCTCGCCCGGACCTATGAAGAGATCCCCGCGTTTCTGGAGGTTGTCGAGAGCGAAACCGGTCGATGTGCCGCGCCGGTCCGAAACAATGGCACCGCCCGACCGGTGAGGCAGTTCACCGGCCCACGGCATCCACCCGTCATGGTGCTGGTGCACCAGGGCGGTTCCGCGGGTCGCCGTCATGAGCAAAGACCGGAAGCCGAGAAGGCCACGCGACGGCGCAGTCAAGGTGATAATGGTCCGTCCACGGTCCCCGGGGCGCATATCCGTCACCGTCCCTTTCCGGGGCGCAGCTGCCTGGGTAACAGTCCCGACATGCTCATCGGGCACATCGATGACTGCTCGCTCCAAAGGTTCATGGGGCTTGCCGTCGAACTCCCGCAGGATGACCTCCGGACGACTCACCTGGAGTTCGAAGCCCTCCCGTCGCATTGACTCGATCAGGACGGCGAGTTGCAGTTCTCCGCGTCCGGCGACTTCGATGATCTCCGGTGAGGCAGTGGGCCCGATACGAATCGAGACGTTGCCGAGCACCTCCCTTTCCAATCGCTCCCTAATTTGGCGCGAAGTGAGGTGAGTGCCGTCCTTGCCGGCAATCGGCGAAGTGTTGACTCCGAAGGTCATCCGCAGAACAGGCTCGTCTACGACCAGTCGAGGTAGGGGCTGCGGATTGTCGGCATCGGCCAGCGTGTCTCCGATCTCTACCTCCGGGAACCCGGCGACGACGAAGAGGTCGCCGGCAGTACGTTCCGAAACCTCAGTTCGGTTGAGGCCGACGAAACCCATGAGGTGGGCAAGCTTGCGCTTGAGTGGGGGCTCCTCTTCGCTGGAATGACACAGAACCACCTGGTCACCGGCCCGCAAAGTCCCTTGCATGACGCGTCCGATGGCCAACCGGCCCAGATAATCGGAAGCGTCGAGGCTGCTGACCAGGGCCTGTAACGGCGCATCAGGGTCACCGGCCGCCCCGGGAATAGAATCCACTATGGCGTCGAGAAGCGGCGACAGATCGTCACCTTCACCGGGCATTCCTACGCCCACAATGGCTCTGCCGAAGCGGGCAATGGATGAGATGATCGGAAACTCGATGTGGTGATCGGCTGCATCGAGATCGAAGAAGAGTTGATATACCTCATCAACGACCTCATCGATCCGCGCGTCTGCTCGATCAACCTTGTTGATCACGACCACCGCAGGGAGATGGGCAGCGAGGGCTTTCGACAGAACGTACCTGGTCTGGGGCATCGGCCCTTCGGCAGCATCGACGAGCAACAAGACTCCGTCGACGAGGGCCAGGGCCCGCTCGACCTCACCACCAAAATCGGCGTGACCGGGGGTGTCGACGAGGTTGATGCGAACACCCTTCCACTCGATAGAAGCAGCCTTGGCGAGAATCGTGATGCCCCGTTCGCGCTCCTGATCATCGGAGTCCATAACTCGATCGACCAAAGCCTCGTGGTCGGCAAAAACCCCGGCGGCTCTCAACATGGCATCCACCAAAGTGGTCTTGCCATGGTCTACGTGCGCGATCAACGCGACGTTGCGGAAGGGAGCGGTGGACATGAGAGGATCATGGTAGGGACCAAGTCTGCATACCGCCATCCCGGGCGTCGTATGCTCAGCTGATGGAAACCCAACCAGCAGCCACAGTGATCGCCGACCTCGCCGCCGAACTGGAGATACCGCAGGACGGGACGCTCAGCCGGGTTCTCTACAAGGACGAAGACATCCGCCTCGTGTTGTTCGGTTTCGACACCGACCAGGAGCTGACCGAGCACACGGCTTCGATGCCGGCAATCCTCCAGGTGATCCGAGGACGGGCCCGGGTAGGGCTCGGCGATGAGGTGACCACGGTCGTGCCGGGAGCCTGGGTCCATATGCCCGCTCATCTACCGCACTCGGTCCTGGCACTCGAACCGACGGTGCTCCTCCTGACCCTTGTTCGGCACTGAAGGGGGCACTCGGAGATTTGCGACGGAGGCTGCCTGCCGACGTAGTCGGCAGGCGGTATGGTCCCCTCATGCGTATTGCAGCAGCACAAACCGCACCGGTTTGGGGTGACCCCGAAGCCACCACCGAACGGATCATCCAATGGATCCAGCGGGCGGCCGACGACGGTGTCGACCTCGTCGCATTCGGGGAGACCTTCCTCTCCGGATATCCCTTCTGGGTTGCCCGCACCGACGGCGCGCGCTGGGATGCCGACGACCAGAAAGCGGCATATGCCTTCTACCTCAAAGCCGCGGTCGTAATTGAAGGACCCGAACTCCAAGCCGTCGCCAACGCCGTCGCCGAGACCGGCGTGTTCATCTATCTGGGAGTCACCGAACGCTCAGCCAGTCGAGGAACCATCTACGCGACACTTGTCGGAATCGATCCGTCGAACGGAATCGTATCGGCCCACCGCAAACTGATGCCGACCTATGAGGAACGCCTCGTGTGGGGAACAGGCGACGGTCACGGGCTCCAAGTCCACGATCTCGGTCGAGCCAGGGTCGGCGGTCTCAACTGCTGGGAGAACTGGGTCCCGACGGCCCGCCATGCCCTGTATGCGCAGGGGATGGACCTCCACATCGCAGCCTGGCCGGGCTCGGTCGAGCTGACCGAGGACATCACCCGCTTCATAGCCAAGGAAGGCCGATGCTTCGTACTGTCGGCGGGGGCGCTACTCCGTCCGGAAGACATACCTTCCGACTTTCCCCTCCGTGAGGCTGCCCTGGTCGGGAGCGAGCCGTCTTTCTACAACGGTGGGTCGGCCATTGCCGGACCGGACGGACACTGGATCCAGGAACCAGTCGCGGATGAGGAGAGGCTCGTGGCTGCGAACATCGACGTGAGCGTCGTCCGCGGCGAACGGCAAAATTTCGACCCGGCCGGCCACTACTTCCGCGGGGATGTTTTCGAGGTCACGGTCGATCGCCGGCGCCTCGATCCCGCCACCTTCACCGACTGAGGACGCACGTATGGCAGCCTGGGAGATAACCGGCAAGCACGTTCTGATCACCGGCGCCAGCGCCGGCATCGGAAAGGCCACGGCACTCGACCTTGCCCGCCGGGGCGCCATCCTCACCCTCGCAGGCCGATCTGAATCGAAAACGCGGCAAGTCATCGACGAGATCTCCGAAGAAGGCGGAGCGGCCGGGTTCCTGCTCGTCGACCTTGCCGCCCCCTCATCCGTGAAAAGGGCATCCCAAGAGTTTCTCGAGCGCGGAGAACCCCTGCACGTGCTCATCAACAACGCCGGGGTCGGTGGGACCAAGGGCATCACAGCCGAAGGATTCGAGCTCGCTTTCGCGACCAATCACCTTGGTCACCACCTGCTCACCAGATGGCTGGAGCCCAGCCTGATCGAGTCTTCTCCCGCCAGGTTGATCGTTGTGGCGTCGTCGGTGCATCACAACGTCAAAGAGGTGAAGTGGAAAAGCATCCAGAAACGGACATCGTCGTTATTCGGTGTGCCCGAATACCGGACCTCAAAGCTGGCCAACATCCTGGATGCTCGCCTATGGGCACAGCAACTTGAAGGAACAGGCGTCGATGTCCACATCGTCCACCCGGGCCTCGTTGCATCGGAGATCTGGCGGGATCTGCCGCTCCCACTGCGGAGGATGTTCGCCGGGAAGGGTCAGACCATCGAAGAAGGGGCGCGTACCTCGATCTGGGCGGCCACCAACCCCGACCTAGAGGGTGTGAGTGGCGGCTACTACGGCAATCAGGCTGAGAAGCGAATCAGCGACCTGGCGGCCGACGTCGAACTGACCGACCTGATGTGGAAACGCACCGAGCAGTGGCTGGCCGACTGGCTTCCGCCCGGATAATTCCGCGGCGCGCCGACTACTCCTCCGGTAGGTTTTGGTGCTGCCCGCCCACCAATCGTCTTGGCGCGGGGATCCCTCCCCATGTGGGGGCATTCCCGCGTGAAGGCGAGTCGATGGAGAAACCGAAGTGACCGCACCCAACTACCGACGGACCCTCGTCCGCTACCTCCGGCCGCAGGCCGGGCGGGTCGGCCTGCTCAGCGCGGCATTGTTGGGCTCCATCGGCCTACAAATCGCCGTACCGCTGATCCTGCGCCGTTTCATCGATTCGGCCCTTTCGGGCGCTGCTATCGCGGGCCTCGTAGGCGCCGGGCTTGCCTACCTCGTGGCCGGAATAATCAATCAGTTCCTATCTGCCGGAGCCACCTACCTCGGGGCCGACATCGGATGGACCGCCACCAACGCTCTACGAGAAGACCTGACCGAGCACCTGCTCGGACTCGATATGGGCTACCACAACGACACAACACCCGGTGAGATGATCGAACGGATCGACGGTGACGTCACGGCCGTATCGAACTTCCTCTCCAGGTTCGTGGTTCGCCTTCTGGGCAGCGGTCTCCTGTTGATCGGTGTACTGGTCGTGTCCTGGGTGACGGAATGGCGCATCGGCCTCTCCATCTCCCTGTATGTCGCGGCCGTTCTCGCCGTTATTCTGCGGATACGTCACCTGGCGGTGGAGGCATCCGAAGAAGAACGCGCGGTGTCCGCGCGGTTGTATGGGTTCATTGAAGAGCGCCTCGCCGGCATCGACGACATCCGCGCCAACGGCGCCGGTCGCTTCATGATGCTTCGGTTTGTCGGCGTGATGCGCGATTTCTACTACAGAACGAACGCTGCCTGGAAGAAGCGAACGGTCTTCTGGGTGGCATCAAACATCGCCTTCTGGTCGGGAGACGCGGTCGCGCTGGCCGTCGGTGTATGGCTGGTCATCAGTGGGGAGATCACTATCGGAACCGCCTATCTGATAGTCCAATATGTGCAGCTCGTCCGAACACCGATAGAACAAGTGGCCCAGGAGTTCCAGGATCTCCAGAAGGCAGCGGGCGGAATCATTCGAATCGATGCGTTGCGCGATCTAACGAGCAATCTCGACGAGTCGGGGACGGCCGTGCTGCCCGACGGCCCCCTTTCGATCTCATTCCGTGACGTGAACTTCGCCTATGAGCGCCGGCCTGTTCTGCGAGACGTGTCTTTCGAACTCGAGGAAGGAAAGGTCCTCGGGCTCCTCGGCCGGACGGGCGGAGGAAAGACCACGATTACACGGCTCATCTCGCGGCTCTATGACCCGACCGAGGGAACCATCGCATTATCCGGGGTCGAGCTTGGATCTGTTTCCCCGGTGTCACTCAGGAGCAGAGTTGGTGTCGTGACCCAGGATGTTCAGCTCTTTCGGGCATCGGTTCGAGACAACCTGACATTCTTCGATCATGCCCGATCCGACCACGACATACTCGCGACCCTCGAGTCGGCCGGGCTCGGCGAGTGGATTGGCTCCCTTGGGCTGGACACCGTGCTGGGAGCCGGAGGGGCAGGCCTCTCCGCCGGCGAGTCGCAGCTGCTGGCGTTCGCCCGCGTATTCCTCCAGAACCCCGGCCTTGTCATCCTCGACGAACCCTCGTCGCGTCTCGATCCTGCCACCGAATCCATGCTTTCGCTGGCGACCGAAAGGCTCTTCCGGGGCAGAACCGTGGTCATCGTTGCCCACCGCCTGGACACGGTCCAACGGGCAGACGAAATCATGGTGGTTGACGACGGCGTCATCGCCGAGCACGGCCTTCGCCTGTCGCTGGCTGCCGATCCGGCCAGCCGGTACGCAGGGCTTCTGGCCGCCGGCGAGCAAAGCGACATGCTCGGCCGGGGCGCCAGCTGGGCGGGTCGGGTGCGACCAGAGGGTGCCCGATGAGCACTCTTCGTCTCGCCTGGGAGATGATCCGTTACAGGCCCTTCCTGTTCATGCTCAGCGCCTCTCTTTGGACCATCGTCCACTCTTTGCCGGTCGTTTTCGGTTTGCTGATCGGCCAGATCTTCGACCGGCTGGCGGGGCTCGGCCCGGCGAGTTCGAGCCCGTGGACACCCGTGATTGTCTTCACCGCGCTCGCGCTCAGCCGCAACGGTGTGCTCTGGTTCGGAGATATTGCCTGGATCACCTACTGGAACGACCAGGCTCTTCAGTTGCGGCGAAACCTGCTGCGTTGGCTGCTGGAAGCGCCCGGATCACGAACAATCGAAGTCGACTCCTCGCAAGCCATTTCGACCTTCCGTGATGATGTCGAGGACCTCTTGGAATACGTGGAGACGTTCGTCGACATGGGTGGCCTGCTCGTCTTCGGCGTCGGCTCGGTGTTCGTCATGGCGCAAATCGACGCCGGATTGACCGGGATCATCCTGATCCCGCTCTTACTGACCGCCTTGCTGACCCAATCGCTCAGTCCGCAGATAAGGAACCGGCGCCGGGCCATGCGCACCGCGACGGAGAACGTGACGGGCTTCGTCGGCGAGACGTTCGGTGCCGTGCAGGCGGTGAAGCTGGCACACGCCGAAGAAGCACTGCTCGGCGAGTTCCGAAAGCTCAACGAGACGCGACGAACGGCCGCCCTACGGGACACGTTCCTGACGGAGTTACTCCGATCGATCAACTTCAACATGGCAACCGTCGGAACTGCGCTCGTGCTGATCGTCGCCGCCGGAGCGATCAGAGATGGAGCCTTCACGGTCGGCAACCTGGCAGTGTTCTTGACCTATCTCCCCCGGCTAACCGGCTATACGGCTTTCGCGGGTGACATCATCGCGCAGTACCGCAGGACCGGAGTTGCCTTCGAGCGGATCAGACGCCTGGCGGTCGATGCCCCCGATGATGCTCTCATGGACAGGACCCGGGTCCCGCTCTCGGGCGATCTTCCAGATCTGCCGTCGGTCCCGCTCAGGCCCTCAGATCGACTGCGGCGTCTGTCGGTTCGGGATCTGACCTTCCGATATCCAGACTCTGAGGACGGCGTCACCGACGTCTCATTTGATCTCGAGCGCGACAGCTTCACGGTGATCACAGGCAAGATCGGTTCTGGCAAGACGAGCTTGCTGAGAGCGCTGCTTGGACTGGTCCCATTCGAAGGTTCGATCTCGTGGAACGGCGAGCAGATCTCCGACCCTGCATCTTTCTTGATTCCACCTCGCTCGGCCTACACGCCGCAGGTTCCGAGGTTGTTCTCGGACACACTGGCAAACAACATTGCGCTCGGACAGCACATCACACGCGAGCGTCTCCGGGAGGCGGTGGCGCTGGCTGTGCTGGACACCGACCTCGAACGACTGGAAGATGGGATGAAGACGGTGGTCGGCGCCCGGGGCGTGAAACTGTCCGGCGGCCAGCTCCAGCGATCCGCGGCGGCTCGGATGTTCGCCACCGAGGCCGAACTGCTGGTCTTCGACGACTTGTCATCCGCACTCGATCTCCACACGGAGGCCGAGCTGTGGACACGGCTCTTCGAAGAACGAGAAGTGACCTGCCTGGTGGTCTCACACCGCAGGGTGGCCCTCAGTCACGCCGATCAGGTCCTGCTGATGGACGGCGGACGGATCGTGGACCGCGGGCCGCTGGACGAGCTGCTCGATAGATCTCAGATCATGCGCGATCTGTGGGTTGAAGCCGACGACGAGTAGCCGAGCGATCTAAGGGTTTTTTCAGCAATACTGTCGTTCCCCACGCGCAACAGTATTGCCGAGAAAATCCATTTTCACAGCTCGAGGCGCATCACCCACTCACCGTCGTGCTCCTCGTCGGTGTCGACGAATCCGAGGCGGGCATAGAAGTCCCTGGGGCCACCGTCGGCACGCACGTAGCTGAGGATCAGCGTCTCCGCGTTCGGTTGCCGTCGCACGAAATCGATGACCTGCCCCATCGCCCGATGCCCGAAACCGAGACCCTGGTAGCGCTGGTCGATCATGTACCGCCACAGGTAGTACTGCGGCTTCTCGGGTTGAAGTGACAGCATCACGAAACCGACCGGAGTGTCGTCGGCATAGATGCCCCGGAACCAGGCATCCTTCGCAAAGTGGGCCTCCGCGATCGATACCGAGTTCGGAGCGACAAACGACTCCTGCTCAGAAGACACCGAGAGTTTCAAGACAGGGCCGAGAGTCTCTTCAGTGATCTCTCGCAGACTCACAACACTGCTCCTCGTCGGGTCGGTCACAGGCACTCCTGGTTTTCTCGGCAATACTGTCGTTCCCCACGCGCAACAGTATTGCCGAGAAAACCTCTTCCTATCGGATCGGCGCCGTGCTGTGGAAACCACCCCATTACGCGCGCTAGAGTCTCTCGCGGCAGTTGCACGAAACTGCGACTCCAGAGTCTCTTTTCCGTTCTTGGCGATCGGGTTTGGGGCCTGTAGCCAGACCTGTGCCGCATGTCACGACCGGTCTTGCCGGATGGTGTGCAGTGTGGGGACGAGAAGCGAGAAAGGAGCACCCGATGCCGGTTTCCGGCGACCGGGTCACGGTTCACTACACCGGAACACTCGACGACGGGTCGGAGTTCGACTCATCGCGAGACCGGGACCCTCTCGAGTTCGAGGTGGGCGCCGGTCAGGTGATTTCGGGTTTTGACCAAGCCGTCGAAGCTCTTTCCGTTGGCGAGTCCTCCACATTCCGCCTCGAACCGGGCGAAGCGTATGGAGATATGCGAGATGATCTCGAATTCGACGTGCCGCTTGCCAACGCCCCCGACGGTCTCACCGTCGGCGACTCGGTGCAATTGGCCACCGGGCAGCCGGCGACGGTGATCGCCGTCTCGGCTCAAACGGTGAAGATCGATGCCAATCATCCGCTTGCCGGTCAGGCGCTCACCTTCGCGGTCGAGCTCGTGTCGGTTGTCTCAGAAGGAAATCGGTAATGAACATCTACGTAGGCAATTTGCCCTATACATACACGTCGTCGGATCTCGAGAACCTCTTCACGCCCTACGGTGAGGTCACCTCGGCACAGGTCATCATGGATCGCGCCACCGGCCGGTCCCGCGGCTTCGGCTTCATCGAGATGGCAGATGACGCAGCAGGTCGTGAGGCGATCGAAAAACTCGACAGCTCGGACCTCGACGGTCGCCGGCTCACGGTGAACGAGGCTCGGCCCCGGCAAGAGCGCCGTGGCGGTGGGGGCGGCGGAGGCCGCTACTAGGCAGAGGTACCAGTTACCAGGACATTGCGCGGCCACCCTTCGGGGTGGCCGCTGCGCGTTCGGTCGTCAATCCGTCGAACGGGCGATATCCCTGAAGCCCAGGCCGACCAAGTAGAAGGCAGCCGAGAACAGGCTGATGGCCATCGCGGCTGAGATGATGGCCTCCCACGGGATCCCGGCCCGATTGGCCGGAGGCAGCGAGAGAGCAAAGAAGATGATCGTGCCCCAGTTGAGCCGCGTATCGCTGAAGCCGAGAAACGACACGAATCCATCCGCGACAATCGCTCCGCTGGCTCCGATCAGCATGTAGAGGGCGGCCACCGGCACGAGATGCGGCAGCAAGTGTTTCAGGATGATCTGCTTCGCTCCGGCACCAGCCACGCGGGTGGCATCGATAAAAGGCCTGCTCAAGACGGTGAGGGCCTGGCTCCGCAGCACAATCGCAGCGCCGGAAGCCCCTGAAATCACGCCATAGACAACGCCGAACGCCAATGGATTGAGTGAGTCCCGGAATGGGCCGGCACCCAGGATCACCATGAGCAAAGGGGCCGGAAGGAGTTGCAGCGTGTCGGATACCTCCGTCATCAGCATGTCGGTTGCCCCCCGTCGATACGCAGAGATCGTCGCGACCGCCAGACCGACGATCGCGGTAGTGACCGCGGCCGCCAGGCCGACGACGAAACTAGGCGTGCTGGCTGCAAGCACCATCGACAGCACATCTCGACCGAGGTTGTCGACGCCCAAAGGATGCTTGGCCGTGAACGGCTCGGGGAGCGTCACCTCCGACACCGTGTCCCCCACCGCTACGAATGGGTTGAGCATGCGGGCCCGCATCAGCTCGATCTGCGTGGCGTCGTCCGTCAACTCTTCAACGACAGTCTTTTCGATGATGATGTCATCGTGACCGAATATCGGGTCATACGTGGCTCGATTCCAGACCGTAGCCATGAGGATGGGATGGGCAATCGCGGCCACCGCGTACAGGGCGATGAGGAATACCCCGAACATCGCGAGTTTGTTTGAACGGAATCTCCCCAGAGCTATCCGCCACCAGGATCGGCGCCTCATATCGCCATCTCCGCTGGTCGATCGGTCTGGCCGTAGCGAGTTCGCGGATCGAGCATCGCGTGCAGCACGTCGAGCACGATGCGCGCCCCGACGGAGATCAACCCGATGAAGAGGAGTCCGCCGACGACGAGCGGGTAATCCCTGGCCTGCAATGATGCGAACAGCACCGAACTCAGTCCCGGGAAGTTGATCGAAGCCCCGTAATGAGTGGGTACCGAGAAGGCGTACTCGACGATCACCAGACCCGATAAGACGAAGGGCAGCGACACGACGAACCGGCTCAAGGCGGGCAACAGGGCAACCCGCGCAGCATGCCGATCGCGCACCTGTTTCTCGGGCATCCCGATGGCGCGTGCAGTGTGGATGTATTCCTCCTGAGAGACTCCATCCATCGCTGCTTCAACAACCAGGATGATCTCACCGACCGTCAGGATCGCTACCGCCAATAGCGGCAGCGACAGCAAGAACAGGATGTCCAGCGCTTTGGCCCGTTCGCCGAGGTACTGCCAGAAGGCGAGGTTGAGGCCGACCCACGAAACAAACAGAACCCAACCGGGAATCCTCTTTCGGAACATCCGGCGAAACGGCTTCTGGATAGCCAGTATGAGAATCCCCGTCACGAGGAAGGCAATCGACATCTGCCAGAGCAACGGCTCACCGTTGGCCGGAAGGATCATGAATGCCCGGCCCACCCGGATCCCCCCCTGGTCGACATTATCGAGAGTGGTCATTGCGCTCCGCCCACCGAGGCCGGCCAACCTGATCCATGCAATAGCCAGTAGGAAGGCCAGAAACGGCGGGAAGAGGGTGTGTGTGGTGACGGCACCGAGCCGAATGATCCCCTTGAGGCGCCGGCTCTTCGACCACCCAACGATCTTGCCCAGCCAGTGCCCGGTCAGGAACGCCAGCGTAACCGAGAGCGTGAAGATGAGGAGGCTCCACGGGAGCAGCGTGGTCATCAGGTCGAGGATCGGCCGCCCGTCTGTGGTCTCACCAAATCTCCCCTGCACGAAGCTTCCAATGAATCGCCACCACTGCTCGAACACCGAACGATCGAGACCCAACTCGGCTTGCATCGCCGCCCGGCGCTCACCGAGACCTGGCATGAAGTTGTTGGTGAAGTCGCCCGGCATCATCACTTTGGCGACGAAAAACACCACAGTCGCGAACAGGAACAACGTGATGATCGAGGAGATGATTCGCCGGACCAGGAAGCGCCCCATAAGCAGGTGAGGCTAGCGCTCCGTACCCACCTCCTTGTCACCTCGTCAAACCAAACTCTGGCCGCACGGAAAGGCGTATCGTCTAGATATGGAAAGAATGAAACTGATCTTCCGGCTGCTGTCTGCCGTACTCATCGCAGTTGTCGTCCGGGCTTTTCGCCGGATCACCCGCGGACCCATCGTTGAGACCTGGTCCTGGTCCGTCGAGCTGACCATGGTGGCAGCGCGCGCATTCGTCCTGGCCAGCGCCCGCGACGGCGATCGGACCGAGCGGCGCGCCCTCGAAGCCGGGTTCAACCCGAAGCTCCCAAAGGCTCTCCGTGATGTGATCTCAGTGCGAGAGGGAATCGTCGGAGGTATCGATGGTGAGTGGCACGAGCGACAGGGCAATCTGCAGAATCGAGCGACGATTCTCTACCTCCACGGCGGTGCCTACATCTCGGGTAACCCCGCCACCCACCGACGATTCGCTGCTCAACTGACCTGGGCAACTCATACGCGGACTTTCGTTGCTGCCTACCGGATTGCCCCTGCCGACCCCTTCCCGGCTGCGGTCGATGATGCGGTAGCCGCCTACCAGGGACTCCTCGACGAGGGCGTCAAACCGGAAGACATCATCGTGGCCGGCGACTCGGCCGGAGGGGGCTTGACCGCCTCGTTGCTGCTCCGCCTGCGTGATGAGGGCAAGCGGCTACCCGCCGGTTCGATCCTCTACTCCCCGTACACAGACCTGGAGCACCGGGGTGACAGCATCCTGCGAAACTCGCAGACCGACTACCTGCTTCTCGGCGAAATCCGTGCCAATACGGACTATCTCGGATCAGCCGACCCACACAATCCGTACGCCTCTCCGATGTACGGCGACTTCACCGGGATTCCCCCGATGCTGATCTTCGCCGGTGGGCGCGAGATGATCCTGGATGACTCCATTCGCCTGACCGACGCCGCTCGCCGCACGGGGGTACAGGTCGATTTGGTCATCGAGGACGACATGTTCCATGTATGGCCCGCTTTGCTTCCGCATCATCCGGCGACCAAACGCACACTGGCGAAGTCCGCCGAGTTCGTCGTGGAGCTGACGAACTAGCCGTCAGGGCCTCCAACCGCGGCCAGAACACCGAGACCCAGCAGCGTGCTACCGCCGACGTATCGCTGAAGCCGGCCGACCCAGGCCCGGCGCCGCATTGCGGTGCCGAGCGTCCCTGCCAGCACCGCGTAGACCGAATCGCTGATCAAGCCCATCAGCACAAAGAGGAACCCGAGAGCCAAGACCTGCAAAGCCACCGAACCGGTGTCCGGTGAAACGAATTGGGGAAGAAACGCGAAGAAGAACAAAGCAATCTTCGGGTTGAGTACGTTCACCATGATCCCTTGAGTGAATACCCTGCGCAGGACCGTCTGCTCCGCTTCGCCGGCCGCGACATCGTCACCACCCACCAGTCGCCGAATCCCGAGGTAGATCAGATAGGCGGCCCCCACGTATTTCACCACTCGAAACGCCGTCGCCGACGAAATGAGCAGGGCCGAAACCCCGAGCGCGGCCGCAATGACGTGGACCAGAGATCCGAGCGCGACACCGGCCACGGACACCAGCCCCGCCGTGCGACCTTGGTCGAGGCTTCTGGCCACTATGTAGAGAACCGCCGGCCCGGGTGCCACGAGCAGCACGACCGAGGCGACGACAAACAGGCCGAGGTTCACGGCGTCAAACATGCCGGAGACGATACCGGAGTCCAATCTGGAGGCGGCCGGCCGATAACGTTTGCCTACACTTCCCGCGATGCTCCTCGCCGACTCCGCCGCCGTCATCGCGACCGTTCTGGCGGTAATCACACTCATTCCGCAGATCATGAAGCTGTGGCGTACGCGCAACGCGGAAGGCGTGTCGGCCACGTGGGCGGCCTTCGGCACCGTCTCCAACGGAGCGTGGGCCGCCTACCTCGCCTCACAGTCCCTCTGGCTGGCGTTGCCCTCCACATCTGTCATGGCGGTCTTCTACCTCATCACCCTCCTACTCATCGGATGGACCGGCAGGTCGATACTGCGCGCAACTTCACTCGGCACCCTGTGGGCACTGGCATTGGCGGCCGCCGGACTCGTCGGCGGGTGGCAAGGCCTCGGACTCATCCTCGGAGTCTCGTTCGGCGTCCAGGCGACGCCATCCCTATGGACCGCGTTTCACACCTGGGCTCCACGGGGAATCAGCTCAGGCACCTGGCAGCTCATCCTCATCGAAGGTGTCCTGTGGGGTGCATACGGCGCCGGGTACTCCGACCGGGCGGTTGTCGTCTACGGAATCCTTTCCACCATCGCCTCGGGGCTCATGCTCGGCCGCTACTACGGGACCCGGCATCGTTGGCTCGACCCCACCAGGCCATCGTCGGTACCCTCTTCGACATGAAGGTGGCTCGTCGTTCAGATGTTGCTCCGTTCTACGTGATGGAGGTCATGAAGGCTGCCGCTCACCGTGAACTTGCCGGAGGTGAGGTCCTTCACCTCGAAGTCGGCCAGCCGTCCACACCGGCGCCGGAGGGTGTACTCGCCGCGGCGGAGGCCGCACTGCGTTCCACGCGGCTGGGGTATTCCGACGCCCACGGTGTGCGCGAGCTCCGGGCGCGGATAGCCGACCACTATCTCGAGCGGTACGGCGTTGATATCGACATCGAACGAATCGCAGTGACCGTCGGGGCATCCGGCGGCTTTGTGCTCGCCGTGCTGGCCGCTTTCGACGAGGGCGACCGGGTTGCGATGACGTCGCCCGGGTATTCGGCCTATCGGAACATCATGCACGCCCTCGGAGTCGAAGTGGTTGAGGTTCCGGTTGGGCCGGATACTCGCTTCAACCCGACACCGGATCGTCTGGAGGCGCTCCTCCCGCTCGACGGACTCGTTACGGCCTCACCATCGAACCCGACCGGAACGATCCTGACCGGTGACGAACTCTCCACTCTGTCCAAGTTCTGCGAAGAGCACAGCATCCGCATGATCGCCGACGAGATCTACCACGGCATCACCTATAGAGACGAACCTGCCGAGACGGCTATCGCCCATTCAGATTCCGCGGTCGTCGTGCAAAGCTTCTCGAAATACTTCTCAATGACGGGCTGGCGGCTGGGATGGCTCGTCTTGCCGGATGAGTTGATTCGCCCGGTCGAGCGGCTTGCCCAAAATCTGTTCATCTCACCGCCGACCCTTTCGCAGCTGGCAGCCGTGGCGGCCTTCGATTGCAGGGATGAGCTTGACGCCAATGTGGCCCGGTATGCGGAGAACCGGCGGATCCTCATCGATGGGCTGGCAAAGGCGGGTATAGAACGTATCGCTCCCGCCGATGGTGCTTTCTACGTGTACGCGGATGTATCCCACCTCACCGACGATTCGCAAGCTCTCAGCCGCCGCTGGCTGGATGAGATCGGCGTCGCCGCGACCTCGGGGATCGACTTCGATCCGGCCAACGGCCACCGTTTCATCCGGTTCTCGTACGCGGAGTCGACTGCCGATATCGCGGAAGCCGCCAAGCAGTTGGTGGAGTGGGTTGAGCGCCTCGAGCCTTGAGTCGTCGGCCGTCGGCCGGGCGGCTAGTCGAGGAGTTCAACCTCGTCGCCACGGCGGATCGTTCCGCCGATGATCACCTTCGCGTAGACCCGGCTCCATCCGGGATGCGTTGCGTGGCTGATCCGAGCGGACTTCCCGTCTGAAAAGGAACCGGAGATCGTCGAGCACGGGTTGGTGTAGCTGGTGACCTGCGCCACCGTCGACCCGATTCGAAGCCGGGCGGGCGGAACTACCAGATTCCAGTCGAGTCCTGTGATGGTCACATTCTCACCAGCAGTACCGGCGGAGATTGGATGACCCTCGGCCTGAAGCGCTGCGATCACTTCGAGCGAGTAAAGGCAAAGGGCCCGGTCGAACCCGCCGTGATGTTCCTTGTCTGTCTGGTCATCACCAACTATCCCGCTGATGTCGACTACAGCCTCTTGGACCGGGATCTTCGGTACGCCCCCGCCACTCGCATTGATCTGAAATACGGTTGCCAT
>JAHEDJ010000021.1:0-18202 GCA_024641325.1 bacterium | reverse complement strand
TTTCTCGGCAATACTGTTGCGCGTGGGGAACGACAGCATTGCCGAGAAAACCCTAGAAGTGCTCTAGCGGCCGAAACGGTGCTGCAGGATCCAGTGGTGCATTGCTATCCCGGAAGCAACGCCGGCATTGATCGACCGCGTCGAACCGTACTGAGTGATCGAACAGACGAACGCGGCCGCCGCTCGAGCGTCATCGGACAGACCCGGTCCCTCCTGACCAAAGAGCAGCGCACAACGGTTCGGAAGCTGGGTGGTCTCGATGGGAACCGAACCGGGCAGATTGTCGATCCCCACAATCGGCACCTCGGCATTCGTCGCCCAGACTACGAACTCCTCGACCGTTGGATGATGGTGAACGTGCTGGTAGCGGTCGGTGACCATCGCCCCTCGCCGATTCCACTTTCGCTTGCCGACGATGTGCACTGCTTCGGCCATGAAGGCGTTGGCATTGCGCACGACCGAACCAATGTTGAAATCGTGTTCCCAGTTCTCAACAGCCACATGAAACGGGTGACGGCGGCCGTCGAGGTCGGCAATGATCGAATCGTGCCGCCAGTAGCGATACTCATCGACGACATTGCGCCGATCGCCCGCCTCGAGAAGCTCAGGATCGAGTCGGGGATCCTCTGGCCACGGCCGCGGGTGCGGCCCGACGCCTACCTCGCGTTCATGATCCATCGGCGCCGGCGCTACTTGGAACCGATGATCACGCCGACGAATCCTCCCCCGAACACTCCGGTCAGAATCCCCGGCCAGATGGCCGTTGCGAAGGCTCTCCCGAGGTCGGAATCGGTGAATATCCACATCGAAAGCACAATGAAGATGATCGACAGCGGTGTCCCCACGACGATGCTCGTGGCAATAGCGCGCCCAAACTTCTTCTCGTCTACTTCTCCGTGGTTCTTCGGTGGATGCGCCTCGACGGTCATCTGTGGTCTCCCCGGTTCACTTGGCCGATAGCGTAGCGTCGATACCACGAGGACGGCAGGGCGAGACATCCGACAACCCGTCGGGCCGACCGCGCCTAGGATTCACCGGACTCATCCAGAGCGGTGGAGGGATCAGGCCCGATGAGACCGCGGCAACCGGCCCGCCCGGGAAATGGTGCCAACGCCTGAACGATGAGGTAGCGGACAGGCTCCTCGTTACGACAGACAGACATGAGGAATGCAGTGAACGACTACGTTAGGGCAACCCAATCCAGAGTCGTGGTCTACGACGGCGCAATGGGCACCTCAATCCAACAGGCGGGCCTCGGTGAGGACGACTTCGGAGGCGCCGAGCTCGAAGGCTGCAACGAGCTGCTCAACGTGACACGACCTGATTTGATTGGCCGGATCCATGCCTCATTCCTGGATGTCGGCGTCGATGTCATCGAGACAAACAGCTTTGGCGGGTTCTCTATACCGCTTGCCGAGTACCGACTCGAGCATCGCGTTCACGAGCTCAACCTGGCAGCAGCACGGCTGGCCCGAGAGGTGGCAGACGGCTATTCGACCGGAGATCGCAAACGCTGGGTCGCCGGGTCGATCGGACCCGGAACGAAGTTCCCGACTCTCGGGCAGATCCGGTTTACGGATCTCAGGGATGCCTATGAACAGCAAGCCGCCGCCCTCCTCGAAGGTGGAGTGGACCTCTTCATTATCGAAACCCAGTTCGACCTGCTTGGGCTGAAAGCCGCCATGATCGGAGCAAGACGTGCAATGCGAACGTCCGGACGAGACGTCCCGATCCAGGCGCAGGTAACCATCGAGGCAACCGGCCGGATGCTGCCCGGCACGGAAATCGGCGCTGCCCTCGCAGCCATCGATCCTCTGCACCCTGATGTTTTCGGCCTCAATTGCGCCACCGGCCCAACAGAGATGGCGGAGCACATTCGTTATCTTTCGGAACGGGCGCGGATGCCGATTGCCGTCATCCCAAACGCGGGGCTTCCGGAAGTAATCGACGGCGCCATGTGCTACAGCCTCTCGCCGGCGGAGCTTGCCGAGCACCACGTCCGGTTCATCACCGAGTTCGGCGTCTCGGTCGTCGGGGGATGCTGCGGCACGACGCCCGAACACCTGCAGAAGGTCGTTGCGGCCGTCTCCGACCTCGACGTGCCCCCCCGCCCGGTACGGCATGAACCCGGCGCGGCCTCGACGTATTCGTTCACTCCTTTTCACCAGGAGACATCGTTTCTCATCATCGGAGAACGGACGAACGCCAACGGATCGAAGAAGTTCCGGGAAGCCCTGCTCGCAGAGGATTGGGACGGCTGCGTGCAGATGGGGAAGGAACAGGTCAAAGAGGGCGCCCACCTCGTCGACCTCTGTGTCGACTACGTCGGCCGCGACGGGGCAGCCGACATGGACAGGTTGGCCTCTCGCTTTGCCACCGAAGTGAGTGTGCCGCTGGTATTGGATTCCACCGAGCCGGAGGTGATGGAGGCGGGCCTTCAATGGATCGGCGGAAGGGCGGTTCTCAACTCGGCCAACCTCGAGGACGGCGATCATCCGGATTCGCGGTTCGACAGGGTGATGTCGTTGGCCCGCGAGTACGGCGCCGCCGTCGTTTGTCTGCTCATCGATGAAGACGGGCAAGCCAGAGACGTCGAATGGAAGATGCGCGTCGCCCACCGCATTCACGACCTCGCCGTTGGCCGGTACGGGCTCGAACCAGGCGATCTGATCTTCGATCCGCTCACATTCCCGCTGACGACGGGCGACGACGCCCTCCGCCGCGACGCGATAGGGACGCTGGAGGCCGTGAAGCGAATCAAAGTCGAACTCCCCGGAACCTTCACGAGCCTCGGCATTTCCAACGTGTCGTTTGGACTGAAGCTCGCGGCCCGCCACGTACTCAACTCGGTCTTCCTCCATGAAGCACTCGGAGCCGGGCTGGACGGCGCCATCCTTCATGCGGCCCGGGTAATCCCCCTCCACAGGATTCCGGACGATCGGAGAGAAGCCGCCACAGATCTCGTCTACGACCGCCGGAGTGATGGATACGACCCCCTCGAGCGCATTCTGGAGCTTTTCGCCGACGCAACAACGACGACAATCGAGAAGGAGGACCGCAGCGGTTGGCCGATCGAGCAACGCCTCGAATACCGCATCGTTGAGGGCGATCGCGATGGACTCACCGATGATCTGGATACGGCTCTCCAGAGCCGTCCTGCAGTGGAGATAATCAACAACATCCTCCTTGCCGGCATGAAGACGGTGGGCGAACTGTTCGCAGCAGGCGACATGCAACTGCCCTTCGTGCTGCAGTCGGCCGAGACGATGAAGGCGTCGGTCGGCTATCTGGAACCGCACATGGACGCAACCGGTGACACCGGCCGAGGGTCGATTGTCCTGGCAACGGTCAAGGGTGACGTACACGACATCGGAAAGAACCTCGTCGACATCATCCTCACCAACAACGGATACACGGTTCACAATCTCGGTATCAAAGTGGGTATCGCCGACATGATCGACAAGGCCCTGGAGGTGAACGCCGATGCAATCGGGATGAGCGGCCTCCTGGTGAAATCGACCCTGATCATGCGAGACAATCTGATCGAACTGAACGACCGGGGATTGGCGCATCTGCCGGTCATCTTGGGTGGCGCTGCTCTAACCAGAAGCTACGTGGAACGTGATCTCCGGGAGGCCTACCCTGGACCGCTGTTCTACGGGAAAGACGCTTTCGCCGGGCTGAGGGTCATGGAGCGGATCGCAGGAGACGAACACCTCACAGATGCCGGGTTCGGTCGTAGGGCGGAGGGACGGACACTGCCCGCCCGGACGCCGAAAGCGGAAAGGGAAACGAGAGCACGGACTCGTTCACCTGAAGTGGATGGCAACAACCACATCTTCATTCCTCCGTTCATCGGGTCGAGAGTCGTCAAGGGGATTTCCCTGGACGAAATCGGCGAGTACATGAACGAGACCGCCCTCTTCAGAAACCAATGGCACTTCCGCCCCGAAGCCGGCGAAGACGACGCCGCTTTCAAAGACCGCATCCGCCCGGTGCTACGTGAGCAGCTCGACCGGGCGAAACGCAACAACCTGCTGATTCCGCAGGTCGTGTACGGCTTCTTTGCAGTCAACTCCGACGGCAACGACCTCATCGTCTGGCAAGACGATCAACGAAACCGCGAGATGGCCAGATTCTCGTTCCCGCGTCAAACGAACAGCCCTTTCATGTGTATCGCCGACTTTCACCGCCCTACCGACGAAGGGCTCGACTATGCGGCATTCCACATCGCGACCATCGGGGATCGAGCCTCAGCGCGGGCAGCCGAGCTGTTCGCAGCGCACCGTTATGAGGAGTACCTGTTTCTCCACGGCCTGGCCGTAGAAATGGCGGAGTCTCTTGCCGAGTACTGGCACCATCGGATCAGGACGGAGTGGGGTTTCGTCGACGAAGACGGCCCGTCGCTTTCGGGCCTCTTCCGGCAGAAGTACCGCGGAGGGAGATACTCATGGGGCTACCCGGCTTGTCCGGATCTCGAAGACAATGAAACCGTGGCCGGCCTCCTGGGAGCCGACCGGATCGGCGTCTCAGTTGGAGAAGACACCGGTTGGCAATATCAGCCCGAGCAAACCACCTCGGCCATCATCTGTCACCACCCGCAAGCGAAGTACTTCATCGCCCGCTGATCCACACGGTTGTCAGGCGACCCGGACCGAGAATCTGAGGAGAGCACCGACCCCGTGAGCGTCGAGCGGACTCGACACCGAGACCTGATCTGCCTGTCCTCCCCTGCGGAGCACCTGTTCCATCGCCGCGTCGACTACGTCACCCAGTGCCGTCATTTCAGAGCCACAAGCCACGCAATTCTCGCCGCTGCGTTCCAGCCATCCGCAGGTCCCACACATCACCCCTCCGCGGGTGAATCGCCCTGCAACGACGAGATGGTCGACGGCACCGTTGTTCACGGCTTTCAGGACGTCATTGAGCCCGACCACGGCCCTGCCTCCCTCCTCAGACGTGACGCTCACCCTCGATGCGAGGGCCTCCTCGGCCTCATGCGACGCGTCGAGCAAGAAGACATTCGCACGGTCGGTGATGTCAACGTCCGACATCGTGTGCGGGTCGATGACAAACGACCCGAGCAATCGAGCGCGGAGATACGGATGAAGAAAGGATTCGAACCGAGCCGACGTTTCCTCATGACCGCCGATTACCAACTTCCCGAAGCCGAGTTTGCGCTGGAGCTCGAACAACCTGTCTGCCACGTACCGAAAGTGCCGTCGCTCCAAGAACTCCGCGTGGTTTCTGGCTCCCTTTTCTTCATATCCAGAGAACCCGCCGAAGTTCCCCTTGTGCGACTCGGACTCTTCGATGACCTCGAGCAATCGCACACTCCCGCCACCCCCGCTGTAGAGCCAGGCATGCCTACGGTCGACGACTGCCACCACAACACTGTCGCGATGCCGAATGCTTCGCAAAGGGCGCAGATAGGGGCGATCAGAAGCGAACGCGACATCCCACACCGGTGTCGACAGTGGGACGTACTCGAACAGGCCTCCACCGTCACAGGCGAAGACGGCCGTAGCAGGCGAGCGCTCCAGATCGATGCGATCAGCCAGTCCGATCACGCTATCGAGGTCGTTGCGGAGCGACATCTGGGCATCATGATCGAGGTTCGAGAAAGCCTTGAAGGGTTTCAGGAGGTCGCAGAGACGAGCCCGAACAGACTCGTGGAGCGACTCCCGGTTGACATACACCGAGAGCACCGGATAGTCCGGGCTCTCAAAACGGGCGAGGCGGTCGATGTGCATGAGCCTCCTTCGAGTTTGGGCCGGGCGCGCGCAGGCAACATGAATCGATGCGGAGCCGCGCGGCCCGAAGGGCCGGTCATCAGAGGTGTACGAGAGATGGTCACCTCGACCTCAGGTTACCCCAGGAAACCGCGGATTGGGGCCCTTTCAAAGACCCAGCGCGCCGGCCAGGTCTGCTTTCAGATCGAGCAAGTCCTCGAGCCCTACGGATAGGCGAACCAGCGCATCGGAGATGCCCATCGCTTGCCGTTCCTGGGGCGTGAGTCTGGAGTGGGTGGTCGTCGCCGGATGAGTCGACAGGCTCTTCGCGTCTCCGAGGTTGTTCGATATGTCGAACAACCGAAGCCGGTTCATGAACCCGAAAGCCTCATCCCGACCGCCATCGATCTCAACCGAGACCATCGACCCGCCCGCCTCCATCTGACGGCGGGCCAGTTCGACCTGCGGGTGCTCATCGGCGGTGGGATACAAGACGCGGAGGACTCCCGGCGCCTCGCCGAGGAAGGAGGCCAGAGCTGCGGCGCTCCTGGATTGCTCCCGGACGCGGAGATCGAGAGTCTCGAGGCTCTTTGCTACCACCCATGCATTGAATGGACTCATCGACGGGCCGGTGTGACGTTGGAACTCCTGCAGCGGGCCGTGGATGAATTCGGCCGGACCCAGGACCGCCCCGCCCAAGGTGCGGCCTTGCCCGTCGAGGTGCTTGGTCGTCGAGTAGACGACAATGTCGGCACCCAGTTCGAGCGGACGCTGCAATACCGGGGTGGCAAAGACATTGTCCACGATCACCCGCGCTCCGGCGCCGTGCGCAAGCTCGGATACTGCCGCGATATCTACGAGCTCGAGCATCGGATTCGACGGAGTCTCCAGATACACCAGCTTCGGGGAACGTTCCAGCGCACGCTCCCACGATTTGAGATCGCGGCCGTCGACGAACGTTGTCTCGATTCCCCAGCGAGCCAGAAGCCGTCCGAGTACTGCGACCGTTGACCCGAACAAAGAGCGAGAGGCGACGATGCGATCACCGGCACTCGTGTCGCACGCAACAGCTGCAAACACTGCGGCCATTCCGCTGGCGGTCGCCCGGCATGCCTCGGCTCCATCGAGCAGTCGAAGCCGCTCTTCGAATACCGAGATCGTCGGGTTGCCGTAGCGCGTGTAGATGTATCCCTCGGAGTCTCCGCTGAAGACCGCGGCAGCCTCCTCCGCAGACTCGTACACGTAGCCCGACGTCAGGAATATGCCTTCGGCCGTCTCACCAAAAGCCGTCCGTTCGTGCCCGCCTCGCACTTGTTGGGTCTTGGGTCTCCAGTCATCCATGACGGACAACCGTAGTTCAACATTGCTGCTTGCGAGTCGCTGCCGTAGGGTTACCGCCCCGATCTGTCATACGCCGAGGAAACCATGCTGACCGCAAACCGTGACTGGACCGAGATCGTCGAGGTGAACCCGCCCGACCTTCCCGACATGTCTCACCTCCTCCTGGAAGGCGCCTGGTCCCATGTGCTGGTCACGGACAACGTGTTCGGGAGAATCCGGGTATCTCCATATGCCTACTCCGCACGAATCACGCACGACGTGCCGTCGGTTCATCCGACCGTCGTGGTATCGACCCGGGACCGCAACATCCTGGCCATCGAGAGCGAGGTACGAGGTGCGCTTGGAAACGGAGTCAACTCCTTCCTGGTGGTTGTCGGCGACACCATGCCTCAAGTCGATCATCTAGCCGATCATCAAGAGGTGGTGAAGCACCTCCGAGACCTCCAGGACCGGACCCCGGCGTTCGAGGTGGGCATGCCGACCCGCTTCGAATCGCGCCAGTTCCGCCGGCGGGTCGATTCGGGAGCAGAATTCTTCGTGGCCGGCCCACTTCTAGATCCCTCAACAGTCGGCGAGCAGATTGCAAAGCTGCAGATGCGAGATGGTGATCCGCCGTTATACGTGATGGTGATTCCCCCGTTCTCACCGGGTTGGGTAGAGCAGATGGAATCGGTGGGCGCCATTCCCGGCACTGATCGATTCAAGGCAGATCTCGTAGCTCTACCTTCCGAAGAGCGGAGGGTGTTCGGGTGGAAGGTGGCCACGGCGACGGCCGCGGCCGCCCGGAGAGAAGGAGCGGCCGGGGTGATACTCATGGGCCTCCGTTTCGACACAGTGATCGACGAGGCCGCAGAGGCATGGCGAGGCGCCTCGCATCGGGACCAGGAGTGACACTTCGAACCGTGCGGTTTCATGGAAACGCCCTGCTCGCGATTGCTTCGCACACATATATCTCCCGTTCGGTTTGAATAGCACAATGCGCCTCCGGATCCCCCTCCTCCTCGCTCTGTTGATCGTCGTCGCGGCATGCTCTTCCGGCGTCACTTCGACCACCGGGAGTTCGCTCGTCCCATCGACCCCTTCAAGCAACGCAACCACCAGCACGGCTAACACCCAGTCAGAATCGACGTCGGCTGCCGGCACCGATCTTCTGATCACCAACTGCGATGACCCCACCGCTGATTTTGAGCCCTTCTGCGACGCCTACAACCTGATCGGCGGGCACTTCGTGGACGATGCCGACGACGCCCGGCTGGCTGCCGGCGCCATCGAGGGATTGGAACTACTGGAGTCGGAAACTACCGGCGGACCTCGCGACGAGATCACATGCTCCCAGCCGAGTGACGCCTTTGAGTCCTTCTGCCGCGCCGTAGTGGACGAACTCGAGAGCGGCGATTCCAGCCTCGGCGAAGTGATCGAAGCCGCCATCGCAGGCATGGTCGGGATAGGCCTCGACGATCCCTACAGCGTCTATCTCTCTCCTTCTGCGCTGGAGAACTTCAGAATTGACACCTCCGGAAGCGTTGAGGGCATCGGCGCGTTGGTCCGCGGCGAGGACATCTCCGACCCGGACGGGGACGGTTGCTCCCTGCTATCCGCGACCTGCCATATGGTCATAGTCCAGCCACTCGACGGCAGCCCGGCGGAGGCCGCCGGTATTGAGTCCGGTGATTATGTCGTTTCCGTCGACGGCGGGGGCGTTGAAGGCAAGCTCCTCGACGAGATCGTGGCCATCGTGCGAGGGCCGGCCGGGACCGAAGTGACACTCGGCATTGAACGGGGTGGGGAGTCGCTCGAGTTCACCGTGACTAGAGCCGCAATCACCGTACCCAACGTCGAATTCGATGTACTCGACTCGGGAGTCGGTTATCTCCGCCTCGTGACCTTCGCCAGTAACGCGGATGAAGCGATTCGCGAGGCGATCCGCGAGTTGCTGGCCGCCGGGGTGAGCGACATCATCTTCGACCTGCGCAGCGACCCCGGCGGATCATTGGACGCGGCCGTGAATATCGCCAGCGAGTTCCTGGAAGACGGTCTGGTCCTCGTCACCGAAGCACCCGGAGACCGCCTCGAGTATCCCGTTCAGAGCGGTGGGTTGGCCACCAGCGCCGAGATCGGACTAGCCGTCCTGGTCGACCGGGCGAGCGCCAGCGCGTCGGAGGTAGTGGCCGGAGTCCTCCAGGAAACGGGCCGGGCCACGATCGTGGGCGAGGTGACCTTCGGGAAGAACACCGTGCAGCAACAGTTCAACCTGGACAACGGTGGAGCGATCAAATTGACCATCGCTCGCTGGTTGACACCCGAAGGGACGGATCTCGGCGATGGGGTCCATCCGGACATCTTGATCGAGTTCGACCCTGATGCCGAGTCCGACCCGTGGATCGACGCAGCCCTGGAAGCTCTGGGCTACTGATCCCCCCATTTCTCGGGTGGTATCTCCATGGGCGAAGAAGCGCACTGTTGTGAAGCGGGCGGGTCGATCCGGGTCGGACCAATACACGGCCCGATAGGGCGCCCTTTGCATTCCCCGCCTGCAAACCTGTCAGAACAACCGCGGGTTGAGCGTGTACGTGCCGGTGATGCTCGCCCTGTCGAGGACATGACCCTCTATCGCCTCCAGCACATCCGGCCCCGAGAACGAGCCCTCAACAGGGCATCGATCCAGGTCCGTCGCATAGAGCGTGAAGACGTAATGGTGGATGATCGAGTCGTTCCAGGGCGGGCACGGCCCGTCGTAGCCGTAATAGGTTCCACCCATGTCGGGGTCACCGTCGAACCACTGCGTGTAGTTGTTGAAACCCGAGCGCGTGTCGAACGGACCTCCCGATTCCTTACCACGGGCCGTCACGCCACGAGAGAACGAACCCTTGCCGAAACATCCAAGATCTGGAGGCAGGTCAACCAGGACCCAGTGATAGAAATCCACTCGAGGAAGGCCTGCCGGAACCTCCCTGTCCTCCTGGTTCACATCATCCGGTTGCGACGGCACATCCGGATCGTGACATATCAGCACAAGCGACCTGGTCTGCGTCGGAAGACCGTCCCACTCGAAAGCAGGGTTCTTGTTCTCCCCGAACGTTGCATGCGATTCCTCATCGGGCACGCAGAACGCGTACTCCCCCGGGATAACCTCGCCATCCGAGAAGCTGGGACTGGTGATTTGCATGCGACCTCCTTCCTGTACCGAGCCTAGCCTCGGCGCTCCACCCGCGATCCCCCACCGCCGACCGTATTCGCGGTGACCGAGCCGGCGGTCATGGACCGATGCGCACCGCCCGGATGGAAACCAGGTTGCTCCAGAACACGCACCCCGGGCGAACGCACTTCCAGATGGCGGAGACCGTAATACCGAGCTGGTGGAACACCCTGCGGGCCGTGTGGGTGCTCCGTTGGTGGGAATCTGCCTGAACAGACCTACACTTCTCCCCTTCCTCGCTAGGAGTCTCAGTGGACCGCACCGCCTGGCTGCTCATTCTCGCCGCTGTAGCTTTCGTCGCCGGCATCGGCCTGCTGTTCGCCGGTGTGGACGACGACGCCCCGCTCGCAGCCACCACAACAACCACACAGCCGGTGGATTCCACGACGACGACCACAGAACCAATGGAAACGACCGAATCCACCCCGGCGGCGACCGCTGAAGCACGCTTCATAGAAGGACGCTGCGAGTTCGACAAACCGCCGGGATACGAAGTCGACTGCGGTTGGCTCGTCGCTCCCGAGAATCGATCCGATCCAGAGAACGGGGAGACGGTTCAGCTCCATGTCGCCATCTTCCACTCGCAGGTCGAGGGAGCTCCCGAGGACCCGATCGTCTATCTGGAGGGCGGCCCAGGTGGAGATGCGCTCGAAGCTGTGCCGTTCACGTTTGCCCAGGCGTTCGCTCCTTTCCTGGAGAGCCGCGACTTCATCATGTTCGACCAGCGAGGAACGGGTTTCTCTTCTCCTTCACTCGAGTGTCCGGAGACCATCGAATTGGCGTACGAGCAACTCGACGTCGATCTCGCTCTAGACGAGGCGCTGGCACAAGAACTCGCGGCACTCAAGGAGTGCCACACGCGAATCATTGAAGAGGCGGAACTCAGCCTGTACAACAGCGAAGCCAGCGCGGCCGACCTGGCGGACCTACGGGTAGTGCTGGGCTACGAAGAGTGGAACCTCTTCGGTATTTCATACGGCACGCGATTGGCTCTGACGACGATGCGGGACCACCCCGAGGGGATCCGGAGCGTCATCCTCGACTCCACCTATCCACCTCAGGTGAACCTCCCACTCGAGGTCGGAATCAACGCAGACAGAGCGTTCACGGTGTTCTTCGAAGCATGCGCCAACGATCCGGAGTGCTCCGGAGCCTTTCCGGACCTCGAATCACGGTTCTTCGCACTCGTCGATGCGCTCGACGCCGACCCGATCACGGTGACGCTTCTCGATGTGTTCACGCTGGAGGAACACGACGCTCTGGTCGAAGGCGATGCGCTGCTTGGACTCCTCTTCCAATCGCTTTACTCCAGCGAGCTGATCCCCATCCTTCCCGGGCTGATCGATGATGTCGAAAACGGCGACTACCAATCGCTCGAGCTGTTGCTTTCCAACTTCTTCGCCAACATCGAGTTCATCTCCACCGGACAAACCTTCGCGGTGCAGTGCCGTGAGGAGCTTCCTTTCACCGACCCGGCGGAGCTGGAAACGGCCGGAGACTTCGACCCCTATATCAAACGTCTCGTGGAGTCGGGTGGCAGCACCGGCCCGTTCGCTCTGGAGGTCTGTGAACTCTGGGATGTCGGAACTGCCGGCGCGATAGAGAACGAGCCGGTCGCCAGCGACATCCCGACCCTCGTGCTGGCAGGCGAGTTCGATCCGATCACTCCCCCATCGTGGGGCAGCCTCGCCGCCGAGACCCTGACAAACGTCTCATTCTTCGAGTTTCCCGGCCTCGGGCACGGCACTTCGGTCTCCGACGAGTGTGCCCTTTCCATCGCGCTCGAGTTCCTGGACGACCCGTCCGCCAAGCCCAACGGTTCGTGCATCTCAGCCATGTCGGGACCGGATTTCATCACCGGCGACGAGCCGGCAGCCGAGATACGGTTGGTGCCGGTGACGGTTGAGAGCTTCGGGGCCACTATCGAGACGCTGGTTCCCGACGACTGGAACGAACTCAGTCCGGGGATCTACCTGCGAGGGGCAAGTGGCCTCGATCAAACCGCGCTCCTCTTTCAGGCGGTGAGTGGCAACCAGGCGAACCTGCTTCTGGCAACGCTGACGGCCCAACTCGGCGCGGACGCCGGCGATGTGGCGAGCCGCGATTACGACTCCGGTGCCGCAACCTGGGAGATCCATACGCTGGAGGTTGAGGGAGTCGCCACCGATATCGCGATCGCGGAGACCAACGGATACACGGTGCTGGTGCTCCTCGCCTCCGACGCCGTCGATCGTGACGCCTACCAGACCTCGATTCTGCTGCCGATTCTCGACGCTCTCGAGGTGCGCTGACTCACGGCTGGTCCGGAGCCTCGGCTGGCTCTCCTTGGTGGTCGGAGTCGTCACGCTCGGAGAGGCGGTCGTCGGCTGAGACGACAAACGACGCCTAGAGGTTGCCCGCGGCGGCCACAATCTCTTCCATCTCATCTCGATCCACCAGACGTCCATGACTGATCACATGGGCGGGTGCTGCATGGGTACGAAGAGCTTCGCGCACATCCGGCTCACTCAACACGACGAGATTCGCCGGGGCACCAACCTCCAGCCGGTGGTCGGCGAGACCCATGCCGATCGCGGCATCGGTTGTGATCATCGAGAAGACCTTCTCCATGTCGGCGGCGGTGGTCATCCACAGAAGATGCACAGCGAGGAAGGCGACCTCCAGCATGTTGTTGCGGCCGAGCGGGTAGTAGGCGTCCGAAACATCGTCTTGACCGAGGCACACCAGCACCCCTTCTTCCAGCAGTTCACGAACGCGGGCATGCAAAGGGCCGGTGTGAGGGTCGGTCACCACTCCCATCCCGGCGGCCTTCAGCAACGCGGCCAGCTTCTGAAGATAGGGCTTCGGGTAGAGCGCCATCGCCCTGGCGTGGTGAGCCAGCGCCCGCCCCTGCCAGCCTTTCTCGATGGCCTTGACGGCCATCATCTCCAGCGTCCGCAGGCCGGGGTCGCCGGCATCGTCGACCAGCATCGAGACCGGCTTGTCGAACTCGACTGCCAGATCGAAGATCTCGTCGACGTGCGCTTGCTCATCGGCTTCGGTGAATTCGATCCAGGGAATCCCTCCGACGACATCTGCTCCCAGCTCCATTGCCTCTCTCAACAGGGCAGATGCGCCCGGCTCCCGGATGAGTCCGTCTTGCGCGAAAGCCACCACCTGAACGTCAACCGTTCCGGCGAACTCATCCCTGACCTGAAGGAGTGCGTTCACTCCCTCGAGCCGTGCCTTCGTGTCCACGTCGGCGAAGGCCCGGATGTGCGTATTGCCGTGCAGGGCGGCGAGGGCAACTGCCTTTCGAGCATTTGGAACGATCCAAGCGGCGTCGTAATCGGATTTCACCCGCGCGGCCAACTCGATCGCGTTCATTGCGTTGCCCATCTGGCCGCCGTGGTAATCGACAAGCGCCAGTTCGTCCATTCGATCCAAGGTGTAGACCTTGCACAGATGCAGATGGGGGTTGACGAACGATTCGGTGGTCAGCATTTGCCCTGCATCGATGGAGACCTCAGACGCATCATCGATGTGATCATCGATGGCGACGATCCGACCGGCGTCTATCCCGATGTCTGCACAGTCCGGCCGTCCCCTCACCCTCGCCGAACGGATAATGATGTCCACAGGTCGTCCTCTCTCGAGCGCGTTGCCGGTTCCAACTCAAGCATGTTCATCCGGGCGACGATTCAGGCTTCGTGAGGCAGCCACCGACTTTTCCCCTCGCCGGGGCATCTACTCTGTCGGCATGCCTATCCGGGTGCTGACCATCGAAGGCGGCGGTGTGCGGGGAATCATCCCGACCCGGCTTCTCATCGCGCTCGAGAGTCTGTCCGGACGCCCCATTGTTGAGCTGTTCGATGTCATGGTCGGGACTTCGACGGGCGGCATGCTCGCTCTCGGCCTGGCCACTCCCGGCGACGACGGCACACCTCGCTACGCCGCCAAGACAGTCGGCGACATCTACACATCACACGGATCGGAGATCTTCCCCAAGCCGCCCACGGCGCTGCCCCGCAGCCTGGCCGATGCCAGAGACTGGTGGGCTTCGGCGAGTTCAAACGCAGCAATATTCGGCTACAACCCCGACGGTGGCAATGCGCGCTATTCACCGGACGGGATAGAGCGAGCTTTCGATCTCTACTTCGGCGAGACCCATCTCTCGCAGGCTCTGATCGATGTGGTCATCACCAGCTACGACCTCCAGACCAAGAGCCCGGTGCTGTTTCGATCGAGCGATTCTCATGCCAACGGCGACACCGACCCTTTGATGCGCGACGTGGCGCGCGCGACCTCAGCGGCCCCCACCTACTTTCCGCCGCTGCTCATCGACTGGGACGGAGTCGAGAACCGTTTACTGGTCGACGGTGGAGTCTTCGCCAAGAACCCGGCGATGGTCGGCTATATCGAGGGCGTCCACCGGGCGCGCCGGCGCGGCCTGGCAGACAACGACGTGATGGTCGTGTCGTTGGGCACCGGAGTACCGGGCAGATCGCAGAGTCTGAGCTACAAGGAGTTCGTCAGCAGAAGCTGGCTCAAACTCGCCGAAGATGTGTTCCGGGCGGCGGAAGATGGTCAGGCAGCGCTTCACGACGAAGTGCTGAGCACACTGATCGGCGACCACTACTGGCGATTCCAGATCGACCTGAAGAATGCAGCGAGCTACGCCATGGACGACGTCAGCGCGGAGAACGTCAACGCCCTCCGCCATCTCGGCGATCAACTGGTCGGAGAGCGGCTGGACGATCTCACCCGGCTGACAAGGAAGCTCATCGGAGACTGAATCTCTATCGCACCGGTGCGCGCCCGCGCGCTTGCTCAGGGTTACGCATTCGGATCATCGGAATGCCGATTCCGTAGGTAACGAAATCGCCGGTCGGGGTGACCTTGATCACACAGGTATCCGCACGAATCTGCTCCGTTACCTCCATGCCGCGGTAGATCCGCTGCACGATCGACGGGTCCACATTCTCGACGCCAAGAATCTCCGCAGTGCCCTGGCACGTTGCCACGGCCGAAGGAATCTGGAGGAATGGAAAGAAGGGCAGCCTCTTCGGGATCGTGATGGTGAGCGAAACGTTGGGATTGGCTCTGATGTGGCGGGCCTTCCAGGTTGCGCGGCCCGTCGAGATGTAGAAAGTGTGATCGTCAACGACGTAGACGATGCCCGCCGAGCGAGCCTCACCGGCCGGAGTCACGTAGGCGAGCACCGCAAAGACGTGCTTTTCCACGACGCTCCATACCAAATCCGTGGTCACGGGAGCAGGCACGGTTCCTCCAGCTTCATTGGACAACACGCTCACATTCTCAGAATGGCGTAGCCACTCACTAGAGGCGATAGTCGCATCGTGTCCCGAATCGGTACATCGGCTACCCGGCTACGGTGGCAGGGTTATGAAGCCGGGTAATACTCCCTTTGTCGAATTCTCCAATCTGGCGCCTGCCGGCAGCCGGCTATTCGCCAAACTCGAGTGGTTCAACCCGACGGGATCGATCAAGGACCGTGCGGCCTGGTTCATGTTCGAAAACGCGGTAGCGAACCGGAAGCTGGTGCCCGGGCAGCCGCTAATCGAGGCTACATCCGGCAACACCGGTATCGGTCTCGCCCGGCTAGCCGTCCTGCACGGTCACCCGATGATCATCTGCCTGCCGGACACCGCCACCGAGGAGCGCAAACAGCTACTGCGCGCCTACGGGGCCGACTTGATCGAGGTTCCGGGCGGTCCCAACGGTGCAATCGCCCATGCTCGTGAACTGGTTGAAGCCGGCGAGGGGCACATGCTCTATCAGTACGGGAACCGGTGGAACGTCTACGCGCACTTCTTCGGAACATCGCTCGAGATCATCCGCGATTGGTCGCTCGCAGATCCACCCACACACTTCTTCGGCGCGTACGGGACCGGCGGGACGTTGACCGGCAACAGCCGGGGCCTCGTGCGCCGGTGGCCCGAATTGCAAATTCACTCGGTCGAGCCGTTCGTCGACGACCCGATCAGCGGGATGCGCTCGCAGAACGACCCCTTTCAACCGCCCGTTGCCGATCTGTCATTGGTTACCGAGAGACACGAGGTGCACGCAGCCACTGCCACAGACATGGTTGCTTGCACCATGAAGGCCGAAGGCCAGTTCGTCGGAACGTCGTCGGGGGCGGTGCTCCACGCAGCCGTCGAGACACTGAACCGAGACGGCGGAACCGCAATCGCCTTGCTCCCCGACGCCGGGTGGAAATACGTCAGCGGACCACCCTGGTCGGCCTAGCTGATACACCGCTACAGGCGGACCATCACCTTGCCGGTGTTGGCTCCGGTGAACAGGCGGTTGAGCGCGGCCGGAGCGTTGTCGAGGCCATCGACGACGTCTGTCTTGTAGGCCAGCCGGCCGTCCGCAACCCAGCCAGACAGCTCGCCGATCGCCTCACCGGCGCGACGCAAGTAGTCGAGGACGATGAATCCCTCCATCCGACCCCGCTTGCTGATGAGCATGCCCAGATTTCTGGGGCCAGGGCCGGGCACCTCCTCGTTGTACTGGGAGATGGCACCGCACATCACGACGCGTCCGCGCAGGGCCAGATGGCCGATGGCCGTCTCGAGAATATCTCCGCCCACATTGTCGAAGAAGATGTCGACGCCATCAGGACAGGCTTGACCAATTGCCCGCCGCACATTGTCGATCTTGTAGTTGATGGCCGCGTCGAAACCCGCTTCGTCCGTGAGCCAGGCACACTTCTCGGCCGACCCGGCGAGGCCGACAACGCGGCATCCCTTGATCTTGGCGATCTGGCCCGCTATCGACCCGGTCGCACCGGCAGCTCCCGACACCAGTACCGTCTCACCGGCGACCGGCCGGCCGATGTCGAGGAGACCGAAGTAGGCGGTGAGGCCTGTGGTTCCGAATACGCTGAGCGCCGCTTCGGGCGGAACACGATCGGACACGACCTGAAGCCCGCTCTTGAATACGGAGTACTGCTGCCATCCGGTCATCCCGAAGACGGTGGTCCCGACCGGATAGGCGTCGTTATCTGACTCGATCACCTTCCCGAGCCCGCCGCTACGTATCGGTGCGCCGATCTCGATGGCAGGCAGGTAGGTGTCGTAGGCCATCCAGCCCCTGATCGTGGGGTCGATCGACAGCCATGCCACCTCCACCAGGACCTCGCCCGGCTCCGGGGAAGGCACCGGCACGTCGTCGGCGGCGAAGCAGTCATCGGCCACTTCGCCAACCGGTCTCTTTGCAAGCGTGATTCGGTGATTCATAGAGTCCATGGACCCACCCTATCCCACCATGGGGCGTCGCCGACGAAGTGGCTGCTCTCGGGCCTTGGTGAAAGAGCGGCCAGTCGGCCCTGCCAAGCGATCAATCCTCGATCAGATCCGCCAACGCCGTCACCGTTTTCCAGTTGCGGGTCGTTCCGGTGTCGGCATTGTCGAGCCGCGTAAGTGCGGTGGCGAGCTTGCTACGTCCGATTCCGTTCGGCAATGAGAGGTAGACCTCAGATTCGGCCACGGCGAACTGTTCGGGAGTGAACGGATCCGCGTCAAAGCGACGGACCCGCTCGGTAGCGAATTGCTCCAAGAACAAGACGTGGAGTTTCGTACCGTCGGTGGTCGCGTCTGTGAACGGGTTGCCGGCGACGACACGCGCCCACTCGGAGGCGGTGCGAGTGATGATGGGGATCTCGAGTCCGCAGACGCGCCTGATCTCGTTGGTCAAAGCTGTCGCGACCGGGGCAGAACCGACGCCGGGAAGAACCAGGTTGCCGCTCTGCAGATATGTGGTTGCGCCGGCGAATCCAAGATCGCGAGCGATCGACCTAAGCACACCCATGGACAGCCGGTTCCTGCCACCAACGTTGATTCCCCGCAAGAGCGCGATCACGGTTCGAGTAGAAGAGGCCACTAGAGCTCATTCTTCCACCTCCGCTATCTAGACCATGCTCGCGACA
>JAHEDJ010000057.1 GCA_024641325.1 bacterium | reverse complement strand
GCTTTCCAACGGTCGACCATATCTCGCCCCTGGTAGGGGTTCGCGTCGATCCAATGCGCTACGTCCACAGCGGGGTAGCGTTCCCTCACCAGTTCGGCTGTCGCCCGGGCCCGTCGATCAAGCCCCAACTCGACCTGGGCGGCCGTCAGGACGAGCAGAGCCTCCAGATTGTGCGGTTGGTGTTCGAGAACCATCTCGGCCACGGACGCTGCCTCCTCGACTCTGCCTCCCATGTACAGCGAACATGCCTTGACCGTGGGATACCAGGGCTTGTTGACTCCCGTCAGACGCATTGCAACATCGGTGAGGTCAATCGCCTTCTCCCACTGACCGAGGTAGCGCCGGACGCTGCCCTCCAGGCCGTAGGTGACATCGCAGGTGGGCCTGACGATCTCCACCTTCTCCATTGTTTCCAGAGCTTCCTCGCCGAGACCCTGAGACATCAAAACGGCCGCTTCGACCGTCCGCGCCATACCGGTCGGATCGCCCAGCTCGAGTGCCACCCGAGCCTGATCTCGCGCCTTGAGCAACATCGCCTCGGGCTCCCGGGTCCATTCGTTGCTTGCGCCCGTCCAGTTCGCAAACGCGGAAAGCACGTGTCCGTAGGGCTGGTCTGGATGGGAGTCGGCGACCCGTCCGAAGAGATCGACCGCTCGAGCCCATCCCTCGACTGTGCCGCTGGTTAGGTGAAACCAACCGAGATAGACCTGCTCTATCGCTTCCGGATCGTCCAGATCCGCGTAGAGGCCGGCAGGTTCCCCTACTACCAGGTCTACTTCTATCGCCCGAGCAACCTCATCGGCGAGCTGTTCCGAGAGGGCGAATAGATCAGCCACCGTGGTTGTCCACTTGTGCGATTTGACGACGTTCATCGATGTGACGTCAAAGAGAGTGGCGTAGATCCTGACGTTCTCGCCGGCCTGATGAATACCGGTCTCGATCATGTATCGGGCGGTTCCCGGTGCGCCGCTACTGTCGGTGTCGGCCTTGGCGTCGATCACGCTCAGATGAGGGACTCTGCTGAGTCGGTGAATCAGGTCCATCCTAAGTATTCCTGCCGTCGCCTGGACTGACTCGTCCACCATCTCGGTATGGATGGGGAGGACGGCGACTGTCGGCGACTCAAGCGCCAGCGGCCGTTGTGCTGAAGTGGGGCGAGCATCAGCGGGCAGGTCGGCGAACTCATAGACGTCCACTTCCTCCGGAATATTCTTCAGCCGGCGCCGGCCGAGCGGCTTGAATCGCAAGGCCGGCTCATCCAAGGCTTGGTAAACCCGCCCGGACACGCTGAGCCCCCCGGGAGGGGCTATCGCCTGAATCCGTGCGGCGATGTTCAGGGCATCACCAAAATACTGACCGTCGGAGATTGTGACTACGCCCTGATCCATCCCCATGCGAAAGCGTGTCTGGCTCATGCGGGAGCGGGTGGCGTTCCTGGATTCGATCTCGTTGGCGATCGCGATAGAGGTCCGCACTGCATCCTTCGCATCGTCGAAGACCGCCATGAAGTTGTCGCCAACGAAGTTGACGAGTGTCCCCCCACTCTCGCCGACCTTCTCCTCAACCAGGTCCTTGTACTCCTCCATGGTCGCCGTAGTGGCCTCGAGATCATCGGCAAGAAGCCGGCTGTACCCAACAACGTCCGCGTTGAGAGCCACCATTTCAAACGGAGTTTCGCTCACAGTGGGCCCCCTTTCATTTGTCGGACCCATCTTATGACTTCCTACCGTCTGGATGTATGTGAGAGTGTTTGGCCGTGGGCTGACCGGAGACGCTGATCGAGTGCTCGACCGATGCAAGTGAGATACTCGGCAAAGGCTCCTGTTCCAGCGCACGTCGAAGCAAGCTGGCGCCGCAAGAAGCCAGTTGGTCGCGCGCTCGTTTCAACGTGATCGATAGCACACTCGCCGGCGGGCTGGTATGGGGCGGAGCCGTGTGGGGAGTGTTGATCGCGAGCGGGCCCGAATCTGCGTCCGGGCACCGCATCACGGACGGGCGGCCAGGAACTCCTCCATCCGTGCGGCGATGAGAGCCGGGTCGTCGTACCAGGGGAGGTGACCGAATCGCTCGAAGTGTTCGATCTGTGCATTCGGTGAGAGTGCGGCGAGAGCGTCGGCTCTCTCCGGCTTGGCAAAGGTGTCGCGGTCGCCCCACAGATACAGCAGAGGATGGTTCAAGCCGGCAAGGGTGTCGTCTTCGATCCTGCTTGTCGGGCGGTAGCCCAGTGTTGTGGCGATGGATCCGATTTCGCGAACCAGATGCTCGACGGTGTCGGTGTTGCACAGCAGCGAGGAGTACCACTCGAAGACGACGTCTGGAATGGCGTCGTTCTCAACGGATTCCTTGTGGCCGATCTGGGCGTACATCTTGCGCGCTTCGGCCACATCGGGACGAAGCGCCTTGTTCACCATCGGCTTCGGCAAAGGAAGGGAGAGGAACCGGAATATCGCCGGGATACCCAGGACTGCAGGTCCGCCGGGAGAGCCGAGCTGGATCAGGCTGCGCACTCGTTGCGGCCGGGTCAGGGCGAAATTGTATGCGTAGAGTCCGCCGAACGAGCTGCCGGCGATGTCGAGCCGGTCGATTCCGAAGTGGTCAAGAGCGGCCTCGACGATTGCCGCGGAGTCGGTTCGATGGTTACCCCATCTTTCAACAGCAGAGCTCAGCCCCGCTCCGGGACGCTCGAGCAGCAGGCAGCGCCGCCCCGGCATCTGCGCAGCCAACGGCACCCAGGTCGCTGCGTTGTTAGGGGATCCGTGAATGAGTAGAAGGGGCTCGCCTTTCCCGATCTCGAGCACACGGATCGAGGTCGCCGGGCGCCGGACGTCCACGAAGTGCTCCTCGATCGCCACGCCGTATTCGGCGTTGAGCTTGCCCTCCGCCCGCCGGTATTCCTGCTCGTTCATGCGACTCATGGTCCCCTCCTCGTTTCGCTTGCAATCTGAACACCGCTTAGATACCATCTAAGCACCGTTAGGATGGGAGGGCAAATGATGTCGCAGAGCGCCGACCTGGAAGCAGTCAGGTCCTATCACCACGGTGATCTCCGTCGGGCGATTCTCGAGTCAACCCTCGAGATCATCGACAAACAAGGGCTGGAAGCAGTCTCGCTCAGAGCCGTAGCCCGGAGGCTGGGAGTATCGGAAGCCGCCCCGTACCACCACTTTTCCGGCAAGCAGGAATTGCTGGCAGTGCTCGCCGCCGACGCTTACCGGAGCTTTGGTGAGTGCCTGACCACGGCCGTCGGAAGCGCAGCAGACGACCCCTTCGCCCGCCTCAATGCTCTCGCCAGGGCTTACATCGAGTACGGACTCGAGAGCCGCGGTCGCTACCGGCTGATGTTCGGAAACCACATGGTCGACCTCGGCGAGTATGAAGAGGTGCAGGTTGCAGGACGTCCGACCCGGGCGATCCTCGAGAGTGTCATCGCAGGATGTGTCGGGTCGGCAAAGGTCGACGCGGCGGCGATCGAAAACATCTCTTGGTCGCTCTGTCACGGCCTTACGAGCCTCATAGGCGAATCCGAGATCGTCTTCGACGGAGGATCCGGCGACGGTGAGCGCCTCATCGAGGTGGGGATCTCGATCCTCATCGCAGGCATCCGCGCCCACCTCGGACTCCCGGCGGCGAGCTGAGTTCACGTTCAGGGCCAGACGGGCAGTCTGGTCGGCAGCGGCACCCAGCAGTGTCTCATCGGATGCGAGCGCGACAAGTCGGTTCCGGGACGGCCCGAAGGGGGCAACCCGCCGGTTGCGTGAGGACCTTGAACCGCACTCTATGATCTGTACATGGAGACAGTGGTCGACCGTCTCCGCACGTGGGACGACCCGGCGGTTCGGTATCAGGCCCGCCTCGTGTTGGACGGGGCCGAGTCGGATACCGCCGAGATGCTTACCCGGGCCGACGAGGTGCGCACGAGTCCGGAATGCATTGCAGTGATCGACGGCGGTTTTGTGGACCCACTTCACGCCTACCGCAAGTGGCAAGGCGCTCACTGGGTCCTCGTGCAGCTGGCCGAACGGGGGCATCCCGGTGGAGACCCGCGCCTCGAACAGATTCAGGAGATCGTGTTCGCATGGATCTTGTCGCCGGCATTCCTGAAGCCGAACTGGACCCGGCATATCGAGGGACAGCCCGATCGGGTGCGGCGTTGCTCCTCGATGGAGGGCAACGTGCTCTGGGCCAGCCTGCAGCTGGGCCTGATGGACGAGCGGCTGCAGGCGCTTGCGGATCGGCTCGGGGAAATGCAGTGGCCGGATGGGGGTTGGAATTGTGATGTGCACCCTCGAGCGCGCCGGTCATCCTTTGTAGAGACGGTGCTGGGCCTGCGGGGGCTGGCAGCATGGGTAAAGGTGACGGGCGACGAGACCGCCGCCCAAACGCTCGAACGCGGTGTTGAGCTCCTGTTGGAACACCACCTGCTCTTTCATCGCAGTGGCGCGCTGATCGTGCCCAATTGGGGGCCTCAACCCGACAAGATTGGATTCCCGATCCGTTTCTTCGATGTTCTCCTCGTCCTGGAGCTCATGGCCGACATCGGCCGCCTCGACGACCCGCGCTGCAACCGCGCTCTCGATTTGCTCCTTTCCAAGCGAACCGCTGACGGTGGGTTCCCGATGGAGGTGAGACGGGCCCGCACCGCAAGCGAGATCGGCAGCAATTGCACCTTCGCCCAATGGGGGCCCGGTGGGAAGACCCGTACCAACCCCTGGGTGACCATCCGCGCCCTTCGTGTGCTCGGAGCCGCCGGCCCTCAACAGTGATGTAGGGCGCCTGCCAACGGAAGACGTTGCAGCAACCGGCGTCTCCCGACATCCTCGGTGGAGAATGGGGAAGGTGCACAGTGCCGAGGGGCGTCGGCCAACCGGTTGGCAGTTGAGAGTCCTCGCTGATGATCTGGTCGAGCGGCGCTAGCCGCCGGCTTCGTCGTCCGAGTCGGCCCCGTCGTTCCGTCCGGAAGCCGTACCGAGTGCTGCACCGATGGCGGCACCCACGGCGATCCACACGGGACTCGAGGTTGCCGCAAACAGAGCGGCACCGACTCCCTACAAGAGAAGGGTTGGCTTTGCCGGCAAATGCAAGTGGTCGCCCGCGCCCGCGACCACATGGCAACCGCAAGTGACCGCCGACCAGCCGGGGACCCGATCTGACGCATGCAGCAACGCATGTGGTCCCTCTGCGACGGATTGAGCTCCGCGTCGCGGGTACCGGAGTGAATGCCGAAGTCCGGTTGCGGCGGGGCAGAGAGCGCAATTGTGAGGATCTGGCGGCCCGCCATCGTGGGTCGGGTGTGTTCGCAGTCATCCACCCGTGCTGATGACACCTGACTCTTCGAGGGCGGCCATCCAGCGGGTCGCCATCATCTCGTCGCCGGCGTCGGTGAAAGACAGGTTGTTCGAGCGGAGTAGATCCGTGCTCATCCCGGTGTGCATGTCGACGAACATCATGCCTGGGACTGCTGGAACCTCACAGACACAGACCGCCGTATGTTCCTAGATCTGCGGGGCCTCGACGCCTGGCAAGGAAACGCCGTTCCCTGGGAAAACCGCGGACAGGAAGAACTGGCTTCGCTCGTTGCTGCGGTGGTTGGTCGGGGTGTCGACAACTACCACAGCGCTCACCGCCAAACCGATCTTGATCATTTCGAACAAATCACGGGAGTCGCCGTTCCGCTCCTCCAGATACCAGACCCGGCAGACGCCCAGTCCCGGTCGCCTCAGTACTAACTGCAGCTTCGCCAACCACCGTTCGTCCTGCTTGTCATCGGCAGCTCGAAGGCCTGGATCACGTTCACATGTATCAGCGCACCCAGGGCTCAGGTGCCGGCTGCTGCCAGGTCACAGTCACAGGGCGAGAACAGGTTGAGGTGCGGGCTTCGCAGACCTGAAAGGTGGCGGCACCGCCGCTCTTCTGGCCGGTGCCGTCGGTGTCGGCGCCATCGTTGGCCGGGATGGCAATCAGAACGTCGTTCCGGGTAGCTCGACCGCGTCGTGCGGTGACCTTGAGGAGACTCTTCCATAAGGAGCTTCCCTACCTAGGACGCCCCGCCCCCGACCCGTAGACTCGCAGACCATGGCAACCCGGTGCACCAACTGCGGAACCGAACTGGCAGAGGACGCTCGCTACTGCGCAGCATGCGGGGCCGCCGCCGGGCACCCGTGCCCGCAATGCGGAACCCGTCTCCCCGACGATGCCGTGTTTTGTCCGAACTGCGGCTCGGACCTGCGCGACCGGCCCTCGCCGCAGGAACGGAAGCTGGTGACGATCCTCTTCGCCGATATCACCGGGTCTACCGGACTCGCCGAGCAGCTCGACCCCGAGCACTTCCGAGAAGTGATTGGCGCATTCTTCGACGCCATGAGAGCCCAAATCGAGTCATTCGGCGGAACCGTAGAGAAGTTCATCGGAGATGCTGTCATGGCGGTATTCGGCGTCCCGATCGCCCATGAAGATGACCCCGATCGGGCTCTCAGTGCCGCCTACGGCATGATGGAAAGCCTCAGCTATCTCAACGCTCAACTCGAGAAGACCCATGGTGTGGTCCTCTCGGCGCGGGTCGGCATCAACACCGGTGAAGTGGTTGCCTCTGCGCCGGCTCGCCCGGAGATGGGACGGGTGGCCGGCGACGCGGTGAACGTCGCGGCCCGACTGGAGCAGACCGCCGGAGTAGGACAAATCCTGGTGGCCGACCGGACGGTGCGGGCCAGCCGCAACTTCCGTTTCGAAGACCTCGGAGCTGTCACCCTCCGTGGGCGCGGTCAGCCCATTCGTGTCCACGAACTGCTCGGACCGACCGAGCGCCTGTCCGCGCCGCTTCTCCGTGCGCCGATGGTCGGCCGGGAACACGAACTCACTCTTCTCGGCACCTTGTTCGAACGGGTGGTCCGGGAGCAGCGCCCCCACTTGGTCACCATCTACGGTGAGGCCGGCATTGGCAAGAGCCGGCTGGCCGACGAGTTCCATGCGGCAGTGCAGACTGTGGAGCAGCCCCCGCTCGTGCTCGGCGGACGTTGCCTCCCCTATGGGGAGGAGAGCACCTATCGGCCATTGGCGGAGATCCTCAAGAGCTACGCCGGGATTCTCGACAACGATTCACCGAGTTTGGTCTGGGACAAGATCAAGACAATCGAGGACACGGTGCTCGAGAGCCCCACCGGCCGCCTTGCCGCCGCGCTGGGCTGGACCATCGGTATCGAGGACGAAGGGTTCTCGTTCCGGGGAATGTCCCCGAACTTGATCGAAGCCGAGATTCAGATGGCTTGGCGACATTTCTTCTCATCCCTGGCCGCCCGGGCTCCGCTGATCGTCGAGATCGAGGACCTCCACTGGGCCGACCCCGCCATGCTGGCGCTTCTGGAGTTCCTCGCGGATCGGACCGCCGGACCCGTGCTGTTTGTGTGCACGGCGCGGCCCGAACTGGTTGACAAGGCACCTGGTTGGGGCGGTGGCCAGAGGAGCTTTTCTGGCATCATGCTCGACCCGCTGACCGAAGAGGAGGCGGGTCGTCTGGTTTCCTTCCTGCTCCGCATCGACGAGATGCCGGCGTCGGTTCGATCGAAGATTCTGCGGCGCTCGGATGGGAATCCCTTCTTCATCGAGGAGATCCTCCGTCAGCTCATCGACGAGTGCTGCATAGTGCGTTCAGGGGATCGCTGGAAGGCGGTCGAGAAGATCACCAGCGTCCAGATCCCGGATACGGTTCAAGCCGTAGTGGCAGCTCGCCTCGATCTTCTCTCCACCGCCGAGAAGCGGTCGCTGCAATGTGCCGCCGTCGTCGGTCGCATCTTCTGGGCTGGTTCGGTTGCGTCGCTGCTCGAGGTGGGTAGAACCGAGGTGATTGGGCCTCTCGACCAATTAGAGCATCGCGATCTGATCGTCGCACGACTGGACAGCACACTCGAGCGAGAGCAGGAGTACAGCTTCAAGCACACGGTTATTCGCGATGTTGCGTTCGACAGCCTCTCGCTGCGGGAGCGGACGGACCTGCACCGTCGAGCCGCCGACTGGGTTGAGAGGACCAGCGGCGACCGATGGCGGGAAGTGGTCGAGGTGCTTGCCTACCACCTCTCACAGGCCTACCAGGGCATGCGAGACGACAAAGTCGTCCGAGCCGAGGAACTCGAGGAGCTCAGGCGGCGATCCTTCGAGTACCTCCTGCTGGCGTCGCAGAGCGCTCGCCTCAAGATGGCACTGGATACTGCTCGCCGTTATGCACGGGAGGCCGAATCACTGGCTCGCGTTCCGGAGGAAGAGGCCAGGGTGCTGGAAGCCTTGGGCGAAGCGTTCTTCTTCGCCTACGACGGTGATGGAGCCTGGCGCTATCTCAAACAAGCCATCGATCTACGTCTCCAGGCGGGCGATCAATCAGATGAAGAGGTCACACGGCTCTGCGCTCGAGCACTCGAGACACCGGTGCGGTGGCCGGGCACTATGCAGTCTGTCCCCGCCGAGACGGATGTGTACCAGTACCTGCAGCTCGGATTCGATCACTCGGACGTCGCAGATAATCCCGAGCGGGTCAGGTTGTTGACCCTCAAAGCCTTCTGGCCGCACGCCTTTCCACGACCTGTTGAGCGATCGCACGAAGCGCTTGTCTCCCCGGCCCAGTCCCTCGCGGCCGGCGAAGATGCCGTTGCCATGGCCGAACGACTGCAACTCGTCGATCTCGAGTCCGGTGCTCTCGACGGCGTGGGAGCCAACTACATAACGGGAGGCCTCTACGACCGGGCTCTCGAAGCAACGCAACGCCGGCTCGTGCTCGCCGAGACAATCGACGACCCGTGGGAGCTGGGAGACATCTATGGGATGGGCGGCTGGGTGAACTTCCATCTCGGCCGATATCGGGATGCGTTCTCCAACGCAGATACCGGATTTGCTCGAACCTCTGGCCGGGTTCCCAGGGTGGCGCTGCACTGCCTCACCTGGCGAGCTGTTTCCCGCTACCGGCTCGGGCAGTGGGATGAGGTGCTCGCTGATCTGACGTTGGGGAGAACGATCCTGGGCGAGCGAGCCGACGTTCCTCCTCATTTCGTATCTCCGATGTACGCAGCGGCCGCTCTCATTCATGAGATCAGGGGAACCTCAGACGAGGCCGATCGCGTCGCCAACCTCCTCTCCGATCTCGACAAGAGCACTGAGCCACAAGATCGGGACACGACCCCCCTGGGCCGATGGGCGTCGTTTCTGGCTCCGCTATATGCGCGGCGCGGCGATCTGGACGAAGCTCGCCGGCTTCTCGCCGAGACGAGCTGGCGCCGAGGGACGAGGTTGGGCTTGTTGCTGGAGGCCGAATGCGAAATCGCAGCGGAAGGGCCGGGATGGCCAGACGTCGGGACGCTGGTGGAACTGGCTCGTGCGGAAGCGGAGCGGGGCGGACTCGAGGCACTTCGCCATGCCGCCGACCGGCTGGCTGGTATGACGGCCTTGTACAACGGAGATACCGAGGCGGCGATCAAGCTCCTGCAGAGGGCGCGAGAAGGGTACGCGGAGCTGGAGGCCCAGTGGGACCTGGCGCGCGTGGATCTTGCCTTGGCCAATGTCCTGGCGGATTCCGGTCGCGGGGAGGAAAGCCTCGAACTGGTGCGTCCGGCTATTGGGTTCTTCGCAGTTATGGGAGCGGCGAAGGAACTCGAGGCTGGTCGGTACCTGGCAGCAGCGATCGGATAGCCCGGCCTTCGACGAGTCGCCGTCGTGGCTGCAGTTGATCCGCTTGGCCCTCCAACAATCCGTCATCCGGGCGGCGTGAGCTTCGTGAGCAGGGTCTCAGACCTACGGGCCGCGGACGTCTCGGGACCGGGGTACTGACGATGAGTAGTCTCGGTTTCTAGGAAAGGGTGATGTCATGGATGCATATACCGTATTGCGCGGATCTCCGATGTTCGCAGCACTGGCCGACGAGAAGATCAAAGCCCTCGAGAGCATCGCGACCTGCCGGACTGTGCCGACCGGGACATTCCTGACTGTAGAAGGCGCTGATCACGCGCTGGCTATGTTCTTCGTCCTGGATGGAGCGGTTGAGGTTCGACGAGAGGATCAGCCAATCGCCACAATGGGTCCGGGAGACTACTTCGGGGAGATGGCGTTGTTGATTCCCGACCTGCCTCGTACGGCGGACGTGATTACGACCACCGAGACGTCGGTGCTGCAGATCACCTCGTGGGACATCGCGCCAATCCTGCATGGCCACCCAGAGGTAGCTATTGCGGTGATCGAACAGCTGGCCCGCATGCTGATTGAAAAGGACCACAAACTGGCTCAGGCGTACAAGCAGCAAGCCTGAAGCCTCATTCGTTCGCCGGCCGCGTATCGATCAGTTTGCCCGGGTTGTGGGTCTCCGTTGACCGTCCGGCACGTTGACCCAAGGCATCCTCCTGTTAGAGGTGGCTTGCGTCTCCCAACAACGGACGTTTGCTCTGCAAAGCGTCAGTCGATCTTCGCCGTCTTGATCACTTGCCGCTTTGACGGGAACGAGAGCGACTGGAGCATACGCACCGTCGGCGACAGCCTGGTCTAGCGGGCAGGACCGGCTGCCTCGACTGCTCGACGATGGAATGCCAACCGTCACAGCCTCACCCATCTGAAGGGTGTAGGTTTGATTTCGGAAAGGGGACCATCATCAAACGCATAATTGTGGCGTTGATCCTCGTGGTCGCTGCATGTGGAGGCAACGACGGATCCGCCGGCAACTCTGACGACACTGCAAGCGGAACCAACGACACGGAGGCATCCACCGGCGGCTCCGAAACCGAGAGCACGGACTCCGGGAGTAGCGACTCAGATGCCGACTCCGAGAGCGAAGCGGAGGGTGATGGAACCCGAATATTCGTTTCCACCGGGATCGGAATCGACATCGTCGACCTGGTTGCTGAAGACCGGGAAGTTTTCGCAGACGGCTACGACAGTGCCTACGGGCTCACGGTAGCCCAGGGCCAACTGTGGTTTTCCGACGCTGCGAACTCCCTCGTCTCCATCGACGCATCATCTGGCGACGAGCAAGGCAAGGTGGCGCTTCCCGGCCAGTTCGCCGGTCTGGAAGTCACTGATGAGATGGCATGGGTCATCGCCGGTTTCATCGGGGCGGACTCTCAACTGGTGGGCGTCGAACGTGATGGGATGGTGGTCAGGGGTGCCGCACTGCCGCCCGAGTTCAGTTATTACAGCCTGGTAGCCGCAGCAGGCGACGACGTGTGGGTCGAGGGCGGAGACGTGGACTCGTCTACAACGGTCCGCAAGGTTGATCCGGCGAGCGTGACGGTGGGTGAACCAGTCGACACCGGGGTGATCGCCGATTCGATGGTCGTCGGATCGGGCGCTCTCTGGGTTGGGGGAACGAAGCCCATGAGTCCCGACGGGACGACCGGACCTCTGTCGGCGATTGCCAAGCTGGATCCATCCACGGGTGCGGTTCTGGATTTGTTCGAGATCGGCGGATTCGGGGACGGCGAGGTTGTTCTGGAGGTGGCCTTCGGATACCTGTGGGCCACCCAGGGCCTCGACGCGGTGCTCATCAAGTTCGATCCGGCGTCGGGGGAGGAGCTTGATCGGGTAGAAGTCGGTACCGGTGCAGCAGGAATTCCCTATCCGATCCTGCTCACGAGTGATGCCATCTGGGTTGTGAACAGCACGGACTCTCAGGCGCTCTCGTTCGATCCGGAGACGATGGAGTTTGTGTCCGGGATCAGCCTGCCGGTGTTCGCCGGTGCGTTTGCCTTTGTTCCGTAGGTAGGCGAGCTCGGTCCATGACGAGCGAAGAACACGTCAACGCCGAAGTCGTAAGGCGCGCCTCTGAGGACGGCCGGAATAGGTCAACCTTCGACTTCCTCGAAGGTGCAACAGCCGCCGACATCGATACTTGGTGAAGGCACTTCTGGGTAGAGATCATCAGCTCGACAGGGTCGGCGCCCCGTCACAACTACTAGTACTGCGCGCAGGCGGTGGCGGGTTCTTTGCCGGGAGACCATCGCTAAACTTGGCTTATGCGAAAGCAAGCTATCGAATCGGACACGAAGCCGAGACGCTCCGACGGAATGAAGCCCTTGAAACTGCTGGCCGCGGTCCTGGCGATCGTGGCAGTGATCAAGGAGTTGCGCCTGCCGAAGGAGGAGCGAACTTGGCATGGTGCGCTCGGCGGGTTGGTGCCGTACGACTTCCGAATGCCCACGGTCGAGAAGATCAAAGGAACGTTCTGGAACCCTGATGGTGCCATCGTCGTCAACCGCATGTTCGGCGTTGGGTGGACTATCAATCTCGGAGCCATTGTCGCCAAGGTACGCCGTACACGGCGCTCTGCTGTGGCCTGAGGTCTGTGGTGGGGCTGAACGGCTCGCCTTCAGAGACGGTCGAGGAAGGGATCTCCATTTGAGGAATCTAGATCCCGGCTCCTGGTCTTGAGCCGTTTGCGCCGCACGGCGCCTAGTTCCCTCGCCTCGGCCAGACCGCGGTCTCGGATGGTACGCACCGCGACACGAGCCTGGGTCGCGGTAAAGAAGTGTTTGCCGAATCGGCGCAATGCGGTGGGATCGATCTCGAAACCCAGGCCCGGCTTGTCGGGAATCTGCAGTTCGCCCTTTTCCTGTAGCCATGGTTCGGCGAGGAGTCCATCGCGGGCTTCCGGGACCCAGCCGGGCGGATCGAGCGGATACTCGAGCCGCGTCTCGTTTCGTCGCCGGGAGGCGGCCAAGATCTGCAGGTTGATGGCGAATCCGATGCCGTTGGTCCATGTGTGAGGCGAGTAGTGGGCGCCCGAGTCCTCCACCATCCGGACGATCTCCCAGGTGGCGGCAATACCCCCGGTGAACACGGCGTCCGGTTGATACCAATCGAGGCATTCCTTCTCGAGCATGGTGCGGAACTCGGGGATACCGTGGCTGTTGAGTTCTCCGCCGGTAATCGGGACTTCGGTCTCCCGGCGTAGGCGGGTAAGTCCGTCGTAATCGTCTTTCGCAAGTGGCTCCTCCACCCAGGCGAAGTTCAACTCTTCGGCCACTCGACAGAAGGCAAGGGCGCGGTCGTAGTCCCAGAGTGGGGCGTCGGCGCTCACTGCCACCCGCCAGCCCTGGTTGGCATCGACACCCAGAACGGGGGTGTCGCCGGCATAGGAGCGGGCATCACGGATCTGGGCTACGTCCTCTTCCAGGGTGTCATCGTGCACCCTCAGCTTGACCGCATCGAAGCCCTCTGCCAGCCGAGCTTCGATCTCGGCTGCACGTTCGGAGCCCGAGCGCACTTCACCACTCGAGGCGTAGAGGCGCACCCGTCCGCCTGTCCCTCCGAGCAGCTTCCATACGGGTTGGCGGCGGGCTTTGCCAACGATGTCCCAGCAGGCGGGCTCGATCCACCCGGCGTTCCAACCCAGGTAGCCCATCTCTCGGATCCGTTGCCGCACATTGGCAAGATCGTCGGCCCGTTCGCCGAGGAAGTAGGGCCCGAGCAGCGCTCCCATTCCGGCCCGCTCGTTCCCCATGCGCGGTGCCGCCGACCATCCCTCAACTCCCGATGAGGTGGTCAGTCGAATGAGATCGAACCGGTTCTCGCTCTGCACGAAGCCGGGGATCCAGGCCGGCCGGAATGGGGCCGGAAGCGGCACTCCGACATGCCATAGGTCGATGCGGTCGATTCTCATGGCTTCACCTCCAGAGGGGCGGCCCTACGCCACGGTGGGGCTGCATACCCACTTTCGAATCCTATCGATCGGTCTCTGTCACCGTCACCTCGGCCAC
>JAHEDJ010000099.1 GCA_024641325.1 bacterium | reverse complement strand
CGGCTTGGCACCATCGAGAGAGTGCACTTCACCAACAACGAGGATGTTCTCTTCTTGGCCGGACTCGACTTTCAGGTGTTCGATGAGGCGATCAAGAAGTTTGGGCCGGAACTTGCCGATATCCGTAGGGCCGCATCGGAATCGCTTGAAGACGGCCAGCATCAACGGGCACAAGATCCCTCTCGCAATCTCACGCTGCCCAAAGACCTGGTGCACCGACTCCTGGAACACCAGGGGAGGCGAGGAGATATGGGCGTGCTCGATTTCGCCGAGTTTTGGACGGAGCGTTGGCAGCGAATTCCGGAATGGAGCGATGAAGAGCTTGCATTGATCGCCCAAGCATGCCTTCTCCATGGCGACAATCGAACCCTCCTCGAGCGGGCGATTCGAGCGGAATCTCAAATCCAAGGGATCATCGATTACTGCAGCGACGCGGTGAGCGAATCCGAGAAAAGGCGGAAAATCGCTGCACAACAGGCCAGGAATAGGACTGTCCGCATGAGCGACGGTGAGGAACCACTCCGAAGTCGCGGAGGGCACAAGGCCATCGGATCGACCCAGAACTACGAGGAAGACACGTGACCCTTCCGGGGCAGGCACCCCATTGGTGCCGATCGAACCACACCAGCTCACCGGGCCAAGTCTCACAATTCCAAGGATCTGAGGTCGCCGGTCACCCGACCGACCATAAGCGGAAGGGGCCCCGGCGCACCCACCTCCGCGACCACAACGAGACCGGGTTCACCACCAAGCACCTGATGCTCCGTCCAGGACAGCGTGGCGACATCGGTGCGTCATGCGCCCAGTTGGAACCGGACCGGGATGCCGTAGTGCTCGAGCAGCGACTGGAGCCGTGCTTCGGTGGTGACGGCTCCGGACCGGAACGCCTCTCGCAGCAGTAGCAACACGAGCTTGGGGTGTTCCTCTGCGGGTAATTCCAGTGCCGTTTCCGGCATCGGCATCCCGTGTGCGATTCCACCCGTCGGCCTCCGGTACAGCGTGTAGGCGACTCGGTGCTGGTCCATCCAGTCCAGCGCTTCACCGAGGTCGGGCATCAGTTCCTCTATCAGGGCTGTGCCGACCGCCTCGACGAAGGAGCGTTCCACCGAGAGGGTGAAACGCACGGTCGGTTCGCCGAGCAGAGCGGCTACCGCCGGTCCGGTGTTCTCGCCGGTGAGTACCAGGTCACCGAACGGGTCGACGCTGGCCTCCAGCCGGCTCCGAACCGGACCGTCATCGATCGACAGGGTGAGGGTCTGTACGGCATGCCCGCCCGCCGCCCGGCGGAATCGTCCGTCCGGCCACACGCCGGCCCCACATCCTGCGCAGCCGAGCGGTGGGTCGTCCAACCCCACCACACAACCACCAAGAGTTACGTCGCCCGCTTCCGACGCTTCCCACAGTTCCGGACCCGGCAACCCGTACACCTGTTCCACCACCCGGTTTGCCCCACATGCCGGGCACTCAATCGACCTATCCCACTCACTCATAGCCGTCCTCCACACTCCATCGGACCGGCCAACACCATCAAAGGTGCCCCGGGTTGATCGATCCGATTCCCGCTCACTCCTTCAAAGTAAGGGGAGGGTGTGACAGATTTCGGAAGACTGATTGTGGTTGGCGGACTGCGCCTAGTTTCCCCGGCGCCGTTTGAGGAACTCTGCTTCGTCTATTGCTCTGCGTGCCTTGTCTTTGGCCCGGTGTGCTGAGGTCGAGTAGGAGACGTCTTTCCACATCTGCTTCGAACCTTCGGGCGAGGCGGCCCAGTCACCCGAGTTGGTCTGTGAGAAGGCCATGGTGCGGCCTTCGGCGTAGGCATCCTGGTTGGCACCGAGGAACACGAACACCCAGCCGCGGCTCCGGCGGGTTTCGATCAGGTCGAAGATCATCTGCCGGCCGTATTCCCGGGAGGCGTTCTCGTATCCGTCGGTGACGATCAACACCACCTGGTCCTCTTCTGGTGCGCCAACCTCGGAGCGGGCGGCGGAGTCTGCGTCGATCTTGGCGATCATCCGCCCGATGGCATCGAAGAGAGGAGTGGAACCCCGCGGCCGGTATGAGGAGCGGTCGAGGTCGGTAACTTCGCGGAGGTCGACGCCGTTGATGAGCACTTCGAAGGGGCCCTGGGAGTCGAACTGGGCGAGGGTCACGCGGACCTTTCCCTCGACTTGTCTCTGTTCGGTCAGGTATTCGTTGAAGCCACCGACGATGTCATCGGCGATGGATGCCATCGACCCGGAACGGTCGAGCACGACAGAGATGTGAATCGGCGAGTGGGATGGTGTGGACATGACTGCCTCCTTGTGGCTGATCTGACCCTGCGCCGGGAGTGACGCTGACAGTGATGATATCACACAAATAGCGTAGAATCTACTCCTACGGAGTAGGTTTGGGGTAGTGTGAGCTGATGGAGATACCCGCCAAGCCGTCCCGTAACCGCCGTCGCTACTCAGAAGCGGTAGGTCGGGCGATTAAACTGTTGCGCACCGAACAGGGTGTAGAGCGCAAGGAGCTGGCCGACCGGGCCGGCATCTCCTACAGCTATTTGGCCGAGATCGAGAACGGCAACAAACCCCCCTCATCTTCTGTGCTGGTTGTGTTGGCTGAAGCGCTCGGTCTCCGACCCCACCAGATCCACGCCGCCGCCGACAACCTGACCGAACGCCGCGAAGGGCAGACGATGCTGTTGTCCGCCCAGCAATCATCTCCTGAGGTGGGCCTCGGTGAACGGGTATCGGCGATGAGGGCAACGCCTGCCAGCTTCGATCGTCCGCCCGACAAACGCCGCCGGCTACTCGAGCTACTCGACGAACTCTCCGACAAGGATCTGGAGCTGTTGATCGACCTGGCACAAAGGTTGAAAGCCAGGTAGACGCACCGCCCGAAAAGCGTCACCCGACAGAGGGCGCAGAATGCCGCTTACTCAGCGCAGGCGGGTGCTCGATAATGCTCCGGACGGATATGTGCGGCGTCGCCAGCCTGTGGACCGCGATCCCCCGCAACCCGCCCCAGAGCTGGGTTATTCGTTGGTTCCCGGCAGTGGCTCGAGCACTACAACCGCGGTTTCGGTGGGCCGGCGCGACGCATAGGCATCCAGATCGGAATCGATTTCGCGCCACCGGTCCCATAGTCGGGCCCGTTCGTCGCCATCGGCGGCGCGTCCGGTGACCTTGCGTTCGCCGGCGGGGAGATCGACGCTCGCTTCCGGTTGCGCCTGGAGGTTGAGCCACCACGCGGGTTCGGCTTCGCCCCAACCATTCATGGCCATTGTTACGAGGTTCGGGCCATCCTCGAAGTAGCCCAAGATCACAGTTCGCTCCTGGCCGCTGCGCCGCCCCGTTGTCGTGAGACGCATCATTCCGTAGCGGTCACCCTTCGGGCGTCTCAGCCCGAACCGACCCCCGGTGATGCGGTACAGGCCACGGTGGACCCGCCAGGCAAGACGGATGAACCATCTTGGAGGAAGTCGTGGTTCATTCACAACGTCCGACATCAGCGCTCCTCGTCTGGGTAACAAGAAGGCTAGTTGAAGTCCCCGGAGCCGAAACTGAGCGAGTTGATCCCCAGTGACCAGGAAAACGGTGGCCATATAGCTACCGACCGGAGACGCATCGATAGAGGCCATGGCCGGCGGGCAAACATAAACGGCGGCCGGGATGACCCGGAACCTTCGATCCCCGTCGCTGACCTTCCCCCGAACCCGCTGGCGACACAGTGCGTGCCGGGTCTGTCCGGCGTCTTGTCCCATGGCCGTCCATAACCTGAGATCCCTCCTTGACCAACGCGATGTGGCGAGGGCAGAGGCAAGGCATCCACCGGAGCGTTCTCCGGCCCGAAAGTATCCGTCTGATCAGCGGTGGAGTCCGTGGAGCGCCATTGAGATTGCCCGGAATGGAAAGGCTGCCTTGGTG
>JAHEDJ010000056.1 GCA_024641325.1 bacterium | reverse complement strand
CACCAGACTCCGCCAACACCTTCGTAATAGCAGCAGTCAACGTCGTCTTCCCATGGTCAATATGACCCATCGTCCCCACATTCACATGCGGCTTCGTCCGCTCAAACTTCGCCTTACCCATTGATCAGCCCTCCTTAGGCTTCCCCGCGAACCTTCGCCACGATTTCCTGGGCGACCGATTCCGGCACGTCTTGATAGGAATGGAATTGCATCGTGTACGTTGCGCGACCCTGGGTCCTCGACCGCAGGTCGGTGGCGTATCCGAACATCTCGGCCAGCGGCACTTCGGCCTCGACAACGCGGGCGTTGCCCCGCTGACCCATATTGTCGATCTTTCCCCGGCGTGAGGAGAGATCTCCGATCACATCACCCATGTAGTCCTCGGGGGTGACAACCTCAACCGCCATGACAGGTTCGAGCAATTTGACGCCCGCCCGTTTGGCAGCTTCCTGAAGTGCCATGGATCCCGCGATGCGGAATGCCATTTCACTCGAGTCGACATCATGTGACGACCCATCAACGAGATGGGCGCGCACGTCGACGAGCGGGTAGCCGGCCAGGACTCCCTGATCCATAGCTCCCTCGATGCCTGTGTCGACCGACGGGATGAACTCCCGCGGCACACGGCCACCTTTGACCTCATCCACGAATTCGTATCCGCCTCCGGGGCCGGTTGGCTCCAGGCTGATAACGACGTGGGCGTATTGACCCTTGCCGCCGGATTGCTTGACGTAGCGGATCTCGACTTTTTCGATCGCCTTCTTGATCGTCTCGCGGTAGGCGACCTGCGGGCGACCGACGTTGGCTGCGACCTTGAACTCGCGAACCAGGCGATCAACCAACACCTCGAGATGAAGTTCGCCCATGCCGCCGATGATTGTCTGTCCCGTTTCCTCGTCGGTACGCACGAGGAAAGTCGGATCCTCTTCGGAAAGGCGATGCAAAGCGTCGCCGAGTTTCTCCTGGTCGACCTTGGTCTTCGGTTCGATGGCAACGGATATGACCGGCGCCGGGAATGTCATCGACTCGAGCTGAATGGGATCGCCGCCGGAGCTCAGCGTGTCTCCGGTGGTGGTGTGCTTGAGACCGATAGTCGCAACGATGTCGCCGGTGAAAATGTCTTCGATGTCCTCGCGACTGTTGGCATGCATCCTGAGGATGCGACCCAGACGCTCCTTCTTCCCATCGGTGGTATTGAGGATCTGATCACCCTTGGAAGCGTGACCGGAGTAGACGCGGAAATAGGTGAGCTTGCCGACGTGGGGGTCGCTCATGATCTTGAATGCCAATGCGGCGAAAGGCTCCGAATCATCGGGTTCACGGGCCAGCAGTACATCCTCATCACCCGGTTTGAAACCGTGAACGGCCGGAAGATCCGCCGGACTCGGGAGGTACTGAACAATGGCATCGAGAAGCGGTTGTACACCTTTGTTCTTGAATGCCGAACCGCACAACACCGGAGTGAAAGCGAGTTTGCGGATACCTTTTCTCACTGCGGAATGAATCTCGCCTGCCGAGATCGCGGCTTCCTCCAGGTACTTTTCCATGATGCCTTCGTCGCTGTCGGCGAGAACCTCGAGCATCGACGAGCGCCATTCGGTCGCCTTGTCGAGCATGTCGGCAGGGATATCAGTGGTTTCCCAGTGCTTGCCGTCGTCGCCCTTCCAGATGTGAGCACGCATCTCGATCAGGTCCACCACCCCATCGAACTCGGCCTCAGCGCCGATCGGCAGCTGGAGGGCGACCGGACGCGCCTCGAGTCGATCTTCGATCGACTGAAGTGCTGAGTAGAAGTCGGCACCCGTGCGGTCCATCTTGTTGATGAAGCACATTCGGGGCACCTTGTATCGATCGGCTTGACGCCAAACCGTTTCGGATTGCGGCTCGACTCCGGCAACCGCGTCGAAAACCGCGACGGCACCATCCAGAACTCGAAGAGAGCGCTCGACCTCGACGGTGAAGTCGACGTGACCGGGAGTGTCGATGATGTTGATGTTGTGGTCGTGCCACGCGCAGGTGGTCGCGGCTGAAGTGATCGTGATGCCGCGCTCTTGTTCCTGCTCCATCCAGTCCATGACGGCGGCGCCCTCGTGGACCTCGCCGAGCTTGTAGGTCTTGCCGGTGTAGTAGAGGATCCGCTCGGTCAAGGTTGTCTTGCCCGCGTCGATATGCGCCATGATCCCGATATTGCGGGTACGGCTCAGAGGAATCTGACGCAGGTGCGTCAAAGCATCCTTGTTACTCATCTCTTCTCTACTTCTCCGGTCGCTATGGACTTGTCAGAAAAACTGTCCGTGATCGCTGACGGCGATCACGTGCTCGCTACTACCAGCGGTAGTGAGCGAACGCCTTGTTGGACTCGGCCATCTTGTGAATATCTTCTTTGCGCTTCATTGCTGCGCCTGCGCGGTTGCTGGCGTCGAGAATCTCGTTGGCCAGACGTTCCGTCATGGTGTTCTCTTTGCGCCTGCGGGCATAACTGACCAACCAGCGGATGGCCAGCGAGTTGGCTCGACGTGCGGGAACCTCAACAGGCACCTGGTAGGACGAACCACCCACTCGGCGGGAGCGAACTTCGAGTTGGGGCTTGAGGTTGTCGATGGCTCGCTTGAGCACCGTCAGCGGGTCTTGTCCGGCACGACGCTCGACGATTTCCATGGCTCCGTAGACGATTGAGCGCGCCTTCTCTTTCTTGCCCTTGAGAAGAACCTTGTTGATCAACTGGCCGACGAGGACGCTCCGGAATACCGGATCGGCTTCGATCTTCCGCTTTGATGCTGGTCCGCGGCGTGCCATTAGGACTCCTTCTTCGTCCCATAGCGGGAACGTGCCTGACGCCGGTCGGCGACTCCAGAGGCGTCCAGCGTGCCTCGAATCACCTTGTACCGAACACCCGGCAGGTCTTTCACACGTCCTCCACGGACGAGAACGATCGAATGCTCTTGGAGATTGTGTCCTTCGCCCGGGATGTAGGCGGTGACTTCCATACCCGAAGACAGGCGGACGCGCGCCACCTTGCGAAGCGCAGAGTTGGGCTTCTTGGGCGTGACGGTGTAGACGCGTGTGCACACGCCGCGACGCTGCGGCGCCCCATCGAGGCCCGGCGTCTTTTCCTTCTTCGTCTTCGGCTTTCTCTTTTGCCGAACCAATTGCTGGATCGTCGGCATCGCTCTCCTCTACACGCGAAAATCGACGCACGGTCGTCTTTAACCGATATCGCCGAAACCTGAGTTTTCCCTCCCGAAGCTCATTCACCGGCACAGGTCACACCGGTAGGCCCTTCAAGAGAGGGGGTATGTGGTCGCGAGGACCACGGCGGCACAGTATATGCGCCTGCTTTACGGGCGTCAAAGCCGGGACCGAAAGGGTCCGGCGAAAGGCATGCTAGCCGCAAAACGGACGACGTAAGGTAATCATCTGGTTCGCAATTCGCGACTCGCAATTCGCGCCTTCCATGAACGGTCGATCCGTTCCATACTTGGAAGGTGCATCCACAGAAACGAGATGAGATGCGTATTCGCCACATCACCTTGGCGGCGCTGGCGGTTCTTGTCGGCGCCTGCAACGGGATCGTCGACATTGGACCATCCGCGACCGCCTCCGACTCGCTGAGTTTCACCGAGGAAGTAACCACGTTACGAATCGATAATCCGGCCGGCCAGGTCCAGATCGAGGGGTCGGACACCGATGAGATCACCGTCGAGAGGACCATCAGCTACACGGGGGATGAACCCGACACCACCGCCGCGGTAGATGCGGACACCCTTACGCTGGATATCGATTGCCGTAATCGCCGGCGCTGTGCGGTCGACTACTCCATCCAGATGCCCACCAACGTTGCCCTTGATCTCAATCTTGCTTCCGCGAGCGTCTCGGCAACCGGCATCGCGGGAAACGTGGTCATCGAAGCTGCCTCCGGATCGGTGAGCCTCACTGATGTCTCCGGTGGCCTCTTGATCAACTGTGCATCCGGCTCGATCCGACTGACGGACATCAACGGCGACCTCGACCTCAACACCGCCTCGGGTTCAATCGATGGAACCGGCCTCGTGGCTTCTGCGGTGCAGGCTCATTCCGCATCTGGATCGATCGATCTCGCGTTTGACGCCGGGATCGCCGATCTGGTGATCGATACCGCTTCGGGAAGTGTGACGGTGTCTGTTCCCGGCGGGCCGTATCGAGTCGAGACCGACACCAGCTCAGGTGACATAGACGTCAACATTGCCACCGATCCGGCGGAAGACAACACAATTGAAATCAACACAGCGTCCGGCGATATCACGATCGATGAGCCGTAGGCCATAGGCCCAAGCCTTCTGCATTGGATGTAGTCCCGAGCCACGAGCCTGATCCGTCTCTGGCCTCTGGCCCCTGGCCTCGGCCTCACATCACACGTCTGATGCCCGGGACCTCATCGAAAGCTCGATCGAACGTTAGGATGCGAGCGCACCCGAGGCGACGCATGACGGCCACATGAATCGCATCGCGAGCCGACTCGCCGGTACCGGCGAGAACGAGGTCACGCGCGGCTGCTACATCGGTCAGATCGATGCCCACCACTTCGTCTGCGATGGATTCCAACAACTCCCATGCCGGCGAGATCGCATCGGTGCGCCCGATCGCCGAGTACCGATGGAGAATCTCTTGAAAGACCTCGACATCGGTGACGAGCGATTCACCGTCGACAATAGATCTCTCGAGAAGTCGCCGGGCATCGGTCTTGTTGGGGTGATCGGCGCCAACAAGGTACATAGGGATGTTTGAGTCGACGAAAATCAACGCTCGTATCCAGCCTCGATCTCGCCGAGCATGGTCGTAATCTCTCCGGACGGGAAGTCGTGCCGCATGGCAGCCCGAACCGCGTCGAGTTTCCCATCCGCAGCCAGAAGCGACCGATCGCGCCTCATCTTCCGGAGCGCACCGCGCACCCACTCGCTCACCGTCATACCTTCCGTCGAAGAAACCAACCTCAACTCCTCGTATTCCTCATCCGACAGAATGACCTGCAACCGCTTACTCATGCGATGAGTATATCTCACTAACCGTATGAGCATGATGGCGTAATGTCTCGCCTCCTGGCTGTCAGCTTTTGCCAATTGGCCGGCCATTGGCCAATGAGAAAGGGGCCCATTGGGCCCCTTTCTCATCGATTCTTCCCGCTCCGCTCTATTCCACCGGTTCGGGGACCTCTTCTTCGTCCTTGCTCTCGCCGATCGAAGCAAGCCATTCAGCAGGGTTCAACGGCAGATCGTCATCGGTAGCACTGTCCGGCAGGTCTCCGAAGATCCCGAGCGCCGAGATCGGGTCGGCTCCCGGAAGCGACGGTTCAATGACCTGGTACATACCCGAACCGGTTCCGGCCGGGATGAGCTTGCCGATGATCACGTTCTCTTTGAGCCCACGCATGAAGTCCGACTTGCCCATCAGTGAGGCCTCGGTCAGAACACGAGTCGTTTCTTGGAATGACGCCGCCGACAACCAGGAATCGGTCGCCAGTGAAGCCTTGGTAATACCCATCAGCTCCGGGCGTCCCTCGGCCGGCGTTTGGCTTGCCTCCACCAGTTCGCGATTCGCCTGACGGAAGCGTTTGTCATCGACCAGCTCGGCCGGCAAGAAACCGGAATCTTGCGGGTTCACAACACGGACCCTGCGAAGCATCTGGCGAACGATCATCTCGATGTGCTTGTCGTGGATATCCACGCCCTGTGATCGGTACACCTCCTGCACCTGATCGACGAGATATTGCTGAGCGGCGCGAACACCACGGATCTCCAGAACTTCCTTCGGGTCCAATGGGCCTTCGGTCAGTGCCGTACCGGGGTCCACGACATCGCCGTCGGCGACACGGACGCGGGCCCGACGGGTGATCGGATATTCGGCGTCACCTTCCTTGGTCGAGACAACCAGGCGCCGACCTTCAGCATCTTCGACGAGCTTGACGGGACCGCCAACCTCGGCGAGGACGGCCTTGCCCTTTGGAGTACGAGCTTCGAACAACTCGACCACGCGGGGGAGACCGTGGGTGATGTCCTCACCGGCAACACCACCGGTGTGGAATGTACGCATGGTCAGCTGGGTACCGGGTTCACCAATCGACTGGGCAGCCATGATGCCGACCGCCTCACCCAGCTCGACCTCACGGCCGGTGGCAAGGGACATGCCGTAGCAGCGCCGGCAGACGCCGTGCTGTGAATCGCAGGTCAGAACCGAGCGAACTCGAACGGCGTCGACGTGTTCGGCTGCTCCCTCGAGAGCGAGCAGCTGATGACGCCCGAGAACTGAGCCGGCTTTCATGGTGTCACCGCTCGGGTCGCGTAGAAGCTTGCCGTCGATCTTGATATCGTCGGCGAGGTAACGCCCGAACAAGCGGGAACGCATGTTGCGGATCGGTTCCCAAACCATTTCGCCACCCCGTCGCACCTGATGGCGAATCTGCAGCTTGATACCGCGATCGGTCTCGCAATCGTCCTCGCGGATGATGACTTCCTGACTCACGTCGACCAGGCGCCGGGTCAGGTAGCCGGAGTCGGCAGTACGAAGAGCCGTATCTGCGAGGCCCTTGCGGGCACCGTGCGTCGAGATGAAGTACTCGAGCACCGACAGACCCTCGCGGAAGTTCGAGATGATCGGCCGGGGAATGATGTCACCCTTCGGGTTGGCAACGAGGCCACGCATGCCGGCAATTTGCCGCACCTGCATGATGTTTCCACGTGCTCCGGAACGGACCATCATGTCGATTGGATTGAAACGCTCGGCTTTGAGGGTCGCCTCCATGGCATCCTTCACCTCGTCCGTAGCCTCAGTCCAGATCTCGATGAGTTCCTGACGCCGCTCGTCGTCGGTGATCACACCTTTTTGATAGAGGTCCAACACCTTGTCCGCCCGCGTTTCGTATGAGGACAGGATCTCAGCCTTGTTCGGCGGTGTCTTCACATCTTCGAGTCCGATGGTGAGGCCGGCGCGGGTGGCGTAATGGAAACCGAGTTCCTTGATGCCGTCGAGGACCACCTGGACCTCGGTCTTGCCGTACCGTTCGATGATCTCCTCGACAACGCGGCGAACGTCCGACTTGTACATGACAGCCTCGATGTACGGGAAATCGGGCGGGAAGACGGTGTTCAAGATCGCCCTTCCCAGAGTGGTCTCCACCAACTTGTCGGCGGGAAGTGGCTCCAGCGTTATCAGGCCTTCGAGAGTTCCGATGTAATCGCCGTGTATCTCGGGATTGCCGACGAGGTCGGGGCCGAGAAGGATCTTGACCGGAGCATGCAGCGACAGTTCGCTGTTCTCATATGCCATCCGGGCCTCTTCGACCGACGAGAATGCCCGGCCTGCTCCGAGTTCGTCTTCAACTCTCTCCGACAGGTAGTACACACCGATGACCATGTCCTGGGACGGTGTCACGATGGGGCGTCCGGAAGCGGGCGACAGCACATTGTTGGTGCTGAGCATGAGGATCCGAGCCTCAGCCTGTGCTTCTGCCGACAATGGCAGGTGGACCGCCATCTGGTCACCATCGAAGTCCGCGTTGAAAGCCTCACATACGAGCGGGTGAATCTGAATTGCCTTGCCCTCGACGAGCACCGGCTCAAACGCCTGGATTCCCAGACGGTGAAGCGTCGGTGCACGGTTGAGAAGGACCGGATGCTCCTGGATGACCTCAGCGAGCACGTCCCAAACCTGGGGGCGGCGACGCTCGACCATCTTCTTGGCAGACTTGATGTTCTGGGCGACCTCGAGGTCGACCAGGCGCTTCATGACGAACGGCTTGAACAGCTCGAGGGCCATGATCTTCGGCAGCCCGCACTGGTGCAGCTTGAGTTGGGGGCCTACCACGATGACCGAGCGGCCCGAATAGTCCACACGTTTACCGAGCAGGTTCTGCCGGAACCGGCCCTGCTTTCCCTTGAGCATGTCCGATAGCGATTTCAAAGGGCGATTGCCGGGTCCGGTCACCGCGCGACCGCGTCGGCCGTTGTCGAACAATGCGTCGACGGCCTCCTGCAGCATCCGCTTCTCGTTGTTCACGATGATCTCAGGCGCACCCAGGTCGAGTAGTCGCTTGAGACGGTTGTTGCGGTTGATGACCCTGCGATACAAATCGTTCAGGTCTGAGGTCGCGAACCGGCCACCATCGAGCTGAACCATAGGACGAAGGTCTGGCGGGATGACCGGGACAGTCTCGAGAATCATCGCCTGAGGATCGTTCTTAGCCTCGAAGAAAGGCTTGACGACCTTCAGCCGCTGCGTGGCGCGCTGGCGCTTCTGCGCCGAGTTCGAGTTGAGCATCTCATCGAGGAATTCCATCTCGGCATCGAGATCGATGCGAGCGAGATAGTCCTTGACCGCCTCGGCACCCATCCCGCCTTCATAGAACTCGGAGTAGCGATCGACCATCTCGCGCCAGAGCTGCTCCGACTCGATGAGCTGTTTCGGAGCCAGGGTGCGGAATCGATCGAAGGCTTCTTCGATCAGCTCGACCTCATGCTCTGCACGCTCTTCGCGGTCGCGAATCTCGCGCTCAACCTCACGCCGGCGAGCGGAGATCTCTTGCGACTTTGCGCCCCCCTCTTCCATTCCCGAGAGCTCTTGCTCGAGGCGTTCGAGGCGGACCTCTTTCCATTCAGAGAACTCGTCGCGGACGATCTGCACCTCGGCCCGCATCGTGTCTTCGAGCTCAGGCAGTTCGGTTTGGCGCCGCTCTTCGTCGACGTGAGTGATCAAGTAGGCCGCGAAGTAAATGACCTTCTCGAGCTCCTTGGGCGACATATCCATCAAGTAACCAAGCCGGCTCGGCACGCCCTTGAAGAACCAAATGTGCGTTACCGGCGCGGCCAGTTCGATATGGCCCATGCGGTCACGGCGCACCTTGGAGCGGGTGACCTCGACGCCGCAGCGCTCGCAGATGATCCCTTTGTAGCGGATCCGCTTGTACTTACCGCAGTAACACTCCCAGTCCTTCTGCGGTCCAAAGATCCGCTCGTCGAAAAGGCCGTCCTTTTCAGGCTTGAGTGTGCGGTAGTTGATGGTTTCGGGTTTCTTCACCTCACCGTACGACCAAGAACGAATCTGGTCGGTGGTAGCAAGGCTGATTTTCAGTTCATCGAACGGCTGTCGCAAGACGCGCTCCTTCGCTCACAAGTCGGAGGCTTTAAACTTCGACGTCGACTTCGCGACGTTCCGGACGGGAAAGGTCGATGCCGAGGGACTCGGCCGTGCGGAACACGTCCTCGTCCAGGTCCTTCAATTCGACCTCTTCACCGGCCGACAGCATCTCGACATTCAGGCAGAGGCTCTGCATTTCCTTGACCAGCACCTTGAACGATTCAGGAATGCCGGGCTCGGGAATGTTCTCGCCTTTGACGATTGCCTCGTACACCTTGACACGGCCCTGCACGTCGTCCGACTTGATCGTCAGCACTTCCTGCAGGGCATAGGCGGCACCGTAGGCCTCGAGGGCCCACACCTCCATCTCACCGAAGCGCTGGCCACCGAACTGTGCTTTACCACCCAACGGCTGCTGGGTGATCATCGAGTAGGGGCCTGTCGACCTCGCGTGGATCTTGTCGTCGACGAGGTGGACGAGTTTCAATATGTAGATGAAGCCGACGGTGATCGGATTGTCGTAGGGCAGGCCCGTCCGTCCATCGAATAGGGTCGCCTTTCCGGTTTCGTCGACCAGATGTTGGCCATCGCGGTTCGGGAGCGAATGCTCCAATACCTGGATGATCTCATCTTCACGGGCTCCGTCGAACACCGGTGTCGCGACCTTGGTCCAGGGTTTGGCTCCTCCAGCAGCGGGGCCGTCAGAGTTCTCGATGGGCGCCCAGCCCTGGGCTGCAGCCCAACCGAGGTGGGTTTCGAGTACCTGGCCGAGGTTCATTCGAGATGGCACACCAAGGGGCGACAGGATGATGTCGACCGGGGTCCCATCCTCGAGGAACGGCATGTCTTCTTCAGGGAGGATCTTCGAGATGACACCCTTATTGCCGTGGCGCCCGGCGAGTTTGTCACCTTCCGAGATCTTCCGCATCGAGGCCACATAAACGCGTACGAGTTCGTTGACGCCCGGAGGAAGATCGAATCCCTCGGATCGCTTGAAGACTTTGACGTCGATGACCTTGCCGGACTCACCGTGCGGAACCTTGAGCGAAGTGTCACGCACTTCGCGCGCCTTCTCGCCGAAGATAGCGCGCAGCAGACGCTCCTCAGGGGTGAGTTCGGTCTCGCCCTTCGGCGTGACCTTGCCGACCAGGTAGTCGCCGGGACCAACCTCGGCGCCGACCCGGATGATGCCCTCTTCGTCGAGATCCATAAGGACCTCCTCGGCAACATTCGGGATGTCCCGGGTGATCTCTTCAGCTCCGAGTTTGGTGTCGCGAGCATCGATCTCATGCTCCTCGATATGAATCGAGGTCAACTCGTCGTGCTTGACGAGACGCTCCGAGATGATGATGGCGTCTTCGTAGTTGTGGCCTTCCCACGGCATGAACGCAACCAGCAGGTTTCGCCCGAGCGCAAGCTCGCCCTGTTCCGTCGAAGGGCCGTCTGCGAGCACATCGCCGACCTTGACTTTGTCACCCGTCCTCGCCAACGCCTTCTGATTCATGCAGGTCCCCTGATTCGAACGCTTGAACTTGTTCAGGGGGTACGTGTGCTTGCGATTGGTGTCGTCCTCTTTGACGACGATGTAATCGCCGCTGACTTCGACGACCTCTCCGACAACCGAGGAGATCACCATGTCGCCCGAATCCTGGGCTGCCCGCTGCTCGACCCCGGTGCCCACCAAAGGAGCATCGGACCGCAACAACGGAACGGCCTGGCGCTGCATGTTCGAGCCCATCAGGGCCCGGTTTGCATCGTCATGCTCGAGGAACGGAATCAGCGCGGTGGAAACAGAAACGAGCTGTTTCGGCGACACATCCATGTAGTCGACCTCATCGGGAGTGACGTAGTCCACCTCGCCACCGGCGCGACGCACGAGAACGCGGTCGTTGACGAAGGCGTTGTCGGCTCCGAGCGGAGCATTTGCCTGGGCGATGACGAAGCGCTCCTCTTCAGAAGCGGTGAGGTAATCGACCTGCTTGGTGACGGTGCCGCCCTTGACGGCGCGGTACGGCGTCTCGATGAATCCGAATCGGTTCACACGCGCATACGAAGCCAGCGAACCTATCAATCCGATGTTCGGACCTTCAGGGGTTTCGATCGGGCACATACGACCGTAGTGGGAGGGATGGACGTCACGGACTTCGAATCCGGCACGCTCCCGGCTCAGACCACCCGGGCCGAGCGCCGACAAACGGCGACGGTGGGTCAACCCGGCGAGCGGGTTGGGCTGGTCCATGAACTGGCTCAGCTGGGAAGTCCCGAAGAACTCCTTGATGGCCGCCACAACGGGACGAATGTTGATCAGGCTCTGCGGTGTGATCGACTCGGGATCTTGAGTCGTCATGCGCTCGCGCACAACCCGCTCGAGCCGTGTCAGGCCGACACGCACTTGGTTCTGGATCAGTTCGCCGACCGTGCGAATGCGCCGGTTGCCGAAGTGATCGATATCGTCGGTTTGAACCAGGATCTCAGTTCCACCCGAGAGAGTGATCTTGTCATCCCCGGCGTGCAGTGCGACCAGATAACGGATCGAATCGATGATGTCCGAATCGCTCAGCAACTGCAGTCCCTCAGCGCGGTAATCATCCGGTACCGCGTTGCCGAACTTCTGGTTCAGCTTGTAGCGGCCGACCCGGGTGAGGTCGTAGCGCTTCGGGTTCTTGAACAATGTTTGGATGAGTCCACGGGCGGACTCGACCGTCGTCGGCTCACCTGGGCGGAGCTTGCGGTAGAGATCCAGCAGCGCCTCGTCCTTGTCGTGCGCGGTATCGCGCTCGAGCGTGTTGCGAATCGACTCGGCACCGTGGAAAAGATCGAGAATCTCCTCGTCTGTCTCGGCAATGCCGAGCGCGCGCAGGAAAGCACTGATGTGCTGGCGACGCTTGCGGTCAACACGCACACCGATGGTGTCGCGCTTGTCGGTGTCGAATTCCAGCCAGGCACCACGACCCGGAATGACCTTGCCGGTGAAGATGTCGCGATCAGAGGTCTTGTCGCGGCCCATATCGAAGTAGACGCCGGGCGAGCGAACTAGCTGGCTGACTACGACACGCTCGGTGCCGTTGACGATGAAGACACCATTGTCGGTCATCATCGGGAAGTCCCCGAGGAAGACCGACTGCTCTTTGATCTCTCCTGTTTCCCGGTTCACGAACCGGGCGGTGACATGCAGAGGCTTTGAGAAGTTGGAATCCCTCTCCTTGCACTCCTCTATGGACATCAGCGGATCGCCGAAGCGGTGATCCGTGAGTTCCAATGCGAGTGAGCCGGTGAAGTCCTCAATGGGGGAGATCTCTTCGAAGATCTCGGCCAGGCCTTCCTCGATGAACCAGTTGAACGATTCGTGTTGAACTGCGAGGAGATCAGGAAGTGGAAGGACTTCGGGGATTTTTGCGAACGAAAGACGTTGTGCAACGCGCGACGGCAACGGCACTCCTTAGGACCCTAGGGATGGATATCTCGAGACGACGAAACAGCAGGATAGCATGCGCTAACCCTGCCGACAAGGCGGAAGATTCACTCAATTGTCCACGGCTCGCAGCCGCGGTCCCTTCGGTGGAAGTCTATCCAATTGAGCAGGGGCGGGTCAAGGGTATTCGCGACCCGGGTAGCAAGTTGCAGGTAGCAGGTATGGGGAAGGCCGCCCCGGGGGGCGGCCTTCCTTTACCTAGAAAAGGCGAAGCTTCGCTTCTGGAGTTCGGGCAAAGCCCGAACTCCAAGTCTCGGGCCTAGGCCCGAGACACGCTCAACGAAGTTCCACGGAGGCGCCGGCGCCTTCGAGTTGATCCTTTGCCTTCTCTGCGGCTTCCTTGTCGACGGCCTCAAGAACTGCGTTCGGAGCGTTATCGACCAGTTCCTTGGCCTCTTTGAGTCCCAGGCTCGTCAGAGCGCGGACCTCTTTGATGACCTGGATCTTCTTGTCGCCTGCCGCGATGAGGAAGACGTCAAACTCGTCCTTCTCCTCTTCCGCGGCGGCGGCCGCCGCCGGAGCGACTGCCATCGCCATGGGCGCGGCTGCCGTTACGTCGAACCTCTCCTCGAAGGCATCGAGGAACTCTTTGAGCTCGAGGACGGTCATCTCCTCAAAGACGCCCAAGAGGTCTTCTGTAGTCATCTTTGCCATCGCTTACTCCTCCTCGGCCGTGTCGGCCGTCTCATCACTATCGGAGTCGGAAGATGCAGAGTCGTCAGACTCGGCTTCTTCCTCAGAATCTTCTTCGGCTTCAGCATCGTCTGCGGCGGCCTCGGGAGTTTCGTCTTCTTCAACCTCTTCGACCTCAGTCGAAGAGGCCTCGGCGGCTGCCTCCTCCGAAGGCTCGGCAACAGCATCGTCGGATGGCTCATCAGCCTCGACTTCGGCTGCCTCTTCAACGGGTTCGGCGGCAGTGTCTTCGGTTACTACGGGGGTTGCATCCGCAGCCTCTTCGGCTGCATCCGGCTCGGCCGTGGCAGGTGCCTCGACCTCATCGGCGGACGCAAATTCGCCCGACTCTTTCTTCTCCAACAGTTGAGAGAACATCGAAGCGGAATCGCGCATGAACGACCCGAGCATGCCTGCCATCTTGGCGAGCGGTGCTTTGGCTGCCCCTGCGATCTTGCCGAGCAACACGTCACGCGGCTCGATATCTGCGAGCTTGCTGACCTGCTCCGGAGCGAGCAGCTTGCCGGACATCAGCGCGACCTTGAGCACCAGGCGCTCGTGGTCTTTGGCGAAGTCCTTCAGTGCCTTGGCAACCGGAACCGGATCGGTCATCGCAAACGCAATAGCCGTCGGTCCGATCATCGTCTCGGTGAAATCATCGAGTCCGAGTTCTTCGGCCGCGCGGCGAGCCAGCGACATCTTCACGACCTTGTACTCGGCGCCGGCTGCCCGCAAACTACGACGCAGCTCTTGCTGCTCGTTCACGGACAAGCCCCGGTACTCGGTCAAGAAGGTCGCCTCAGCGTTTTCGAAACGCTCCTTGATTTCCTCAACTGCTTGGACCTTCTCAGGTCTCGGCATGTGTACTCCTCCTCACATGAAACAAGGTCCCTCGGTCATAGGAGACAAGGGACCTCTTTTGGGAGGTGGCCTACGCAGGCGGGCGAACCCTTTCAGCCTTCCGGCACCGGCGGTCTCTGGACCGAGGTATGGAGTTGTTGGACGGGACTCTATGAGGAGCGGACGCGATTCGCAATTCGCGCCTTGCCGACCATTCTTGCGAATCGCGAATCGCGTTTTGGGTGGAACCTCTACCCGCGCGGGTATCCCCACTGTGCGAGGTGTCACTAGACGTTCGGCCGGTCATGCGCGATAGTGCGGTCACGGAGAGATACCCAAAGGGGGTTTCGTAACGACGGGTGGGTTGACCTGACCGCCCTCATCCGCAACTGAGATTGGCCCGGGTGAAACCCGGCGACGCGTGCAGCCCCTACCCTGCCACCGTCGCACAGGAGGGTGACCC
>JAHEDJ010000098.1 GCA_024641325.1 bacterium | reverse complement strand
TCGGAGGATCATCTGACTGCCGCCTGCGGACCGGACGGGCAGGCGCTGATCGAGAAGGAACTCGACGGATCGATCGAGCCCATCGAGCAGGCGGCTCTCGACGCGTTGCGCCCGATCTGCGACGAGGCCGGAATGCCTCTTGCTGAGGCTCCCACGCCCGCACCGGTGGTGCAACAGGTGGTAGTCGTTGAGCAGATCGCCCCGACGACAGCGAGCGCCGGCGAGAGCAGCTATGAGGATGGGGAGAAAGAGGATCACGAGGACGAAGAGCACAAGGAAGACGAGGAAGACGAAGAGGACGACCACTAGTGGAGGGCAGGAGAGCTGAAGTCGTCGTCACGGTGATTGGCGCCGGACTCGCCGTCTTCGCAGCCTTGTTCTACGTCTTCGGCATCGTCGGGTCGCCGGCGGATGAGGAAGCGGCGAACAAAGCCGGTTTCGCGACGGCCTTTGCAGCCGTGCCGGCGCCGAGCACCTCAACCACCGCTCTCGAGGTGGCCGACCTGACCGATGCCGTAACGAAGGCCCTTGCCGAGAACGGATTCACGGAAGTGGTCGGCGAATCGGCCCTGTCCGCCGAACTCCCTACGTCCGTAGTCAAGGTCCTGATTGCGAACGACGCGGTGCTGCGCGTAGCCGAGGCGTCGTCCGACCCGCAGAACGGAGCGGGCCGGTGATTCGCAAGCGGTTCCCCAAGATCCGGACCCTGAGGATCTCGGCGTGGACGACGATCGCGCTCGCCTGGGCCATCGCGATCGTCGGCCGGCAGATGGAGGCGCCGGCTGCTGAAGAAGCGGCCCTGGTGCCCGAACCGACGTCGACCACCAGTCCGGCCGCCGAGGTGGCCAACACGATGCCGACCATGCCCGAAGATGGCCTCGTGGTGATCCGGTACACACCGGCGCCGCCACCCCCTCCGAGCGTCGTCCGGCAAGTGGTCGTTCAGGCGGCCCCGTCGTCGCCCACGGTCTCAGCGAGCCAGGGTTCATGATTGCCGCATCTTTCCGGGCAATGGGCACGACCGTCCAGGTAACCGTTCGTCGGGAGCAAGACATCGCCTCCACGCAGGCCTTGTTCCGGGACATCGAAGACCGGTGCAGCCGCTTTCTGCCGGGAAGCGATCTGTCACGGCTCAACGATTCCGGGGATTGCGATCTCGCCGTTCCCAGGCCCCTGGCGAGAGTGCTCGAGATCGCCGCCGACATGAGAGACCGCACCGACGGCCTGGTCGACGCGGGACTGGGGGCGGTTGTTTCGGCGTGGGGCTACAACCGCAGCTTCGAACAGATCGGCGAAAGCCTGGTTCCTTCACCGATCGATTCGCGACCGGACTGGTCGGTCACCGATGGTCGCATGAGCCGATCGCCGGGAACCCGGTTCGATCTGGGCGGGGTCGCCAAAGGATGGGCGTGCGACCAAGCGGTCGAGGGCGGGCACGCTCTGATCGTCAATGCCGGAGGCGACGTACGTTCGGATAGCCCCGAGGCGCTGGTCGAAGTAATGGATCCCTGGGGTGAGTGCGTGGCACGAGTTCCGCTCGGGATCGGTGCACTGGCCACCAGTTCCACCACCCGCCGCCGCTGGAAAACAACGGAAGGCGAAGCCCATCATCTCATCGACCCGCGCACACTGACTCCCTCGAATTCGCCCATCGTCAGCTCAACGGTGGTCGCAGCCACAGCCGTTGAGGCAGAAGCAGGCGCGAAAGCAATGCTCCTGCACGGAGTCGACGGCCTCGCATGGGCGTCGAGCCGTCCGTGGATCGGCGGCGCGCTGGCGGTTTGGGCGGATGGCTCCGTTTACGCGACCAGCGGAATGGAGCTACAGGCAGCATGACCTGGATCGTCATCCGCGCCAGTGGCTTCATCGCCTACATCCTTCTCGCCCTCTCCGCCATGTGGGGTCTGGCGATTTCGTCCAATCTTCTCGGCAGGAGCACTTCGAAGAAGACTCTCACGTTCATGCACGAGTCGATGGCCGTCGGTTCGTTGCTCGCCACCGCCCTGCACATGCTCTTTCTCTACCTTGACGAGTTCGTCGAGTTCGGACCGAGGGAGATCTTCGTTCCGGGAGCATCGGTTTGGGAGCCGCTCTCCGTGTCGTTCGGAGTAGTGGCTTTCTACGGGCTCGTTTTGATCACCGCCAGCTTCTACGTTCGCAAGGCGATCGGCCAGAAAGCCTGGCGCTTCATCCATTTCGGTTCATTCGGCGTATTCCTCGGCGCCGCCCTGCACGGCATCATGGCCGGGACGGATTCCGGGACCCCGGCCGGGATCGGCATCTACGTCGGTAGCATCGTCATCATCCTGGCTCTGGCAGCAGTTCGATCCATCACCGCCGGCCAGCCGGCGTCACCCGCACCTCGCCCATCCCGACCGCGACCGGCGGTGAGAGAACCCGAATCAGACTCAAACGAGACAGCCCAACCGGGGCCTGCCTCCGCCAGGGCCTGAGAGACGTACACCACGCTGCTTGGTCGGCTCGCATTCAACACGAAGGTATTGTTCCGCCATGGTTTTGCGAGTCGTCATTGCGGAAGACAGCCTTCTCATGCGCGAGGGCATCATTGCCGTACTCGCTCTCGACGACGATCTAGCAATCCTGGCTAGTTGTGAGGATTACGACGGACTGCTGGCGGCGGTTGAAGAGCATCGACCCGATGTCTTGATAACCGATATCCGCATGCCGCCCACCCAAACGGACGAAGGAATCAGAGCTGCCGACGCCATCCGGACCGATCACCCTGAGATGGGTGTGGTCGTTCTCAGTCAGTACGTAGAGCCCCAATACGCGTTGAAACTCTTGGAGGCCGGAACGGCCGGCCGGGCCTACCTACTGAAGGAGCGCGTGGCGGATCAGGGAGAACTGGCGGCGGCCATCCGAAAGGTCGCCGAGGGAGGGTCGATCATCGACCCCAAGGTCGTGGAGGCCCTCATCGAGGGGCGCACAAAGGAAAAGACGTCGATCCTGGGCCGGCTGACCGAACGAGAGCGTGAGGTGCTGGCCGAGATGGCGGCCGGTCGAAGCAACGCGGCGATCGGCGAGGCGCTCTTCATCTCTGCCCGGTCTGTCGAAAAGCACATCAACTCCATCTTCATGAAACTCGACTTGCCGCAGGCGGAAGACATCCATCGCCGGGTCCGCGCCGTGCTTCTCTATCTGGGGAACCACTCGACCTGATTCGTGCCAGCACCACCGACGGAGTCGAGTTAGCGCTGTGGCAGAAAGCTCCCTGCGCTGGGATCATACGACCATGTCGAACGACGTAGTCCGCGTCTTGATAGTCGATGATCAACTGCCGTTCCGGGAAGCATCGCGCATGGTGGTGGAGATGACCGACGGCTTCGAAGTCGCCGGCGAGGCGGCCAACGGTGAACAGGCACTCGATCTCGTAGTGCAACTGCAACCCGACCTGGTCCTGATGGATGTGCAGATGCCCGGCATCGACGGCATCGAGACGACCCGGCGCGTTCGGGCCCTCGCCGACCCGCCCGCCGTCATCGTCATGTCGACCCACGAATCAGGCGACTACCAGTCGACGGCGTTGGCGGCCGGTGCGGTCGGATTCCTACCGAAATCCAATCTCGGCTTCGACACACTGGCAGAGATGTGGGAGCGCGCCCGCTCGACCTAGGCGCGGCTCACGAACCGCCTTCTGCGGCAGAAACCCGTTCCCTCACCGGCACCGACCCCCTCACAACCGTACCGCCGCCCGGCGTAGAGGTGATGCCCCAGGTGCCCCCGATAGTGTCCATTCGATCGGCAATGCCGTTGAGACCAACGCCGTGACGGACGGCTGCCGCGTCGAACCCGCAACCATCATCGGCAACCTCGAACAGCAGGTCACCGTTTCGTTCGCTCATCCGCACGAAAGCCCTGGACGCCTCCGCATACTTGGCCGTGTTCTGCAGCGCCTCGAGCACGCTGAAGTAGACGGCGGATTCCACATCACGCGGGTAACGGCCGACACCGTCGACCTCGAGTTCGA
>JAHEDJ010000097.1 GCA_024641325.1 bacterium | reverse complement strand
CAGCTCCTCGACGCCGACATCGAGGTGTCGCCGACTTTCGAACACCGGCCCGGATCCGACGACATCGCCGAGTGGGCCGCTGAGAACACCCGACCCGGTGACGTGGTGATCATTCCGATTCTCGACATCGAACTGCGCCCCTCGGCGATCAAGATCTTCGAGTCGGGCCGATCCGTGGTCGCTGTCACCCACAACCCCGGGTCGCAGTCCGCTCTCAACGGCAGCACGATGACGCTCCCGGTCGGCGGCACGATCGCCCCGAACTGAGGCCTGCCCACCGGATGGGTGCGGGGAGACTCCGGGTGCAGCGATCTCGTCGTGTCGAGGCACTGCCCGTAGTGTCGACGGTGCAGCGGTGCAGCAGCTCGTTTGCCGGACGAGCATGGTGGAGGAGTTGAAGGTGTCGGAGCAGGGCGACCAATTGCTCGAGCGTCGACCCCGAGCGGAGTCCGCGGCAATAGCAGGGATCGTCTATGCGCTCCTCACGGCGATCGCGCTGTTCATCATCGAAATGATCCCGCGGCCGTCAGCCACCGAAGCTGAGTGGACGGACTGGATCGACGATGCCGGCAACCGGCGCCTGCTCCTGCTCTGTCTGAATCTGGCCAGCATCTCGTCGGTGGCGTTCCTGTGGTTTGTTGCCGTGATCCGCCGCCGCGTCGGCGAACGCGAAGACCGCTTCTTCGCCACCGCCTTCTTCGGATCCGCGCTCGTCTACGTCGGGTTGTGGCTGGTCACCGTGTCGATCCTCGCGTCGCCTGCAATCATCCACAGCTTCTCCGACGGTCGTGCCCTCGACTGGGAGGTGTACCGGCTCGCCGAAGGCACTGCTGCGGGCATCCTCCTCGTCGCGGGTCCACGAATCTCGGCGGTCTTCGTAGCAAGCACCTCCACGATGTTCCGTCTCACCGGTGTGGTGCCCCCGTGGCTCGCCTACTTCGGCTACGCGATGGCAGCCGCAATGTTCTTCGTGCCGATCGTGACGACCCCACTCGGCGTAGGTCTGCCCCTCTTCGTCCTCGTCGCGAGCGTGACGATCCTCGTCAGCCGGAGGTCATCAGACGAAGACCATCCCTCGACGTGACGGCCGAATCCGATCGGACCGACACCGAGCCAGCGCCGACGTCGTGGACCGAGATGCAACAGGAGCCGCGTTCGCATACACCATCGTGGGTTCGATCATGGTGTGCCGGCCACTCGTCGCCGAGCGCCTTCGGCTGACAGGTCTGCTACTCGGTGGCGTGGTGATCGATCGCGTAGGTGCCGATCAGGAGCGGGTCGCCGCCGCTGTTGGGCGCGTGATACCGAGCGACTGTGGGACCTCCCACCCCTCGCCGGTATCGGGTGTGGGTTCTACGTGTCTGCTTCTGTTGCTGCTGCTGGGGTGAACAGGACGGTCTGCCAGATCGGTGCAGCGATGCGGGCGTAGTCGTCGGGGTCGGTGCCTTGGCGGCAGATGAGGTCGAGGAGGAGGTGTTCGCTCATGGCGTACAGGGCGGTGGCGGTGGCGTCGGGGTCGAGGTCGTCCCGGATTGCGCCGGCCTTCTGGTCGCGCCGGATGGCGGTGGCGGTGGCTTCGGTGCGGGGTTGTACGAGTTGGCGGTGCCAGATCGTCCGGAGTCGTGGGTCGAGACCGGCGGCGTCGTAGACGGCAGCGAGCAGCGTTCCCCACGGTTGGATGTTGCGGGCCGAGCGCACGAGGTTGTCGTGGACGATTTCTGCGTGGCCGATGGCGTCGTCGTCGCGAATCCAGGGGGCTGCCTGTTGCTCGATGTGTGAGGCGATCCGTTCGATGAGCGCCTCGACGACGTCGTAGATGTCGTTGAACTGCCGGTAGAACTCGGTCCGCGAAAGAGCCGCCTGCTGCATGACGGCCCTCACGTTGAGTGAGCCCGCACCCCGTGCCTGTAGGACTTCCACCGCAGCGGCCAGGATCTGTTCGCGTGTCTTGCTCGGTGGCGCCGTGTCGTTTTGTGCCACCGGCAGACGTTACCGAAGTGGCGGGTTTCGTTCGGCGGATGACCTTCTGCCCTAGCCCCTCACTCTTCGCTGTGACACGGTGTCAAGCGGAGTGAGGAGGCGCGATGTCACAGACGGTTGATGAGCTACCGAGCTGGAACGAGGGGTCGGCGAAACAGGCGATCGTCGATTTCGTTCGGCGGTCCTCGTCGGAAGGGTCGGCTGGGTTCATCCCCGAGCGGGATCGGGTGGCGGCTTTTGACAACGACGGGACCTTGTGGGTGGAGCAGCCGATGCCGCCGCAGGCTCCGTTTCTGTTGAACAAGCTGGTCGCCATGGTCCGCAGCGACCCGTCGTTGGCTGAACGCGATCCGTTCAAGTCAATCGTCAGTAAGGATCCCGAGTTCCTGGGTGGAGTTGCCCGTCAGGAACCGTGGGCGATCGAGCTGTTCCTGCGAGGTATCGGAGAGGCCTGGGAGGGGGTGTCGCCGGAGGATTACGACGCCGAGGTCCGGGACTTCGTCGAGTCGTACCGCGACGACAAGTTCGAGAAGCGGTGCACCGAGCTGGTGTATCAGCCGATGCTCGAGTTGTTCGACCTGTTGCGGGCCCATGGTTGGCGAGTGTTCGTGTGTTCCGGCGGTGGTCGTGACTTCATGCGAGTCATCGCCGAGGACACGTGGGGAATCATGCGGGAGAACGTGATCGGCTCTGCCCCCGAATGGACCTACCGCGATGGTGCGCTGGTGCGCGAGAACGCGATGCGGGGCGAACTTGCCCTGGGGCCGGGCAAGCCGTCACATCTGTTCGCGCGCACCGGGCGACTCCCGCGCTTCGCTGCCGGAAACGGTGATGTCGACATCGAGATGCTCAATGTCGCCGAATTCAGCCTCGTGATCGTCCATGACGATCCCGACCGCGAGCACGCCTACACCGCAGGTGCCGAGCAGATCCTGACCGTCGGCCCCGAGCGGGGCTGGACGATGGTCTCCATGCAGAACGACTGGACCACCACATTCATCCAAGGAGCGACACCATGACCGACAACACCGACTTCACGATCGATCAGCACTCGAAGCCGTACACCCATCTCGACTTCAAGAACGACCCCGACGAGTTCCAGTTCGCCATCATCTCGGACAACTCAGGGTCAGGCCGCAAGGACGTCCTCGCCGCCGGTTTGAAGATGGTCAACCTGCTCCAACCCGAGTTCGCGGTCGGGCTCGGCGACCTGGTCGAGGGGTACATGACCCCTGACGGGCGAACCGCGGATGAGGAGATGTATCGCATCTGGTGGGCAGACATCGACCAGCAGCTTGCCGCGCTCGAGATGCCGTTCTTCTTCCTGCCGGGCAATCACGACCTCAACAACCCGCCCTCGGAACGGGTGTGGCAGGAACGTCACGGAGGTTCACGGGCGTACTACCACTTCCGCTACAAGGACACCTTGTTCCTGATGGTCAACACCGAGGACCCGCCCAAGGACACCGACGCGCTCCGCGACAATGATCCGGCCCAGGCCAAACTGATCGACGAGGCGTACGGTCGCGTCAAGGCCGCCATTGCCGAACGCGCTCCGATCGAGACGATCCTCGAGCAACTGACGCCGATCGAGGAGTTCTGCGGAACGATCAACATCAGCGACGAACAGGTGGAGTACTTCCGTCAGGTGCTCGCGGACAACGCTGATGTGCGTTGGACGTTCGTGATGATGCATTCGCCGGCGTGGTGGACCGCAGCCGGGTTCCCGCAGGACCCCCGCAACTTCGCCGTCATCGAGCAGTTGCTCGGCGAGCGCGACTACACCGTGTTCGCCGCCCACACCCACATGTACAACCACACCGAACGGAACGGGCGCGATTACATCACCACTGCGATGACCGGGGCGATGAATGTGCCGCGCCTCGGCGCGATCGACCACTTCGTCTGGATCACCATGACCAAGAGCGGCCCGAAGATCGCCAACATCCTCCTCAACGGCATCCTCGACAAGCACGGCCCCACCGACGGCGACCTCACGGTCGAACACGGCATGTACCAACCCCACCCGACCTCGTAGG
>JAHEDJ010000020.1:23217-47642 GCA_024641325.1 bacterium | reverse complement strand
GCCAGAGTCCAGAGGCCAGAGGCCAGAGGCCAGAGTCCAGAGGCCAGAGTCCAGAGTCCAGAGGCCATACAGTCCCTTACTGCTTACTGCTTACTGCCTACTGCCTATAGGGACCAGGGTGCCAATTGCCAGTTGCCAATTGCCTCTTGTTTTCTGCCTGCTGCTTTCTGCCCCGTCGCGTTAATACCTTGACGCTCCCGCGCATTTTCGATATGTTGACCTGACGTAACCAAGGCAGGGTTGATGATTATTCGGTCGTCACACAACGCAATGAAGCTGCTCGGGAATCTCCCGACGGTTTCCGGCGCGCGTGTGCGGCCACTCGTTTCCTGATGTAGGACTTTCAAACCTCAGCGAGCAAGGCCGCCAAGCGCAAGCAAGGCGGTTTTTTCTTGAAAGGACACATCACGGTGTACGAGATCTACGAACAAGGGTTATGCGTCGATGGGGGACAGGGAGACCTGTTCTTCAGTGAGCGACCTGATGAACTGACAGTGGCCCAGGCAATATGTTTCCGATGTACGGTGCGTATCGAGTGCTTAGAGGCCGCCCTGGAGAACAGCGAGGATTGGGGCGTCTGGGGCGGCGTCATCTTCTGGGACGGTGAACCGTTTTACCGGAAACGAACCAGAGGGCGTCCCCGCAAGGACGATGTCGAACTACCACTCGAGGCGAGCCGCAACGAGTTGTGGAATCTGGTCAGAACTGCGTAACGCTCATCTACTGGATTCGGCCCGGGTGTGTGACATCCGGGCCGAACCGCGTCTGCCTCATCTGGCGAGCAGGTGGCGGAGACTTCCCGGTGCAGATGGATGCCGCAACTTGGCGAGTGCCTTCGCCTCGATCTGTCGAATGCGCTCTCGGGTGAGGTTGAAGTGGCGGCCGACTTCGTCGAGCGTCTGGGGGATACCGGATTCGAGTCCGTAGCGCATCGACAAAACCGTGCGTTCACGATCGTTCAACTTCATCATGACCCGTTCGAGATCGGCCCGGCCGAAACCGGCGGCAACCATTTCAAACGGTGTGGCCGCGTCGAGGTCCTCGATGAAGTCACCCAGGACGGCGTCGTCGTCGCCGACCGGCTCGAACAGCGAAACCGGTTCCGGCGCCACCTTCTGGGCTTCGCGAACCCGGGCGGCGGTCAGGCCGGACTCGGTGGCGATTTCCTCAACAGTCGGAACCCGACCCAGCATCTTGAAGAGGTGATTCTCGGTGGTACGCACTTGACCCATCGTGTCCATCATGTGGACCGGTACGCGGATCGTGCGACCTTTGTCGGCGATAGCCCGGGTGATGGCCTGGCGGATCCACCAGGTGGCGTAGGTGGAGAACTTGAATCCCTTGCGGTATTCGAACTTCTCAACAGCTCTGATGAGTCCGAGGTTTCCTTCCTGCACGAGATCCAGGAAGGGTAGATCCGACTTCGCATACCGTTTGGCGATCGACACGACCAGGCGAAGGTTCGAGTTGATGAACTGGCGCCGGGCGTCCACGCCACGCTTGGCCAGAATCTGAAGCTTGGCCCGCTCCGTTGGACTCAGTTCGGGTTGTTCCAGGGCATCGGCAGCGCGGTTGCCACGTTCGATGCGCTTGGCGAGGTCGACCTCGTCGTTCGCATTCAGCAGCGCATACTTGCCGATCTCGTCGAGGTACTGCCGAACGGCGTCCTCGCGGGCATCTGTCTCAGCGGCTTTACGTCTTGATGTTGGGTTCGCCATCGCCGCGGATGGTAGATGCACCGACCCCGGGAATCGGGTATCTCCAGAAGGTCGGTGTGACGGGTCCGGACGGCCACCGACCAGATCACCTATCGGGCATGATGAAGTGGACGAGCTTGAACGACCGGGTTTGTTCCGCAATGCCTTCTTTCAGGGAGTTTCCGGATACGTGCATGAGGGTGTCGTTGAAATCTGTGTCCACGTTCATGCTCGCCAGGCACGGATAGTGATGATGCAACAACCCGGCTGCTCGTTCGGCTTCTTCTACCGGCATCCCTTTCAGTTGCTCTGCGACAAAGCGGGCGCTTCCGCAGACGGCGTCCCGCTGCACGTCGACGGCGGTGATGGTCCGTGATGTCGGATCGACCGACACACGGAGGTCGGGTTTGCCGAACCAGCGGGCGAAGGCGGCGATGTAGCGGTCGTCGTAGGGCTCTTGATGCCCCCGTCGAACGCCGTAATGCGTCTGCGTCAGCGAGCACCATGGCTTGGGTGTTATGCAGGCGATACCCATCTCGCCCAGCCAACCGACCAGCTGCCTGGCCAAGCCCCTGGGCAACCATGCTTCGTTGTCCACGCCGGCAATCACCGATTTGGCTCCGGTGATTGCTGCGGCTCTGGGTATCAGCTGTGCGACGGCGGGCGTCTCCGCAAAGGACAAGAGCAAGTCTGAGGTCGGCAGCGTCTCAGGTACCAGCTCATCCGGATCATCGATCATCTGCGGAAGTACGGACGGAAGCCGCCAATCATTCAACAGCCATGTTGAAGGGCCGCGCTGGAGGATGTTGGCGACCTGACGTTTCCCGTATTCGCCGGTCACGACCGCCAGGATTCGCAAGCCGGGCTCAAGTTCGGATTCGATCACAGGATCGTCCCGAGTAGGGCGGCCAGAGAGGTGTACGGAACCGAATCGGCGGCGAGTTCGACGAGCGGTCGGCCGGACAACTCAAAATCGGCGATTACAGGGGCTTCCGGAACAGTCCCTAGTAGAGGGAAGTCCAACCGTCCGATGAGCTCCTCGAGAGCCGGCGGCAGGTCGCCACGCAGTTTGTTGACGATCAGATACGCCTCAGCGACCCGAATGTCGAGCTCATGACGAAGAGCGCCGATCCGATCCGCGGCGACCACCCCCTGGCGCGTCGGATCCGAAACGATCAGCAGAAAGTCAACGTCGCGGGTTGTCCGACGGCTGAGATGCTCCATTCCCGCCTCGTTGTCCACCACGACGTAGCGGTAGTTCTCGCTGATGGAATCGATCACCCGTCGCAGGGTGTTGTTGACTGCGCAATAGCAGCCGGGTCCCTCAGGCCTGCCCATCACGATGAGATCAAAATCAACACCTTCTGCCAGCGACGAGCGGATCTCGTAATCGAGGTAGTCGCCCTTCGCCATTCCTGTTGGAGGGCCCGCATTTCCGCCTCCGATGTTCGAAACGCTTCCCTTGACCTGGGCGAGCAGGCCTTCGCGAATATCCCCGACGGTCGCTTCGAGGTCGAGACCGAGCAGCATGTTGAGGTTGCTGCTCGGGTCGGCGTCGATGGCGAGTACCGGACCCTTCGTGGCGCCCAGGTATTTGACGATCAGTGCGGCCAACGTTGTCTTGCCGACACCGCCCTTGCCGGCCACCGCAATAGTGGTAGTCATTGCTCGGCTCCCGCGGATCCGCCGGCGGTGGGAAGAGGGGCGTCGTCTTGCTCGCTCCGTACCAACCGATCGAGCTCACCGGCGATCGCGGCTGTGGCGGCACGGAGCAGCGGGGAAGCCTGGTAGATGGGCGTGCGGTTGCGGTCGGCGTCGATGGCGGTCGCGTCGTCCGGGAGGTATCCGAGGAGGGGGCCGACGGCACCCTCGAGGAATTCCTGATCCTCTTTGTTCCGGATCCGATTACCGACCGGCCAGATCCGGTTCAGGCCGATATCGCCCGCCATTGTTTCGATCTGAGCAGCCACTGAAAGGCTTCGCCGGGTTGGCTCGATGACAACGACCAGTGCATCAACGAAGTCGACGGTCGACCGGCTGAGATGCTCGACGCCTGCATACATGTCGAGTAACAGCACCTCATCCGGCCGGTAGAGAAGCTGGGCGAACAAGGCCCGCAGCAGGGCGCTTTCCGGGCAGATGCAGCCGGAGCCGCCCGATTCGACCCTCCCCATCTCCAGGAGTCGGATTCCGCGATGCACCACGCTGAAGCGATCGGGCAGATCATCCACGTGCGGATTCAGCGTGAAGAAGCTGCCCGTTGCGCCCGGCCTGGCGCCGGTGCGATCCTCGATCAGATCGTCCATTTCGGCGATGGGATGCAGCGCCGACCGAACGTGGTCCGGAACGGCCAGCGCCTGTGCCAGAGATGGCGATGGATCCGTATCGACTGCGAGTACGCGCCGGCCCATCTCGGAATATGTCTCTGCCAGCAGCGCGCACAGAGTTGTTTTGCCGGCTCCGCCTTTGCCGCCGATTGCGATCTTCACGATCTCGCTCCGGCACCTGCGGCGACGAGGTGCTCGTGAGCAGCCGGGGGAATGAAGTCCGGTGGCAAGAGCCCGGCTTCTGTGACGAGGCGCGGCACTATGGCCTCCCACATCACGGGCATCAGGTGGATGCCTTGTACACCTCCCCGCTGATTCACCTCTTCGATGAGCTCGAGGGCGATTTGAATCCCTTCTTTCTCCTGGTCTTCTCCGGCATTCTCCATGCGATCGAGGAGATGATCCGGGATGGCGACACCCGGCACCTGGTCGTGGAGGTAGCGTGCCATCTTGTAGCTCTTGAGCGGGGTGATGCCGACGAGGATGTGAACCTTGTTCAGAACATCTCGTTTGGCCAGTTCGTCGAGCCATACCGCAAAACGGGCCGGATCGTAGACCAGGTTCGTCTGGAAGAACTGCCCACCTGCGTTGACCTTCTTCTGCTCGCGCAGCGCCTGAAAATGCGGTCGGGAGGCGTAGGGCGCCGCCGCCGCCCCGAGATAGAGCTTCGGGGGGTTCTTGATGGTGCGGCCGTCCAGGTAGGTGCCTTCGTCGCGCATCTTGCGAAGCATCCACAACATCTGGATCGAGTCGAGGTCGATGATGTCCATCCGGCTGCGCGGCGATGGACCCATCGCCGGGTTGTCTCCCGACAGGCACAGAACGTTTCCTATTCCCAGGCCGGCGGCGCCGATCACCTCTGCCTGCAGTCCCACCCGGGTCCGGTCCCGTGCGGCGATCTGCATGATCGGTTCGACTCCGTGTTGTAGTGCGATCAGACAACAAGCCAGGCTCGACATCCGCGGGGTCGCCGACGGGCAATCGGTGAAATTGATGGCCGCCACATAGGGTTTGAGCATCTCGATGTCACGCACCAGCTTGCCGGTAGCCGTCCCGAGCGGGGGAGCGATCTCGGACGTGACGACGAACTCCCCAGAGCGGAGCCTGCGTTCGAGTCCGGTGATCGGCTCTTCGTACTCCGGCGGGTGGTATGCGGAATCTCCATTCCACCACTCGGGTTGGCGAACCGGCCGGAACACCGACTCCCACGTCTCGCTTCGTAGGTGAGCGTCGCGCATCCCGGAGACGAAGTTGCCCGGTCCAACCTCTTTGACACGATCCAGCACATCTCCCCAGGTCGGACCGCCCACTTTGTCCCAATCGAGCGGCGGCAGAACCTCGAGCAGTTTCTCTTCCCGTCCTCCGGCAAAGGCTCGTTCGTAGATCTCGTTCCACACACACGGTCGCGTTTCGTCGACGTAGCAGTGGTCCGGTGTGGAACCCCCGCACGGGCCGTTGCGGAGACCGGATGGGCACTCCATCGGACAGATGAAGGCGGTCTCCTGCAACAGGCAGTTGCCGCACATGCGGCACCCGTAGACCGGGCCTTTCACCGCCCGTTCCAGGGCCGCCAGGGCTCTCGTGCCGGCTTTCTCCCTTCGAAACGGTCGATAGGCCGGCTGCCAGCGCCTGGCCGGTGCGAACACCGACATCACTCACCTCCTTGTGACGACCGTGTTTGGAGGTACGAGTCCGCGTAGATCACTTTGTTGAGCAGGATCTGAACGGTTTTCCAGACTTTGACCTGGTCAGGATCGTTGAAGTCGACATCCTCTTTGGCGGGTTGCTCCATCGCCGCAACCCGGTCGCTTATCGCAACAAACAGCCGGCCGAGCGGAGTTGAGCCGTCGCGCTCTTCGACTATCCGGACAACCTCCTTCAAGTCCTCGTCGAACGGATTGGCGATCATCATCTGCAACCCGGCGCCCATGAGCATTACGCAATACACCCGGTTGATGAGAGATCGGTTCTCGAATGGAACGGCGTTCGACACGTTGGACAAGCCCACAGAGATCGCCGGTGGGGGATCCCACGCCACCTGAATCGTTCGCACCGCCTCGATCAACTCCGGGCAGTACTCCTGACAACCCGATACGGTGAGCACGAGGGGATCGATGATCAGGTCGGTCACGGGGAAGTCGATCTCGATCATCCGTGGGATCAGTTTCTCGATGGCGATGTTCACTCGCTCGTCGGCCGATACCGGGATGCCGCTCTTGCCCATCGTCAGAGCAACGAGTTTGGCGCCGTACCGTTTCGCCAGCAGAGGAACCTCCTCCAAACGCACCTCCTCGGCTGAGGTGGAGTTGATCATCGGTTGCGCTTTGGTGACCGCCTTCAACCCGGCTTCGATGCCGCGGATGTTGGTGCTGTCGAGGCTCAGAGGAACATCGACGACCGCCTCTACGGTCTGCACCATCCACGGAAACACGTCTTCCCCGTCCTTCTTGCGCGGCCCGAGGTTCAGGTCGAGGGCCTGTGCGCCGGCTTCGACCTGCGCCACGGCCAGGTCTTGAAAGAATGAGGCATCGCGGTCCACCAGTGCCGTCTTCACCTTGTCGGAGATGATGTGGATGTTCTCGCCGATGATGTACATGGTGCGTTCTCCTATGTGACTGAGGCCTCCACGGAGGGGAACCGCGAAAGGTCGGTGTGGGGCAGAAACATTGCGGACGTGAAGGCTTCATAGAACGAGTTGTCTGCGGACAGTTCGATGTAGGTCATCGACGATGCAATATCGGCTACCTCTTCTCGTGCAGCTCGATCAAGTAAGGAGAGGTAGGCACCTTTGACCGAGGTGTTTCCCAGGAAGTCGAATCGGTCCCAGGCGAGATCGGGCAGCAAACCGATATCGACCGCCTTCTCCACGTTGATGTATTTCCCGAAAGCTCCGCCGATGAGGACCCGATCGACGGATGCGAGATCGACGCCCACTCGATCGGCCAGGACGTTGAAGCCCGCGTAGACGGCGGCTTTGGCCCGCAGGAGGTTGTCGATGTCGACCGCGGTGATACTGACGTCTTTGCCGTCCGCCGCCTCATCACGCCGGGCGACGACGTACTCGACCCCGTGACTTCCGCGCCTGATCCGGGGTGTGTCGAGGGTCTCGTCGATGTGCCCGCCTTTGTCGAGGATCCCGGTGATGAACATTTCGGCCACCAGCGAGATCAAACCGCTCCCACAGATGCCGCGCGGTCGACCCTCGCCGATCACCCTGAGCGTCGGCTCGAAACTCCTCCCATCGATCCATACTTCTTCAATCGCGCCGCGGTCTGCTCGCATTCCGTGGACCACGCCGGAGCCTTCGAAGGCGGGGCCGGCCGAGCAGGCGCATGAGACGAGCCATTGGGACGAACCCAACACCATTTCGCCGTTTGTACCGATATCGATGAAGAGCGTCGTTTCCTCCGAGGAACGGAGACCGGAGGCCAGCACACCGGCGGTGATGTCGGCCCCCATGTAACTCGCAACGCCGGGCAGTAGATCGACGGTCCCATCCGGACACATCGTGAAGCCAATTTCGCGGGCGGTCAACAGCGGTGGAGCATTTATCGATGTGATGAAAGGTTCGAGGCGGATGCTCTCCGCCGCGATCCCCATCAGCAGATGCATCATGGTGCTGTTGCCGCCGACCGTTGCCTTGACGACGGCACCGGGTCCGATACCCGCCTTGCTGCAGACGGTTGCGATCAGCCGGTTGATCGTCTCCAGGACGAGTCCCTTCAGCTCGTCGCTCCCGTCGCCGCTGGAGGCGTAGATGATGCGAGAGATGACGTCTTCCCCGCGTGTGATCTGCTCGTTGTATGTAGCAGCTCTTGACAGCACTTCTCCCGAATCGAGATCGGCGAGGAGCACGGTGACGGTGGTTGTGCCGATGTCAATTGCCAGTCCAACCAGCGGGTCGGCGGCGATTGCGGCTCCAGGGCCGATCGCGATCAGGCGAGCAGAACCGGTCGGTTCGCCCGCTGTGTCGTAGGTGAGTCCAACCTGCCATTCAGAGGCACGAAGGATCCCTCCCAGCGCCCGGATCTGCTCCAACGACGCCCGCAGGTGATCGATCCCGTTCTGGATCCGCAGCGCGGTGCGTAGCCTTGCCCAATCGTCGGTCTGATCGTCCATCGACGGCGGAGCGAGGCGAAGGAGGGCCCTCTCGACCGTCTGTGACTGCTCCCTTGCGTAGCCCCGGGGGACGGTGACTTCCGGTGCAACATGATCGGTCGAAAGACGCCGCTCGATCTGGTCGGCGGGCGGCACCACGACGGATACGTCCTCTTCGACGACGGCCTGGCACGCCAGCGCGTAACCGGCGGCTACGTCTTCCTCGGACAGACGAAGGATGCTGCGACGGCGTACCCTTCCGCCGACGACCCTCACCGCGCAGCGCCCGCACCGTCCCTGACCACCACAAGGTTGTCGGATCTCGATCCCTGCCCGGCGTGCGGCCTCGACCAGCAAGGTGCCGGCCCGCACGGTGACGGGCTCGGCGTGGTCTTCGAATAGGACGGAATGCTGCGCCATGGGAATCCTCAGTGCACGGTTGATCCCTCCGACAGAACGGTCTTCATGAAGGCAGGCAGATCTACCGCTTCGCGGGGCCCGACCAGGACGTTCCAGTCGGGTAGTTCTTCTTCGAGCTCGCCGGACAGGACGGCCACGTGTCCTGGAAGAACGATGTCATGTCGTTCCACGCGTGCGGCGACGTCGAACTGTTTGACCGCTTTGGCGATTGATTCGGCGTCGAACTTTCCAGCCGCCCAGGCCGTTAGCACGCTCATCCCCTCCGCATCCGTGACGAGCAGCCAGGCAGGTATCCCCGAGCCCTCGACCTCGTTGGCGACACTGAAGTAGGTGATGCTGAAGTTGGTCGTCACGAGGACGGGGTCTTGTGGCGTCGGGTTGTTGATTTCGTAGAGGGCGGGTTGCACCTGAATCGGTTTCTGTGGATCGGTGTATATGTTTTCGCGAAGTACGAGCAGCGGGTAGAGGAGTTCGGGAGAGAAGGCGTCCAAAACAACCAACCCCGCATATTTCGAGATCGCCTGTGTGGCCAGAACGGCTTGCTGCCGGCCATCGTCCGAGCCGCCGACGAATTCGATCGTGGGATATCCGAGCGGCCGGAAATTCTTCAGAGCCAGGCGACGGATCTGGGTCTGCATGGCCAAGGTGGGACCCATACGGGCTGCGCCGGGATGCAGCACGATGTCCTCGACCCCTTTGGATCTGAGCTGTTCGGTGAGTTCGGCGAGTTCCTCGAGGCTGGCGGCGGTGGCTCCCAGGGCCGCTCCGTTCTGAAGCGCCAGCTCGGCCATCGAATCCCAGTTGCGGGCGTTCGCCCCGATCAGCAGCGGTTTCTCGCCTTCCAGCAACTCCACACCGGCACCGAGCACGGCCGGATCCTCACCTACCAGTACCAGGGGTAGGTCGCTGACTCGCCGAACCGCGCGCACCGCCTCGGCAAACCGGGCTGCATCTCCGGACGTTGCCTCTATCGCGAGTCCATCGATGCGGAGATCTACCCCCACGTAGTCGACCCCGTAGGCATCAACGGTCTTGGCGAGCTGTTCTATTGCCGTCTCGTCGAGGGTGTCCTGGATGCTGATGAGCAATCCGGGCCGGTTGTAGAAGGTCTTCTCATGTCGGAACAGCACGGTTTCGTTGCCGACTCTGATCTGATGTCCTTCACCCACCAGTTCGATCAGCCGGATCGGTGGCGCGGCCGACTCGGCGAGCTGAGCAGTGGCCTCTTCGGTCACATACGGGCAATCGCTCAGTTCGACCTGCTTTGCCCCCAGCTTCATCGCAAACGCCAGACAGGTGGGGAAGCCACACTCCTTGCAGTTGGTCTGCGGAAGCAGCTTGTAGATCTGGATTCCGGTAAGTGCCATAGCTGTCTCCTACCCAACGGCCATCAACTCGTCGAGGGCGTTCCGTACCCTCGTGACGCTGTCGGGATGCCGGAGGACGACGATGTCGGCGCCGGCTTCGATGAGCGCCACTGCAGTAACGGTTTCCCAGTTGGATGCCCTCTCCTCCCACTTCCCCCACGAGTCGGGCACCCCTTCCCCCACTTTTGCCTCCTTCGTTTTCCAAGCCTCGGCTCCCGGATTGACCAGGAGCGGAAGCTGAGTCATGGCGTCTCCCTGCAGAGCCGCGATTCGCAAGCGCTCCATGACCGAGTATCCGTACTCGATGCCGTATCCGAGCGCGCCGGTGGTGGGGTCCATGACGATTCGATCGAGCGGCAATCCCATGTCGGTGATCAGAATGTTGAGCTGCTTGGCCAGGTTGACGTCCATCGGGGTTCGGCCGACGACCAGATGATCGTTGGCCATTGCGGCGGCGACGATGGTTCGGTAGTTCGAGTCCTCGCACAGTCCGAGCACCAACCGCTCTCCTTTGGTGGCGTCGGCGACGGCGATGACGAAATCGTTGTCCAGCTCCGCCTGGCCGGGACCCAGAACGATCAGAGGCAGACCGGTACCTCCGAGAGTCGACTTCGTCGCTCGCACCGCCGATTCAGGATCGGCAGATCTGCCATCCGCTTCGGTCAGCCCAAGCGATAGAACGATCAGGTCGGCTCCGGCAGACTCGCAAGCTCCAGCCCAGTTGCCCGGGTCATCGATAGCATCACCCCATGCGTCAAGGAGCACGGGTGACCAGTCACCGGGACGGGCGGCCGTGATCTCGAGGGCGATTACGGGACGATTTGGGGGCGTTTGCTCGAAATGGAGGAAGGGAAGGGTCTGCTGACCACCGATCGTTACGGTCCGTGTTCGGGTGCCGCCCTCCTCCGGTGTTGCGCCTAACGTGACGGTGTTTACAGAACCCTGCCAGTTGTCCTTCGGAATCTCAATCTGCATCGAGTCCTCCTTGACGCGCCTTTCCGCAGTAGCCGGTTATCAAAGGATTGCCTCCATGGTGAGCGCCGGATGCTCGTGTTCCTCGAGCCACGGCAGGAGTTCCTCGACGGTGGTGACCAGTCGTTCATCGGCGATGCGGTCGATCAGAGCTGGATCTCCAGCCAGATCGGCGACGACCTTCAACTCGTCGCTCATCGAGTCCTTGAGAAAGCTGCTCATCCACACCACCCGCTTGAAACCGCCGTCGGCTGAGATGAACTTCGGACTGGCCAGGTAGAACTTCCCAACGCCCATGACACCCGGAGTCTGGATTCCTCCGCCGGCCAGTCCCGCCAGGGTGCTGAACGTCATCCCGGCCGGAGTCATGCTGGTGTCCTCCCGACTGACGACCATGACGCCGTTGGCCTCGGGGATCAGCATGACGATGCACTCGAAGCATCCGCAGGCCGTCATCGGATTCTCCATGATGGAGTACATCGCCACCTCGTCGACGACGCCGTGCGATCCGATTTTGGCGTATTCGTTCGTTCCCTCCCAGTAGCCCTTGATCGAGTCGACCGATCTGCCCAGTTTGATGGGCTGGTTGGGTCCGGTGGGATTGATGTTGAAAGAGGCTTTGCAGTCGAGCCAGTTGTATGCACCGCATAGGCCGAGCCGTTCCGGGCTGACGATGCAAACGTGATTGGGTGCGAAGGATTGGCAGAGCGTGCACGAATAGAAGACGTCGACCGCGGTGTCGGTGAGGTCCTCGAGGCGCTTGTTGCGGAAGTCGTAGGCGACTCGCGCCTCGTTCAACAGCTCCGTGAGCATCGGCGGGTCTGTGACAAGGGTCACTTGCACTTTGTCGACGATGGCCCCGAAGTCGGCGTGGAATCTGGCGTGCAGGATCTTCCCGAAGCCCTCCAGACGGAAGCCTGCGTCCGTAGCCTTGGTCGATAGGCGGATCCATGCGATGTCTCGCTGGCCGATGTGCTGGATGCCTGAGGCGCCGTTCACGAAATAGTGGATCTGTCGTTCGAGAACCGGTTCGAAATCCTTCTCCATCTGTCGACCGGCCACATCGACGACTATCCCCAGATCCATGTGACCCTCAGGTTCGATCTCCGAGAAGTCGGGTCCGACGACTTCGATCTTGCCGTCTGTGACCTTGTCGAGTTCTGCCATGCGCAGGTACTCGAAGGCGCGTGATTGCTTGCCACCGAACTCGACTCGCATGTCGGCCTTGCGCACGACCTCCCCCTCGAAGGCAGATCCATAAGGCACCGGCACGGGAACGTCGGCGATATGCACCTTCACTCCACGAACCTCGATGCATTTCTGAACGAGACGTTCAGCGCGCTCCAGATCGTCGACGCCGTCTATCTCGTTGAACGGCATGCTCACCACGTGTTCGTAGGTCGTGACGCCGGTCGGGAGAATCTGTGGGATGACGGTGTCGGCGATGACCGGAAACCCGAAGTTGATCGCACCTGCGGCCGCCGCATACTTCAGATCGTCGACCTCGCCGAGGGCGAGGACGAAGGCGAAGACCCGGTCTTTGTTGTAGAGGAGGATCTCGCGTCCCTGTCCGCCCTTCAGCCCGCCAAATGTGAGCGCGGACCGGGTGGCGAATCCGAGGGCATAGATCGCACTGATCGTGTCGGTGCCGAACGGGACCGTGTACGTGTCGTAGCCAAGTTCCACACCCTCTTCAATGAGCTGATGGATGATGCTACGTCCGTTCACGTTGCCGGACAGGAAGCAGAGGATGTTACGCCGTTGCAGCTCACGAACGATCTGCACGGCGACCTCGTTTGACTTGGCACAGCCGACGATCGCCGCGAATCCGGGCATCCGTCCATCCACGAGTTGTATTCCCCACGAGCGAAGCTGTATGTCGTCGATCGCTCCGTTGAGGTGCCCGTTCGGGGATTCTTCAGCGACAGCGTCTGTATCCGGGCTCGTGAAAGCCGAGCCACCGGCAAGATCGAAACCCGGCATCACCTCGGGCTGCCGACCGTCGATGTAGCGGATGGCCTCGATAGTCTCCGCGGCCAGCAATGTCGCCATCCCACTGTCGAGCGTCTCGCCCAGGTACGGGGTCCATTGATGGTCGGCAGGGACCGGATGAAGGAGCCGGCGGGCGTGTGCAACGACGTCCGAGAGTTGACCGAGTGTCTCAACCTCGATGCCGGTCATTCCCAGCGCGACGGGGAGGTAGTAGGCGGTATTGGGGAAGGCAACCGGCGTGTCGGGACCCTGGTCCAAGATGGCGCTGCTCACCATTGCCTCTGCCTCAGCGACCAGACCGTTGGCGCCGCGGATGGCACGGGTGGCGATGTATCTGGACATGCGTGCCTCCTTACGTCACGAGTTCGCCCCGTATAGAGCGGACCTCCGTTCCTGCAACGGAAGGGCCTCTAGCTCCTCGACCCGAGCGTCGCCGCTCATGCCGAAACGGGTCGGGTTGTATTCCGGCAGTCCGAGAGTCGCCCGCTTGGCATCGATGTGATTGATGGTCCGCGAGATGATCTCGTCCGCGTCGTCGACGAACTCCAGCTTCCCCCCGTACATCTCATTCCAACCAGAGCTCATGTGGTCGGCCACCAACACGCTCTCCGGCACCTTGTCTTGCCGGCCTTCGACCGGGTTGCTGCCGCCCATGATCACGTAGGCGCCCGAGGCGACGCAGTAGGTGGCGATCGACAGCGCTTTCTCGCTCATCCACTCGGGAGCTATACCAATGGCAGGGACCTCATCGATGTCGTCGCCAAGGCCACCCTCCTCCACCATCTGGGTGAGGACGGTCAAGATCCGGGTGTTGTCAACGCACGAACCCATGTGGAGCACGGGCGGGATGCCGACCGTTTCGCAAACCTCCCGAAGACCCGGGCCGACCTTGTCCAGGCCGGCATCACCGATGAGGAGGCCGAATTTGGCGTTGGCAATGGCCGCACATCCCGTTTCAACTACCAGCACGTCTTGTTGGAGTAGCGAACTGGTGATTGCCGTATGCATGGAGTCGTGCTGTATGCGGGGATTTGTGCACCCGACGATTGCGGCTACCCCCCGAATCCGGCCTGCCATGATGGCGTCGTTGAGTGGTCGGAACGATCCCCGATAGCTGCCGCCGAGCATGTAGTTGATGTACTCGTGTGAGAAACCCGGGGTCAGCGTGTTGCGATAGTCAGGGATGTGGGTCGCGCCCCGCTCGCGGTAGTTGTCGATCGCCAGCCGCAGGATGTCCTTGGCGATGCCCACGGCGTGGTGCTCATCGAACTCAATATGCGTAGCACCCTTGATCTTCACCTTTGGCGACGTGGTGATGATCTTTGTGTGGAAACCTTCTGCCAGAGCAACCAACGCCTGCATGATGCACTGCACGTCGACCACCATTGCTTCAATTGCGCCGGTGAGTATGGCGAGTTCTTGCTGAAGGAAGTTGCCAGCCGCCGGAATGCCTTGCCGCATCAGGATCTCGTTGGCAGTGCAGCAGATTCCGGCCAGATTGATGCCGTTTGCTCCGGCCGCGCGGGCGTACTCGACGATATCCGGATCCCTGCTGGCGGCGACGATCATTTCGCTCAATGTCGGCTCGTGTCCATGAACGACGACGTTGACCATGTCATCCTTCAGGACGCCGAGATTGGCCTCTCCGAGCAGTGGGGCGGGAGTCCCGAACAAGATGTCGGAAATGTCTGTGGCGATCATGCTGCCGCCCCAACCGTCTGCCAGGGACGTGCGTATCGCATGGTGCAGTATGTGGGCAGGATCCTGATCGTCCCCCATGTGTGTGCGGTGCAGCGCCTCAACGATTTCTCGATCGATTCCGCGCGGCGTTACGCCCAGTTCCTCCCACCGCTTGCGGCGTTTGACGGGTGCTCGCCCGATTGGCTCGAGGACTCCCTGCTGCCTGCCGAACTGATCCAGGTAGAGGTCCGCCAGGTCACCGGCGATTTCCTCGGGGCTCCGGTCACGCACGTTGATGCCGTAGTGGCTCGCTACCACGCGGAGTTTCGGCACGTCGCGAATCGTGTAGCCCTCGGCCTCGCCGTCGGCTACCGCCTTCAGGGTGAAGGCGAGATCCCGTCCATGATCGGAGTGGGCCGCTGCTCCTGCCGCCACCGACCTGATGAAGTTCCTGGCCTGAATCGTGTCGATCGTGGCACCGCAGATGCCCGTCGACCCGTCCTTGGTCAGGCGGCACGGACCCATACCGCACAAGCTGCAACACATTCCGACGGCGCCGATATTGCAGGGACCCAGGGTGTCTGCCCGACTGAACGCCGTCGATGCCCCGATCTCATCGGCGAACGCCAGCATTGCTTGAGCCGCAGGATCTACCGATGCCTCTTGCGGGCTCCGCCTCCCCCTCCTGGGGGAGGGAATGTCTTGCTCGGCCATTGGTGCATCCTCCCCTCGTCCTCGATTCTCTAGCCTTCTCGGTTTTCTCCCCGTGTCTCCGTGATGGTGTCTTGCCGGAACGCGATCCCTTTGCCGGCGGACGGGTGAGTGGTCGTGAGTCGCCTAAAGCGTGCGCCGGTGGCGCCGGGCGCGGGCTCGCCGGACTCGGTCGGCACAAGTAGCGCAGTCTGGTATCCGGCCTCGTTGAGCCGCTGCTCGAGTGCTTCTGCGGTTGTCAGAGATTCGTCGAATTCGATCTCGACGACGCGAAATGCACTCGAGGCGTAGATGGAGTTGACCCCCGGAATATCGAGGAGCATCCGCCTGACCTCGACCACATGGTGGTCGGCATACATAGCCGGGACATCGACCACTATCGACGTCATCACCACTCCCGTCAGAGAACCGGTGGGGGCGGGAGGCAGACACTCGGCCTGCCGGCGCTCTCGACTCGGTGCTCGATTCTCGGGACACCACGTTCTGCTGTAACACTACCGATCGAGCACCGCTCAGGTAACGGGTCGTATGGCCGTATAGCGATTCCAAATGTCACCGGCGCCACCGGCCACCCCTTTCTAGAGGCTCACAGATTGTGACTTCTGCCCCGTTACGCAACGGTGGTCCGAACGGTGACACTGGGAGGAGAAGGGCTCTGGATGTTCGGAGTGCGCTGTGGAACAGATCACCGCCACCCGCACCGGCCTGCTGCGGTGTCGCACGCGAATCAGCCTGGCGGCGCGGGGTAGAGATGTACTCAAAGAAAAGCGCGACCAGCTCATGGAGGAGTTCCGCCGGGTTGCCGACGTGGTGCTTGCCGGCAGCGGAGCACTAGACCGCGCCGCGACCGAAGGCCGGTCCGCGCTGGCCCGCGCTGAAGCTGCTCACGGTGCCGAAGAGGTCATGTCTCTTGGTCTGGCGACGCGACGCGAGATTCCCCTTCAGGCGAGGACGGCCACCGTGATGGGTGTTCGAATCGCCAACATCGAATATGAGCCGGTGGGGCGTCCGAGAATCGGGCGCGGTTACACACTCGCCGGCTCGAGTGCCTACATCGATCGGGCCGCCGAGGGGTTCGAGTCGGTGGTGTCACTCTTGCTCGAGTTGGCTGCGGAGGAGCTTCGACTGCGACGCCTCGTCGACGAAATCGCCACGACGACCCGTCGCGTCAATGCCCTCGAATCGGTCGTGATCCCGCAACTAGAACACGAACAGCGAACGATTCAGAGCGTCCTCGATGAGCGTGAACGTCAAGATCACTTTCGCCTGAAGCGCTACATGGCGCGCAGGGCAGCGCGTGCTGAGGCCGGCCCATGACGAGTCGAAGGCCGGCCGACGCAGTTCAGCAGATCCGGGAACACGAACTCGAGGTGGCGCTGTCCGTCGAATCTGCGAAGAGCGCGGCCGAGGAGAGCGTAAGGGCAGCCCGCGTTGAAGTGCGCGCCATTGTCGAGGCCGCCAGAAAAGAGGGCCGGGAAACGGCGCGGGCACGTTATGAGGAGAGGGTCGCAGCTGCCCATGAAGAAGCCGCCCGAATACGCGATGGCGCCGACCTCGCCATCCGGCGATTGCAGCAGGACGCAGCGCCGTTTGTCGAGGAGGCGATCGATGCGATGGTCGAACTGCTTCTCGCTCCTCCAGAGGAAGAGAGCGCCTAGCCATGTTGGAAACGATGGCCAAGCTCCACATCATCGGCCATCAGAGCGAACTCGATGAAACTCTGGCTGTTCTGCACGGACTGCGCAGTGTGCACCTCATTGACGTTTCGGATGACGCGACGGTGCCACTCCCTCCTCTAGCGGTGGACGAACAGCACTTGCAGAGGATCGAAGACCTGCGGTACCTGCGAGCGCGGCTCGGGTCGGTGCTGGCGCTGATACCCAATCTGCCCGAGCCTGATATATCCATTCCGGAGATGACGGAGACCAATCTCGATCGGATGCGGGGCGAGCTCAACGAACTCGCCCCGAGGGTCGAGCAGCTCGTCCGCCACATCGACGATCTGACTCGGGAGCAGGAGACGCTTCCCCGGCATGTCGCCTCGCTGACCAAGCTGCTCCCTCTCGTACCGGGACTTGCACAACTACATGGATACGGAACGGCGGTCCTCCTGGTTGAGAGCCGCCACTCTTCCGTGCTGGGTGAGCTCAACGTTCAACTGACTGAGAAACTTGCCGGTAACTTCGAGATCATCTCAGATCATGTCGACACGAACACGGTTGGTGCCGTGCTTGTCTATCCCCGGGACCATTCCGAAGAAGTTGCGTCGTTGCTAGGTCGCGAAGCCATCAGCCGTGTGCGACTTCCCAGGCAATACGAGACGATGTCGTTTCGTGAAGCAATCAGTGCAATGAAGACAAGGCTCGCTGATCTGCCGGAGGAAATCGCGTCATCCCAACGAGAGCTCGATGTGCTCGTCGCGGCCCACGCCGATTGGGCTGCGGTCGGCTCATACCTGGAACAACATCTCGATCAACTCGGCGCTATCCGCCACCTCGGGGCAACAGCTCATACGTTCGTGATCTCGGGCTGGGTCCCTGAGAGGGCAGCCGACGAGATCGAGAAGGTGGTTGCGGCGCGGGTGGGGGAGAAGGTCATCGTCGAAAGGGCCTCTGTCGAAGAAGGAGAAGTTCCGCCGGTACTCATGCACAATCCGGCACCGGCCCGGCCGTTCGAATTCTTGGTGCGCTTACTTGCGATACCGCGCTACGGCAGCGTCGACCCCACGCTCCTGATGGGCCTCTTCGTTCCGTTGTTCTTCGGGATCATGCTCGGCGATGTGATCTACGGTGCAATCCTGCTCGGGCTGGCAGTGACGGCGAGCCGCTACTTGAGGAATCGACCTTCCGCGCTGCGGGACCTGAGCCGGGTGTTCGTGCTCTCCGCCTCGTGGGCGATTCTCTGGGGGGTTGTGTACGGCGAATACCTCGGAGATCTCGGGCATCGATTGGTGGGGATTGAGCCGATCTGGATCAACCGCGAGGAAGCACTCGAGCCTCTGCTGCTTTTCTCACTAGCTATCGGGGCAGGCCACGTCACCCTCGGCCTGCTTCTGGGAGTCTGGCAGTCGCTGAAGTTTCACAGGAGACACGAAACCCTCGAGCGTCTGATGCTCCTACTCACTCTTGGAGCCCTGTTCACACTGGCTGCCATCGCAGCGGACTTCCTGCCTCGCTCACTAGTGACGCCCTCGTTTGCCGCCATCGTTGTTGCCACAGTCGTTCTCATGGTGCTGGGCGGGGGGATGGGGCTGGTCATGGCACCCCTCGAGATCATCGGGCTGGTCGGCAACGTGCTGTCCTATCTCCGTATAGCCGCCCTCGGAGTGGCATCGGTATATCTAGCCCGCGTAGCCAACGAACTTGGCGCTGCTGCGCCTCTGTGGCTCGGCATCCTGATCGCTTCCCTATTCCACGCCCTCAACCTGGCTCTCGGTGCCTTCAGCCCGACGGTCCAGGCACTGCGTCTTCACTACGTGGAGTTCTTCAGCAAGTTCTACGACGAAGGGGGAGACGAATTCCGGCCGTTCGGTGGCCTGGACAACCGGGTGGCCTCGACGTGATTGAAAGGAGAATCTCATGGAAGGTGGTCTGATCGAGATCGGCCTCGGCCTGAAAGCCGGACTGCTCGGCATCGGAGCCGGATTCGCCGTTGGGCTGGCCGCAATCGGCACCGGCTACGCGCAGGGCCGGATCGGATCTGCCGGAATCGGAGCCCTGACCGAAAAACCGGAGCTCCTCGGCAGGGTCATCCTGCTGGTAGCAATCCCCGAGACTCTGGTGATTCTGGGGTTCGCGGTTGCGGCGATGATCATCATCTTGCTGGGAGGTTGATTGGCACTTGCCGACATTCTCGACGCTATTCGCGCCGGGGCCGATACCGAAATAGAAACGATCGTTACTCAGGCCGACCAGGAGTGCTCGGCCCTTCTGGAGCACGCCCGTGAGCAGGCCGGGACTGAGAGAGAGCGACTCGCCCGGTCCCGTGATGCTGCTGCGGAACGACAGGCCGATCGGATCGTGAATCGGGCCCGGCTCGAGGCAGATCGAGCCCTGCGATCTGAGGTCGAGGAATTATACGTTCGTACCCGTGGTGCTGCCTCGGAGAAACTGGGATTGCTGCGCGGGACCCGGTGCTACGAGGAGGTTCTGGCTCGCCTCATTCGAGAGTGTTGCGTTGCGCTGCCGGAAGCCACCACGCTCAGAGTCGATCCGGCAGATGAACGGGTGGTACATCGCATCCTCGCCGGCGACGACCGCATGCATCTCAAGTTGGAAGCCACCCTCCAGACGAGCGGCGGTGCCGGGGTCAGCGGTGACAACGGCCGGGTCGTACGCAACGATTTCGAATCTCGACTCGCCCGGGCCGACAACCTCCTCCGGCTCATCTTCGCCGAAAAGATCGGTCGAAGGATCCCGACATGAACGGCTACGACTACGGCAACGCCAGGATTCGAGCGCTGCGCTCCCGGATGCTGACACTCGATGAATATTCCGGTCTCCTGAGCGCCGGGACCATCGAGCGGTTGCTCGGCGCACTTGCCGACACCGTATACGGCTCGGAGGTACAGGCGGCAATGTTGCGGTTCTCCGGGTTGCGTTGCCTGGACGAGGCAGTTCGCTCCCACCTGGCCCGCCACCTCCGAATGCTGGAGACATTCTTCGACGGCCCGGAACGAAGCAGGCTCGAGCTGTTGCTCCATCGCTGGGACCTCCGCAACCTGCGCACGATCCTTCGGGGCCGGGTGCGGCTCGAGGGTTCCGAGCAGATCGTTCGCCTTCTGGTCCCCGCAGGAACGATCGACGAGCCGGCCCTGATCGAGCTCGCCTCGCAGCCGAGTCTGCGGGCCACCGTGGAACTCTTGATGGCGTGGAGCCTGCCTTCCGCAGGGACGGCCGGCCGCATGATCGCAGCCTGGCCGGCGTACGAGGCGACCAACGATCCGAGTGTGATTGAGGGCACTCTGAATCGAGCGTACGCCGATCACCTCCACTCGTCTCTCAGCGGCGGTCCCAGCGACGAACTAGCCCGAATCCTTCGCCTCGAGATTGACCAGACCAACCTCGTCACAGCTCTCCGGCTGCGCAGTTCGCGACTCGAGGCCGAACCGGGCTGGGATGTTGGTGACCCTTCAGCCCATTACCTCTCCGCAGGACGGATTCCGGTCGACTCCCTCGAGTCGGTTCGACTTGCCGAGGCACCCGGCGATGTCGCCCGTCTACTTCAAGATGCGCCCCTACCGCCTACATGGACGTCGGCCGTTGCTGAGTGGTCCGTCCATGACGACCTGCTGCGCTTCTCAGCTTCTCTGGAGGCGGCAATGGCCCAGGAGGCGGTGGGTCTCTTCGCGAAAGGGGATCCCCTGGGTATTGCAATTCCGGTGGCGTTTGCCTGGGCCAAGGAGAGCGAGGCGCGCAACCTCCGGCTGATCGGTCGTGGCGTGGTGCATGAGATTCCACCCGACGTTATCGAGCAGGAGCTGATCGCATCATGACTGCGGCTCACCTCACGATCGTGTCCCCCCCGGAACTGGCCGCCGGTTTCCGGTTGGCGGGCGCCGGAGTGCGGCCCGTGGCCGATCCTGAGCAGGCAGCAAGTGCGGTCGATGATTTGATCGCCCAGGGCGAGCGCGGCGTTATCGGTGTATATGAGCCGTTCTTCCTCCGCTTCGATCCCCATGTGCGGGACCGTCTCGAACAATCGGTTTCTCCCGTCGTGATTGCAGTCCCGGCCGGATTCGGAACCGACGAGGGAGTGAGCCGGAAGGCCCGCATCGCCGCGCTGCTCGGACGGGCAGTGGGCTATCACATCACGTTCGGAGAGGACACCCGATGATCGTCGAATCCTCCGGGACACTCACGCGTCTGGCCGGGCCCGTGGCAGAGGCTGCCGGCCTACGAGATGCGCGCCTGTACAACGTGGTGCGCGTCGGCCGGCGCCGCTTGATCGGCGAGGTGATCCGGCTCCATGTCGATCGAACAGTCATACAGATATACGAGGACACGAGTGGCCTGCAGGTGGGTTCATCCGTCATCGACACCGGGGAGCCGCTCACGGTTGAACTGGGACCAGGTTTGCTGGGTCGGGTGTTCGACGGAGTGCAACGGCCGTTGCCGGCGCTCGCCGCCGACGAGTCCGGGCCGTTCGGCCGCCCCTTCATCCGGCGGGGCATCGAGTTGCCCTCAATAGATCGAGATCGCTCGTGGGATATCACCTTCTGTGTCAAGGAGGGCGACCGGGTGACCTCCGGTGATGTCCTCGCGACCACCCCGGAAACATCGGCCCTCGACCACCGCATCCTCGTTCCCGTCGGAGTCTCCGGCCGGATAACCTCGCTGGGCAAGGCAACGGCGCAGGCAGAGGATCCTGTTGTATGGATCGACGGAGCGCCGGTGCCCATGACCACCCGCTGGCCGGTGCGCCGGCGGCGGCCAGCCTCTCTCCGTTTGGACCCGTCCGCGCCGTTGATCACCGGCCAGCGAGTCGTCGACACCCTGTTCCCGCTCGCCCGTGGCGGAAGTGCAACCATTCCGGGAGGTTTCGGAACCGGCAAGACCGTGCATGAACAGACACTCGCAAAGTGGGCCGATGCCGACGTCATCGTCTACGTGGCATGCGGCGAACGCGGAAATGAACTGGCCCAGGTACTCGAAGAGTTCCCCAATCTCGAGGATCCGCGTACCGGCGCCCCGCTGATGGAGAGAACCATCCTCATCGCCAACACCTCGAATATGCCGGTCGCTGCTCGAGAGGCAAGCATCTACACCGGTATCACAATCGCCGAGTACTACAGGGATCAGGGATACGACGTAGCGCTGCTGGCCGACAGCACTAGTCGGTGGGGCGAGGCCTTGCGTGAAGTATCCAGCCGCCTGGAGGAGATGCCGGGCGAAGAGGGGTATCCGGCCTACCTGCCGTCCCGTCTCTCCGAGTTCTATGAGAGGGCCGGGGCGGTAATGTCGCTCGGGTCTGAACCCCGGGCGGGATCGGTGAGCGTCGTTGGAGCCGTGTCTCCGCCCGGTGGCGACTTCTCAGAACCGGTCACCCAGTACAGCCTGCGGCTGGCGGGAACGTTCTGGTCGCTGGACGGAGATCTGGCCCGGCGTCGGCACTTTCCGGCGATCCATTGGACGCGCAGCTACAGCCTCTACGACCTGGGGGCATGGTTCGATGAATCGGTAGCCGATGATTGGACGGAGCAACGCGGGTGGGCTCTCGAGGTGCTCGGTCAGGAAGAGGAACTCCAGAACATCGTTCAGTTGCTCGGTATCGATGTGCTTGCACCGAACGAGCGGGTGACCTTCCAAACGGGACGGATTCTTCGCGAGGATTTCATGCAACAGTCTGCTTTCGACGAGATCGACGCGTTTTGCCCGCTCGGCAAGCAGTACTGGATGCTGCGGGTGATCCATCGCTTTCACGAGCAACTGTTTGGCAAGGTCGACGAATCGACCGATATCGACCGTGCGACCTCGCTTGGGGTGCTGGCGGACATAGCCCGCATGCGATCATGGCCGCCGGATGAAGCCGAAGCACGGGGACGGGATCTGATTGCCCGGATCGACCAGGAGGTCGGGTCCTTGTGATGCTGAGACGCGGACTTCACACGACTGAACTACAGACCGTCTCCTATGTCTCGGGCCCTCTGATTTTCGCCGACCGGGCCGACGGCGTGCATCTGGGTGAGGTCGTGGAGGTGGTCGCCCCCGACGGTGAGATCCGGCGCGGCCAGGTGCTCGAAGTCGATCGGGACAGGGCGGTCATCGAGGTCTATGCCGGTACCCGCGGGCTGGATCTGGCCACGACGCGAGTGAGGTTGGGCGGTGATGCCGCTCGCCTCGGAGTTGGTCGCGATGTCCTGGGGAGGATGCTCGACGGTTCGGGCACGCCGATCGATGGTGGACCTCCGGTCATGCCGGAAGCCTTCTGGGAAGTCAACGGGCTGCCCATCAACCCGGCCGCACGTGCCTATCCGCGCGAATTCATTGAGACGGGCGTCTCGGCGATCGACGGCCTGAACACGCTGGTTCGCGGACAGAAGCTTCCGATCTTCTCGGGTTTCGGTCTTCCGGCCGGTGAGCTGGCCGCGCAGATCGCAACGGAAGCTCGCGTCGGCGACTCCAGTGGAGAGGATTTCGTTGTCGTCTTTGCCGCAATGGGTATCACCCACCGTGAGGCGGCCTTCTTTCGCACGACTCTGGAAGACAGCGGTCAACTGCACCGTACGGTGTTGTTCATGAATCTGGCCGACGATCCGACTATCGAACGTCTACTTACGCCGCGACTGGCTCTCACGACGGCCGAATACCTCGCGTTTCAGCAGGACTTCCACGTTCTAGCGATCCTCACCGACATGACGAATTACTGTGAGGCGCTGCGCGAGGTGGCGACGGCTCGTGAGGAAGTCCCCGGCAGGCGCGGCTACCCGGGATACATGTACACCGACCTGGCGTCCCTGTACGAACGGGCGGGGCGCCTCCACGGACACGCCGGTTCGGTCACCCAGTTGATCATCGTATCCATGCCGGACGACGACATAACCCATCCGATTCCGGACCTCTCCGGCTACATCACCGAAGGCCAGATCGTGTTGTCTCGCGAGTTGCACCGCCAGGGAATCTCGCCCCCGATCGACGTGCTCCCGAGCCTGAGCAGGTTGATGAACGCGGGTATAGGAGAAGACAAGACCCGTCGGGATCATCGGCAGGTGGCCGACCAACTGTACGCCCTCTACGCAGGCGGACGGGATCTGCGCCGTCTCGTCACGATCATCGGCGAAGCCAGCCTCTCCGAATCCGACCGGCGCTACCTTGCATTCGCCGAGGCATTTGAGAAGAGATTCGTGAACCAGGAGGGACGCCGATCGATCATTGAGACCCTCGATATTGCCTGGCAGCTTCTGAGCTCCTTCCCGGATGAGGACTTGAAGCGCATCGATCCTGGACTTATCGCTGCTCACAGGACCTAGCCGCGGGATCTACCTCTGATCTCGGGGTTGGTGGCCACCCGGTAGTCAGTGCACGGGGTCACTCCACCTTGCTTGGCCGCAAGAGAAGGAGTAGACCCCTATCATCCGTGCTCAACAGGACGCTTAGCTCAGTTGGGAGAGCGCCTGCCTTACAAGCAGGAGGTCGGCGGTTCGAGCCCGTCAGCGTCCACGT
>JAHEDJ010000020.1:21182-23117 GCA_024641325.1 bacterium | reverse complement strand
CGACGGTCTGCGGCTCCCATTACCCTTCGACCATGGCCCCGGTGTTGCTACTCCATTGGAACTGGTCTGAGGTAATCGAAATGGCGGCCGAGCTTCAGCAGTGGGGGTGGGACGTCATCACTGAGTCCGACGATGGGGTGCGTGCCGTGGCGATGGCCCTCGAGCATCCACCGTCGGCGGTAGTCATCTCACTGCAGACTGCGCCTCACCACGGTCGCGACGTAGCACTGGCGTTGGGCGATCATCCGGAAGGACGCCGGATTCCCGTGTTGTTCACAGGCGGAGATGAGCGAGGTCGGAGGAAGGTCACCAAGGCAATGCCCGATGCTGTGATCATCTCGTGGTCCGATCTTCCCGAATCCCTCGGACAACTCGACTCCCAGCTGCGGGAGTAGTTTCGAACGATGGATGGCACCGGAGCGATGATCACCGCCTTTCTCGTCTCGGCAGGGTTGGGTGCGGTCATCGGGCTCGAACGACAGACCGCCCACGACGGCGATCCTGATCAATACGCCGGCGCGCGGACGTTCGCTCTGTATGCCATCCTCGGAGCGCTCGGCGGGTTCGCTGCCGACGAATACGGTGCGATTGCGTGGCTGTTCTGGGCATTAGCGGCGCTCGCTCTCATCATCGTGTCGTACGTGTTCACCTTCCGGGCTACCGGTGACTGGGGCACGACAACCGAAGCGGCCTCGGTGATCACGTTCGGTATCGGTGCTCTGGTATGGGCCGACGAGATCGTTGTTGCGCTTGCTCTGACGGTTGGAACAATCACTCTGCTCTGGGCCAAGGCTCCATTGCACAGCATGGCAAGGAGATTCTCGGACGAAGATGTCAGGGCTGCGGTCCAGTTTGGCGTGATCACCGCAATCATCCTCCCACTGTTGCCGGATGATTCATTCGGACCCTTTGATGCGTTCAATCCCCGAGAAATCTGGCTCATGGTCGTTCTCGTCTCCGCGGTTGGCCTGGCCGGATACCTGGCAATGCGTATCAAGGGCAGTGGTGGCCTCGTCTTTACGGGCCTGGTCGGAGGGCTGATCTCATCGACGGCGGTGACGCTCGGGTTCTCCCGGATGTCGCGTGATGAGCCGACGCTTCGCCGTTCCCTTGTGGCCGGAATCCTCGGCGCGTCCGGGCTCATGTACTTCCGCGTGCTCGTTCTGGCGTTCGTGGTTGCTCCGGCCATGGCCGAGAGCCTGGCTACACCGCTGATCGGCCTCGGCCTGTTCGTGTTGTCCGCGTCGGTCTGGGCATGGATACGGTCCAGCCGGGACACAGCTTCTGCTGATTCAATTGAGATCAAGAATCCGCTCACTCTGTCGGTTGCTCTTCAATTCGGAGCCCTGTATGCCGCGGTTGTCTTCATCGCCAAGCTGCTTCTCGACCGGTTCTCGGCGTCCGCCCTCAACGTCGTCGGAGCGGTATCGGGGATCAACGACGTAGATGCGATCAACCTGTCGATGGCCAATCTCGTGAACGACGGTCTCTGGGCCGTCGACGGAGCCCGCGCCGTTCTCCTGGCAGTTGCGACCAATACGCTGGTCAAGGCATCACTGGTCGCAGGTGTAGGCGATCGCAAGGCGCTACGGACGGTGATCGGTGTCCTCGGTGCAGCCGCAGCCGGCGCAGTAGTCGCCTGGCTGGTCCTGTAATCGGGCAGGTTTGCGGTACGGGTACTATTCCGGCCGATGCAAGTGCACGAAGTCCTCTCCTCCCTCGTACCGGGGGGCAAAGCGGCCCAATGGGATCCGGTCGGGCTGCAGATTGGAGATCCTGCGGCCGAGGTGAAGAGCGTGGCGGTGTGCCATGAGGTAGCCGAGATCGTCGTTGATCAGGTGGTTGCCGATCCGCCCGACCTGCTCGTGACATACCACCCGCTGCTGTTTCGCCCTACCACCACCCTGATCGCCGGCACCTCGCCCGGCGGGCGGG
>JAHEDJ010000020.1:17364-21082 GCA_024641325.1 bacterium | reverse complement strand
GGGTCGGGTGGCGGCCTCATTAGGGCTGCGGTCGCCGTCGGTGCTGAGGTCATCATCACCGGCGACGTCAGTCACCACCAGGCGGTCGATGCTCTGGATCGAGGTATTGCCGTCATCGATGCGGGACATGCTCCAACCGAGCGGCCCGGCATGGATCGGCTGTACGCTGCAGTGGCGGATTTGCCGGTCGAAGCAAGAGATCTCACAAAGCTGAACACCAACCCATGGGGACGTTGATGAAAGACATGCAGAGTTTCGGTGATTTGCTCGATCTCCAGGATGTGGATCTCGACATCGATCGGCTTCTCCACACCAGAGGAACTCTCCCGATTCTCGACGACTACAAGAGCGCGCACGGGGCGACGGTCGTGGCCAAAGGCGAGTTCGAGAGACTCGATGGGGAGCTGAAGCTGGCCTCGCGTGATCTGGACAAGGCCGAGGGCGAACTGGAGATCCTCGAGGAGAAGCTCGGACGAGAAGAACAGCGACTCTTCGCAGGTGGGATGAGCGCCCGGGAGACCGAGAACATGCGCAACGAAGTGATTTCTCTGCGTTCGAAGCAAAGCGAGATGGAGGATCTGGTTCTCGGGTTGATCGACGCGCGCGAAGCGCTCGAGCAGCTTACCAACGCGGCCGGTGCCCGACTCGAGGAATTGAAGGCAGTCGAGGCCAAACTCGAGGCTGAGGTCGCGCAGGCGTGGAAGAAGATCGACGCCGAACTCGCCAGACGAGAAGGCAGCAAAGCAGAGATCGTTCCTCTGATCCCGCCCGATTTCCTCGAGATGTACGAACGTCTGCGCGACGCCAAGCAGGGGGTGGCCATAAGCCGCCTCGTCGACGGCGTGTGCGGCGGTTGCCATCTGGCGCTCTCGGCTGCCGAGCAACTCGAGGTGGCGGCCGAGGATCCACCCCTTTGCTTGCACTGCCGTCGAATCCTCGTTCTATGAGTAGACGTTTCGTTATCTACTCGGATGGTGCTTCACGCGGGAATCCCGGCCCGTCTTCGATCGGAGCTGCGATCTACTTCGATGGTCCGGATGGTCTGGAAGAGGTGGCGAGTATCAGCGAGCCAATCGGCCACACTACGAACAACGTTGCGGAGTACAAAGCCGTGATCGCCGCACTGCAACTCGTCGGAATGTTTGACCCCGACGATGTGCTGGTCCGGGCAGATTCTCAGCTGCTGGTGCGACAACTCGACGGCCAATACAGGGTGAAAGCGCCCAATCTCAAACCCCTCTATGCAGAGGTCCGGCAGTTGGTCGAAGCATTGCCGAGCGTTGACTTCGAGCACGTGCGACGCGAGGCCAACACGAGGGCCGACGGTCTTGCCAATGAGGCGCTCGATCGGCCGTGATCTTCTGGCACGTCGGCGGGACGATCCTGGCCTTTCGCTACGTATTCAGGGACCCGAATGTCGATCTTCGGTTTCTCGCGCTCGGATCGATACTCCCGGATCTGCTCGACAAGCCGATCGGAACGATTCTCTTCGCCGACACCTTCGAGTCGGGACAGATATTCGGGCACTCGCTGCTGTTCGCATCGTCACTGATGGTCTTCGTGCTGCTGCTGACCAGGCGCGGGATTTGGCGAAAGAGACTGATGGCGCTGGCGGTAGGGGCTCTGTTCCACCTCCTCCTCGATGCAATGTGGGCGGTCAAGGAGACCTTTCTGTGGCCTGCCTTCGGGTGGGGTTTCCCGCCGGGACCGGATTCCTACTGGACCGGCTTCCTGGATAGGGTCGTATCAGATCCGTGGTTGCTCATCCAGGAAATCGCCGGCCTCGTGTATCTGGCGTATCTGTGGCGAAAAGCGGAACTGGGGGATCACGCTCGTCGCTCCGCACTATGGAAGTCGGGAACGATTCAGGTTTGAGCTCTGCGAGTCTTGGCGGCCATTCGGATTGAAACGATCACCAATAGACCGACGAACAGCCTACGTAATAGCTCGGGGGCCAGGCCCAAAGCCAACTCTGCGCCGAAGATGCCGCCTGCGATTCCGCCGACCGCGACGGCGGCGGCCAGTAGCCAGTCCACCCGTCCGTGTCGAGCATGACGGATCGAGGCAACGAGAGTTGTCGGCACGATGGCTGCCAGGGAGGTTCCTTGGGCCAGATGCTGCTCGAGCCCAAAGAGCACTACGAGTGCAGGCACGAAGACAACCCCTCCGCCGACTCCGAGCAGGGCGGCGAGTGTGCCCGCCACCAATCCGGTGAGGATCAGCAGCGAAGCGCCGAGTGGGCCCGTTGGGGTGAAAATCGCACTGGAGCCGCCGTCGGAAAGCATCAGCAGCCTTATGCCCGTGACGACCGTGATCAGAAGGAACGCTCGGGCCAGCGTGACCTCGTTGACCCGTCCCATCAACCAGGCGCCGAGGAACGCACCTCCGATGGCGCCTACAACCAGAAATCCTGCGATCGCCCAATCGAGAGAATCATCGAGCGCAAACGGTACGACGGCCGCGGCCGCAATGGGCACGATGGCGGTGACGGACGTCGCGTGGGCACGATGCTGAGCCATCTTGAAAATGAGGACCAGGCCGGGCACGGCAACGAGCCCTCCGCCTACGCCAAACAGGCCGCCGGTGAGGCCGGCGATCATGCCGAGAAGAGCAGCCAGCAGGCCGATGCGCACGAAAGTCCTTCGTAGGGGATGCGCAGTGTAGAGCGGCTCGCGGCCCGGCTAGGGTGTCGGTCCGTGAAGCGATCTATCGCCGTTGTGCTCCTCGTTGCCATGGTCGTGGCCGCCTGTGGATCCGATCCAGAAGCTGCCACGACGACTACGACGCACCCTGAGCTACCCGAACGTCCCGAGTTGGCAGTCGATCAGATGGTCGCGGCGTTGATGCTCGGGGACGTCGACGCGATCCGGCGTCTCACCTCGGATCGTCAGCTCGCCATCATCGTTGCGCTCGAAGGGGGAGGAACCGAGGAACTTGCTGCGATGCTCGACCTCGGTGTGCCCGTCGAAGTGGCTGAGAACTTCTGGCTTTCTTTCATAGAAGGTTTCCCGGATCTCGTCGGCGAATCGATCGAGGACATGGAGTTCCGCACTTCGATCCCTCAGCGGGTGCGCGAGATCGAGTTCGTTTCGTATCCGGTGGCTTTTGGCACTGCGTCTGCCGGAACTGAGTGGTTCGTGCGGTCAACCGAGTACGGCTGGCAGGTTGATCTTCTGGCCACTTTCGGCGGCCCGTTTGCGTCCGCTTTGGAGTCTCTCGTCAAGAGAACAACAGATCCGGCCGTCGTGAACATGCTCAAGGGCGAGGTCCCTAGTGTCGAGGCCGCCTACCGGCGCCAGGTCGAACGGGGGAACAGTGAGCGCGTCAAGAATGCCTTGGAGGGCTTGCTCGACTTGCTTTCGGGCTAGGAGTCCTTCGCAGCCTCGGCGGCATAGTCTGCCGCTTCCACTTCCGCAGCGAATCCATCTAGGTCCGCGACCGTCGGTTCCCGGCCCCACACTTCGAAGCCGTCGAGAAGGTCCTCGTACTTTTTACGCTGCTCGTCTGTAACAACAACCCGGATCGGAATATCGAGCGGGACGGTCTCTTTGTATTTCTGAAGAACCTCCCGGATCACCGGGTCGTCGAGGTCGAACTGAAATACGACACCGTGTGCATCCTCGAGGTGCTCACAATGGGCTCCTTCGAGAACCGGGCACGGGTGCGACTCGCCGGGACCGTGGCATACCGACGTGGGGTGGCCGGTCGCCCCCATGAA
>JAHEDJ010000020.1:14306-17264 GCA_024641325.1 bacterium | reverse complement strand
GAAATACGACACCGTGTGCATCCTCGAGGTGCTCACAATGGGCTCCTTCGAGAACCGGGCACGGGTGCGACTCGCCGGGACCGTGGCATACCGACGTGGGGTGGCCGGTCGCCCCCATGAAACCCTCGGCGAAGGCGCCATAACTGGGATCGCGAACATCTATGAGGATCTCGCCTTTGTCCTTCATCGCACCTCTCCTCCGTTTCGCCGCAAGGATAGTTGCACGGCGTGATTCACCGTGCGCGCAGTTCCGGTAGTACTTCTTTGCCGAGGAGTTCGATGAGGCCTGCTTGATCACGCGACGACATCTGGAATGTGACTACGTCTGCCTTGACTTGTTCCACCAGCGGTAGATAGGAAGCAATGATCTCGGCCGGTTCGTATGCGAGTGTGTAGCGGCCGATGACCTCGTCGCGGGGCATGAGGTCTGCCCGTTCGCGTAGGTCGGCCGGATCGACTGCCTCCAAGCGGCCGGGTGCACGCAGTCCTCGCCACGGTCGGAGAACTTCCCAGGCCTCATCTTCGTCGCGAGCGCGCAGCGTCCAGCGTGTCGCCAGCACCGTACGGGGATCCTCCGTGGCGAGTTTGAGCGGTTGGATGACTCTCTCGTTTGTCTCGTCGGGGTCTTTGACGGATGTGATCACTCCATCGGCGAGTTCGGCGGCGAGCAGCGCGGACTTCGGCCCGCCCGCCGCCAGGAAAATCGGTACACGGTGAACCGGTGGGCTGTATAGCTTGGCTCTGTCGGTCGAGTAGAACTCGCCGTTGAAGGTCAGCTTGTCTCCATCGAGCAGGCTCCTCATGATCTGCAGAGCCTCTCTCATCCGTGCGGCGCGCTCGGCGTACTTCGGAAATGCGTAGCCGAGCGGGCCTTCGTTGAGGTTCTCTCCGGTGCCGACTCCGAGGTTGAATCGCCCGTTAGACAATCGATCGAGTGTCGCGGCAGCCTGCGCCACGATCGCCGGGTGGAAGCGAAACAGGGGAGTGGTGACGGCGGTAGTGAACTCGATGCGCTCGGTTACCGCGGCCATGGCCCCGATGGTCGAAAAAGCGAACCCGGCCGCGGAGTCGTCGTCGACCCACGGGTGGAAGTGTTCGGACACCATGACCATGTCAAAGCCGGCTGCCTCGGCCAAACGGGCGTGCTCAACGAGTTGTTCGGGATGCCATTGCTCGTGACCACAGAAGTAGGCGAAGCGGGTCATCATCTCTCCTTCCCGCGTTCGGGGTCTGTCGTCGCGGTTGGTTGAACGGTACACGGTACGGCGTGTTTATCAGCAGGCCTTGCTGGTCGAGGTAGCTCGATTGCATACGAATCGTGTCTCTTTTCGCAGGTTAGGGACGATGGATTACGGATATCGACAAGATGAGCCTCTATGTTCGAATTGATTCTTGACAATACCGCTCTGTTCGAATATCATCGAACAAGATCACGAAAGACGCACACAACCATGACGGCAACGAGCACCCCGAAAATCAGAGATCTCACCCGGCCGGCCCAGAAGGGTCTGACCGTGGAAGTCGCATCGCATCCGGCTACTGATCTGTTGTTGACTCTCATGGCTTTCGACTGGGATGACCTGACGGACTACGACCTCGGGCCGGATTGGTTCGATGAACTCAAGGAAAAGGTCACCGAAGACACCCGGCAAGCGCTCGAAGCCACCACGCTCAAGAATTCCAAGCTGTGGTCGGGTTTCTTCAACCTCGTAGCCACCGGGCCCGAGGGCGAGACAATCTCTGAGTTTCTCCTGCGACTCGACGAAATCGGGGCAATGGAGATTCGCAAGACTCTGGTTGAGCATCTGGTCGACCATGATCGTGTCGATGCGGCGACGATCAGCGCCGCAGCTCTTGGTGACGAGGAGGCCATAGACGCAGTCGTGGCTTGCTGTTCGGAGCTCGTCGATCTATCCGACGACTTGCGGACCCTCTTCCGGAGAGACCCGGAAGAAGGCAAGCGAGACTTGCTCAAAGCCCTCAACGGGTTCTATCGGGAGGCCTTCGCGCCGATCGAAGCTCAGTTTGCAGGCGCCATCGAGCGAGACGCGCGAGCCAAGCAGGCCATGGTGGCGACGATGTCGCCTGAACGGGTCATCGAAGAAGCGACAAACGGCATCACAATCGATCCGGGTTCTGGTGTGCGGTCGGTGTTGCTCGTTCCTACCGCCGTCCTTCGGCCGTGGGTGTTGATTCTCGAGCATCGCGAGACCCGGATCTTCGTGTACCCGGTCGCCGACGAGCACATGACGACCGACCCCGATGCGCCTTCCCCGTGGATCCTCAAGACCTACAAGGCTTTGTCGGACGAGAAGCGGATCCGTGTCCTGCGCCGGCTCGCAGCCGGCCCGGCGAGCTTCCAGGACCTGGTCGAGCATCTCGACTCAGCAAAGTCGACAGTCCACCATCACCTCCGGGTCCTCCGATCTGCTCGCCTTGTGCGGGTCAGCCTTGGAGCCGACAAGGAGTACAGCCTTCGCCGCGGCGTCATCGGCGAGGCAGCAAAAGCACTAGCAGAGTTTGTTGAGGCCGGAGCCTCCCAGAACAAGGAGAACACTGATGTATCCGATGAATGAAGACTTTGGACGGGCTCGTATGGAGCAGTTCGCGCAAATGATCGCCAACGCCCCTCCGCGGGGACGCGGCCGCCCGCACCGGGTGCGTGCCGCCGTCGGCCGGGCACTCGTCCACTCTGGTTCGAGGTTGCTGTCTGAAGATAGGCGAGCGCAGTTGGCCTGAACGATCCTCTGCGGGTTTTTGGTCCTCCACACGGAACGCCCGCTCGGTAAGGAGGCCGGCGCCAAGGCGCCGGCCTCCTTCGCTATTCGCGATTCGCGATTCGCGAACCACGTTTACTCGATCGGTATCACACAATTTGGGGTGTTGTTCTTGACGCTGTTCACCAGCTTCGAGACACGGTGAAACTCCAGATCTGCCTCTGGTTGAAGTAGGTGAGCG
>JAHEDJ010000020.1:0-14206 GCA_024641325.1 bacterium | reverse complement strand
ATTCGCGAACCACGTTTACTCGATCGGTATCACACAATTTGGGGTGTTGTTCTTGACGCTGTTCACCAGCTTCGAGACACGGTGAAACTCCAGATCTGCCTCTGGTTGAAGTAGGTGAGCGATTTCGTCGCGGTCGCGTAGATCTCGATCCAACCAGGCGTCCCAGAGCTCACGAGGAAGTACCACCGGCATCCGATCGTGCAGCGACGATACGGGGCCTCGAGAACCGGTGGTGACGATCGCCGCGGTCGTGAATTCCTCTTGAGTCTCCGGGTCGGTCCACCGTGACCAGATTCCGGCCAGCGCCAACATCGCACCGTCTGTTGCGTGGATGAAGTAGGGCTGTTTCCCTTCGGGTTGGGATTTCCATTCGTAGAAGCCGTCTGCCGGGATCAGACAACGTTTCTGAGAGAATGCATCCCGAAACGCAGGTTTCGTGGCGACGGATTCGGCCCGTGCGTTGATGTGGAGCGGGCCCTTTTCTTTCGACCACCAGGGGATCAACCCCCAGCGAAAATTCCCGAGTAGTCGCCGACCGTGGTGTTCGGCAATACCGTAGATGGAGTCGGTTGGAGCGACGTTGTAGCTGGCCCCTAGATCGTCGGTCACGATGTCGTCAACATCGAAGAAGCGGGCAATGGTCTCAGGATTCGGGGTAACGACAAAGCGGCCGCACATGATCGAACCATACCGCTCGTTCCCGACAAGCGGTTAGAGTGACCCGATCGCAGGGGGCGACCATTCTGCGGGCAGTCTGCCCGTGGGTGTCTCCGTTGCGTTGGAAGGCGAGAAGGAGGACAACGTGGCCTCGGTGCCCACAACGATCTCGACCAAAGAGCGGATTCTGGTGGCGGCCGCCGAGTTGTTTGCCCAGCGGGGGTTTTCGAGCGCCTCGCTCCAGGATGTGGCCGATCAACTCGGGATCACGAAGGCCGCGCTCTACTACCACTTCGAGTCGAAGGACCACATCCTCCTAACCGTGCTGCGCCCCTATTTCGATGCTGCGGAGGCGTTTCTCAACCGACACTCGGCCGACCAGGATCCGCACATTCTGTTGGCCGAATACCTGGATTTGTTATTGGAGTTCCGCACCGCGCTCGATGTCATCGCCTTCGATCGCAGTGTCCTGAACCACCCTGAGATCGGAGAGATCTCTCACGGTCAAACCGTTCGACTGCGCCAGCTTCTCATCGGTACCGTGCCCTCGATGAAAAGAGAGATAGCAGCTTCTGCCGCGCTCGGTGCTGTCAGGGCTGCGACTGCACTGACCCGAAACTCGAGCGAACCAGAGGTGCGCAACTCGGTACTCCGGGCTGCGATTGCAGCGCTCGACACCGGCTCCTGACGGGTGAGTGGTCCGGTCACCGTGCCGGTTTGTGGAGGGGAAAGGGGTACCTCGTATTGAGCCGGAGGACTCTGGCAGGCTCATGGCCGGGAGGCTAGTTTCGTTGGCATGAGCAACTTCCCGACAGATATCGAGATCGCACGTTCAGCCGAATTCAGGCCGATTGACGACGTCGCGGCAGAAATGGGGATCCCGTCGTCCGAAGTGGAGCACTGGGGTCGCAATGTTGCCAAGATCTCACTGCAAGCGGCCGACAAGATGGGCCCACCCAAAGCCAGGTATGTGCTGGTCACTGCAACGACGCCGACGCCGCTCGGAGAAGGCAAGACGACTGTTGCCGTTGGCCTCGCAGAAGGTTTCAAGCACATCGATCGCAAGAGCGTCGTTACGCTGCGCCAACCTTCCCAGGGCCCAACATTCGGCATCAAAGGCGGTGCGGCAGGCGGGGGCTACTCCCAGATCATCCCCATGGAGTCGCTGAACCTCCACCTGACCGGCGACTTCCATGCCGTCACCGCTGCCAACAATCTCCTCTCGGCGATGGCCGATAACCATCTTCATCACGGCAACGAGTTGGGAATCGAGATCCACAACCTGACCTGGCGGAGAGTGCTCGACGTCAACGACCGGGCTTTGCGCAATGTCATCGTTGGTTTGGGGACGACCGCCGACGGAGTCCCGAGGCAGGCCGGCTTCGATATCACCTCGGCAAGCGAACTCATGGCCGTTCTTGGTCTATCGTCCGACCTCAAGGATCTGCGTGCCCGCGTCGGACGTCTGGTCGTCGGGTTCGATCGCCATCGCAAGGCAGTTACCGCTGAGGATTTGAACGCCGCCGGCGCAATGGCCGTACTGCTGAAGGACGCCCTGAACCCGAACCTGCTTCAGACGCTTGAGGGGACTCCGGCGATGATCCACACGGGTCCTTTCGCAAACATCGCACACGGGAACTCTTCGATTGCTGCCGATCGCATCGCGATTCGTGGCGGCGATTTCGTCATCACTGAGGCGGGTTTCGGTGCAGACATCGGGGCCGAGAAGTTCTTCAACATCAAGTGTCGTGTCTCCGGGATGAAACCGGATGCGGCCGTTGTCGTCACAACCGTGAAGGCGCTCAAGGTCCAGACCGGCAACTATGCGATAACGCTCGGCCACGATCTGCCATCGAGCTTGTTCGAAGAGAATCCGGTGGAGGTCACAGCCGGAGCAGTGAATCTCCGGCATCACATCAGCATCATGCGCAAGCATGGTGTGACCCCGGTGATCGCCATCAACGTCTTCCCGACCGATCACCCTTCGGAGCACGATGCGATCGCAAGGGTGTGCGATGAAGAGGGCGTTCGCTGGGCGATCGCTCGACCATATTCCGACGGTGGGGAAGGCATGGTCGAACTGGCCCGTCAGGTTGAGGATGCTTGCGGAGAGGGCTCCGATTTCCGGTTCCTGTATCCGGACGACGCCTCGCTGGAGGAGAAGATCGAGGCCATCGCTACCGAGGTATACGGAGCCGACGGAGTCATCTTCGATCTGGCTGCCCGCCGTCAGATCAAACGTGCGGAGGACCAGGGATGGGGGACGATGCCCATCTGCATGGCGAAGACCCACCTGTCATTGAGTCACAACTCCAAGCTGATGGGAGCTCCCAAGGGCTGGAAACTTCCCATTCGCGAAGTCCGTGCATCAGTCGGTGCCGGGTTCATTCTCCCTTTGGCCGGCGACATTCGTACGATGCCCGGTCTCGGCGTCAGGCCGGCCGCACACGGCATTGATCTGGATGACGACGGGAATATCGTCGGCCTGAGCTAGCGACCGACGGTCTGAACCGTTTTCTCGGCAATGCTGTCGTGCTGGGGGATGCATAGCATTGCCGAGAAAAAGACTGATCCGATGTGGAAAGGTGTGGAGGCCCCCGAGGGGGCCTCCACCTGTCGTGAGTTTGCCTATAAGCCGGATTCTGTACCTCTTCGGCTTCGCCGAAGAGGCGGCGATCATCCATCTGGGGCCGGCGTTGCCGCGCGGCCTCGGTGCGGCCTACCTGGGACGTGGCTACTCGCCGAGGCGAGAGCCGGGCGGGCTACCCGCGGTCCCTGCTTGGCCTTGCTCCAGGTGGGGTTTGCCTAGCCATCCCGGTCTCCCGGAATGCTGGTGGTCTCTTACACCACCGTTTCACCCTTGCCGGCTGGTGTAAACACCAACGTAGGCGGTCTGTTCTCTGTGGCACTTTCCGTCGGCTCGCGCCGCCTGGGCGTTACCCAGCACCCTGCCCTGCGGAGTCCGGACTTTCCTCCGTCTGGTTTCCAATCTCAGATTGGAAACCAGCGGCGATCACCCGGCAAACTCACTCTCAGAAGAGTACAACCAATCCGGCTGGGACGTTCTTCCCGAGCTAGCGGCGGCCTGCGATCCCGCCGCCGAATCGACCGAGAGCTGCCGAGAGGATCACAAGTGTGACGATGGTCAGCGGGGGAGCCGGGCTTCCCGAGACAATGCTGACGGCGCCAACGATGAACGCCATCAACACGCCGGCGAGTGTGCCGTGAGTGGCCGACGGCCTGGTCAGCCGACCTCCGGCGTATCCTGCACCAATGAACCCGACGACGACGCCCGTCATCAGCGCAGGGTCGGTGGGGTTGTCGATATCTGGAATCAGCAAGATTCCCCAGATGATCAGGCTGACGAGTGCGGCGACCAGCACGCCGCTCACCGCTCCGAGAATGATGGCTCCAACGCTGAGGTAACGCACTCGCAGTACTCCGTCGATCGGAACGACTCTACAGAGTGCGGGCAACCTTTTACCGTCAACGGGTGATCAGCGTCCCGACGTCCGGATAACCGGTTGCGCCTGGAGCTTTCTACTAGAAGAGCGGGTCTTCTACGTACTCTTCGAGACCGGCGACCCATCCCGTCGGCAACCCCCAATGCCGGCCACCTTTGACGATGAGGCGCATGTACTCCCGCGACGGAACTCGATCGTGTTCAACCTCGTCCACATGGGCGTGAGTGACCACCGAATGACGGCGGCCTTCCCGATCGACGGCTTTGAAAGCCTGAGTCGGAACCCGGCCCTCGCCGGCCTCGGTCTCGTCAATCGCTTCCAGTGCGCCATTGCTGAGAGCGAATACGGCTCCCCAGACGGTGTTTCCGGCCTCGGCTCGAACCGACGGAAGCGAACCTTCCCACTTTCCGTTGGCGAGCGGAAAGATCAGCTTCGTTTCGGGGAGATGAGCGATGAACTGGAACTCGGCGTCCGCGGTGACGGACCCCAGGCGCTCCGGGGATATGAGCGCCGTATACGCAAAGTACAGGGTGCTCAGGGCTCGACCTCCTCGTCTGACTCTCTTCGGACGGAACATTGTAGTGATTCCGACCAGGTTCTCGTCCATCGGGAACATACCATCGTCCGGACGGTGTTGATCGTGTGCATGAGATTGAATATCCGGCACATAGCGTCCTTCGCGGCACTCGGTTTGATGTTGGCTGCCTGCGGCTCGGGAGGCGAGCCGGGAGCAGGCCCGTCATCAACGTCCAACCAAACGGGAGGAGCGGACACAGAGACGTCGGTAACGTCCGCCGTCTCTGAAACCTCGTCGATACCGTCATCTTCAAATCCAACCGCGGACGGGCCGTCCGCTCTCGACGCCGCACCCGGCGGGCTCTCAGGTGACGGCTTTCCGGAGCCGTTGATCGATACCAAACGTCTTCTGCAGGGACAGGTACCCGACGGGATACCCTCCATCGACGTGCCGAGATTCGTTGAGGTCGAGACGGCGGACGCATGGCTGACCGATGAGGAGGCGCTGGTCGTTCTCGAGATCAACGGCGAAGTCCGCGCCTATCCCGTTCAGGTCTTGATCTGGCATGAGATCGTGAACGATGTCGTCGGTGGTCTACCGGTAGCCATCACCTACTGCCCGTTATGCAATTCGGCCGTTACCTATGAGAGGCGAGTCGACGGCCAGTTGACGACGTTCGGAACATCGGGGTTCCTCTTCAACTCGGCACTGGTGATGTACGACAGGGCGACCGAATCTCTTTGGACGCACTTCGATGGCAGGGCGATCGCGGGTGTTCGGACCGGGTCCCGGCTGGAGCCGATTTCGTCGCCACTCCTGGCGTGGGCCGATTTCAAGGCCGCCTACCCGGATGGAATGGTTCTCGATGCCGAGCGAACCGGTTACAGCCGCCCGTACGGTTCCAACCCATATGTCGGCTACGACGATGCCGGAAGCTTCCCGTTCCTGTTCGACGGCGAAGTCGATGATCGCGCGCCGGCCAAACAACGGGTCGTCGGAGTCAATTTGGACGGTGTGTCGATGGCGTGGGCTCTCGAGGTGATCAGCGGAGACGGGCCCGTTGCAACGGACGCTTCAGTCGGGGTGGCACCCCTCGTCATCTTCTGGAAGCCCGGTCAGTCCAGCGCGTTGGATGCTTCCGGAATCGACGCGGGGCGCGATGTGGGCAGCGTCGGAGTTTTTCGGCCGGAGGTCGACGGTCGGCGGTTGACGTTTGAGGCGACGCTTGAGGGATTCGAAGACGTCGAGACGCGCAGTACCTGGAACATCCTCGGCGAGGCGATCTTCGGCCCGATGGTGGGGGAGCGGTTGACCCCCGTTGCGCACCTCGACACCTTCTGGTTCGCGTGGCTGGCGTACAACCCCGCCACTGGATTCTCCGGAACCTGACTTGACCCCGACGGTGCCGCACTTGCGCGGTAGCCTCAGGTAGACAACCCGCGTTACCAGAGGTGACCAATGAAGCAGTCCACGCCGCCCGCTCCCGATCCCCGCGATTTTCTCGCCCTCGATGCCCTCTTGTCTGATGAGGAAGTTCTGCTGCGCGACACCGTTCGCCGGTTCGTCGGTGATCAGATTCTGCCCGATGTCGCGGACTGGTTCGAAGCCGGAACGTTCCCGTCCCGCCGACTCGCCAAGGAGATGGGATCGCTTGGGTTGCTGGGCATGCACCTCGAGGGATACGGATGCGCCGGAACGTCTGCCACCGCCTACGGGCTGGCTTGTGTCGAGCTAGAGGCCGGCGATAGCGGGGCTCGGAGCTTCGTGTCCGTGCAGGGTTCGCTGGCGATGTTTCCAATCTGGGCATACGGGTCCGAAGAGCAGAAAGAGGAGTGGCTTCCCAGGATGGCTGCGGGTGATGTGATCGGATGTTTCGGCTTGACCGAATCCGACGCAGGCAGCGATCCGGGCTCGATGAGAACCAGGGCCCGGCGCGACGGAGACGACTGGGTGATCAATGGAACGAAGATGTGGATCACCAACGGTGGTGTTGCCGATGTTGCGGTGGTGTGGGCGCAAACCGACGAAGGTGTGCGTGGGTTCATTGTTCCCACCGACATAGCGGGATTCTCGACACGGGACATCCACAAGAAACTGTCGTTGCGAGCGTCCATTACTTCCGAGTTGATTCTCGAGGACGTGCGGTTGCCTGCCGATGCAGTTCTGCCCGGCATCGTCGGCATGAAGGGACCCTTGTCTTGTCTGAACGAGGCCCGGTTCGGGATTCTGTTCGGAGCGATGGGGGCCGCGCGTTCCTGCTACGAAGCCGCACTCGATTACTCGCTCGAACGCACCCAGTTCGACGTGCCGATCGCCTCTTTTCAGCTAACTCAGAAGAAGCTGGCGGAGATGGCGGTTGCGGTCAATCGAGGGACCCTGCTGGCAATCCATCTCGGTCGGATGAAGGATGCCGGGACTCTCCGCCACGAGCACGTCAGCTTCGGGAAGTTCGATAACGTGCGGATGGCGCTCGATGTTGCCAGGACGGCCCGCGGGATACTCGGAGCCAACGGCATCACGTTGGAATACCCCGTCATCCGGCACATGAACAACCTCGAGTCGGTGTTCACCTATGAAGGGACCAACGAGATCCACACCCTCATCCTCGGCAATGCCTTGACCGGGATCCAGGCCTTCCGGTCATGATCCCGTTCCGGTGTCGCCGGTCGCCGGAGCGCGGGGAGGAATCGGCGCAAGAACGGCGGGTGAGGATGGTGTGGCCCTACACTCCCCGGCCATGACTGAATCATTCTCCTGGTCGGATACGCTCGGCCGAATAGCGGGCGGCGAAGACATCTCCCGGGCTAACGCCCATGCGGCTATGTCCGAAGTGATGCATGGTCGTGCGACCGAGGCGCAGATCAGTGCACTCATCGTTTCGATGCGGATCAAGGGCGAATCCATCGAAGAGATGACGGGGTTCGTCGAGGCGATGCGGGAAGTGGCTGTATCGGTGGATGTCGGCATACCTGTTGTCGACACTGTTGGAACCGGTGGAGATCAATCCGGGACTTTCAACATCTCGACGACCTCGGCATTCATTGCCGCGGGTGCCGGCGTCAACGTGGCCAAACACGGCAATCGTTCGGCATCATCGAAGTGCGGGTCGGCCGATGTGCTGGAAATGCTGGGAGTCGTCATTGACCTCGAACCGGAAGCAACTGCCACGCTCGTCCGCGAGGAGCGGTTCGGGTTCTTTTTCGCTCCTCTCTATCACCCCTCGATGCGCCATGCCGGGCCGGTACGCAAAGAACTGGGAATTCCCACAGTCTTCAATTTCCTCGGCCCGCTCGCCAACCCGGCCGGTGCGACCAAACAAGCAGTAGGGGTCTCCGACGCAGGCATGGCTGAGAAGATGATCGGCGTGCTCCGCAACCTGGGCTCCGAGTACGCCTTCGTGTTCTACGGGGAAGACGGCTTGGACGAGCTGACCACGACGGGACCTTCATACATCTATCGATTGCGTGGCGGTGAGATAACCCATGCCGAGTTCACTCCGGAAGACTTCGGTGTCGCTCGCGCCCGCCGCGAAGACCTGCTCGGCGGGGACGCCGCCACCAACGCGGTGATCACTCGCAGCATTCTCGAGGGCAAGGCGGGACCGCCCCGCGACATTGCCCTGGTCAATGCAGCCCCGGCAATCGTTGTCGCCGGCCTGGCGCACGGATTTGAGGAAGCCGTGGTGATAGCGGCCGATGCCGTGGACTCGGGTGCTGCTGCCGCGGTCCTCGACCGGGTGGTGGAGCGAAGCAGTGAAATGAGAGCCCGGGGCTAGAGGGCTCCGATGCACCTATCCACCGATGATCTGACTTCGGCGCTCAGAAACGAGGGTTTTCGGCTCACGGCTGCCCGGCGCGCCATCTGTGCGGTGCTGGCCGAAAGCCATGAAGAGCACCTGTCCGCGGTGGACGTTCGGGCGCGGGCGGCAGATCGAGCGGGTATCCAGATCGATCAGTCCACCGTGTATCGCACTCTGGATGTCTTCGAGAGTCTCGGATGGCTTCATCATGTCCATCTGGGGCACGGTCCGGGCATCGTCCATCTCAGTGAGAAGACCGATCATCACCATCTCGTCTGTGAGTCGTGTGGCCTTTCAGTCGACGTGCCGATCGAGGAGCTGGACGATGTTTTCTCGCAACTGACCGAACGCCACGGATTCGCACCGACATCGATGCACTTCGCTCTGATCGGCACTTGCAAGAACTGCGCAAACTAGCGGCGGATCGCCTTTAGGATTTCCCAATGCGCCGGTTCACTCTTCTGCTGATTTCTTTGGCCCTCACACTCGCTGCCTGTGGAGGCTCGAGCAGTTCGACCACTTCCGATGACGTCGACGTCCCTGAAACATCTTCCACCGGCGCGGCCGGCGCCGGTACGGTCGACGCAACGGATGAGCAGCCGGGGAACACGGAAGAGCCCACCGGCACGACGGAGGGTGGCAGTGCGCCCGCCGCCGGCCCGGAGCCGACCGACTTCGATGGCCCGGTTGCCGCCGACTTCACGATCGAACTCAACAAGACAGGCACCTTCACGCTGAGCGGAGAGGCTCGCCCGGTCTACCTCGTGTTCTGGGCCGAATGGTGAGCGACCTGTCGACGGGAGTTGCCCGTCGTCGATGAGATCGCCAAAGAGTACGGAGACGATATTGCCTTCGTGGCGCTGGCCTGGAAAGGCACTTACAACGACACTGCAGGACAAGCGGCCGCACTGCTGCAATCCGGCAAGGTCGACTGGGCACTCGATGACGAGGCCGAGATCTTCAGTCTCTACGGTGTGCCCTATCAGCCGGTCTCGTTCCTGATCACCGGCGACGACAAGGTCTTCGACACCTGGCCTGGAGTGCGGGATGAAGCGGCCATTCGGGAAGCGTTGGACTCGCTACTCGATCTGTGAACGAGAAGCTCCAGGGTTCTGAGTTCCTGGTTCTGAGCCTTCCCGACGGATTCCCTGGCTAGCGTCACGGCATGACCCTGCCACCGCATTCGCTGAGTCCACTTCCAGAAGAGCATTGGGATTCGCAGCTCGACGAGGTCCGCGCGCAACTCGGCGCGGTGCTCAACGTTCACCGTGTCATGGCCAATCACCCGGATTTGATGGCGGCGTGGACGCCGCTTCGCCAGCACATTGCCACCGGTGGTTCGCTCGAACCCCGACGCCGGGAATTGGTGATCTTGCGGGTTGCGCATCGGACCGGCGTTGCGTACGAATGGCACCACCACGTCTCCCGTGCAAGGGCAGCGGGATTGACCGCCCAGGAGATCGAAGCCGTTCGGCTCGATGGCAACACAACGTGGCAAGCCGGCGATCTGGCCCTGCTTGTCGCCGTCGACGAGCTGCTCGACGATTTCTGCCTCGGTGACGCAACCCGTATCTCGTTGGAAGCGAGCGTCGGGGTCGAGGGGATCCTCGACGTTGTTGTCACCGTCGGCATGTACGTCACGCTGGCGATGCTCATCAACACAGCCGGGATCGAAATCGAGGACGACCTCTAGGCTCCGGGTCCTATACTTGCAAGTGAGTTGCAATAAGGACTTCCCAGCGCATGCACATTCCCGACGGTTTCATCAACGGCGCCACTTCACTGGGTGCCGGCGTGGTGGCAGCCTCGAGCCTGGCTGCCGGTCTGCGCAGAGCCGGCAGGGTGTTGCAGGATCGTCAGATACCGCTTGCCGGCCTCCTCGCTGCGTTTGTTTTCGTGTTGCAAATGCTCAACTTCCCGGTGGTCGGTGGCATGAGTGGCCACCTTCTCGGGGGAGCTCTTGCTGCACTTCTCGTTGGTCCCTGGATCGGACTCGTGGTCATGACCGTCGTTATTGGGGTCCAAGCGCTGCTTTTCGCGGATGGCGGACTCTCGGCACTCGGATTGAACGTCATAAACATGGGCCTGCTCACCGTCGCCACCGGGTGGTTGGCATTCCGGTTCTTGATGATCGTGCTTCCCAAGAACTCGACGTCGATCCTCACTGCTGGGGCTTTCGGGGCGTGGTTGTCGGTGGTGGTGTCCTCGCTCGGGTTCGTCGGGGAATACTCCATCGGGGGAGTCGGGAACGCTTCGCTGAGCACCGTCCTGGCGGCAATGGCGGGAACCCATGCGCTGATCGGCATCGGCGAGGGTCTGATAACCGCCGGCGTGCTGGGCGCGGTGCTGGCCGTGCGTCCGGACCTGGTCCATGGAGCGCGGATCTTCGGGATCAGTCGCGCTGATACCACATTGCTCAGCCGGCGCAGGGTCGCCTTGTTCGTAGCCGGAGGAGTGGCAGTGGCGGCTCTGCTGGTTACCGTCGTCGCTCCACTGGCCTCCGATGATCCAGATGGTCTGGAACGTGTCGCCATCGACCAGGGGTTTGCTGATGAGGCGCAGGACCATTCGCTCGGCGATTCTCCTTTGGCCGGATACGATGTTCAGGGCGTCGAGGGCGATCGGATGGGTACTGTAGTTGCCGGTTTGATCGGGCTGGGAGCGACGTTCGTCGCCGGAGTCGCCTTCATGATCGTTGTCCGAGGTAAGCGAGTTCGGTCCAACCACTGATGGCGGGCACCCATACACATGCTCTCTTTGTCCATGGGGATAGCGAACTGCACCGGCTGCCCGCGTCGCCGAAGCTGGGAGCGTTGGGCCTGTTCGTGCTGGCCGTGGTGTTGACGCCGAGGGAAGCGATCGGGGCCTTCGGCGTGCATGCCGGTCTCGTTCTCCTCGGCGCCTGGATCGCCGGATTGAAGCCGATGTTCATGGCGAGACGATTACTGATCGAGATTCCGTTCGTCTTGTTTGCGATATTCCTTCCCTTCGTCGGCGGTGGGGAGCGGATCGAGGTAGTCGGTCTGTCGCTCTCGATTGAAGGCTTGTGGGGAGGTTGGAACATCGTCGCCAAGGCCACGCTCGGGCTGGCGGCATCCGTCGTGCTGACCGCAACGACCACCGTGCCCGACATCCTTTCCGGACTCGATAGGCTCCGCGTTCCCCGTTTGATCACGTCGATAGCAGGGTTCATGGTCCGGTACCTCGACGTTATTGCAGGTGAGATGCACCGGATGCGGATGGCGATGCTTTCGCGCGGTCACAACCCCCGGTGGATCTGGCAGCTGAAGGCCTACACAGCGTCTGCCGGCGCACTCTTCATCCGGTCCTACGAGCGAGGCGAACGCGTTTACTACGCGATGACTGCTCGTGGATTCACGGGTCGTATTCCGACATTCGATGAGAAAGCTCGCCCGGCCGATTGGGCTCGTGCGTTGAGTCTTCCCGCTATCGCCTGGTTTGCAGCCGGTTGGGGAGTGGTGGCGGGATGAGCATTCCTGCCCTCGAGGTCGAGGGCCTCAGCTATCACTACCCGGATGGAACCGAGGTCCTGCGCGACGCAAGTTTTCACATCCACCCCGGTGAACGGGTGGCTCTGCTCGGCCCGAACGGGGCCGGAAAAACCACCCTGGTGTTCCATTTGAACGGGATCTTCCGGCCGGAGCGCGGTTCTGTGACCGTTGCCGGGTTGCCGGTTGAGGACGCCAACCTCATGGAGATCCGGCGGCGAGTAGGAATCGTCTTTCAAGATCCGGACGATCAGTTGTTCATGCCGACCGTGCGTCAGGACGTTGCCTTCGGTCCTGCCAACTACGGACTGGAAGGTGACGAGTTGGAGGAGCGTGTGACCGCCGCCCTCTCTGCCGTCGGGATGCTGAATGTCGCGGATCGGCCACCCCACCATCTCAGCCTCGGCCAGCGACGTCGAGTAGCGGTGGCAACAGTCCTCGCCATGCGTCCAGAGATCGTTGTGCTCGATGAACCTTCTTCGAATCTGGACCCTGCGTCACGTCGTGAACTCGCCGCCATCCTGACCTCGCTGGAGATCACGATGCTGATGGTGACGCACGATCTGCCGTACGCGCTGGAGCTCTGTCCGCGGGCTCTGGTGATGAACGAAGGATCGATCATCGCCGACGGTCCGACGAAGGAGATCCTCTCCGACCGGGACCTGATGAAGGCCAACCGCCTCGAGCTCCCGATGGGTTTCGATCCGAATCTGGCGAGTTGACGGCCTGATCACAAGACACAGTTATGGTCGGTTATAAGTACGCAGGGGGTCTGGAGTTGGTACGGTGTCCGGGAACGCCGATGGAGGTTGGGCGGTGAACTCACCGCTCGATGGCGAGAAAGGTGAACCTATGAGACACCGATTGATGTGGTCCCTGATACTCGTACTCGTACTCGTGGCCGCGGCCTGCGGTAGCGATACGACCGAGGAGACAGACGACACTTCCGCCCCTGCGACCACGCAGCCGGCGGCCACCGACGACACAACCGCAACCGAAGACACCACCGCAACGGAAACTACCGAGGCGATGGATGAGCCGATGTTCGCCGGAACGATCCGAATCGGAGCTGCCGTATCCGACACGGGCAAGTACGCCCGTGAGGGACAGGACACCCGGCAGGGATACGATCTCTGGCTGGACTGGGTGAACAACGAATACGGCGGCATCAAGGTCGGCGACGACCGATATGAGGTTGAGATCGTCTACTACGACGACGAAGGTGACCCCGACACGGCGGCCAGCCTGGTTGAGAGGCTCGTGACCGAGGATGAAGTCGACTTCTTGCTCGGCCCATACTCCTCAGGTTTGACCATGTCGACCAGTGCCATCGCCGAGAAGTACAACGTGATCATGGTCGAGGGCAACGGTGCTTCGGAGTCGATCTTCGAGCGCGGCTTCAAGAACATCTTCGCGGTGCTGACTCCTGCCGGAAACTACACGGAATCCGCGCTCAAATCGCTGGCCGATCTGGGTGCCACGACCGTCGTGATTGCTTATGAGGACACAGCCTTCCCGACGTCGGTGGCGGCGGGTGCGAAGAAGTGGGCCGAGGAATACGGCTACGAAGTTCTGGCGTATGAGAGCTATCCATTGGACACGCCGGATGTCTCGAACATAATCACGAACTTCAAGAACCTCGACCCCGACGTGTTTGTCGGTGGAGGTCACTTCAACGATGCTCTGTTGTTCGTGAGAGCCGCCAAGGAACAGGGCTGGACGCCCGACGCCATGGTGATCACGGTCGGCCCGAGCAACCCGGACTTCGCGGCCGAGGTTGGCGTCGACGCCAACTACATCATGGGTCCAACCCAATGGGAACGGACGATGTCATGGGAGGACGAGTGGTTCGGCACGGCCGAGGAATACGCACAGCGGTATGAAACGCTCTGGGGTGAGGCACCGTCGTATCAGGCAGCCGAGTCCACCGCCACCGCGCTGTCCTTGCAGCTGGCTATCGAAGCGGCCGGCTCGCTCGACACCGATGCGGTGCGGCAAGCGTTGTACGACCTGGATGTATCGACGTTCTACGGTCCAATCAACTTCGACGACACCGGCAAGAACGCCGGCAAGCCGATGGGAGCCATCCAGATTCAGGATGGTGTGGTCAACGTCGTAGCGCCCAGCGAAGCGGCCGTAGCGGATGTGATGTACCCGATGCTGCCCTGGGACCAGCGCTAACAAGAGACGATTCGGGGTGGAGCTTCGGCTCCACCCCATGATCGTCCCGAGGGGATATGGACCTCTTCCTTCAAGCACT
>JAHEDJ010000019.1:46002-47966 GCA_024641325.1 bacterium | reverse complement strand
GTCTTTGGGCCTAGCTCTGGTCGTGACGCAAGTAGTAGCCGAGAATCTGCAACTCCGTTGACAGGTCAACGCGGCGCACATCCGCTTGCTCGACCTGCAGCACGGTCTGGGCGAAGTTGAGGATCGACCGGACCCCGCACTGCTCAAGCTGCGTCGCGACCTCCTGTGCCACCGCGGCGGGTGTGGCGATGATTCCGATCTCGACGTTGTTTTCGGCGATGTCGGCGGGCATGTGGCGCACGTCGCGGACGACGAGGTCCCCGACTTTCGAGCCGATTGTTCCGGGGTCTGCGTCGTAGAGGCCGACAATGTGGAAACGTTGCTCGCCGAATCCGTCGTAGTTGGCAAGGGCTGCACCCAGGTTGCCTATCCCAACGATGACGACTCCGAAATCCCTGGTCAGTCCGAGAGCCTCGCGGATCCGCGTGCCTAGTTCGCTGCTGTCGTAGCCGACTCCCCGTACACCATGGGTACCGAGGAACGACAGATCCTTGCGGACCTTGGCGGCGTTTACGTTGACCCGGCGAGCCAGCATCTCAGACGAGACGGTGCAGGTTCCTTCCGCCGCAAGAATTTCGAGGGCATGCAGGTAGAGCGGGAGCCGGGCCACGGTCGCTTTGGGGATTGTGACCGAATTCACAATCCGAATATACCCGGGTTCGGATTGGAATCGTCAATTCACGATGACTCCCGGCGGCGGGTAGGCTGCCGCCCCTGATGGCATCTCTAGATGTGGTCGTCGTCGGCGGGGGACCGGCAGGTGCCGCTGCCGCTTTCTGGCTGGCGAAAGCCGGTCATTCCGTGATGCTGGTTGAGAAGAAGGCTTTTCCGCGTGAGAAGACCTGTGGCGACGGTCTGACTCCCCGGGCGATCCTCCAACTGCAGGATCTGGGATTCGATTTCGATGTTCCTGAGTTCCACCGGGTGCACGGCTTACGCTCCTACGCAGGGGACAATCTCAAGCTCGAGATGGAATGGCCGGATCACTCGATTTACCCGAACTGGGGTGGCGTCATCCGCAGGTCCGATCTCGACCATCAGGTGGCCATGCTGGTCGAGAAACAAGGCGCCACGGTCAGGGACAAGGTCGAAGCGAAACCGTTGCTCGAAGACGGTCGGCTTTCCGGTGTCGAGTTGCACCATGACGGCGAAGTGGAGGTGCTGAACCCGAAGGTCGTGGTGGTGGCTGATGGATCGCTCAGCCGGTTCGGGTGGAGCCTCGGGACGAGCCGTCGGCGCGACTATCCGCTGGGGTTGGCCGCCCGGGGGTACTTCTCGTCGCCCCGCTCGGACGATGGTTTCATCGAGAGCCAGCTCGACATCCGCGATGAGTCGGGCGCCGCGATGCCGGGTTATGGATGGGTGTTTCCCCTCGGGGATGGCACGGTCAACGTCGGCGTTGGGTTGCTGTCCACCTTCAAACGGTGGAAGCACGTAAACACGAACGACATGATGGACGCCTATGTCAGGTCCGCGCCCGGCTACTGGGAGTTGTCGGAAGAGACACAGCTGACCAAACCTCGGGGCGGGAAGCTGACCATGGCGCTGTCGGTTGGACCGCTGGCCGGTCCGAACTGGGTCGTCGCCGGGGACGCGGCCGGAGCGATCAATCCCTGGAACGGCGAGGGCATCTCCTACGCCTACGAGACCGGTCGAATTGCAGCCGACCACGTGTCGGCCGCGCTGGCTGCGGATGATCTGTCACTCCTACAGCGCTACCCGCAGTTCCTTCAGGACACTTACGGCGACTACTACAAAATGGCCCGCGTGTTCGTCAAGGCGATCGGTCAGCCGTGGGTAATGCGGACACTGACCCACACCGGATTGCGCTCGAAGCCGCTGATGGAATGGGTTCTGAAGGTTATGGCCAACCTGCTCGAGCCCGAAGAACGGTCGATCGGAGACCAGGCCTACCGGATGCTCGAAGCCATGGTGAGGGCAGCCCCCCGCATCTGAACTGTTTT
>JAHEDJ010000019.1:23233-45902 GCA_024641325.1 bacterium | reverse complement strand
GATGCGGTGGTGCGGGCTATCGAGACTCGGCCCGGCTGACCAGATAGGCGCCGAGAATCGTGACCGCAACCCCGGCCAGCTGGATGGCTTCGACCCGTTCGTTGAGCACGAGGAATCCGAGCGCCAGGGCGACGATGGGGACCATGTAGCCCACGATCGAACCGCGTGCTGCCCCGACCCGGCCGGCCAGCGCCAACTGGGTGGCGCGCACCGTGCCGGTTCCCACCACTCCGAGGAAGGCGACCGCCAGAACGGGAATCCATTCGAACGAAGATCGATCGAGCCCGGAGAGTCCGATGGGCAGAAGAGCTATGGTCGCGACCGCCAGTGTACGTAGCGTGACGGACATCGCTCCGTATCTCTGCTGGAGCGGAACGAGCAGATTGTTGGAGAGTCCATAGGCGACGACCGCGATCAAGACGTAACCGATTCCTAGTGCCGAGCCGACCTCGCCTCCCAAAGAAGGCAGCGCCAGCAGAAAGATGCCGAAGAGACCGGCGGCGAGGCCAATCCGCTGCCGAATGCCGGGGAGTCGACGGGTCAACAGGGTGGCGACGGTGGCGGTGGCGATCGGGATTCCGCTCACGAGCATGCCCGCGACCGCGGAACCGATACGCTCTTCAGACGCTGCGAACAGCCAGGCGGGGGCTGCTTGGCCGACGATCCCAAGGAATACGATCCGTCCCCAATCGGGCCGCGCGATAGGAGTCCGCGCCCGGGCAAACACAACCAGGGCTGCTGCGCCGAATGCCACTCTGCCGACGGCGATCACGCCCGGGGTCAGCGACCGCAGTCCGAGCGCCATCCAGAGGAAGGCCGATCCGAACACGAGAGCGTTGAAGATGGCAAGAGCCCAGTGCGAAGGGGTGAAGGCCTCCCGATGTGTTCCGTCGGAAGTGGTGAATAGCGCCGTCCTGGGGGGCTGCGTCACGGAGTTCGGCGGCGGAGATTGGAGGTCACGCCGGCGTCGGCGGTTCTTTGCGGAGGCGCTCCTGGACATCGTCGAGTTCGAGGATGCGCTGGGCGCTGGTGAGATGCTCCTGCTCGATGCGGGCGACCCGCTCCTGGGCTTCGATCTCCTTCATCCGGAGGTCGTGCCGGTGGGTCATGAGCGACCTCGCTGCCATGGTGAGCGCTCCGATCAGAACGACGGCACCGAACATCCAGCCGACCCACGGCGTGTCTCGCAGGATGGCGAGGACCGGAATCGACAGCGCGGCCAGAGGGATCACGATCCAGATGTTGTTGCTGCGGGGCTCGCTCATCCCCTGAAGGCTAGTAATCCGATTTTCTCGGCAATGCTGTCACGCGTGGAAATGAACAGTATTGCTGAGAATCTGGACCTCACTTTCTCGGCAATGCTGTCACGCGTGGAGAATGACAGTATTGCTGAGAAAACTCTGTCATCTTGGGGGGCCCGACCGGATTACGTCCCGCCAGTCGTCGAAGCTTGGGCCCGGGTAGCCGATCGACTCCATCCACCAGGTTGCACCCAGACCGGCGTAGGCGTCGAGGTCGACCTCGCCGTAGTAGAGCCGCGAACCCATTGCGATCACGTCGAACCGATCGTCCCCGGAGCGTTGACCCGTCACATAGGCCATGATCTCCGCGAACTCATCCACCGATGGTTCGTGGGAGCCGAGGTCGCCTCCGACGACGATCGGGACAACGCCGTCCCAGCGCACGGCACGCCGCAGCGGGCGGCGGTTCGGCCAGGCAGCTGCAACCCAGATCGGGATGCGAGGGACCTGGACCGGGGCGGGAAGGAATCCCGGGCCCCGGGCCGTGAAAGCCGCCCCGTGGTGGTCGAGAGTCTCGCCACTCCACATCCGGGTGATGACTTCTAGGCCTTCGTCGAGCAGGTCTGCTCGCTCACGGCTTCCGGCCGCTTCACCGAGCCACTCGAAATCAACGATCGGAGGTTCGCCCAATCCGACACCGAACACCAGCCGTCCGCCCGAGAGGTGGTCGAGAGTCACAGTCTCGCGAGCCAACTTGTACGGGCGCCGGCGCGCAACCGGCGTCACCATCGGCCCTAATCGGATCCGCCCGGTCGCGTTGGCGATCGCTCCGAAGGTCACCCAGGGATCAACCACCGGCACCGAGAAGTCGTCGAACAGGCGCACATGATCCCAAACGAAGAATCCGTCCCACCCGGCTTCCTCCGCTTCGCGGGCGAGCTCGACGAGCACAGCCGGGTCCCCGTAGCTGCCGAAGTTGGGAACGGAGAGGGCAGTCTGCATCTTCATTACTCCCTTACCACGGTTGGAAAGCCGCGCCTTTCGACTCTCTGCCGAAGCTAGCGAATCGCGACACGTGACTCGCGACCCGTCGGTAAGCGACTTTCGGCCCCGCCGTGGGTTTTTGCCGTGCCTGGTCAACCTCTAGTCTTGCTGCGGGAAAGAAGAGGAGCTCCCTTGGATTTGGCCGCGTATTTGCCGGTGGCGTTCATGTTCCTGCTCGTGTTGGCTTTCGCCGCCGTTGCTCTGGTGCTTTCCAAACTGGTCTCTCCCAGCCATCCCACGCCCGAGAAGCTTGCTCCCTACGAGTGCGGGATCGTTCCTGAAGTGGAGCCGGTGCAGCGGTTTCCGGTCAAGTTCTATCTAGTAGCAATGCTGTTCGTGATCTTCGACATCGAGATCATCTTCCTGTTTGCCTGGGCCGTGAACTTCCGCGAACTCGGATGGTTTGGCGTTGCCTCAGTGGGCATCTTCACCCTTCTAGTCCTCGAGACGCTGGGCTACGTCTGGAAACGTGGAGCTCTCGACTGGAACGTCCCCCGTCGGGCTCGCCAGGAAAGCACTAGGACCGCGATCGACGGCGAGGCCGCCTGATGGCGACACCCACGAACCCGCCCGGATTCCTTCTGGCCAACCTCGACAAGGTCAGGCACTGGGCCCAGACGAGATCGATGTTCCCGGTCACCTTCGGCCTGGCCTGTTGCGCGATCGAGATGATGGCAACCGGAGCCGGCCACTACGACCTCGCCCGGTTCGGCATGGAGGTGTTCCGCGCCTCGCCCCGTCAGGCCGACCTGATGATCGTGGCCGGCCGCCTCTCGCAGAAGATGGCGCCGGTGCTGCGCCAGGTATACGACCAGATGCCGGAGCCGAAATGGGTCATCTCGATGGGCGCCTGCGCCTCGACCGGCGGAATGTTCAACAACTACGCCCTTGTACAGGGCGTCGACCAAATCGTTCCGGTCGATATCTACATCCCCGGTTGTCCGCCCGGTCCGCAGTCGCTCATGCACGGGATCCTGACGCTGCACGACAAGATCATGAGTGGGGAGTTGGCTCGCTGATGGCCGATGACCAAGTCGTAGAGACCCCGGAAGAAGACGGCGACGCGGTGGTCCGGCCCCTTCCCGACCACCCGGTGTTGCTCGCACTGGCAGAGCAGTTCGATGAGATCGAGTGGACGCTGTCGAGCGGCCAGGACGTTTTCTTCGTTCCGAAGGACCGGATCCGTGACGTCGCCCAAGCGGCGAAAGACGCAGGGTTCGAGTTGCTTTCCGACCTGACCGTTGCCGACTACTTCCGCAAGAAGACGCCCCGTTTCGAGCTCGTGATCAACCTCTTGTCCATGCAGCACAAAGCACGGATTCGACTGCGCGTTCCCGTACCGGTCGACGATGCGCAGGTTCCCTCACTTGTGCCGGTCTACGCGGGAGCAAACTTCTACGAACGGGAAGCCTTCGACCTGTTCGGGCTCACGTTCGACGGTCATCCGGACCTCTCGCGCATCCTCATGCCGGACGAGTGGGAGGGGCACCCGCTGCGCAAAGACTTCGGGATGGGTTCGGTTCCGGTTCAGTTCAAGGAATCGCATCAGGTGAGATGAGATGACTGATCAGAAGAACCGGGACAAGCACAAAGTCGATCTCTGGTTGACAGGCACAGAGGAGCCGTCGTGGCTGGTCGAGGGCACCGACGAAGGTGCCCAGAAGATGGCTTTGCATGAAACCGAACGCCGCCGTGCCGATCAAGAAGGCCTGAGCGTTGGCGATGATCGGGTCCTCGACGAGGAAATCGCGCCTGATGACGAGTTGATGATCGTCAACATGGGTCCGCAACACCCCTCAACTCACGGCGTGCTGCGGGTCCATATCGAGCTCGAAGGTGAGATCATCCGCCGCTCCAAGCCGATCATCGGATATCTCCACACCGGCATGGAAAAGACCGGCGAGGATCTCACGTGGCTGCAGGGCCCGACCAACGTCACCCGGATGGACTACCTGGCGCCGTTCCACAACGAACTTGTTTTCTCTCTGGCGGTGGAGAAGCTTCTCGGTATCGATCTCCCGCCGCGCGCAGAGGCGATCCGTTTGTTGATGACCGAGTTGAACCGCGTGTCCAGTCATCTCGTCGCCCTCGCTACCAACGGGATGGACATCGGGGCGCTCTCGATGATGCTGTACGGGTTCAGGGATCGTGAACGAATCCTTGCGTTCTTCGAGAAGACCACCGGTTTACGGATGAACCACAACTACATCCGGCCCGGCGGTGTGGCTGCCGACCTGCCACCCGGATGGCAGGAGGACATCGAGTTCATCCTCGACAAGATCCCTCCTCGCATGTACGAATACGAGGATCTCCTGAAGGCCAACCCGATCTGGTTGGGTCGTACGCGCGACGTTGGCGTCATCACTCTCGAAGAGTGCCTCGCTTTGTCGGTGACCGGTCCGACGTTGCGAGCCGCCGGAAGCGATTGGGATCTTCGCAAGGTCTTCCCCTATTCGGGCATCGAGAACTTCCAGTTCGAGGTGCCGGTAGGGGAGCACGGCGACGTATACGACCGCTACCGCATCCGGGTCGAGGAAATCTGGCAGTCCCTTTCGCTGGTCAGACAGATCGCGGAGTCGATGCCGGATGGTGATTACAAGACCGACGACCGGAAGGTCGCCCCACCGCCCCGTGCTCGCATCGACGAGTCGATGGAAGCGCTCATCCATCACTTCAAGATCTACACCGAAGGATTCCAGGTGCCGGAGGGGGAGGCGTATGTGGCGATTGAGTCACCCCGTGGTGAGCTCGGCGCGTACGTTGTTTCCGACGGAGGCGCCAAACCGTTGCGGATGCACATGCGCACCCCGTCATTTGCCAACCTTCAGGCGCTGCCGGTGATGATGGCCGATTCGCTCATTGCCGACACCGTGGCCACGATCGCCTCGCTCGATCCTGTCCTGGGAGATGTGGATCGGTGAAGGCTTCTCACTTCGCTCGTAACCGTACCGGGTACCGCGTACCAGGTACCAGGTACCGACTCCGAAGGAGTCGCTCATGACCTGGTCCGCGGAGACCCTTGCACGGGCGCACGACATCATCGCTCGCTACCCGCAAAGGCGGTCGGCCGTCATGCCGCTGCTCTATATCGCCATGCGTGAAGACGGTCGCCTGACCGATGACGGCATGCGTCAGGTCGCCGAACTCACCGGGCTGACGCCGGCCCAGGTCCAGTCGGTCGCCTCGTTTTACGTCATGTATAAGACCGAGGCGCAGGGCAAGTACCTGGTTTCTGTATGCAGTTCTATCTCCTGCTTCCTGCTCGGTGCCGACGACGTTCTGCATGCGGTCGAGCAGGCCGCCGGCGTCCCGGCCGGGGAAGCCGACGAAGAGATCGGTGTCGAGCATGCCGAATGCATCGGAGCATGCGGTGGTGCGCCGGCCTGTCTGGTCAATTTCGAGCTGGTCGAAGGGCTCACGCCGGAGAAAGCCAAAGAGATGATCGAATGGCTCCGTAACGCCAAACCCGACGTGATCAACGCCGATGAGCTGCAGACGCTCTTTGGCGGTCGGCGCAGCTTCGACTGGGCGATCAAGGAAGAGAACGGCGCAATCGGCCCGTATCCGGCGTTCCCCCCTTTCGGCACCGCCGCTCACAACACTCAGCCACTGGAGCCCGGCAGGCGCCCGATGAGTAACTCGCAACCCGCGCCCCTCGAAGGGGGCACTTCGTGAACCAGACCCTCGTCCTCTTCCGCCGCATGACGGACTACCCGGCGGACTCGCACACTCTCGACCGCTACCTCGAAACGGGTGGATACGAGCAGGCCCGTGTCGCTCTCGGCAAGACCCGCGACGAACTCGTGGAACTCGTCAAGAGCTCCGGGCTCATCGGGCGCGGCGGAGCCGGATTCTCCGCCGGAATGAAGTGGTCGTTCCTGGCGCCCGCCAGGCCGGCATATCTCGTGGTCAACGGCGACGAGTCGGAGCCGGGAACGTTCAAAGACCGCCAGCTCCTCGAGCGCGACCCGCACCAGATGATCGAAGGCATGATCATCGCCGCGGTTGCCAACGAGGTTCACGAGGCTTTCATCTACATACGCGGCGAATACCCGAAACCGGCCAGGCGTGTTCAGCAGGCCGTCTTCGAGGCGTACGAGCGGGGTTACCTGGGTCCGAACGTCATGGGGACCGGCTACCACCTCGACATCACCGTGCATCTCGGGGCGGGGGCCTACATCTGTGGCGAAGAGACGGCACTGTTGAACAGTCTGGAAGGTCGCCGCGGCGAACCACGGCTGAAGCCGCCGTTCTTCCCGGCCGCCAAAGGTCTCTACATGCTTCCGACGATCGTCAACAACGTTGAGACCATCTCGAACCTCCCTCACATCGTCGAGCGGGGTATCGACTGGTATCGGGATCTTGGACATGACGTCGATACGGGCACGTTCCTCTTCTCGATCTCCGGACACGTCAAGAAGCCAGGCAACTACGAGCTTCCGCACGGCATCACTTGGCGCGAGTTGATCTACGACGTTGCCGGCGGCATCAGGAGTGACAACGAATTGAAGGCGTGGGTCCCCGGCGGCGCTTCGGCTCCCTGGTTTGTGCCTTCCAAGCATCTCGACCTGCAGATCACGAAGTCGGTTACTGATACGAGCGGGTCGATGCTCGGCTCCGGCGCGGTCATCGTGATGGACGAGACGACGGACATGGTCGCAGCAGCCGAACGGCTGGTGAGGTTCTTTGCCGAGGAATCGTGCGGCCAGTGCACGCCCTGTCGGGAGGGCACCACCTGGCTCGACATGATCCTGCGCCGGATGCTCGACGGTGGAGGCCGGGCCGTCGATCTCGATCTCCTCTACGACGTTTCGGACAATATCTCGGTCGGCGTTGGTTGGCCGCCCAAGCAGACGACGATCTGCCCGCTCGGCCCATCGGCCGTCAGCGCGGTCAAGTCGCTTCTCGAGTACTTCCGCCCTGAGGCTGAAGAGCACATCTCCAGGGCGAATCGGGTTCCCCTGGCGATCAAGGGGGTCGGCGCATGAGCGAGATGATCACCATCAACGTGGACGGCAAGGACCGCCGGGTGAAGGCCGGGCAGCCACTCATTCAGGCCTGCCTGGATACCGGGTCCTACGTGCCGCACTTCTGCTACCACCCGCGGATGGAGCCGGTGGGCATGTGCCGTCAGTGCATGGTCGAAGTCGAGAGCCCGCGGGGAACGATGATGGTCCCGTCGTGCACCATGAACGTCCACGACGGCATGGTGGTTCACACGCAGTCGGACATGATCAAGAAGGTGCAGGAGGGCATGCTCGAGTTCCTCCTCATAAACCACCCACTCGATTGTCCGGTCTGTGATCGAGGCGGCGAGTGCCCACTCCAGGATCAAACGATGGCGTGTGGCCCCGGTGAGAGCCGCTTCGTCGAAGAGAAGCGCCATTACGAGAAGCCGGTTCCTATCTCTGACCTCGTGTTCCTCGACCGCGAACGCTGCATCCTCTGCGCTCGTTGTGTGCGATTCAGCGATGAGATCTCAGGTGACCCGCTCATTGAGTTCACGTTCAGAGGAGCGAACAATCAGATCCGGACCTTCCCGGACGAGCCGTTTGCCTCTTACTTCTCCGGCAACACCGTGCAGATATGTCCGGTCGGCGCGCTGACGGCAGCTCCATACCGGTTCCGTGCGCGCCCCTGGGACCTTCAGAAGGTCGCCAGCACATGCACTCATTGCACCACCGGCTGCGACATCTCGGTCGACTCTTCGCAGAATCAGGTGCTGCGGTTCAACGGTGTAGACAACGACTACACCAACCACGGTTGGCTGAGCGACAAATGCCGATTCGGCTTCGAGTTCCTCGGCTCTGATCAGAGGATCACCTCACCCTTGATCAAGGGGGAAGACGGCGAGTTCGCTCTGGCTTCCTGGGGTCGGGCACTCGACGTCGTCGTCGAGCGTCTGTCGGGCATCATCGAACGCGATGGCGGCGGAGCCGTAGCCGCCCTCGGCGGAGCACGCGGCACCAACGAAGATGCTTACGCCCTCTCCAAGTTCATGCGGGTTGCGGTCGGCTCGAATCACGTCGATGCGCAGATGGACGATGGGCTCAACGCGCAGTTCCTCGCTGCACTTGCCGGGCGCGGTCGAATCAACGATCTCGAGTCTGCGAAGACGGTTCTCGTGTGGGGCCCCGACCTCAAAGAGGAGAACGGCACCCTCTATCTCCGTGTGCGTCGCGCTGCCCAAACCCTCGGTGCGCGTCTGATCGTCGTTCACCCCCGTCGGACCGGCCTGGATGATCGTGCCGCTTTCAAGTTCGGCTACCGACCGGGAGATGGAGCCGAGACGTTGCGGAAGCTGGCTGCCGGCGAAGGCGACTTCGCGGCGGCGCGTGAGGTTCTGGGTGAAGGGTCGGTTATTGCCCTGGTCGGCAGGACCGGATACACCGAAGATCCGCGGCTTGCAGAAGCGGTAGCCGCCTTCGTTCGAGATCTGCCCGGATCGTCGGTGCTCACCCTGGCCAGGCGTTCCAACACCTACGGTGCGCTCGACATGGGCCTGGCGCCAACCTTGCTGCCCGGTCGGGTTTCAGCAGACGATGAATCCGGGCGGTCGCTGCTCGCCTCCGTGTGGGGTGAGCTGCCCGGTGCGGTCGGCCGTGATGCCAGAGGAATACTCCAGGGCGTGCGTGACGGGGCCATCAAAGCCATCGTGCTGCAAGGTGCCGACCCGTTCAGAGACGTGCCCGACGGGGCACTGGCTGCTGAGGCACTGGCGAATGCCGAGTTCATCGTCGCGCTCGACATGTTCCTCACCGACTCGACATCGACCGCCGATGTCATCCTTCCTGCTGCGGCCTTCACCGAGAAGGAGGGCTCGGTCACCAACCTCGAAGGCCGGGTCCAAAAGGTCAATCAAATCGTTGCTCCTCCCGGCCAGGCGCGCGCCGACTGGTCCATTCTCGACGATCTCGCCCGCCGGCTCGGCAAGCCGCTGGGGTTTGGCTCGGCTGAAGTAGTTGCGAAGGAGATCGCAACTGTTGCCCCTGCCTATGCAGGAGTCGACTGGGACGCGATCGACACTGAAGCCGGCATAGTCGTGCCGGCCGGCGATGCGGCTCAGCCTTTGCATTACGTGCCGGTTGCCGGTTGGTCCGGGAACCCTTCGTCTGCTGACCCCGGAGGCGGAAAGACGATGCGACTTCACTACGCCCGGACCCTCTACGACGATGGTGTGCTGATGCGCAACGGGCTGTCGCTCCACATGCTGGCGCCGGGAGGCTTCGCGGCGATCACGTCTGCAGACGCTGCCCGGCTCGGGGTGGCAGAAGGCGATACGGTCATCGTCAACGAGGTCGAGCTGCCCGTTCGCATCGACGACAGTCTGTCAAACGGTGTGGTCTACGTGCCGTTCAACCAATCCGGCATCACCTCATTGGGTGATTCGCTGGAGGTTGAGTTGCTGGTGAAGGAGGCGGGAGCCTGATGGATTTCTGGGACGTTCTGTTCGTCGCAGCCCGCGTCGTTCTCGCCTTTGTCATTCCGCTGGTTGCGGTCATCTTCCTCGTATGGGGCGAACGGAAGATCAACGCAGACATGACCAACCGTATCGGCCCGAACCGTGCCGGGCCGTGGGGGATTCTCCAGACGGTTGCCGACGGCTTGAAGCTCTTTTTCAAAGAACAGGTAACACCCCGGAAGGTCGAGTTCCTTCTGTACGCGGCGGCCCCGATCCTGGCGTTGATACCGGCTTTCATGACCTTCCTCGTGATTCCGTGGGGTGAGGGTTTCACCTGGGAGATCGGCGGAAAGGTGAGGGAGTTTGCCTTCGTCGGAGCGGATCTCAACATCGGTGTCCTATTCTTCCTGGCTATGTCCTCGGTGGCGGTTTACGCCATCGTCCTCGCCGGATGGTCGTCGGGTTCCAAGTATCCGTTGCTGGGTGGCATTCGCGGCACGGCCCAGGCCATCTCCTACGAGGCAGCCATGGGCCTTGCCATCGTCGCGGTGATTCTGTTCGCTTCCACTACCTCGACCGACGGAGGCACTCTGTCTTTCGTCGAACTGGTTGAGCGTCAACGAGGTACGTGGGACGAAGTCGTGTCCCTGCCCGGTGGACTCTCATGGTTCGAGAACGTGCTCGGCCTGATCCCGCGCTGGAACATCCTGCCCCAGTTCATTGCCTTTGTGATCTTCATGATCGCGGCCGTTGCCGAGACCAACAGGGCACCGTTCGACCTGGTGGAAGCCGAGCAAGAACTGGTCGGCGGGTTCCACACGGAGTACTCAGGCTTCCGGTTCGCGATGTTCTTCCTGGCCGAATACACGAACATGTTCAACATGTCGGCCATCGCCGTTGTGCTCTTCTTCGGCGGTTGGGATGGTCCGACGTTCGATCAATGGTTACCCGGGATCATTGTGACCTTCTTGCCGCTCTTCTGGTTCTTGCTGAAGACTGCAGCCGTCCTGTTCGTCTACATCTGGATTCGGGCGACCTGGCCCCGCTTGCGCTACGACCAGTTGATGAACCTCGGATGGAAGCGACTCATCCCCGCCGCTCTGGTGTGGCTGATTGCTTCGACCGTCGTCGTATCTGTTCGCCAGTTCGGCTGGCCCTGGGCATGAGAGGAGGTGACCAATGGGAATTCTGAATGACTTCGCCAAGGGGCTCAAGGTCACCTTGCGCCAGATCTGGGGCGAACGGGTCACTGCCGAGTACCCCAAAGATATGCGGGAGAAACCGCAGCGGTTCCACGGCCGGCACGTGCTCAATCGCTACCCCGATGGCATGGAGAAGTGCATCGGCTGCGAGCTGTGCGCGGGCGCATGTCCGGCCCATTGCATCTACGTGCGCGGTTCGGACAACCCGGTTGAGGCTCCGGTATCGCCCGGAGAGCGGTTCGGTTTCGTGTATGAGATCAACATGTTGCGTTGCATCTTCTGTGCGTTGTGCGTGGAGGCTTGCCCGACGGAGGCGATCACGATGACGCATCTCTTCGAGATGTCGACCACCAACCGTGAGGATGCCATCTACACGAAGAGCGAGTTACTGATCGAGGTCGACGGGACGCCGAACCACATGTTCCCCGACGATCCACTGGCGGATATGGATGAGCTTCGGAAGGCAGACGGTTGGATGAGGGCCGTTGCCCCGGGTGGGCGGGCCGCCTACGAGGGCGAAACTCCGTGGAGCGAGTCGGCAGGTGTCGGCGTGCGACCCGCTGAGCCCGCCCAGGAACCCACCCGCCCGCTCATCGCCGTTCTCCCGGATTTCCTGAATGTTCGTTCCCAGGAGGATCCCGGCGAACCCGAAGCGTCCATTGCCGAAAAGGCTCCGATGCAGGAGGAGGAGGAATGATCGAGCTCATCCTCTTCATCATCGTGGCGGCCGTTGCCATCTTCGGAGCTCTCACGGTGGTGTTCGCCAGGAACCCGGTCTACGGGGCAATGGGGCTCATGATGACCCTGTTCTCGCTGGCGGTGTTCTACGTTGTTCACCTGGCGCATCTCGTAGCCGCGGTGCAGGTGATCGTCTATGCGGGCGCGGTGATGACCCTGTTCCTGTTCGTCATCATGATGATCGGCGTCGATAGAGACGAAGACAATACGGAGAAATTGCCGATGCAACGGCAGTTTGTCGGCGCGCTTGGACTGGTGATAGTGCTGGTGGCCGGCATCGCCGCGGTGGGCGGTCGCTTTGACTGGGTTCGACCGGCTGCGTCGACGGTCGAGGCCAACGGAACGGTGCAGGAGGTTGGCAAACTCCTGTTCACGGAATGGATCTTGCCCTTTGAGGCGACGTCGCTTTTGCTGATCATCGCCGCGGCGGGAGCTATCGCCCTCGCCTACTTCGGACCGCGCCGCCGCGATCGAGAGGATGCGTGATGGAAGTCACAGCAGGCTGGTATATGACGCTCGCTGCGGTGTTGTTCCTGATCGGAGCAGGCGGCATGCTGATCAGGCGCAATGCCCTGATGATGTTCATGTCGATCGAGTTGATGCTCAACTCGGTAAACCTCACTTTCATAGCAGCCGGCAAGGAACTTGGGTCTCTCGACGGGCAGTTGGCGGTCTTCTTCGTCCTGGTCGTGGCTGCCGCTGAGGTCGTTGTGGGTTTGGCGATCATCGTCTCAGTCTTCCAGAGCAGATCGAGCGCGTCGGCAGACGAACTTTCGGAGCTACGAGGTTGAAAATGAGCGTGACGTTGATAAGCGAACGTAGCTGCTCGCAATTCGCATTTCGCGATTCGCGGGTGGACTTGCGAATTGCGAATCGCGAAGCGCGTTCTGCGGGGAGAGCCGAATGACCGACTTCATCTGGCTCGTCGTTGCGCTGCCGGCCGCCGGAGCGGTCTACCTGCACTTCTTCGGCAAACGGGCGGGGGAACCAGCATCAGGATGGATTGCGTCCGTGCTCATGTCGGGGGCGTTCGTATACGCGTTGCTGGCCGCGGTTCCGTTCTTCCAGGGGACCGGTCACGCGGAGTCGGTCGTGCTGTGGTCGTGGATGCCGGCGATTGGTGCCGAGTTCGCTATCAGGTGGGACCCGCTCTCGTCGCTGATGACGCTGGTGGTCACCGGCGTCGGGACGCTCATTCACTTCTATGCGATCGGCTACATGCACGGCGATCCGAGGTTCTCCCGGTTCTTCACCTACATGAACCTGTTCGCGACGGGCATGCTGACGCTGGTGCTGGCGGACAACTTCGCCATGCTGTTCCTCGGCTGGGAAGCGGTTGGGCTCTGCTCCTACCTGCTGATCTCGTTCTGGTACACGAAACCGTCGGCGGCCGCCGCCGGCAAGAAGGCCTTCATCGTCAATCGCATCGGCGACTTCGGGTTCATGATCGCCCTGATGATCATCCTCACTCAGTTCGGGACGTTGTCGTTCGATGTGCTCGAGGATCCTCATCTCGGGCTGAGTACCGGACTTGCCACCGCAGTCGGTCTGTTGATGCTGGTCGGTGCCGCCGGGAAGTCGGCGCAGATTCCGCTGTATGTGTGGCTTCCCGACGCGATGGAGGGCCCGACCCCGGTTTCCGCTCTGATCCACGCCGCGACGATGGTCACCGCAGGTGTATATCTGGTGGCCCGCAACGCGGCGATCTACGAGATGGCCCCGATCGCTGCCACAACCGTGGCCACCGTCGGCGCTTTGACTGCCCTGTGGGCTGCAACGATCGCGATAGCGCAGAAGGACATCAAAGCCGTGCTGGCGTATTCGACGGTGTCGCAACTCGGATATATGTTCATCGGCGTCGGCAGCACCGCCTATGTGGCCGGGATGTTTCACTTCATGACCCATGCCTTTTTCAAGGCATTGCTCTTCCTCGGAGCCGGATCGGTCATCCACGCCATGTCGGACGAACAGAACATGGACAAGATGGGTGGCCTTGCCAAGCACATGCCGGTGACGGCGGCAACCATGGGGATCGCCACCCTGGCTATCGCCGGAGTTCCTCCATTGGCCGGGTTCTGGTCTAAGGACGAGATTCTCGGAGCCGCCTTCAATCAGGGTGGTTGGATGGTCGTCCTGTGGGCAATCGGCCTCGTGACCGCCGGAATCACCGCCTTCTATATGACCAGGCAGTTCGTGATGGTGTTCCTCGGCAAGCCGAGGTGGGACGAGGGCATCCATCCACACGAGTCACCCAGGACGATGACGGTTCCACTCATGATGCTGGCCGGCTTGACCATTCTGGGCGGGTTCATCAACACTCCGTTCCGAACCGGTCTCGAGCGTTATTTGGAGCCGAGCTTCGAGACGGTCGATGGCGCAATCCACATGGCCCACCCGGCCGACGGATCCACCGCCTGGATACTGGCCGGAGTGGCCGTTCTCGCCGGTCTCATCGGCATCTACCTTGCCTACCGGTTGTATGCAGGTCCGGAAGATCGGCGCCGGCGGGTGCTGGGTCGGTTCGCCCGTCCCATCTTCGCCTGGGAGAACGCCTATTGGGTTGACAGGTTCTACGGCAAGACCATCGTGCTGCCGGGTAAGAGTGTCGCCAACTGGGCTGCATTCAAGTTCGATCTCGGCTTCATAGATGGGATCGTCAACGGCGTCGCCGGAGCGGTAAAGCGGTTGGGAGCAACGATACGCCCACTCCAGACCGGCTTCGTGCGCAATTACGGTGTCATGCTCGCCGCCGGTTCGGTGGGACTGCTGATCTGGTTCCTCAGTCGAGGTGGCCTATGAGTTCTGTGATCGAGCGCAATTCGCGATTCGCGATTCGCAACCGTGGTGAGGCGATTTGCGAATTGCGAAATGCGGCGACGGCCGATGACGGGGTGCTGCTATGAAATTCCAGATTCTCGACGCCTTGATCCTGACCCCGATCGCGGCCGCCGTGATCATTGCCCTCGTACCGAATCGGCGGTCGGAACTGCACCTGCCGCTCGGTATAACGTTGTCGATGATCCCGTTGGCTCTGGCCGGCTGGCTGTTCTTTGCTTTCGAGAAGGGCATCGCGGGCTACCAGTTCGTCCATGACTCTCCCTGGTATGAGCCGTGGGGAATGTCGTGGCACGTCGGTGTCGACGGCATCTCGCTGGCGCTCATCGCACTGACGGCTCTGCTGGTTCCGATCTCACTGGCGGCTTCGACCGCGATCACCGACCGGACCAAGTTGTTCGTGGTGTTCATGTTGATACTCGAGGCCGGTTTGATCGGAGTGTTCGTCGCTCTCGACCTGATCCTGTTCTTCCTCTTCTTCGAGGTTGTGCTGGTGCCGATGTATTTCATCATCGGGGTGTGGGGCGGCGAGCGGCGGATCTACGCCGCCTACAAGTTCTTTATCTACACGGCCCTGGGTTCCGCGCTGATGTTGGCCGGGATCATTGCTCTGGCCTTTTTCCATCGGGATCAGACCGGCGTGCTCAGCTTCAGCTATCAGGAGCTTCTCAACCTGGAACTGACCGACACTGCGCAGCTGTGGCTCTTCGGGGCTTTCGGCCTGGCGTTCGCAATCAAGGTGCCGATCTTTCCGCTCCACACGTGGCTGCCGGACGCCCACGTTGAGGCTCCCACTGCGGGTTCGGTGATGCTTGCCGGAGTCCTGTTGAAACTTGGAACCTACGGTTTCATCCGGTTCAATCTCGGCCTGTTCCCCGATGCCACGATCGAGCTCATCCCGGTCATGGCCACCCTGGCGGTGATCGGCATCATCTATGGAGCCTACGTTGCCATCGTGCAGCCGGATCTGAAGAAGTTGGTGGCGTATTCCTCGGTCAGCCATCTCGGCTTCATAATCCTCGGTACGTTTGCGTTGACTCAGGCAGCCGTCGAGGGAGCCGTCATTCAGATGGTGAATCACGGCATCACAACCGGTGTCTTGTTCCTCATGGTCGGCATGCTCTATGAGCGCCGCCATACGAAGAAGATCGCCGACTTCGGTGGAATCTGGCAGGTTGCCCCCTGGTTCTCCGGCGTGTTCCTGTTCACCGCATTCGCATCGATTGGATTGCCCGGTCTGAACGGCTTTGTCGGTGAGTTCATGGTGCTGATGGGTAGCTACGCAACGCTTCCGGTCGCAGCCATCTTCGGTGCATTCGGTGTGGTTCTTGCGGCCATCTACTTGCTGTGGGCCTATGAGCGGGTATTCACCGGTCCGATTACGAATGAAGAGAACCGCAATGTGGCGGATCTCAACGCACGCGAGGTGTCGCTGCTTGCACCACTCGTGGCCCTCATGCTCGTCATCGGGCTCTATCCGAACATCATTCTCGACCGGCTGACCCCGTCCGTTGAAGCGGTCCTCGATCGGATCGAAGCTACGACCACCTACGAAGTGCCGGACCCCGGACCGTTATACGAGGTGTTGGGAGGAGGCCACAGTGACTGATTTCCTTCCGATCATCGCCCAGGTCGATTCGGGAGCTTTGGGAATCTCCTACCTGGCGATCGGCCCCGAGTTAATTCTGGCATTCGGTGCAGCGTTGATCCTGATGGTCGATGTGTTCTACAAGCCCCGGCATACTGTCCACGCCGGCATCGTGTTCTCAACTCTGGTGTTGGCCACTGCGACCGCGATTCTTCAATACGATCGGGTCCAGGAAGGAGCGACGATCCATTTCTCCGGGATGATCGTTGCAGACGACTTCGCAGTTTTCGGTAAGTTCCTGTTGTTGCTCGTTGCCGCTCTGGGGCTGCTGGTCGCCTGGCCGATGGTTGAACAACTCGGACGGCGTGGCGCTGAAGGAGTGGCGTTGGTGCTGCTATCGGCAGCCGGGTTCATGTTCATGGTGGCCGGCGCCAACTTGATGATGGTGTTCCTGGGCCTGGAGATCGGGTCGATCTCGCTGTACATCCTCGCCGGGATAACCAGGGAGAGCGTCATATCCGACGAGGCTGCTCTCAAGTACTTCCTGCTCGGATCGTTCGCATCGGCGATATTTGTCTACGGTGTCGCTCTGGCGTACGCGGGAACCGGCGAGTTGTCCCTGAGCGGCATTGCGGCTCAACTGCCCGCCACTGCGATTGTGCTGCGCCCCGGCGTGGTTCTGGCGGCGATGGCGTTGATCATCACAGGCTTGCTGTTCAAGGTGACGGCCGCGCCGTTTCACGCCTGGGCGCCGGACGTCTATCAAGGTTCGCCTGCCGGGATCGTCGGTTACATGGCGACGGCGGCCAAGGTTGCCGGATTCGCAGCACTTGCCCGGATTCTCTATGTGAGCTTCGGGTCGTTTGCCGACGATTGGGGCCCGGCACTCGCTGCCGTTGCCGCAATCTCGGTGGTACTCGGGACCCTGATGGCGATCATGCAGACCGACATGCGGCGCTTGCTCGCCTACTCGGGTGTCGCGCACGCCGGATTCATCCTCACCGGGATCGTCGGGGGGCAGCTGCGAGCCGTGTGGTTCTACCTTGCCGTCTACGTTGTGCAACTCATTGCCGCGTTCGCGGTGGTTTCTGTGATCGCGGGACCGACCGGATCGGTCTCGCCGCTCGATGATTACAAAGGCCTTGCCAAGCGTTCGCCGTACCTGGCAGGAGCGTTGACGGTGATGCTGCTGGCCCTGTCGGGGATGCCGGCAACCGCCGGTTTCATCGGGAAGCTCGGCGTATTCACGTCGGCCTGGGGCGGCGGATACGAGTGGCTCGTCGTCACCGGTCTCGTGGCATCGGTGGCCGGGTTCTTCTTCTACATCCGCATCATGGTGCTGATGTACATGCAGGAGCCGGTCCTTGCCGAGGCACCGGGAGCGGACGTAGCGAAACCGTATGTGTCCCCCAACGTTGAGGTGGTGCTGGCTATAGCCATCGCCATCACGATCTTCTTCGGGATCTATCCGACGCCGCTTCTCAACTTCCTGGGGTAGCTCCGCCGCAGACGTTCGGCCGGATCGCAGCTCACATCGTTCATGATGGAAGCCCGGCGTAGCGGACCACAAGTGAACTCCGCGAGTGCTCGAGTGTCGTCAAGCTACCAGCGACGAGATCGGCCCGGCCCGGATGCGCTCTTCGTTGAACACTTCCGGCAGACCACTAGCCTCGCTTTGTGAACTTCCGCAGAGTCATCAGCTTCATCTTCGTGTTCGGGATATTCGTGGCCGGCGCAGTGCCCGCTTTCGGTGCCGACCGGGCCACCGCCGACTTCGTCGTGGTCGGTGTTGACGAAGTCATCGAAGAAGATCTCTATGCAGTCGGAAACTCAGTCGATGTGCGCGGCACCATCGATGGAGACCTCATCGCGTTCTCGGGGACCGAGGTGCGCATTGGGGGTCTCGTTACCGGTGATGTGATCGCCGTCACCGGCAGAGTTGTGATCGACGGGACCGTTGAGGGGTCCGTTCGCGCGACTGCCGGTTCTGTGTCGGTTGTGGGGATCGTCGAGCGGGACGTCGTCGTCGTCGCCGGTTCGACTGAGGTTACGGGCAGTGTGCGTGGCGATCTTCTCGTCTGGGGATGGTCGCTGAACCTCGCCGGCAGCGTCGAGGGATTCGTGTGGGGTCAGACGATCGGCACGACGCGCATCTCCGGCGACATCGGACACGATTTCGAGATGACGGTCGGGGGCCTCGAAGTGCTGGCGGGCGCTTCTATCGTTGGGGATCTCGGATATCGATCGCCTGATCCGGCTGCCGTCGACGATTCTGCAGAGGTCGGAGGCCAGTTGATACTGCGGGAGCCGACCAGGCAGAACATCCGCCTGCGAGCCGTAGTGCTGGTCGGAGCGATCCTCGGGGTGCTGTTGTTCGTGGGCGGTGGTCTGGCTCTGTTCTGGCTGGCCCCACGTTCCCTTCGCAATGCGGTGGAGTCGGTGCGAGTCACCTGGGGGAGCTCGATCGTGACCGGAATACTCATGTTGCCGGTGCCGGTTGTGATTCCCGCGGTGATAGCGATGATTGCGGGTACGGCCGATCCGGACGTAGCGTTTCCATTCGCGCTGGCTTTGATACCGGTGGCGATCGGTGTGGCCGGATTGTTCGCGTTGGCCGTGGTGGTCGCGCCGGTTCCCGTGCTGACGGCGGCAGGGCAGAAGCTGGCTCCGGATCGCAGTGCATTCTTTGGTTTCCTCACCGGTGCCGGAATCTTTCTCGTGACCATGCTCGTCCCGTTTGTGCGCGGTTTCATACTGGCCGCAGTGGTGGTGCTTGGTCTCGGGTCGTGGGTGATGGGTGCCGTGCGATCGCGGGGGGAAACGGGATGGGAAGTCGACTCGCCATTGACAGTCAGCGATAGTTAGCGATAGGTTAACCCCTACTGTCGGTTGTGGGGATTGGTGGCAGACTTTCGATTCGTCGATCAAGACGGCCTGGGCGAAGTAGCGTGGCTGCTTGCCGGGGCCGCCTCTGAGATCGCATGTAGCGGGCGCGCTGCGCTCAGCGCCGATCGTGCTTTCGGAGGGGAAATCGAGGCCTTGAGGGCTGTGGCTGCCGCGCTCGAAGGATCGGCACGCGACCTTCGGCGAAGGTCCGTATTGGCAGACTTTGAAGGAGCGTGGTTCAAAGCACCTTTGTCGGATACTCGTCCGCGTCACGTGCGTCTCTACGGAGTCGAAGGATCTTCCGATAGGTGGGAGTCGGGCACACCCGGCGATCGTGATGATCAACTGCGTGGCTGGTTGGTGAGAGGCGAGTGGAGCGATCGGTTGTCCGTTAGGGAGGCAGGGCACGATGGTCGCTTCGGCACGTTCTCCGCCGCGGCGCTGGCCGCGCAGGGTCACTCGCTGGCCTGGGTCGGGATCAACGGTTGGGCGGTCGACGCAGGTATCGACATCGATCTGGACCTTGATTTGGTCCGCGTCGAACACGGTCTCGACACCGGTTACTTCGACTCGGGACTCGAGGCATTCGTCGGCGGATCCGCGTCGCTTGATGGCACGGTCGACTTCGATGTCTCCGACGGTGATAGTGGGTTCGCGGCTGGGGCTAGTGCGTTTGTCGGAATGGCCGCCGCCGGCGAAGTGGCAGTAGGGCCGGAGTCGGCGCGGGTGGTTGCAGGCGGAGAGGCAGGAATTGGCCTCGGCGTCGAGATCGATGCTGCAGCCGGTTTCACAGATGGCGTATTCGATTTCGATTTCGGCGCCTCAGCATTCCTCGGCGTCGGCGGTGGATTCGACTTGAGCATCGAAGTCGATCTGGGCGCCGTGGCTGAAGGGGCCCTCGGTGTTGTCGATGGTGCTATCGAATGGATCTCTTCGCTGTGGCCGTGATCGCGTTTATGGGGGCCGGTTACTCCCTCACGGTTCCAGCGCAGTGGCCGCGACTGGCGACACCACAACACGTGGCGGTCTTCCTGGGCGCAGAAGTAGACGGCGTGCGCTCATCGATCACGCTCAGTCGATTCGAGGGGGAGACGGCGGTGGCTGCCGAAGCCGCCCGGTCCGATCAGTTGCGCAGGTTTGCGGACTACGAGGTTCTCAACGAGTGGGCGGCGGGCGACTACTTCTACCGGCGTTATCGCTGGCTGCGTGGTGGGAGCGTCCCGATGCTGCAGCACCAGTTGTTCGCTTCGAGACTGGTCCTCACCTGTTCCCGCGTCGACTGTCAACAGACCGGGAGCGATGAAGAGGTGTTCCTGGTGGCGGTCAGGAGCTTGCGGGTGCAGCCGATCAAGCAGGGATAGGCAGCCGCCACCTCAAGATTCTGAGGCATCTTGCTCGACCCTGGCGACTTCTAGTACGCCGCCGGCAAGATTGGCTGCTCGGTAACCGTTCGATATGAGCCAGGCTGCCGCGTGTTGGGATCGGTTCCCGGTTCTGCACACAACGAGGATCGGGTTCTCGTAAGGTATTTGATCGAGGGAGACGGGGAGTTCGCCCATGCTGATGAGCTTTGAGCCCGGCAAGACGCCGGTCTGTGCCCATTCGAATGGTTCACGAACGTCGAGCAACATGGCATTGTGTTTCTCTACCCATGATTGCCAGGCGTCTGCTTCGACTTGTTCGATCTGCATTCGCCCTCCGAGGTGAACATCTCGAGTATCCGCTGGAGTGTACCGAGGCTCGATATCAATCCCACCAGCCGGATGGATAGGGTACCCTACGGGGTACCGGTACCAGCCGAAGGAACGGATATGCAGTTTGAGTCGAATACGGTCGAAGAATCCATACGACGCCTGAGGCGTGTCGAGGGACAAATCGGTGGTGTCATCCGCATGATGGAGGAGAACCGCGAGTGTCGCGACGTCTTCCAGCAGGTAGCGGCGGCCACCAAAGCATTGGAACGGGTTGGATTCAAGCTTCTCGCCTCGCAACTCCGCGAGTGCGTCATCGATGAAGAGAGTGCCGTCAAGGATGGGTACACGCCGCAGGAACTCGAGCGCCTCTTCATGAGTCTTTCCTAGGAACTCCAGGAACGCGCTAGCGTCGGTGCTCATGCTCACGGATACCCGGCAACGGGCGCTCAAAGATCTCCGCATATCGGTAACCGATCGATGCAACTTCCGCTGTCGGTACTGCATGCCGAAGGAGATCTTCTCCCGTGAGTACGAGTTCCTCGCACGCGATCTACTCCTGTCATTCGAGGAGATTGCCCGATTGGCGGCGATCTCGGTGGGTGCAGGGGTCGAGAAAGTGCGAATCACCGGCGGTGAGCCGCTGCTGCGGACAGATCTCGAGGACCTCATCGGGATGCTCGGGGAAATCGACGGCCTCCGTGAAGTTACCCTCACCACCAACGGTGTCCTTCTGGAGCGCAAAGCAGTCGACCTCGCCCGGGCGGGTCTTCGTCGTGTGACCGTAAGCCTCGATTCCCTCGATGATGACGTGTTCATGAAGATGAACGACGTCGGCTATCCCGTTCAGAGAGTCTTGAACGGGATAGAGGCGGCGGTTGCTGCCGGGTTGGCGCCGGTCAAGATCAACATGGTCGTCAAACGTGGGGTCAACGACGACTCGGTGGTGGGTATGGCGGAGCACTTCCGCAGTTCCGGCCACGTTGTGCGTTTCATCGAGTACATGGACGTAGGGAACACGAACGGTTGGCGCCTCGACGATGTTGTCCCTGCGGTCGAAATCCTCGGTCGGATCGGAGAGAAATATCCACTTGAACCGATCGAAGCCAACTATCCGGGAGAGGTAGCGCGGCGCTGGCGGTACGTCGATGGGGCGGGGGAGATCGGCGTGATCACGTCCGTCACGCAGCCATTCTGCGCCACTTGCACCCGCGCCCGGATATCCGCAGACGGCCGGCTGTACACCTGCCTCTTTGCCGCCTGGGGGCGCGACATGCGCGCGCTCTTGCGGTCGGGGGCTACGGATGAGGACATCGGCGCCGTGCTGGCCGATGTATGGGCGAAGCGGGATGACAACTACTCGGAACGCAGATCGTCGGCGACGTCGGAGCTCGAGAAGGTCGAAATGAGCTACATCGGCGGCTAGCCGGCGGCGCGTGGCTCGAGGCCCGCGGCTCACTGGGTGATGTTGAATCCGCTGTTGTACCAGGCCTGGATGCCGCCATCGAGGTCGTAGACTTCGACGAATCCAAGATCACGCATCGTCCCCATGGCGGACCCGGACCGATTCCCGGAGTTGCAGTAGACGAAGTAGGTCTTGTCCTTGTCGAGTTTGTCCAACTCGGAGGAGAAGTTCGCTTCGTAGAAGTCGAGGTTGACGGAACCGGCAATACGGCCTGAGTTGAACTCTTCCGGAGTGCGGATGTCGAGGATGACGAAATCGCTCGACGCTTCGTTGTCCGCGAGAAGCTGGTTGGCGTCCGCCGGGTTGATCAGCTGGATCGATTGGGCGGCCGGTGCTTCAACGGTCGCGGTTCCTGAACCGCAGGCTCCGAGCAAGACGACTGCGCTGAGGCTTGCGGCGATGATTCGAGTCTTCATGGTGTCACCTCGTTGTTGTCATGTGAGAAGCGGCCCCGGGGAGGAGGGGCCGCAATCTCGGAGATGAGCCACCATACCATACCCGGTGGGGTATATCAAGATTGCGATGGATTTCTCAGCAATGCTGTCGTCACTGGGGAACAACAGTATTGCCGAGAAAA
>JAHEDJ010000019.1:0-23133 GCA_024641325.1 bacterium | reverse complement strand
ACAACAGTATTGCCGAGAAAACGGAGGATCAGAGGGCGGCGTCCACAATCAGGTCCCATGCTCGGCGTACGTGACGTTCTTCCGTATACGTCTGGCCGATTGCCATCCGCAGCGTCAACCGACCGTCGAGCTTGGTGTGCGTGAAGAACGCTTTGCCTGAGGCGTTGACCGTGTCCACGATCCGCTGGTTCACTTCGTCGCCGCCGACGTGCCGGAAACACACGAGGTTCACGGTGACGGGTGCGGCCAGTTCGAAATCCGGATTGTCTTGAACCCACCCGGTGAGCAGCCTGGCCAGGCGCAGGTGCTCTCCGACATGATGTTGGAGTCCTTCAACGCCGTAGTGGCGTAGTACGAACCAGAGCTTCAGCGCGCGGAACCGGCGGCCGAGGCCGATTTGCCAGTCCCGGTAGTCGATTACCGCGCCGGAATCGGTCGCCTGATTGCGGAGGTACTCCGGAAGGATCGAAAGAGTTTTGATCAAAGGCGCCCGGTCGGCGACGAAGAGGGCCGAGAAATCCATATTGGTGAACAACCACTTGTGGGGATTCACTATGTAACTGTCGGCAAGCTCGGCCCCGTCGTTGAGCCACCTCATCTCGGGCAACACGGCAGCCGATCCCGCCAGCGCTGCGTCAACGTGGAACCACACTCCGTGCCTTCTGGCGATCTCGCCGACCCGCCGCACCGGATCGATCGCGGTTGACGACGTCGTTCCGATCGTGGCGACAACGACGGCGGGCGTCTTGCCGGCCGCGATATCTTCGAGTATCAATCGTTCGAGGTGTTCCGGTTGCATTGCGTACTCTTCGTCAACATCGACGAGGCGCAGGTTGGCCGCCCCGATCCCGGCGATTCGAATGGCCTTTTCGACCGATGAGTGCGCATGGCCGGACGTGTAGGCCGTCAAGTGACCGAGATCGCCCGTGTCGTTGGTGGTGAACCCGGTTGCCCGTTCCCGAGCTGCGAGGATGGCGACCAGCGTGGAGGAGGAAGCGGTGTCCTGGATCACGCCACCCCCTGAACCCGTCGACAGAAACAGGTCCGGGAGGCCGAGCAGTTCGACCAGCCAGTCCATGACGTGCGTCTCGAGTTCCGTGGCGGCCGGACTAGTAGCCCACAACATGCCCTGGCTGCCGAGGCCCGCCGAGATCAATTCGCCGAGGATCGACGGCGCCGAGGAGTTAGCGTTGAAATAGCCGAAGAAGTTGGGCGACTGCCAGTGGGTTATGCCCGGCATGATGATTTCGTCCAGGTCGTGCAGCATTGCCTCGAACGGCTCACCGGTCTTCGGCGGATGCGCCGGCAGGCTGGAACGAATGTCGCCCGGCTCAACCTGTGAGAGCACCGGGTAGCTCTCGACATCTTCGAGGTAGCGCGCCACCCATTCCACGGCCGCGTTCCCGGCGGCGCGAAATTCTTCGGGCGTCATGTGGTAGCTGTGGCGTTTGTCCATGGGCTTAACGTTAGACAACACCCTTTTCGCGCGACATTCAGAACCCATAGGGGCGGAATGTCGCGCGAAAACGGTCCGGTCAGTCCTCGTAGTACTCGGTTCCGAGGTGGGTGATCAGCTCCTCACCCATCCAATGACGGAGCGTGTTCTTCAGCTTCGTCTGCTGGATGAACAAGTCGTGCTCCGGGTAGAGGCCCTCAGCGAACTGCGGGCTCTTGAAGTAGAAGCTCAACCACTCCTGGATCCCGGCCTTTCCTGCCCGTTGCGAGAGGTCCATGAACAGCGCCAGGTCGAGCACCAGGGGCGCGGCGAGGATCGAGTCACGGCACAGGAAGTTCACCTTGATCTGCATGGGATACCCCATCCATCCGAAGATGTCGATGTTGTCCCAGCCCTCCTTGTTGTCGCCGCGAGGCGGGTAGTAATTGATGCGGACCTTGTGGTACAGGTCGCCGTAGAGATCCGGATACTGCTCCGGCTGGAAGATGTGTTCGAGGGCGCCCAGTTTGGAGACTTCCTTGCTGCGGAAGCTACCGGGATCGTCGAGAACCTCCCCGTCACGGTTGCCGAGGATGTTGGTCGAGAACCAGCCGTCTACGCCCAGCATCCGCGCTTTGAGGCCCGGAGCCAGGATCGTCTTGATAAGAGTCTGACCGGTCTTGTAGTCCTTGCCGCTGACGGGGACCCCTTCTCGGTGAGCGAGTTCGAGCAGGGCGGGTGTATCTACGGTGATATTCGGAGCACCGTTCGCATACGGCACTCCCATCGACAGCGCCGCATATGCGTAAATCTGGCTCGGGGCGATCTCCGGATCGTTCGTCTTCAGGCCGTGCTCGAAAGCTTCGAGGCTCTGGTGAACGGGTCCAGGTTCGCGGTAGACCTCGGTGCTGCCGCACCAGACCATTACGAGACGATCGCACCCGTTGTCGACCTTGAACCGGTCGATGTCATCCATGAGCTGCTGAGCGAGGTCCAGTTTGCTCTCACCTTGCTTCACGTGGGTGCCGTCTAGCAACCGCACATATTCCTTGTCGAATACGGCGGTCATCGGCTCGATCGCTTCCATTTCGGCGCGTATCGGCTCGAGCTGGCGGTCGTCCAGCACCCCGGCGGTGAGTGCTGCGACATAGGAGTTTTCCGGGATCGGATCCCAGCCTCCGAAGACGAGATCTTCGAGGCCGACCAGCGGGGCGAAGTCCTTGATGAGCGGGTTGCGCTGCTCGGTGCGTTTGCCGAGCCGGATTCGGCCCGACTGGGTCAACGATCCGTGGAGTTGCGTGAGTCCCTTCCGACCGGCCAGCACCCCGGCGATGAACGTCGTCGCGACGGCTCCCATGCCGGGAAGCAGAACGCCGAGCTTGCCGTCCGCCGGCTTGATGTCGATTGGCGCGGTCATGAAATTGCTCTCCCTCGATTTGAAACAATGGCCAGCATATGGACTTCGCCTATGTGCGGACAAGTCAATGAAACCATTCAAGTACATAAGGTATGCCTATATAATCTCACTGTGGAAGTCGCCGCACCGGAACTCAGCATTCAGCTTCGTCAACTCGCCTATCTGACTGAGGTGGCCCGATCGACGAACTGGACCGACGCCGCCGATCGGCTCGGCATCAGCCAGCCGGCCTTGTCACAATCGATGCACGAACTCGAGCGCCGTTTGGGCGTTCGTTTGTTCGAGGCTGTTGGTCGCAGGCGGATACTCACGGACGAGGGGCGCCAGGCTGTTGCCTACGCTCGTCAGATTCTCAGCACGACCGATGACCTGCGATCCGATCTCCACGCAACCGGACCGACTCTCCACGGTCGCCTGCGGGTCGGCATGATCGATGCAGCCAGCCTCTACGTCCTCCCTGATGCCATTCACGCCTTTCGAAAAACCCATCCCAACGTTGAACTCGAACTCACCGTGGCTCCTTCGACACCGTTACTCGACGGCCTGCGGGCGCTCGAGCACGACATTGTCTTTGTGACGGGTCCGGTAATGGAAGCTCGTCTCGAGTCGGAAGCGATCATGGAGGAACCGCTGTATCTCTACGGTCCCGCGGAAGGTGATCCGGCCGGCGGCGATTGGGTGATGTATCCGGCTTCGAGCCGGACCCGGAGGATCATCGACCGGTTCTTCGTGGACGCCGGATGGACGCCGCACATCATTCTGGAGAGCGCCAATCCTGCCGTCCTCACACAGATGGTCGGCCTCGGCTTCGGGTGGGCGGTTCTGCCGGAAGCAGTGGCTGAAGCCGGGGTTGAGCCGCTCCAGAAGGTCCGTCCGGCACCGGTTGCCCGCCGCCTTCTCTCGGCCGTATGGCGGGCTTCAACGACGGGTAATCCCCGGTTGGATACTTTCCGCTCCTTCGCCGTCACCGTCTGAGCGGTGGATGGACATCAGCCGGCATGTCTGAGGAGTCCGATGATCAATCCCTCCGTTAGCGCTTCCCACGAGGCCTCGATCACGTTCTCGTGGACGCCGATGGTCCCCCACGAGGTTTCGTGGTCAGAGGTCTCCAGCAGAACTCGCACAAACGCCTCAGTGCCGTCCGATGAATCGAGGACTCGCACCCGGTAGTCGGTCAGCCGCAGGTCGTCGACTTCCGGGAATCGACCACGCAACGCTGCTCGAATCGCCTGGTCCAGAGCATGAACCGGCCCTACCCCCTCGCCGGTGGTTACCACTCGAGCGCCGTCGACGAGAACTTTCACCGTGGCTTCCGCAACGACCTCTTCGTTGGCCCTTCGCTCGGTGAACACCCGGAACGATTCCAGTTCGAAGTACTTCTGTTCCCAACCTGCCAGACCACGAACCAGCAGCTCGAACGAACCGTCGGCTGCCTCGTAGTGGTAGCCCTGGTGTTCCCGCTCCTTCACAACCTCGATTACTCGCCGCGCCAGGTCGTCGTCCATGTCCAGGCCGAGTTCGTCTGCCTTGGATGCGATTGATGCCTTGCCGGCCAGTTCGGACACCACCATGCGGGTGCTGTTTCCGACCAGCGAAGGGTTTGTGTGCTCGTAGGCATCCGGCTTGCGGGCCAGAGCCGACGTGTGCAGCCCGGCTTTGTGTGTGAATGCCGACGTTCCCACATAAGGACGATGCGGGTCGAGGGTGATGTTGACTACTTCGGCTACGTGATGAGAGATCGGGCCGAGCATCTCCAGGTGGCCCTCTGGCAGCACGGCCAGCCCCTCTTTGAGAACGAGGTCCGGGATCAGCGTTGACAGATCGGTATTGCCTGTTCGTTCCCCGTAGCCGTTGATGCATCCCTGCACCTGGCGAACTCCTGCCCGCACCGAGGCCAGCGAAGACGCGACGGCAGTTCCGGAATCATTGTGGAAATGAACACCGAGCTGGGCGTCGGGCAGTGACAGCTGTATGGCTGCGACGGTATCGAGAATCTGATGGGGGAGGGTGCCTCCGTTCGTGTCGCACAGCACGAGTCTTTCGGCTCCGGCTTCCAGGGCAACTCGCAGCGTCGTGAGCGCGAACTCGGGGTTGTCCCGGTACCCATCGAAGAAGTGCTCGGCGTCGAAGAAGACCCGCCGGTCCTGCCCGCGCAGGAACTCGATCGACTCGCCTACCATCCTGGCTCCCTCATCGAGGTCGGTCCGGAGCGCTTCTCGCACGTGGTAATCCCACGACTTGCCGACGATGCAGATCGCCTCGGTCTCTGCCGCAAGCAGCGCGGCCAGTTGTGCATCATCCGCCACCGAGCCGCGCGGTCGCCGCGTCGAGCCGAATGCCACCAACGTGGCGCGGGAGAAGTTCAACTCCGATCGGGCCCGTCTGAAGAATTCGTCGTCTTTCGGGTTGGCTCCCGGCCATCCGCCTTCCACGTAATGCACGCCGAGGTCGTCGAGCAGTCCGGCGATGCGCAGCTTGTCACCAACGGTGAGCGAGATGCCCTCCTGCTGTGACCCGTCGCGCAAGGTGGTGTCGTATATCTCGAGTGTCATGGTGGCTCCCAAATGAAAAACCCCTCGCGGGAGCGAAGGGTTTGGGGCGCATACCGATGTGTGGGTATGCGCTCAGTCGATAATGATGATGGCGGTGGTGGCTACGGACATGTGAGAGGCAGTATGACCGATGCCCGGCGTGGAGTCAACGCACCGCCGGGCAAGACAGATAGAGGTTGGGAAAACCGGATTAGCCTCGCCGAGAGGCCACGATGGTGTCTGAGCCTGCAAAGACCTCGTTTCCGGTTGCGTTTCGACGGTCCATGTCCGTTGTGACTCCATCTCCGGCTGCGATCTGGGCGGCCTTCTATCGCCGTCGCAGAATCGCACCCTGCTCTTCCGGGCAGACGTCCCGGCCTCACCGACACCGGTAACCTGGAGCCGACTCCGGGTGAGAGGACCAACCATGGCGACAACACCGACACCGTCGCAAATGGCGGCGCACGACGCCGTGGCCCAAACTGCAGAGCTGCAACACAATCTGGGACACCTCGATTGGGAACTGCCTCCTACGCCGACACCTTCGGTATCACTGCTGGAGAAGCCACCCCATGACTGACCCGCGGTACAGCGGCGAGTTCGAGACCAGTCCGACGGGTGTTCGCGGCCGGGCGATCGGCGATCCCTTGCGTCCACCGCCGAGTGGTGTGGACGTCGCGGTGGCAGTCGTTGTCTTCGCCGCCAGTGTCGTGAACGTCGCTGCCCAGGATGCGGAGGGGGTCTCGGAGATCCCCGTTGCCGGGTTTCTCATGCTGGCCATCGGCAGCGTCGCTCTGTTCTGGCGGCGCCGCTGGTCCCCAACCGTATTGGGGGTTGCGCTCGCAATGACGGTCGCCTGGACGGCGCTCGGCTACCCGGGCAATCCGGTATTTCACATCCTGGTGTCGCTGTATGCGGTTGGTCGGTACTTCCCGGAGGTGAGGATCAGCCTGGCGGCGTTGGCCGTCGCACTCGCCATTGTCGGTTTCGTCCAGGTGACGGATGGCGACGCTGCCACTGAGGTAGTCACGGCACTGGTTGTGACGACGCTGCCGTGGTACGTGGGTCGTCGGATCCGAATCCGACGCCACGTCGCTCGGGAGCGTACCGAGTATCTGGAATCGAAGCGGGCCACCGAGGCCCAGCGAGTCATCGCCGACGCACGCGCCGGCATTGCCCGTGAGCTCCACGACGTCGTTGCACATAACGTGAGTGTGATGACCGTGCAGGCGAGTGTCGCCCGACTCGTGGTTGCAGACGATCCCGAACGAGCTCAGGGAGCGATTCGTGCAATAGAGGAAGCTGGACGTAGGGCGCTCGATGAACTCCGCCATCTTCTCGGTGTGCTTCGTCCCGAGACGGCAACCGGCGAGCTCGGTCCCCAACCGGCCCTGAGTCAGCTTCACGAACTCGTGGATCAACTGAGACACACCGGAATGAGAGTCTCGTTGGCCGCAGATGTACCGTCCGAGCTTCCCGTCAGGGTGGATCTGTTTGCGTATCGCATTGTCCAAGAAGCACTCACCAACGTGCTCAAGCACGGCGGTGTCGACGCCACGGCCCAGGTGCGCGTTGAAGAATCCGATGGTCACCTCGAAATTGAGGTGACCGACACGGGGACGTCCCCAAACACGCTGCCGGGATCGGGCCACGGGATCGTGGGCATGCAAGAACGCGCTCTCCTGCTAGGCGGTACTTTCGATGCCGGGCCACGGCTCGGCGGCGGGTTCCGGGTCGTTGCACGATTGCCGATTGGAGAACAGTGAGCATCAAGGTTGCCGTCGTCGATGATCAGGCTCTCCTGCGTGGCGGGTTCGCCGTGATGCTCGGCCTGCAAGAGGACATTGAGGTAGTCGGCGAAGCCGGTGACGGAGCAGCCGCGATCGAGATGGCCCGTACTCATCGGCCAGATGTGATTCTTATGGACATCCGTATGCCCGGGATGGATGGCCTCGCCGCCACCGAGGCCATCGTTGACGCCGCCGATTGGGAAGTGAAGGTGTTGATTCTCACCACCTTTGATCCGGACGAGTACGTGTATGAGGCTCTCCGGGCAGGAGCCAGCGGGTTCGTTCTTAAGGACATCTCGCCTGAGGATCTGGTGGCAGCGGTCCGCACCGTGGCCGATGGAGGAGCTTTGCTGGCGCCATCGGTCACAAGACGTCTGATCAGCCGGTTCGCGGCACCGCCGTCTCTGGACTCATCAGCGGTTTCTCGTCTCGACCGGCTCACCAGCCGGGAGCGGGAGGTCCTCATGGCCGTCGCCGCCGGATCGAGCAACATCGAGATCGCAGAGGACCTGTTCGTAGGTGCGGCAACCGTCAAGTCACATGTCTCCAGCGTCCTCACCAAACTCGGGCTCAATAACCGCGCCCAAGCGGTCGCGTTCGCCTATGAGAGCGGGCTGGTCAAACCCGGCGACAGCGATATCGGGTTCTGATCCAACTCCCCCATTTGGCGGATGCCGGGATAGCCGGCACCAGGAATCTTCCCCCAAACGGCGGGGCCGGGAATCCCTCCGTTGGCTGGAGACGGTTACCCCCCTCCCAGATACCTTGGATGTAACGACCCAAGGAGAGGAAATGCAGCAGCTATCCGATCAGAAGACCAGGACGGCACCTCGGTCATATCCCATAACCATCGAGCACGTCACCAAGAGCTACGGGGGCGGTGCGGCCGTCGTCGACGACCTATCGTTTGTCGTCAAGCCTGGACGGGTGACGGGTTTTCTCGGGCCGAACGGTGCGGGCAAGTCCACAACGATGAAGATCCTGCTGGGTCTGGCCTCGCCAACGGCAGGTCGGGCCACCATCGACGGCATGGCCTATGGCGAGCTTGCCGACCCCACCGGAACGGTGGGTGCCAGCGTCGAGGCTGATGCGTTCCATCCCGGACGAAGCGGACGAAACCATCTGCGGATTGTGGCGGACGCCACCGATACGCCCCTGGAACGGGTCGACGAGGTCCTCGAACTGGTGGAGCTCAGTGCCGCCGCAAACCGACGTGCTGGTGCGTACTCGCTCGGCATGAAACAGCGCCTGGGACTGGCGACCGCACTGCTGTGCGATCCACCGGTGCTCGTTCTCGATGAGCCCGGCAACGGTTTGGATCCGCAAGGAATCCGTACCTTGCGGAATCTGTTGCGGTCGCGGGCCGCGGCAGGCAACACAGTGTTCGTCTCCAGTCATCTACTCGGCGAGGTGGAGCAACTCGCCGACGATGTCGTCGTCATCAACCAGGGCCGATTGGTGACCCAGGGGTCGCTGGACGAGCTGCGGCAATCCGCATCTCTCGTCCGGGCCGCTTCGCCGGAGGCTCTGCAAGTCACTCTCGAAGCAGCAGGTGGCGTCGTCGAATCCGGACAACCCGACACCCTCGTGGTCCGTGGCCTCTCCCTCGACGAGATCGGGGAACAGGCCTTCCGCGCCGGCATCGCTCTGCATGAACTGTCACGCCACAACGACTCACTAGAGGATCGTTTCTTCGCTTGGACCGGAGATACGGCCGGCGGCACACCCCAGTCCAACACGAAGGAGTAATCATGTACACGCTTCGAACCATACGGGCCGAAATCCGCAAGCTGACCAGCACGAAGATGCCGTTTGCGTTTCTCGCCGTGCTCGCAGTGATCGGTGCTGCGACCGCCGCCGCTGTGGCGTTTGGCACCGACATGGATGGCAGCAAGACCTTCATCTCGACCGCGGCAGACCAGCAGTCACTGATGGCCTTCGCTGCCAACGCCCTCATAATTGCCGCGCTATTCGGCGCCATGGCTGTTGCTCGAGAATACAGTCACGGTACCGTTGTTCTCACCTTCCTGACCACACCCCGCCGCCCCCAAGCCGTCTTCGCGCAACTCGCGGCGGTCTTCGTGGCCGGCTGCATGCTCGGACTCGTAGGTGCCGGCGTCAGTACCGGTTCGGTAGCAGCGGGGCTCACCGCGACCGACTACGGATTCATGGTCTCGTTCGCCGACCTGGCGCAGGTCCTGGCGGCATCAACTCTTGCAGGAGGCGCCGGTGCCGTGCTCGGCGCCGGGATTGGCGCCCTCGTCCGCAATACAGGCGGTGCGGTCACCGGCACCATCGTGCTGCTGCTCATCTTGCCGCCGCTGGCCGTGCAAGCAGTCAGCGAAGCCGCCTCCTGGATACCCAACACCCTCGCCAACGTCGTCTCCGGAGTTGACAACGCCACAGGCATGGGAGAGGCGATCGCGGCCATCGGATTGTGGGCCCTCGTTCCTGCCGCCATCGGCCTGGTCGCCGTCACCCGTCGCGACGTCGTCTGAACAGGACCCATCCCAGTTGCTGAGTGTGTCCCGGTTGCATCGCAGGCTTGCGTCCTTGCGATGCAACCGGGACGCAACCATGACCAGACACCAATCGGCGCTCGAGACCGTGCTTCATGAGTACCGAATCCGATTGGGATGACCGCAGTGACGCCTAGATCGTCACTGGAGGTCCAATCTGACCTCGTCGGGCAGTGGAAACCATCTGAGGTGCTCAAAATCGGCGGTGACGTCGGGCATCCCGAGCGGGCTGGGCAAGTCGTTCTGAGCTTCTTCGAGAATAGATTGCGCCTCTGCCAGATAGCCGTGCAGTTCCCTTTCGGCAGTTTCGTGCCGCCGGTGCGGCCAGCTCATGGAACCATCGGCATAAGACACCTCGAACAAGCTCATCGGGGCCTCCATGACCGGGCAGCGATGCTTCCACAAGCCCGAATCCGGCTCAAAACGATAGAGCGGCAGCAGTTTCCACCCGTGCTCGGCGACCAGATGTACGGCGTCGAGGATGTAGTCGAAGACGACCTCCGAGATGAAGTAGTTGAAGTTGACCCGCACCCAGCCCGGCTTGATTCCCTCGCAGCCCCGGTCGATCTCACGCTCGAACTCGTGAGAGGTCTCGAGATCAATGCCCAGCAGCCGGTGCCCGTAGGGTCCCGCGCATGAACAGCCGCCCCGGGCCTGGATACCGAATAGATCGTTGAGTATCGCCACAACGAAGTTGTGGTGTAGGTAACGCTCGCCGTGCCGGACGATGAACGATACGATTGAGAGTCGGTCGGCTTCGTGGTTGCCCAGTACCTCGAGATTCGGGTTCTCCTCCCACGAACGGATGGCCCTTCGGATGAAATGCTCTTCGCGCTCGCGGATCTCCTCGACCCCTACCGCGTCTTTCAACTGGAACACCAGACCGGCACGGATCGATTCGACGATTGCCGGCGTGCCGCCCTCTTCCCGGTGTTCGGGATCCTCGAAGTAGTGATGATTGTCCGGGTTCACATACCAGACGGTGCCGCCGCCGGGCATGTCGGGCACCCGGTTCTTGAACAGTTCTCTTCTGGCGATCAGCACACCCGGCGTACCCGGCCCTCCGATCATCTTGTGCGGCGATAGGAAGATGGCGTCCTTGTAGGCGAGGTTGTCGCCCTCTGCCGATCCCATGTCGATTCCGACGTACGGTGCCGCGGCCGCGAAATCCCAGAAACTCAAAGCCCCGTGCTCATGGAGGATCGTGGAGACCGTGTCCCAGTCTGTGAGGATCCCGGTCACGTTCGACGCGGCCGAGAAGGAACCGATCTTGAGCGGCCGATCGGCATACCTCTCGAGTTCCCTTCGCAGATGATCTAGATCGACGTGACCGTCGGCATCCTCGTCGATGGTCACCAGGTCGGCTATCGATTCGCGCCAGGGAAGTTCGTTGGAGTGGTGTTCGTAGGGTCCGATGAAGACGACCGGCCGAATCTGCGCGGGGATGTGCTGCGCGAGTCGGTACGTATCTTCAAGGGTCGATGGGATCTGCAGTCCCATTACCCCGATCAGTTTGTCGATTGCGCTCGTCGAACCGCTGCCCGTGAAGATGACGGCATGCTCGCCGTTGGCCCCTGTACAGCGGCGGATCATCTGGCGGGCGTCTTCGCGGAATCGCGTTGTTTGCAGACCGGTCCCGGATGACTCGGTGTGGGTGTTGGCGTAGAGGGGGAGGACGGCCTCACGTATGTAATCCTCGATGAAAGAAAGGGCGCGGCCGGACGCCGTGTAGTCGGCGTAGATCACCGGGCGGGGGCCGAATGGCCCATCAACGACATCATGTTTGCCGATCACCGAGTCTCTTATCGATGAAATGAGTTGCTCGTTTCCCATCAGGCGAGATGGTAGGCGATCTGCCGGCAGCATCTCACCCTCAGGTGACTCCGGGAGCGAGATTGGCTACGCTCAAACATGATGATTACGACGAGTACTCAGTGGTGGTGGTCCGCAGTCTGAAAGGGCCAGCGCGCGAGTCGACTAACACGCCGGAGGCCCTCAGGCCCCGGCGTTTCTTCAGGAGTGAACAGTGAGCAAGCAAACAGTGTTCTCGGGTATTCAACCCACCGGTGATATTCATATCGGCAACTATCTGGGTGCCCTTCGGAATTGGGTAGCGCTGCAGGATGATTACGACACGATCTATTGCGTCGTTGATATGCACGCCACGACCGTGCCTTATGATCCGAAGGAACTCCACGACAACCGGGTGCTCACCGCCAAATTGCTGATGGCCGTCGGGGTGGACCCGTCCCGGTCGCTGCTCTACTTCCAGAGCCAGGTGCCACAGCACGCAGAACTCTCGTGGATTCTCGGCTCGATGACTCCGCTCGGCGCTCTGAATCGGATGACCCAGTACAAGGAGAAGGCAGAGAAAGCCGGCCAGATGCTGGGCCTTTACTCCTATCCGGTGCTGATGGCGGCAGACATCATGGTTCACAAGGCACACGCGGTTCCCGTCGGCGACGACCAGACACAACACCTCGAACTGACCAGGGATCTTGCCGAGCGTTTCAATAACCGCTTCGGTGATACCTTCCCTATTCCGGAGCAGATCACGCCCAAGCGCGGTGCCCGCATCATGTCGCTGCAGGATCCGACGGCCAAGATGTCCAAGTCCGACGCCGATCCGCGCGGGTCCGTGCTCCTGTTGGACTCCGCCGACACGATCGTCAAGAAGTTCAAATCGGCGGTAACCGATTCCGGTCGAGAGGTCAGCTACGACCAGGAGAAGAAGGCGGGAATTTCGAACCTGCTGGACATTCTCTCGATCTACACGGGCCGCACCGTCGATGCCCTCGTCGATGAGTACGCCGACGCCGGGTACGGGCCGTTCAAGCAAGCCGTCGCAGACGCAGTGGTTGACGGTCTGGCGCCAATTCGGACCGCCTACAACTCGTTGGATGACGAAGAGGTCGGCCGGATCATGTCGCGCGGCGCGCTCGACGCCCGCACCCGCGCAGAACACGAAATGGCCGACGTGCGGACAAAGGTCGGTCTGGGCGGATAAGGGACGCAGTTCGCGATTCGCAACTAGCCACGCCCGCCTCCCCTCCGCTTCGCTCCGCGAATCGCGAATCGCGAATCGCCTACTGCAACGAGGTGAAATAGTCCGAACCGGCGACAAAGATCACCAGCCAGAGGTTGAAGCCGGCGTGCGTGAAGATCGCCGGGCCGAGCCGGTTGTGTTTGAGCGTCAGCCAGGCAAGCGGAACCGCCACGAGGAACAACTGGGGAATGAGGATTCCGAACTGGAGCAGCCACTGCGGGTCCCCAAGGTCGACGGACAGGATGTGCACCGACGCGAAGACCAGCGACGAAACGACAATCGTCGCCCGGACTGACATCCTTCGCGCAAGTGAGCGCAGCAGAACTCCCCGGTAGGTGAGCTCCTCGACGACCGGGGCAATCACCGCCGCCGAGAGCGACAGAATGATCATCGCGATCAGGGGGAGTTCCGAGTCCGCGGCCACATCAATGATTGTCTGTCCGGAGTCACCAAGTCCCACCAGGTCATACAGCGGCAAGAAGAGCAGCGCGATCACAAACTGAAGAGCGAGACCGGTGAGGGTATAGAACAGGTCTCCCGGTTGGATGTCGAAGCGGAGACCCTCAGCGAAGGTGGTCTTGCGACGTTTGACGATCCAGGCGAGTACGGCCAGTTGACCGATGTACTGGGCCGGCACCAGGATGATGACCGAAGCGATGAGGTCGTCTTCGTCGCCGATACCCAGCGCGACCAGCACCAGGCTCACAATGAGCGCCGTCGCGAAACCGGCCATAGCCACGAGAACGACATCACCGATGGTGAATCGCACTGCCTCGTCGGTCTGGTCGGATTCTGGCTCGTACACGATGGGTGAGGTTAGTGGGTGGAGCCCGGGTGTAGCAGGGTGCTTCGCACCCGGCTACGCCTGGTACCGTTGCCGAACCATCCGGGTGGAGGTTCTGGTGGAGATCGATATTGGCATTGGCAAGACCGGTCGACGGGCGTACGGCTTCGATGACATCGCAATTGTCCCGAGCCGACGTACCCGTGACCCCGACGATGTAGACATCAGCTGGCAAATCGACGCGTTCCAGTTCGGGTTGCCGATGATGGGCTCTGCGATGGATTCAGCCATCAGTCCGGCCACGGCGATCGAGATTGGCCGGCTGGGCGGCCTCGGTGTTCTCAATCTCGAGGGGCTCTGGACCCGGTATGAGAACCCGGAGATCTTCTTCGAAGAGATCGCAGGACTGTCTCATGAAACGGCGACCCGTCGCATGCAGGAGATCTATCAGGAGCCGATCAATCCCGACCTGGTGGGTCGGCGTGTCGAAGAGATGAAGGCTGCCGGGATCGTGACCGCCGCGAGTCTGACACCGCAGAGAGTCGGGAGTCTCTACAAGAACGCACTGCAGGCCGGGCTCGACATTCTGGTCATTCAGGGAACCGTGGTGTCCGCAGAACATGTCTCGACCAAGACCGAACCACTCGACCTGAGACGCTTCATAGCCGAACTCGAAGTGCCGGCCATCGTCGGCGGATGCGCTTCGTATTCGACTGCACTCCACTTGATGCGTACGGGGGCCGTGGGTGTCCTGGTCGGAGTGGGTCCGGGAGCTGCCTGCACAACCCGCGGTGTCCTGGGCGTCGGGGTACCTCAGGCAACCGCAATCGCGGATGCCGCCGGAGCTCGCATTCGCTACCTCGATGAGACCGGACGCTACGTCCACGTGATCGCCGACGGCGGGATGAGGACCGGCGGCGACGTGTCGAAAGCCATTGCTTGTGGTGCAGACGCGGTCATGATCGGTTCGCCGCTTGCTTCTGCAGCTGAGGCACCCGGTGGGGGTTCACATTGGGGAATGGCGACATTCCACCCGACGCTGCCGCGCGGGGCTCGAGTTCAGGTCGGCAATCTCGGCACGCTCGAGGAGATCCTCACCGGTCCGGCCCACGAGAACGACGGCCGTCGCAACCTCTTCGGTGCGTTGCGGGTGTCGATGGCGACAACCGGCTACGCCAATCTGAAGGAGTTCCAGAAGGCTGAAGTGATGGTTGCCCCATCGCTCCAGTCGGAAGGGAAGGCGTTGCAGCGATCGCAACGAGTCGGGATGGGTTGATGTCGGCCGCCTCGGAAGTATCGGCCGGGCAGGCGTCGACGGGCGATTTCGATCGAGTCCTGGTGGTTGACCTGGGTGCCCAGTACGCCCAGTTGATCGCTCGACGAGTACGGGAGGCTCATGTCCTCTCCGAGATCGTTCCGCGCGATATCACCGCCGAAGAGGTCAAGGCACGGAAGCCGATCGGGATCATTCTGTCCGGCGGTCCGGCTTCTGTGTATTCGGACAACGCCTACGGAATCGACAGCGAGCTGTTCGAGGTCGGTGTGCCGGTGCTGGGCATCTGTTACGGCCATCAGTTGCTGGCGCACTCGCTCGGCGGCACGGTAGAGAGAACCGGATCGGCAGAGTACGGGAAAACTGCGCTCGACGTAGTCGGTGATTCGGTGCTGTTCTCGAGTCTGCCTCCCCGCCAGGATGTGTGGATGAGTCACGGTGATGCCGTGGTGGCCGCCCCGGACGGATTCTCCGTGACGGCCAGCACGGCCGGTTCCCCGGTAGCCGCCATGGAGAACCGGGAAAAGGGTCTATTCGGCGTTCAGTTCCACCCGGAGGTGATCCACACGCCGCGCGGAACCGAACTACTGCAACGCTTCCTGTATGAAGCTTGTGGGGCGCGGCCTACTTGGACTCACCACTCGATCATCGAGAAATCTGTCGAGGCGATCCGTGGCCAAATCGGGGACCAGAAGGTGATTTGCGGGCTGTCGGGTGGCGTCGACTCGTCGGTAGCCGCCGCCCTCGTACAGAAAGCGGTGGGGAGCCAGCTGATCTGTATCTTCGTCGATCACGGCCTTCTGCGCTCCGGTGAGGCGGAGCAGGTCGAAGCAACGTTTCGCGACACCTTCCACGTCAATCTCATCCATGTGAAGGCGGAGGATCGTTTCCTCGAAGCTCTGGCAGGTGTGACCGATCCGGAATCGAAGCGGAAGATCATCGGGGAGACCTTCATCCGCGTTTTTGAGGATGTTGCCGCCGAACTCACCGACACGCCGTTCCTGGTCCAGGGAACGCTTTATCCGGACATCATCGAATCGGGGACGAAGGACGCCGCCAAGATCAAGAGCCACCACAATGTAGGAGGGCTGCCGGAAGATATGCAGTTCGAACTCGTCGAGCCGCTGCGCGATCTTTTCAAAGACGAGGTTCGCGCGGTCGGCGAGGAGCTCGGACTCCCGCCCGAAATCGTGTGGCGCCAGCCGTTCCCGGGCCCCGGCCTGGCCATCCGCATCATCGGCGACATCACTCGCGAACGTCTCGATATCTTGCGGGCGGCCGACTCGATCATTCTCGAAGAGGTCCGCAGAGCCGGTCTGTACAACGAGTTGTGGCAGTCGTTCGGGGTTCTGCCCCTGATCAAAACAGTCGGAGTGCAAGGCGATGGCCGTACCTATGCCCATCCCTTGATCATTCGGGCCGTTACCAGCGACGACGCGATGACGGCGGACTGGGCACGGGTTCCATACGACGTGCTCGAGGCTATGTCGTCTCGAATCATCAATGAGGTCCCCGAAATCAATCGGGTGGCCTATGACATCTCGTCCAAACCCCCGGCCACCATCGAATGGGAGTGATGAAGGGTCGCGAGTTACGAGTCGCGAGTCGCTAGTCGAGCTGCCCGCGTTAGGTTCCCGACCACCGGCCATTGGCCAATGGCCGGTGGCCTTTCTGTGCACGATTCATGGCCGACAACCCGGCGCTCAATCGCCCTAAACCTGTCTGCCATTTCACTCAAGACACGAGCTTTGGCAGCCGATACGCGTTGAACATGAGAAATCAAGGGGTAGTGCGTGGACTGGAGTGAAAACCTAGAGCTCCGGGCCATCTTCCGGGAGGAGGTGGCCGAGCGAGCCCACAACCTCGTCGAGGGTGGCAAAGCCCTCGGCGCGGCAGATCTCAGCGAGCACGCCCTGAGTGATCTGGCCAGGGATGGCCACACGATCAAGGGCAACGCCCTGGTCATGGGTTTTCCGACCATAGCCGACGCCGGCAAGCTCCTCGAAAGCACCTGGAAGGAGATCCGGGATGGCAGGCGGAGCCCTTCGGCGCAGCTCGGAGAGTTGCTCGCTCGACTTGCGTCCCTTTTGCTGGCGGCCGTCGACATCGAAGGACGCGCTGAGCCTCGGGAGCTATTGGCCGCGCTTGCTGCCGTTCGTGACTACATCGGTGGTGCCAATACGCCGCCGGAGGATCCGGGTGCCGGCGGGGGAGGCGGTGCCACACCTCGTTCCGACGGAAGCACTCCGTCCATTTCCGACTCGTCGGACGGCGGTGTCGCAACGGCGCGATATCGGCCGCAGCAGATTCATCATGGACCCGGCACCCAGAAGGCCGAGGAACGCGACCTGGTTGATCTCGGTGGGCTGATCTCCACGATCGAGGGCCGGGTCATCGGTGAGGCCACCAGAGTGGAGTCATCGAAGCTGTTTGAGCTCATCAACCGGTTCGTTGAAGTGAAGCTCGACATGGAGGCCCTCGCGCAAGATCTGCGAGGTTTGCGGACGGCTGTGGCCGCGGGTCCGGGCGATATTGCCGCCCTGGCGGTTACATGGGAAGTATCGGTTGGCCGCCTTCAACGTTCTCTTGATGAGCTCCAAACACAGGCACTGGATCTTGCGACCGTACCGTTGCGAGAAGTGACCGACACGTTCCCGCAGCTGGCCAACTACCTCGGACGCCGGACCGGCAAGGAGTTGCGGTTCGAGTTGATCGGCGACGATGTCGAAGTCGATCGCCAGATCGTTGACGCCTTGCGGGAGCCGCTTCGGCATCTTCTGGTCAACGCAATCGATCACGGAATCGAGATGCCACGCGAACGAATTGACGCGGGGAAATCGTCGACGGCGACCGTTTCGATACGGGCGACGGTCAAGGATCACAAACTCGTCGTTACCGTCGAGGATGATGGCAGGGGGGTCGACTGGGATCGGGTCCGCCAAGTTGCAGAAGAACATTCAGATTCCACCGCAGGTTTGACCGGCGATGACCTCGGCCGCGTGATTTTTGGGACCGGGTTCTCGACCGTGGCGGATCGTACGGATCTGAGCGGTGATGGCCTGGGTTTGGCGTCCGCTTCGGAGATGGCGGCTGCCATGAACGGCGGGTTGCGCCTGGATACCACGCCGGGTGTTGGGACCTCTGTGACCCTCACGTTGCCGGCGTCGCTGGCCATGCAGGATGTCTTGCTCGTTCGATCTGACGGGCATCGGTGGGGAATCCCGGAGGTATCTGTGCTGGCCACATTCCCGATGGCTGCCGCAGAACTCCACCCGGGTGAGCGCCGAATGGAACTCTGGTATGAAGGGCATACACTCCCGCTCTCGTCGTTTGCCTTCGCGGTTGGACTATCGGAAACCGAGGAGCCAAACGACATCGTGGTGCTGTCTACCCGTCTTGGTCCGGTGGCCCTGACGGTTCCTTGCGTCGAGGGCCGGCGTCAGGTCGCCGTCAAAGGTCTGGGACCGGTCTTGGCAGGTTCGCCTCACCTGGCCGGTGCTGCGCTTCTCGGAGGCGGTGAGGTTGTTGTGGTGGTCGACCCGGATCAGCTCAGCGACCGCGTGCGCTCTGTTCCTCTGCCGGTCAAACACCGCCCGAAAGTGCTGGTGGTAGATGATTCGCAAGGCGTGCGGCAACTGGTCGGGGCCGCACTATCCGGCCAGGGGTTCGATGTTGTCGCAGCCTCGAGCGCGGACGAAGCCGTCCATGAACTCGCCAAATCAGACTTCGATGCCCTGGTAGTGGACTACCAGATGCCCGGTTCGGACGGTATCGAACTCGTGCAACTCGTGCGTGCAGGATCGCGCTCGTTGCCCATTGTCATGGTGTCCGCGGTAGCCACCCCGGACGATCAGGATCGTGCCTGGAAGGCCGGCGTCGATGCCTATCTCGACAAGTTCGATCTCCGTAAAGGTGCGCTGGTCGACACGTTGCGCAACCTGCTGCAAATGCGAGGAGTCGCATTCAAGGAGCAATCCGCATGAAGGTATTGATCGCCGACGACAGCCCGGTCATCCGTCACGCAGTGGCAGCGTTGTTGGGCAACAACGGCATCGAGGCCGTGACTGCCGAGAACGGTGTTGAGGCCATCCAGAGGTTCTACGCCGAGATGCCGGATCTCGTCCTCATGGACATCCAGATGCCGGGTATGACAGGATACGTTGCTTGCCGTCTGCTCAAAGAGGACTGGACGGTCGCCAATATCCCCGTCTTGATTCTCACCGCTCACGACTCCGCTGAGGACCGTTATTGGAGCGCCAAGTCGGGTGCGGATGGGTATCTGACCAAGGAGTCGTTGGGTGATGATCTTCTGAGCGCCATCAGGTCGGCCTACGCCAGCCGTGCTCTATCGCAGCTCTCGGGCGAGCAGCGGACTCCGCTCGAACTGAACGAGACGGACGTCCTCAGTCGGGTCACCGAACTACTGGACCGGAAGCTCTTCGAAACGACGATCGTCAACGATATCGTGACGATGGCCACCCGCACCACCGACCTGTCCTCAACGCTCGAGCAGACGATGTTCATCGTTCGCCGTTTTGTCGAATACGACCTGGCCGGCATCACGGTTGTGGCGGATCGGCTGCTGAAGCTTCGGGCAGATTCCCCGGTGTCGCGCTCGAGCATCCTCGACTTTCGCCGGTTGACGGCCGGGCATGTGGAGCAACTCGCCGCGCTGCCATTGAGCCCCGAGGAGTTGACAATCTCATTGACCGAGTCGGACAACGTCACCGACGGTATCGACGAAGGAGACCAGTGGCCCTCATTTGCGGCGCTCGCACTCCGTTCACACGGAGAGACGGTGGGCGTATTGTCACTCGCCGCAAAGACCCCGGCGGTTTTTCCGCCGGAGGTTCTCAAGACACTGCGAATGGTCGAACACCCTATCGCCGCGGTGTTGGCTTCGGCCCGCAATCACCAACGCGTACTCCAGCAAGAGGCGCAGGCGAGTCTGTCATCCCTCTATGGAACCAGCGGGTGACCGAGACCGAGTTCTCGAATCCGGCGACCATTGCCCGATTCCCGGTCTATTCATAGCTATCCTGCAAATAGGTGACTAGTCCGATCATGCGCAGAGGGAACCGCCCTCAACCTGGCTCATGATCATGCCGATTCTGTCGGTAGGGGGTTGGACTCCCCTGGTTGGAGGACGGTAAAGCAATGTCGGTGTGGTCGATGATCCTCATGTCGATAGCGGTCCTAGTGACCGCCGTTGCCGTGTATGCGGTCTACTCGGCGAAACGTCGCGAGGATAAGGCCCGACTGGCTGCGGAACGGTCAGAGATGATCAAGAACGAGTTCGTGGCGATGGTCAGTCACGAACTGCGCACGCCGCTCACGTCGATTGCCGGGTTCGCCTCGATGCTCATCGAAGCGTGGGAGGACCTTCCGCCGGAAGAAGTCACTGAGTTCCTCGGCATCATCAACTCGCAATCCGAACACCTGTCCGAGTTGGTCGAAGACATACTGGTCATTCCTCGCATCGAGACCGGGCGATTGCCGCTCGATCTGGAGGATGTCGATCTGTCTGAACTGGCCCATCGAGTCAACGGCTTCACCTTCCCGCCGGGCATGGGCAAAGAGGCGGCGGTCGCCATCCCCGGGGGTGTCAAGGTTCGGGCAGACGTGCGGCGAGTGCAGCAGGTGCTGAGGAACCTCCTCGAGAACGCGAAGAAGTTCGGAGGCGATCAGATCCTCATCGAGGGCGCCTTCCTCGGTGACCACTACATGGTTGTGGTCTCCGACAATGGTTCTGGAGTTCCGGACGACGAAGTCAGTCGTATCTTCCAGCAGTTCGAACAGATCGCCGACGGAAATACGAGGATCGGATCTGGAACGGGTCTCGGCCTGCCGATTGCGAGGGAGTTGGCCAGAGCCATGGGCGGAGACGTCTGGTACGAACGCCGGTTCCCGATGGGCAGCCGGTTCTGCTACACGCTCCCGGTTGCTCCGCCCGCCTCGATCGTCGGAGTGCAGTCCGAAGCATCCGCCAGGGACTCGGTATCGGCCAACGACTAGCGGCTTACATACCTGTGATTCTCTGACCCCCACATGAGGTACCATCGCCGGACCGATGGATTCAGCCCTCTTCAACTCTGATTCGCCTCTGTTCGAAGGCCTCAACCCCGCACAGCGTGAAGGTGTTGCTGCCACGGACGGGCCCGTATTGGTCGTGGCGGGTGCGGGTTCGGGCAAGACCCGGGTCCTTACCTACCGGATCGCTCATCTGATTCGAGATCTCGGCGTTTCGCCGCATGCGATTCTGGCGATCACCTTCACGAACAAGGCCGCCGACGAGATGAAGGAACGCGTAACCAACCTGGTCGGAAGCGTGGCTAAGTCGATGTGGGTGTCGACCTTTCACAGCGCCTGTGTGCGGATTCTCCGGCGGGAGGCTCACCGGCTCGGCTACAAGTCGGCGTTCTCGATCTACGACGCCGCCGATTCCCTGCGGTTGATCACGATGTGTGTCTCGGATCTCGATCTCGACCCTAAGCGGTTTCCGCCGCGCAGCATCCGTGGAGCCATCTCGAATGCCAAGAACGAGATGATCGACTTCGAGACCTATCGATCGCAGGACTCAGGTTTCTATCACGAGCAGGTGGCGGACGTCTACCGGCTCTATCAGCAGCGTCTGCTGGAGGCCTCGGCGATGGATTTCGACGATCTGCTGATGATCACCGTCGAGTTGCTCGGAGCGTTCCCGGACGTGCTCGCGCAGTACCAGCGCCGGTTCCAGTATGTCCTGGTCGACGAATACCAGGACACCAATCACGCCCAGTACATGCTGGTCAAGTTGCTGACCGACTCGCACCACAATCTTTGTGTCGTGGGTGACCAGGACCAGTCGATATACAAATTTCGAGGCGCAGACATCCGCAATATCCTCGAGTTCGAGAAGGACTATCCGGATGCCCGGATCGTGGTGCTCGACCGCAACTACCGGTCGACCGAGATCATTCTCGAAGCCGCCAATGCGGTGATCGACAACAACCTGCATCGGAAGCCGAAACGGCTGTGGACCGACCTGGGTCGGGGTGAACTGATCACCCGATATGAGGCTCAGGACGAGCACGATGAGGCCGCCTTCGTTGCCGACCAGATCGAGCTACTCGACGATCAGGGTTATCACCGCCGGGACATCGCCATCTTCTACCGCACGAACGCGCAGAGCCGTGTTCTCGAGGAAGTGTTCGTCCGCTACGGCATTCCCTATAACGTGGTCGGGGGAGTGAAGTTCTACGAGAGGCGCGAGGTGCGGGACGCGCTCGCCTACTTGCGGCTGCTCGCCAACCGGACCGATGAAGTGGCAGTGAAGCGGGTCATCAACGTGCCGAAGCGCGGCATCGGGCAGTCGACGATTGCACATGTGGACCGATTCGCGCAGGACGGGCGTATCTCGTTCTACGACGCCCTCACCCGGATAGACGACATCGGGATGGTGGCGGCGCGTTCCGCGATACGTGTGAAGGAGTTCGTCGGTCTGATCGATCGCCTCGAGGAAGCAGCTGCCGACGGCCCCCGGGCGGCGATCGACGCGGTGCTGGCGGAGACCGGCTACGTGGCCGAACTGGAAGCCGAGCGTTCGGTCGAGGCGCTCGGGAGGGTCGAGAACCTCCGGGAACTCGCCTCGGTGGCCGAAGAGTTCGAAGAGTCGATGGACGGGTCTATCACTGATGACGGGGCGTGGGCGACGCTGAGTGGAATGCGGAAGCTCGAGTTGTTCCTCGAGCAGGTGAGCCTGGTGACCGACATCGACGAACTCGACGACCAGGCCGAAGCGGTGACGCTGATGACGTTGCATACGGCCAAGGGCCTCGAGTATCCGGTCATCTTCATCGTCGGCATGGAAGACGGTGTATTTCCTCATTCACGTTCTCTGGGTGATCCGGAAGAACTCGAAGAGGAGCGGCGGCTTTGCTACGTCGGCGTGACCAGGGCGGAGGAGAAGCTCTACGTGACTCATGCCTGGCAGCGGATGTTGTTCGGCAGTTCGAGTTTCAATGCCCCGAGCAGATTCCTCGGTGAGATCCCGGGGGAGCTGATCACGATGGCGCCGAAGCGGACCCGTAGGAGCCAGGAGATCGCTTCGCCTTCACCCGGCTCAACGGTTTCCGCCGATGAGATCGGCGTCGGCGATCGGATAGTGCATGGCAAGTGGGGCACCGGCGTGGTGGAAGAGATCACCGGCACCGGCGATCGTGCAGAAGCATGGGTGGTGTTCGACGAGAGCGGCCGGAAGCGCTTGCTGCTGGCCTGGGCGCCTCTTTCCAAGGCATAGCCTTGGAAAGAGATCAACGAAGCTCCGATGGAGCTTCGTTGCCGGGGTTCGAGGACCGGC
>JAHEDJ010000018.1:46567-48119 GCA_024641325.1 bacterium | reverse complement strand
TGTCGAAGGCATGTCCCATGCGCGGGACAAGCTCCAGGCGGGTCGGCCCCGTAGCTGCGGCAGCCAGCCGTCTCGCTTCGCCTGTGTGGATGAACGCGTCGGCCTGTCCGTGGACTACGGCGAGCGGCACTCTGATGTTCGAAACCAGAACTTCGGGTGGAGAAGCATTCGTCCACTGCGGGTGGATGTGGACACGCAGAAACCGGGCGGCGAGGTAGCGACCGAGCCTCGTACGGGTCATGAGTATCGCCACGATTGCCGAGGCGCTCCTCGGCATGCGCCATCGCGCCGGGGAGCTGAGGCTCACCGCACCGGCCAGTTCATGGTCCGTGGCGGCATAGCGCAGCGCCGCGATAGCCCCCATGGATGCACCGAACACAATCACCTTGTCGGATCGCAACCGGGCTTCCCGGACCGCCGCCTCAACGTCGAACTGCTCACTGTCTCCGAGAGTGCACAGGCCTTGAGAGTCGCTGTGCCCCCGGGAGTCGTACGTCAGCACGTCGTGGCCGGCGTCGGCCAATCCGCGAGAGAATTCCTCCACTTCCGGGTTGTCTTTTGACGCGGTAAACCCGTGGGCAATGACCACCGCCGTTCCACGGGGATCGGAGGTGGCCAGTCTCCAGTGGCCCTGCAACGAAACGCCGTCTCGTGTGATGAGTTGCAGGGATCCCATCAGCCCACGATATGCGCGGCGGCGGACAATGCCGGCTGTGAAGAAGACAGAAGGCCATGCCGGCGCATCGACCGAAAGAACACCACCGTTGAAACCGCTATTGCGGCAGCGGTGAGTACGAGGCTGCCGGCGGTCTTGGCGGCCAGAAACACGGGGACGGGCTGGCTGACCAAGAGCCAGAAGGCTAGGGCTGCGTTGGCGAGTTGTACCAGCGCCCACAGCAGCGTGATGCGAAGGAAGTATCTACGAACGGCCGGATGTTCCCGGAACGCGTCGGGCATAGGGAGGAAGTCTTCGGCCAGTCTGGCGGCCAGAGGTCGGCCTGCGGGAACCGAGAGCAGAAAAGCACCGGCCACCACGACGGTGCCGAGTGTCGGCTGCAGGAAGTAGAAGAAAACGGACTGCGTTGAGACTGCCAAGACGGTACGAACTGTCATACCGAGCGCACCAAGCATGAGTATCCCGGGGACGCGCTGGCCCTTGACCAGTCGATAGGCGACCGCACCCCAAGACCAGATAAGGGCAACCGTGATCGCGCCCCAGACTCCCGACCGCCACAGGAACACGTAGAACAGCGCCAACGGGATGATCACGCCCTCGAGCACAGGCCGAATGGCGTGCCGGGCGAGCGTGAGCAGCGGGGGAGGTTGGAAGGTGGTGATTGGCATGAATGTAGATCGGCGCCGTACTTCGGACCTTGAGCGATCCGGTCGACGCCGCAGGCAGCTTACCGACCGGTTGGCGATGCGCAAGAGGTAGTTTGTGGAAATGCCTCGCTCCTCCTGCTGACAGCTCGGAAACAATATGGTTGGGCAACGGGCGCCGCGACGGAAAGGCCGTTGGCCATTGGCCGGCGGATCGAAGCGGGAGGCACGT
>JAHEDJ010000018.1:22666-46467 GCA_024641325.1 bacterium | reverse complement strand
GGGACGAACACACCGGTTCCCCAGAAGGACCCCCACCGGTAGCCGGCCGCGATCCACAAGCCTGTGACGATCTGAGCGAAGATCAGCGTCAGTACGACGAAATCCATCGGGGTGGTCACTACCCGGACACGGCGCGAGGTCAGCCGGCGGTGACCGAGCACCACCAGGCCGCCGAGCGCCCAGATTCCGAGTGCGAAACCGGTGATCTCCAGCAGATAGAGCCTGACCGGCGAACCGTTCCAGGCCTGGAACCCGACCGGTACGAGCAGCACCAGCAGATGTCCGGTGAGGATCGACACAATCCCCCAGTGGAACGAAATCGAACCCCAGAAGAGCTGACGATTCTCGAGCAACTGGGTCGACAGCGAAGATACCGAGAACTTCCGGTACCTCAGCCGGTAGACCGTGCCGACTATCGCCAGCGCCAGGCCGACGTACGGCAGCACTACGAAGAGAAGGACGCCGTCACTCATTGCACACCTCCAACCGGCGCCGGAACGTGTATTTCGGCGATCGCCGCCAGAAGGTGGCGGTAGGGATTGTCCCGCTCAGCCTCCTTGAGCTCCGAACGCATCTTGTCCAATGCCCCGGGGAGCATCTCGAGCAGCGAGTCCGGCAAGGGGTCCGCCACCGCCAGCAGTCTGAGCACGGGTTCCAGGTGGTCGGGCAGTTCGCCCGATGGATCGACGCCGAAGGTCTCCTGCGCCACCTTGAGTTCCGCCATGAACTCACCGCGGTGGTAGTTGTCTCCCCAGACGACGTAGCCGACATAGGGAACGAACAACGGGCCCAGATCGAGCGTACGAGTGTGAAGTTCCTCCCATTCCGCGAGGGTCAGCTCATTCATGGCATCGACAAACTTGCCGAAGCGCTTGCGGGCACCTCCAGATTCGAGTTGATCGAGCGCCGTACGTAGTTCTGCGATACGACCCCGGCGCGGATATCCGAAACCCGCGGCGAGTAGCGCGAAGTCTCTCATCACGCACCTCGCTTCGGTGCGTCCGTGTACCCGAACCCGGTCTCTCCCTTGCGGGCGAGAGGATCGCCGTACATCGCTTCAGCGGACATCTCCCTGTGATAGGGCGGGAACACGAAGCGTTCCTGCATCGTCGGGAGGGTGGTCATCCGGTAGATGGCTTCGATCTCCTCCGGCGTGGTACCGGCCGATTCGATCAACGCCTCGGTCGCATCGTCGATGAAGCCTTCCACGCTCTGACGGCGTTTGTAGATACGAACCGCCAGCATCTTGCGGAGAATCTTCTCGATGACCTCCTCATTGCCGGCCGCGAAGAGGTTCGCCAGGTACTTGATCGGCAGCCTGGCTTTCTCGAGACCCTGGAACAACTCGAAGTCGATCTGGTCCGGGGAGATGTCAAGCCGCACCAGGCCCTGCTCGATGGTGGATACCACCGGCGAGAGCGGCGGGATGTAGAACATCATTGCGATGGTCCGGTATTCGGCGTGCAACGGCAACGCCAGTTTCCATTCCTTGACGAACTTGTAGGCGGGCGAGTTCTGCGCCGCCGCGATCGTTCCGTCGTCGAGGCCGTTCTGCTTGGCTGCCGCGACCACCGCCGGATCGAACGGGTCGAGGATCACCTCGTTCTGTCGATCGAATAGCTCTTCCTCAGGACCCTCCGCAGCCCATTGGATGAGGTCGGCGTCGTAGAGCAAGACACCCATGTAGCGGATTCGACCAACGCACGAATGCGCACAGGCAGGAGCCTGGCCGGTTTCCATGCGCGGGAAGCACAAGATGCACTTCTCAGACTTGCCGGTCGACCAGTTGTAGTAGACCTTCTTATAGGGGCATGCCGAAACGCACATCCTCCAGGCCCGGCACTTGTCCTCGTTGACGAGGACAACCCCGTCCTCGCCCCGCTTGTAGATGGCGCCACTGGGGCAGGCAGCCACACAGGCCGGGTTGAGGCAGTGATTGCAGATCCGGGGAAGGTAGTTGAACACCACCCTCTCGATCTCGGACATCTGCTCCCGCACCTCGGCGGCAACGTCGGCCATGTTGGGATCGTTGGCCGCGTAGATATTGGATCCCGACAGATCGTCGTCCCAGTTCGGACCGGCTTCGATGTCAATGGGATCGCCGGTTATCGCCGAAATCGGAATGGCGGTCGGCTGATGCTCCCCTTCCGGTGCGTTGAAAAGGTCTTCATATCGGAAGGTGAAAGGTTCGTAATAGTCGTCCAGTTCCGGCAAGGCAGGGTTGTAGAACAAATTGGCAAGGCCTTGCGGCCGGCTGTGCAGCTTCAGTTCGACCCCTACCCAGTTCTTCTCCCACCCTCCCCGGTAGTGCTCCTGGTCTTCCCATCCGGTCGGGTAACCCGTCCCGGGACGGGTCTCCACGTTGTTCCACCACATGTACTCGGCGCCCTTGCGGTCGGTCCACAAGTTCTTGCAGGCGACGCTGCACGTGTGACATCCGATGCACTTGTCGAGGTGGAACAACATGCTCATGTGGGCTCTAACGTCCATGGTTCCTCCTCTCAGTAGCTCGGCTTGTCGATCCGGCGGACGTATACGAACGTATCTCTGTTCACGCCGGTCGGGCCCCAGTAGTTGAAGGCGTAGGTGAACTGGGCGTAGCCGCCGCTCATCAGCACCGGCTTGAGCCGGGTCCTGGTCAGCGAGTTGTTCATCCCCGCCCGCTTCTTGCGCAGCGGCGAGATGGGGATACCGACCGTTCGCTCCGTGGCGTGATACACGAAAACGGTTCCTTTCGGAATGCGGGCCGAGGTGATGCATCTCTGTACGAACACGCCGTTGTCGTTGAACAACTCAACCCAGTCGTTGTCCGAGATCCCCATCTCGGCGGCTTCCTTGTCGTTCAACCAGACCGGGTAACCACCGCGGGACAGCGTCTTCATCCGGATGTTCTCCGAATAGGTCGAGTGGATGCTCCACTTGCCGTGCGGAGTGATGTAGTTGAGCATCCGGCCCTGCGCCTCGTTGGCGCTGAACTCGGTCTCCGACAGCATCGTGTGATCGGGTCGCGGTTTGTACGTTGGCAGATGTTCGCCCCAGTCGAGGTAGTTCTCATGGTCCAGATAGAAGTGCTGACGTCCGGTCAGGGTCCGCCATGGGATGAGTTCCTCGACGTTCAGCGTGAACGGGCTGTAGGCCCGGCCGTGGTTGATCTTGCCGCTCCAGGTTGGAGTCGTCAGTACCCGCCGCGGCTGGGAGACCAAATCCGAGAACCGGATGCGGGTACCGCGCTGGCCGTCGGACAGATGCGTGAGCGACAGCCCGGTCTTCGCCTCCTCGGCCTCGAAGGCACGGTGGGCGAGTTCCCCGTTGCTGGCAGGGTCGAGGTGCAAGATCGCTTCGCAGACTTCCCGATCCTGCTCGAGTGATGGATAGGGTCGGCCGTTGAGGGCTGCCACATGGATGTCGCGCGGCTGGCGCTCGGCGAGTTCCTGATAGGCATCAGCGACCGGAATGGTCAGGCCGTGGGCGTTGACGCCGTTCTTCTCGACACCCCGACCCAGCGACACCATCTTTTCGTACAGGTTCCTGTAATCGCGCTCGATGACCCGGAACTTGGGCATCGTCTTGCCCGGAATGGCTTCGACCTCACCCTTGAACCAGTCCAGTACCTCCGGCTGGGCGAGTTCGTCCGGCGTGTCGTGCTGCAGAGGCAGCATCACAACGTCTTTGACCGGTTCCGGGAAGTGGGCGGCCGACAACTCGGCGACCTTGGCGGCCACCGACTTGAAGATCAGCCAGTCCGACTTGGACTCCCAGGAGGGCGGAACCGCCGCCTGCATCGGGTTGATGTAGGAGTGCATATCCGTCGAATTGAGGTCATCCTTCTCGTACCAGGTGGCCGCCGGCAGCACGATGTCCGAATACAAGGCGCTTGTATCCATCCGAAAGTTGAGGTCGACCACGAGGTCGAACTTGCCGATCGGAGCATCTGCGCGGAAGTTGACTTCTGAAACGGTCTCGCCGGCCAGTTCGCCGGCGACCGCCGTCGAGTGCGTCCCGAGATAGTGGCGCATGAAGTACTCATGACCCTTGGCGCTGGTGCCGATGGCGTTGCCACGCCAGATGAACCAGGTCCTCGGCCAGTTCTCGGGAGCATCGGGGTCGTCGATAGCGAATTCGACTGCCCGGCTCTTCAATCCTTCCACCACGTAGGAGATGATCTCTTCGTCGGTCGTTGCTCCACTCGCCTGAGCTTCCTTGACGAGTTCCAGCGAGTTCTGCTTGAACTGCGGATAGAACGGCAGCCAGCCCCGATGGACCGCACGAACCTGGTGATCGATCGTGTGGTCGTCGGTGGTGGCGTTCTCGGGGAGGGTGTCGTAGTCGGAGTAGCCGCGCTCGTACCTCCACTGGTCGGAGTGGACATAGTGGAACGACGGGCTGTTCTGCTGACGGGACGCCATCCCCCAGTCGCCACCGAAGGCGATCGCGCCCCAGGAGGCCTGGTTGACCAGCTTCTCCTGTCCGACGTAGTGGCCGAGGCCTCCACCGTTGACACCAACGCAACCGGTCAGCATCAAGGCAACGATGCCTGATCGGTACAGCAGATTGTTGTGGTACCAATGGTTGGCCCCGGCGCCGATGATGATCATGTTCTTGCCGTTGGTTTTCTCGGCGTTGTCCACCCAGTCGCGGGCGAAACGCAGAACGGTGTCCCGGTGGATACCGGTGAATTGCTCCTGCCAGGCAGGGGTGTAGAGAGCTTCCGGATCGTTGAAGTCGGCGGCGTAGTCACCGCCGAGATCGCGATCGACACCGAACTGGGCGACCATCAGGTCGAAGACGGTTGTCACCGCCACGCGACCTCGATCGGTCTCCACGTACCGGACCGGCACACCCCGCCGGACGGCGCCGCCGCCCGCGAAGTTGTCAAACTCAACCTCAACGATGCCGTCGTTCGACTCGATGAAGCTCAGTTCAGGATCGAGCGTTTCACCGTTGAGTCCATCGACCAAACTGAGATTCCACTTGCCTTTGTCTTCTTTCGCCCACCGGTAACCGATCGTGCCCTGCGGCATGCGCGGACGCCCGGAGATCCGATCCCACCAGAGCAACTTCCACTCGGAGTTCTCGGAATCGCGGTACTCACCGACCCGGCTCGCTCGCAGACAACTACCGGGTCGGAAACCGTCGAGCTCCACCAGGAACGGCATGTCTGTGTACTGCTTCACGTAGTCCTGGAAGTACGGGACCTCACGGTCCACGTAGCTCTCCTTCAGGATCACGTGGTTGACCGCCATCCAGAACGCAGTGTCCTGTCCCGGGTTCGAAGGAATCCACCAGTCCGCATACTTGGCGACCTGGCTGAAGTCCGGACTGAACACCGTGAGCTTCGCTCCGGCGTGGCGCACTTCGGATATGAAGTGGCAATCCGGAGTCCTCGTCATGTTGAGGTTGGCGCCCATGACGGCCACGAAGCGCGAGTTGTACCAGTCGGCCGACTCATGAACGTCGGTCTGTTCACCCCAGATCTCCGGTGAAGCTGGGGGAAGGTCGCAGTACCAGTCGTAGAAACTCATCACAACGCCGCCCAGCAGACTCAGGAACCGGCTGCCGGCTGCGTAACTGATCTGTGACATTGCCGGGATCGGTGAGAAGCCGATCACTCGGTCGGGACCGTGTTCCTTGGTCGTGTGTACCACGGAGGCCGAGGCGATTTCCAGAGCTTCGTCCCAGGACATCCGGCGGAAGCCGCCCTTGCCCCGCGCCGTCTGAATGCGCTTACGCTTCTCGGGATCCTCCATGATCGATGCCCAGGCGTCGACCGGATCGTCGTGGACCGCCTTGGCTTGCCGGTAGAGGTCGATCAGCGCCCCACGACCGTAGGGATACTTGACCCGGATCGGGCTGTAGAGATACCAGGAGAAGCTGATGCCACGTTGACACCCGCGCGGTTCATATGGAGGCAGACCGTCTTCGAGTTGCGGGTAGTCGGTGGCCTGAAGTTCCCAGGTGACGATCCCGTCCTTGACGAAGACTTCCCAACTGCACGACCCGGTGCAGTTCACACCGTGGGTAGTGCGCACGCGCTTGTCGTGCTGGAACCGGTTGCGATAGAACTCCTCCCACTTCCGCTCGGCGGGAGCCTCTTTGTCTCTGATCCATTCGGTCGTCATCGTTGGCTCCTCAACTGCCGTGCGAATCCCATCCGCCGACTGCGCGGCGCTAGCAACATCAAGGCGAACATGGCAACAGCGCCCAGCGCACCCCCCAGAAGGAGGATGTCCGGCCCTCCGGAAGGCCGCACATTCGAGATGGAAGCGAAGTATGCGGCCAGGTCGGCTCGTTCCTGATCGGCGATCGGGTTGTCGGTGAAGAGAGGCTGCATGGTTGCCGACGGAGGGCTGACCAACGCGGCCGCTACGGCTTCTTCGCCGCCGTACCGGTTGGCAACATCTGTGAGATCCGGCCCCAAGGCCGGTCCATTCAGAGCCTGGAAACCAGCTGCGGTGTGACAAGAAGCACACGCAGGCGCCCCGTTCTCCAGCCGGTCGCTTCCCGTGAACAAGTCCTTCCCTCTGGCTGCGTCACCGGGTTCGAGTCCCCCGGTCTCAGCAGGAATGAACACACCGGCCTGGATGTAGGCGACGAGCGCATCGATCTCCGCGGCAGTGAGGTCCGGAAAGGCCGGCATCGCGCCGTCATAGGACACACCTAGGACATCCAGCGGACCGGACTTGCCTTCGACGATAACGGCCTTGACGTAAGCGGTGTCCTGCACGTTCTCGTTGCCGGCCAGCGGTGGGAATGAGCCGGTCACGCCCAGTCCGGTGCCCTGGTGGCAACCCGAGCAGTTGGCGAGAAACACCTCTCGGCCGTCTACCTCCTCCTGCGCACCGACCGTGGACGAGAGCAATGTGACGGCCATCGCTGCTCCCACGATCAGAACGAGGTGCATTGACCGTCTCATGCCCTTCCTTCCCTTTCTCGATCTTTGAACTGCACTTGTCTTCCAGATGCTTTCCGAGATGCAATTGACTCCGACTTGCTATCTGTTCCTTTTGTCGAGCTTCCGAGGCAGCCGCGGAGTTGGACTCTTGTGAGGAGGCGTGTCCTCAGGAATCTGATGTGTGCCGGCAGAAAGTTCTCCATCGATACCGACCAGATCCGCAAAGGACGTTGTCGAGAGCTGCTCGGCCATGGCGTTCTGAGCGCGCGCCCAAGGGATGTGCACCGGGCAGGAGTTCTCCCACGAGCACGGTCCTCCTCGCAGCACGCAGACGTCGAGAGCGATCGGCCCTTCGGCGGCTTCGACGACCTCGAGAAGCGAGATCTCATCGGACGGTCGGGCGAGAACATACCCGCCGGTGGGGCCGGCGACGGCCTCGAGCAGGCCGTGCTGAACGAGATTGGCGAGGATTTGAGTGAGATACCGGTTCGGAATATCCATCTCCGTGGCGATCTCCCGGGCCTTGCGGCGATCGCCATTGCGGCGGGCGATGTCGAGCACGGCCCGCACCGAGTAGTCGCCCTTTCTACCGAGAGACGCCTGCATAACGCCAAGTGTAGCACTTAACGTTTAGCTTTGCACTTGACGTTACGAGGAATTCCGACTACAAACACACTGCGGGCGTTCATCGAGGACGCGACTTGGTGCCGGAACAGACACCAACGACCCGGGATTCAAGGGGACGCCGGTCCGACAACAGCTCAGTTCAAAGGAGAGGGACATGAGTCAGGACGATCGGTCACCGTCCACGGCCGAGGCGCCGCCGAAGCTGCTCGACTTCAGCCAGGAACGAATCAGGACACTCCACTACACGTGGATCGCTTTCTTCATGACGTTCTACGTCTGGTTCAACATGGCGCCGATGGCCACCACCATGCTGGACTCGGTCGGTTGGCTGACAGACGAGCACGTGAAGATCCTGCTGATCGCCAACGTCGCTCTCACAATTCCCGCCCGTATCGTGGTTGGGGCCCTCATCGACCGCTTCGGGGCGCGCGTCGTCTTCTCCGGTTTGATGATCGTCATGGCGCTTCCCGCACTGGCTTTCGTCCTCGCCGACTCCTTCATGCAGATGCTGATTGCCCGCCTCGTGCTCAGTTCGGTCGGCGCCGGATTCGTCATCGGGATCAAGATGGTCGCCCAGTGGTTCCCCCCGAAATACATCGGTAGAGCCGAAGGGTTCTACGCCGGCTGGGGAAACTTCGGATCAGCTTTCGCCGCCATGACGCTCCCCTGGTTTGCTATAACGGTCATGGACAACTGGTTCGGACTTGGCGACAACGCCTGGCGCTGGGCGCTCGGAGTCAACGGATTCGTCATGGGGGCCTACGGGGTGCTGTATTACTTCCTCGTCCGGGATGTACCGGCCGGCGAGCAGCTCCACAAGGCCAAGAAGACCGAGCCGATGATGGTGACGTCATACCGTGACCTGACCCAGTATCTCGTATGGTCGTTTCCGCTCGTTGGTGCTCTCGGGGTTCTCGCCTGGCGAATCAGCAACGTGAAGATCGACGGTGAGGCGGTTATTTCCGACGGAACACTGTTGGTCATCTACGGCATACTCCTGGCGGTCTATGCCGGGCACGTCTTCAAAACTCTTCAGATCAATCTCCCGTACCTTCGAGCGGGTGTTCCCGACAACGAGAAGTACCACTGGGGCAGCGTTGCGGCTCTGAACAGCACCTATTTCGCCAACTTCGGCGCAGAATTGGCCGTCGTATCGATGCTGCCGAAGTTCTTCGAGAACACCTTCGTTCCCCTCAAAGACAGTGCCGGTGGCCCCCTGGTCACCGCCACCGTCGCCGGGGTCGTCGCAGCATCGTTCGCATTTGTGAATCTGGGAGCCAGGCCCCTGGGCGGATATCTGTCCGACAAGATGGCCAACCGCAAGCGGACCATGTTGATCTATATGGTCGGTATCGCTCTGGGATTCCTGCTGATGGCCTTCATCGGCAGGTGGGGCGGCGGGGTCGACGCCGACGGACTCAAGACCGTTGTCCCAATGTTCGGAGGACTCTGGTGGCTGGTCGTATCGGTAGCCATCACAATTTTCGCGTCGGTGTTTGTGCAGGGGGCGGAAGGCGCCACGTTCGCGATCATCCCGATGATCAACAAGCGGATGACGGGGCAGATCGCCGGCATGGCGGGTGCCTACGGCAACGTCGGAGCAGTCATATACCTCGTGCTGTTCTCGCTGGTCGACTCCAAGACGTTCTTCTTCGTCCTGGCGACCGGCGCGGCACTCAGCTTCATCGTGACTCTGTTCATGCTCGAAGAACCCAAGGATTCGTTCGTAGAGGAGTTTGTCCACGACGCGGAAGGTCGCCTCGAGGCGTAGTTGAGAACTAGCAGCAGGCCATCATTGCGGGCGTGCCCGCGGGAAGAGGAATGAGAATGGCTGACATCTACGAGTGGGACGTCGAAGACGAGGCATTCTGGGAAAGCACCGGGAAGAAGGTCGCCAAGCGGAACCTCTGGATATCGATTCCGAGCCTGCTGTGTGGCTTTGCCGTCTGGCTCTACTGGAGTGTGATCACAGTCCAGATGCTCAATCTGGGATTCCCGTTCACAAACGCCGAGCTATTCACCTTGTCGGCCATCGCAGGCCTGACGGGAGCCAGCCTGCGTATACCCAGCAGTTTCTTCATTCGACTGGCCGGTGGGAGAAACACCATCTTCTTCACCACTGCACTGCTGATGATTCCGGCGGCCGGCACCGGGTTCGCCCTCCTGTCGCAGGACACACCGCTCTGGGTCTTTCAGCTGCTGGCCGGCCTATCCGGCCTGGGTGGCGGGAACTTCGCCTCGTCGATGTCGAACATCAGCTTCTTCTATCCGAAGCGCATGCAGGGCCTGTCGCTCGGGCTGAACGCTGGTTTGGGAAACGCCGGTGTCACGACGATGCAGGTGCTGATCCCGTTGATGATGACTTTCGGCTTCTTCGGCGGTGGTTCGATGATTCTCGAGAAGACATCCGGGACGCTCATCGGCAAAATCGCCGAGGGGACCGAGACCTGGATTCACAACGCCGGATTCATATGGCTCGTGTTCTTGATCCCACTCGCCTTTCTCGGCTGGTTCAAGATGGACAATATCCGCGCCGAGCATGTGTCTCCGAACATCGGATCGCCTCTCAACTCGTTCGTCAAGATCGCCGGCATGCTGGGCCTCGCCTTCATACCGGCTGCGATCGGCCTCTTCTTCATACTGCCGAGCCCAACAGGGTTGGGATGGACCTGGGCCAAGTACCCGATCATCGGTCTCGTGATCTGGGGAACGGTTCTGCTCCTCAAGCAGTTGCGTGGTGAGATCAAACCGAACCTCGAACGGCAGTTCAAGATCTTCGGTAACAAACACACCTGGATCATGAGCGTCATCTACACGATGACGTTCGGGAGTTTCATCGGCTACTCGGCAGGATTCGCTCTCGCCATCAAAGTCATCTTTGGTTTCCAGCACCTGATGGTGGACGGTGTCATGACCCATGATCTCGTGAATCCCGACGGCCCGTCGGCGTTGACGTTCGCCTGGATGGGCCCGTTCATCGGGGCATTCATCCGGCCGGTCGGCGGATGGATCGCAGACAAGGTCGGTGGTGCCAGGGTGACTCAATGGGTCTCGGTGACGATGATCGCCAGTGCGCTCGGCGTTGCCTACTTCATGAAGCAGGCCTACCAGTCCGCAACTCCTGAGGAGTTCTTCGTGCCGTTCTTCTTGCTGTTCCTGGTTCTGTTCGCGGCAACAGGTGTCGGCAACGGATCGACTTTCCGCACCATTGCCATGGTCTTCGACCAGGAGCAGGCCGGACCGGTGCTCGGGTGGACTTCCGCGGTGGCCGCATACGGTGCGTTCGTCGTACCGCAGGAGTTCGGTGAGCAGATCACGAAGACCACCCCCGAGATAGCGCTGTACGCATTTGCCGTCTTCTACGCGATCTGCCTGTTCTTGAACTGGTGGTACTACCTGGGCCCGAAGGCGGAGTTCCAGAACCCGTAGCGCGCAAGCACAACCCCACCCCTCCCGTTCCGGCATCGATTCCTTCCCCTGCACCGGGAGCGCGGAACGCCGGAATCGATATGTCTGGCACAATACGGCGTCCATGACCGACAGCGCTCGCTCCGACTTCAACCGAAGAGCTCTCCAACTCGAGTATGCGACGATCGGGTGGAATGTCGGAGAGGCGGTGCTGACCATCGGGCTCGGCATCGCGGCAGGGTCTCTCGCTCTGATCGGATTCGGATCAGACTCGATCATCGAGTTGTTCGCATCCGCCGTAGTCGTCTGGCATTTGATGCCGGGCCATGATTTCGACCACCCCGAGCGGACTGCCCTCGCCCTCCGGCTGGTATCGGTGGCTTTTGCCCTACTTGCCCTCGTTCTGATTTCGCTCAGCATCCGGGACCTGGTCAGCGGACGCCGGCCGGAAGAGTCACCGTGGGGAATCGCCTATCTGGCCGTCACGGCAGTAGTCATGCTCACCCTCGCCCGATTCAAGAAGCGCCTGGCCGAGAGGCTGGAGTCGGCTCCGTTGCGCTCGGAGGCGTCGATGACGTTCCTCGATGGGATTCTGTCTGCAGGCACCATGGTCGGGTTGACGTTGAACGCCCTGTTGGGCTGGTGGTGGGCAGACCCGGCAGCCGCCTTGCTGGTCGGCCTGGCAGCCGCCAACGAGGCCAGGGAGAACTGGGAAGAAGCCGCCGAGCTCGTCGAGGCGTGAGGCGCTGGCCGCGGCGAACCTCTCTAGGCTCCGTTGAACAAGCGGCGAGAGGAGCCGAGGTAGTGCCCGAAGAGGTAGAAGTAGGACCCTTATCCGAGCTATCACCAGGTACGGTCGTCGGGGCCGGTCACTATGCCGTCGGCAATGCCGACGAGATCTTCGCCGTCTCGCGCAGGTGCCGCCACCTGTACGCCGACCTCGCAGGCGGCACCGTGGACGAGGAGGGCTGTCTCGTTTGCCCATGGCACGGCGCTAAATACAACACCAAGACCGGCCGCATGGTGCGCGGCCCCCAGGGGATCTTCGCCAAGATTCCGGGTCTCGGAACAGCATTCAAAGCTCTGACGCTGGTACTGCCGCTGCGGCGTGGCAAGGTTGTCGAGCGGGACGGAATCCTGTTCGTCGAGTAGCGCCTGACATGGGAGGCGGCATATGGCATGGATCAGGACGATCAGAGAAGACGAGTGGGTCGGTGACCTGGCGGACCGGTATGCCGATGTGGTCGATAAGGGCCACGGCAGGGTCGACAACATCATGCAGATCCATTCGCTCAACCCAACGGGAATGGGGGCGCACGACGCCCTTTATCGATCGGCCATGGCCGGTACTCCAGGGCTTCGCAAGGTCGAGCGGGAGTTGATCGCGCTGGTGGTCAGCGAAATCAACAAGTGCGAATACTGAGTCACGCATCACCGGCGCGGTCTGCGCCGGTTACTCAAGGATGACGAGTTGCTGGCCCGAGTAGAGGAGGACTGGCGCACTGCAGGACTCTCCTCCAGCCGCGTGGCGATGCTCGAGTACACCGAAAAGCTGACAGAACACCCATGGCAGGTCGACGAGAAGGACGTCGATACCCTCCGCCGGGCCGGGTTCTCGGATAGGGACATCCTCGACATCTGTGAGGTGGTCGCCTACTACGCGTACGTGAACCGCATCGCGGATGGTCTGGGAGTTTCGCTGGAGACGTGGTTGCCCGCCGACTAGCGCCGGGCTCTCCACTCACGCGACCCGCCGATTCCCAACCGGTCACCGCAACTGCCGTTCACAGCGGCTCAACCGGCTGCCTGACAACCGTCCGGAGCCTTTCCGGGGCGGTACGGCGTGGATCACCGAGATATATCTCGTGGTGTTTGCCGCGTAGCCGGTAGCTGTTATCGGCTGCGAACTGATGAAGCCGCTTGATCGTCGGTGCCTCCTCAGCGTAGGGACCGATGTGCATGACCTGCACAGACAGGCCCTCACGAAACGATTCGAATCTCATTCGTTCGAGTGCCGGAGGGTTCTTCTTCGAGCGAGCCTGCTCGATCGCAGTGTCAACATGAGCGGCTGTGATATGAGCGGGTTGCATGATCATCGACGTCCAGCTCCAGGCGTCCTTGTCGTCTTCCGAGAAGTCGTTCATGTCTTCGGTCCACCACAGACCCTCCAGAGCCATCACCACATAGTCGATGTCCTCTGTTTCCTTGCTGAGAAACTTCAATGTGTAAGACATCGTGTAGAGAGCTTCCAGAGCCTCCCGGTAGGAATCGGAAGTGTTCGGATCGCCGGTTCCATCGATCATCAGGAACTGCAGTTCGGGTACGTCTACGACTGCGCACTCTCTGGCCGATGGTAGGTAGAGCTCGCGATACTCTTTCTTCAGGTCGAGCTTGATCACGATTGACCTCAGTTCTCCTCCAGGGAGGGAGCCCGGACATCATCTCGTCCACCGCGATCGGCTCGCGGCAGAACGATCCTTTGGACATTCATCCTATAGATATCGGCCCTGCCGGGCCTCGTCGCTCGCGACACCTTGCTCCGTCGGGACGAGCGCAGTAGATGCAGTGATCCAGGCCGCGCTACTCGGAGCGGCCGGCGACGATTCGCTCGCTCTCTCGCTGCAGCCCTTTGGCGAGTCCGCCGATTCCCCGGCGCATCTGCCTATCGGTGTAGCCCTTCGCCAGGCGACCCAGCAGATTCAGTTCGTAGCTGTAGTGGAGAGTCAACTCGGTCCCACCGTTGCCGGCGGCAATGTTGAAGTCCGCTATCGCTCCCGAAATGGGGAGTTTGGAAGTCTCATAGAGATTCACCGTCAAGCGTTCATGGCTCTCGTGCCTCTCGATGCGTTCGAGGACTCCCCCGAACGGAGCGAAATCGCAACGTCTTGTTGTGCCCTCGGCCACCGGCCCATCCGAGGTCAGCTCGGAATAGGTGACTCCGGGGCTCCATCGCTGGATATCGCCAAAGTCGTTCAGTACTTCCCAGACGGTTTCCAGCGGCGCATCGATTTGTCGAGTGATCGTGAACTCTGGCATGTGGTTCCTTCCGTGTGAGTCGTGAAACCACAAACAGACGAAACTCATTCCAGGACGTCACGCTCCCCCGGCAGCAGGTGCACAAGCCGATTGCAGGTGGTGCGATATCAGAGGTGGCGACCGAATGCAGCAACCGGGGTGGTGACGGTCATTTGCGGGGGGCCATCAACCAGCGGTCCGAACGCCGACATGGCCGCTCGCATCGCCTCAGCATGCCGCGCGGCGCCTAGCGCTGCCGCCGACAACATGGGAGCTCGGACGTACGCGGGCAAAGCTAGTCAAGTGGATTCCGGCCCGAGCCCCCTCAACGCTCTTCGGAATGACGCCTTACATAGGCATTGCCTCATAGACCCACATGTCCATTGGGCAGCCGGCCAGCAACGCTACCGCCTCATCTATCGACTCGGCATGCACGATCGAATACCCGAGCGAAGGCTCCATGTCGGCCGAAAGCACGGCGACGGTACCGTCTTTGGTCACGTTCCGACCGTTGAATAGGGGGTTCCCCGAGTCCACGACGTGGTCCTGAATCGACGACCACCATTTCATGTGGGCGTCCTGGGCTTCAGGCGTCCGTTCCATCTCGCCGTGGGCGAGGAAGACAAACTTGGTCACGATGACTCCTTATCGTTCACGATGACTCCTGGGTCATCTCCGGTTCCTTGCTCAGGTAGGCGGCATAAGTCTCCAACGACTCCGCCTCGATGCCCCACCAGGGGTGGAACTGTTCCACCCATCTCGTAAGCCGTCGGAGTGGTGCCCGTTCGAGCGCCAGAAAATTCGTCCGTCCAATCTTGCGCCGCCGAACCATGGCGGCGTTCTCGAGCACACGAACGTGCTTGTGAATGGCCGGTAGTGACATGCCCCGCAGGCTCGCCAGTTGGCTGATCGACTGCGGCTGGAGTGCGAGCGCACGGATGATTTCACGTCTGTGGTCATTGGCCAGGGCGTCGAACACCGGGCTCAAATCGTCTGGAACTCTGGAAATCATACTTAACCTTGAGGTTAACCATAGATATCGAGTCGAACACCCGTCAAGCTGCATGTCGCCGACCCGCAGTAACTCCTCCGTATCCTCCTGATACCGGGCAATCGCGGACACCTACCTGGAAGCGCTGAGTCAGACAGGAAGAGGACGTTCCGGCTCAGAGCCTCGCGTTCCAGAGGCCAATCACGAGGCATCGAAATCCGACGGAGGATGGCAGAGGTTCTCTCTCTTGCAGGGGTTAGCCGGCGGAAGTGAGGTTCGTTTCTGCTCCGGGCGACTCGGCCCGCGTGGGTGCCCAACTAGCGCTCACTAGGCTGAACGACGGCGAGGCAACACCGCACCACCCATAAGGTTCCCATGAGACTCGGCGTGAAAGCAGCATTGGTCGACGGTCGATTCGTCAAAGGTGACGTGGCCATCGCAGATGGTCTCGTCGAGAAGGTAGGACTGTCCCCCGCCGGCCGAAGTGGCCTCGCCGTGCCGGGATTCATCGATCTTCAAATCAACGGTTTCGACGGCGTGGATTTCACGATGGCCGACGCGGACGACTACGAGCACGTCGGCAACCGCCTAGCTGCGACGGGCGTCACGGCCTTTCAACCGACGCTGATCTCGCTCCCGGCCGCTCACTACCTGGCCGCCCTCGAACGCCTTCGTACAACATCGATCCGAAGCGCTCGAATCTTGGGCATGCATCTCGAAGGCCCGTTCCTGTCCCCCGTGAGATGCGGAGCCCACAATCCGGAAAACATGATTGATCCCGATCAGGACCTCGCGCGCCGGTTCCTAGCGGCCGGACCCGTGGCGCACATGACAATCGCCCCGGAGCTGCCGGGTGCCCTTCCTTTGATCGAGATGCTGGCGGCTGAGGGTGTCACGGTGGCGCTGGGTCATACCGACGCGGACGCGGCGACCGCCAATAGGGCTTTCGATCGAGGCGCTCGGTCGGTGACCCATATCTTCGGTGCTCAGCGACCTTGGAAACACCGTGACCCGGGCATCAGCGGCGCTGCCCTGGTGCGGGACGACATCTTCATCACTGCCATCGTCGATGGGGTTCATCTCGCGCCCGAGGCGGTGAAGCTCGCCGCGAACGCCGCTGCCGAGCGATTCGTGCTGGTGACGGATGCCATCGCGGCCGCAGGACGACCCGACGGCGTGCATGCACTCGGTGACCGAACGGTGATCCTCAAGGACGGGGCCTGCAGGCTCGAGAGCGGCACGCTCGCCGGAAGCGTTCTCACAATGGACCAGGCGGTCAGAAACATGATCGATCTCGGATTCGGCCCGGCGAGAGCGATCGCGGCCGCAACCTCAGGTCCGGCGGCACTGATCCGAAGACCCGATCTCGGGAGTCTTGACATCGGGAGAAAAGCCGATGTATGCGTGCTCGACGAGTCGTACGACGTCATTCGTACCCTGGTCGGCGGAAATGAGACTTTCGCCGCCTGACCTAGGCATCCGCGCGTTCGGCTAAGTTGACCACCTAACCCTGCGATTGAGAAGGAGAAGGTCATGAGTGCACACGCGATCACCATGCTCGGCACCGGCCTCATTGGTGATTTCTACACGATGACGCTTCACGGTCAACGAGGACTAGACCGTGTGCAGGTGGTCTATTCCCGCTCGGAGGACCGCGGCAAAGCTTTCGCGGCGCGGTGGGACCTTCCAGAGTCGACCACATCCCTCGAAGACGCCATCAATCACCCGGACACCGACGTTGTGGTAGTCGGACTCCCGAACTTCCTGCACGAAGAGGTCATCGAACTCATCGCCGATGCCGGGAAGGCCGTACTTTGCACCAAGCCTCTTGCCCGCAATGCGGAAGAGGCCAAGCGGATTCTCGACAAGGTCGAATCCGCCGGTGTGTTTGCCGGGTACCTCGAAGATCTCGTCTACACGCCAAAGACGCTCAAGGCCTTGACCTCCGTCGGCAACGGAGTGATCGGCGATGTCACCTGGGTGCGCTCGCGCGAAACACATCCCGGCCCGCACAGCGCCTGGTTCTGGGACAAGACCAGCGCCGGTGGCGGGGCGATCGTCGATCTCGGCTGCCACTGCATCGAGATCATCCGCAGTTACGTCGGTAAAGGCAACCGGCCCGTAGAGGTGATGGCATGGGCCGACACCTTGGTGCACCCGATAGAAGCCGAAGACAACGCGGTCGCTCTCATCCGGTTTGAGTCCGGGGCGCTGGGCCAGTTCGAGGTGAGCTGGACTTTTCGAGGCGGGATGGACCTCCGTGATGAAGTAGCCGGAACCGAGGGAACGATCTGGACTAACAACTTCCTGAGGACCGGCTTCGAGATGTACTCATCCGGCGGTGGGCGGGGCTACCTGGCCGAGAAAATGGAATCGTCCGAGGGCTGGCTGTTCCCGGTCGGCGACGAAGTCACAGAGCTCGGGTACGTCAATATGTTCACGGATATGTTCAATTCGCTGGACGCGGGCACGACACCGCAAGAGACTTTCTACGACGGGTATGTCGTCAACGCCGTTATGGATGCGGCATACCGCTCGGCGAAAAGCCGCCAATGGGAGCCGGTTGCGGTCGAGTGGCGAGGCGGAACCACCCCCCGGATCGCCAAAGACATCCGCACACACGACGGCCACGCCATTGTGAAGGAAGAAACCCTCCCCGACGGTCGGTCCAAGCTGATCCTCAGCCACAAGGATACGGGAGAAGTATTCGACACTGTCACCGGGACGTGAGCATCCGGCTCGAGATCATCGACGACGATCGGTGGGCGGAGAGTGTCGCCAATCGATGGGCTGCCTACATGGAGGAACGGCCGGAAGCGCGACTTTGCCTGCCGACCGGCAACACCCCGCGCCCCGTGTATGCACTAGCGGGTCCGTCGATCGACTTTTCGCAGGCCACCTTGTTCCTTCTCGATGAGTTCGGTCTCCCGAAGGGGGACCCGGCACGCTGCGATGCAATGCTCCATCGCGACCTTCTGGCAGGGCTCGCCCAACCACCGGCATTCCTCCACACCCTCGATGTCCAAGCTGCGGATCTCGATGAGGAATGCCGGCGGTTCGAAGACCTCACCGACGACGGCGGCCTGGACCTCACTCTTCTCGGCCTCGGGGGCAACGGGCATGTTGGGCTCAACGAGCCCGGAACGACCGCACAGGCCCCGACGGGGGTCGTTCGCCTGGCATCAGCCACGAAGAGCGCGGCCGACCGTTATGGAGCCGACCATGAGCCCGAGTGGGGAATTACCCTTGGCCTGCGCCCGATTCTGGACTCACGGGAGATCTGGCTGCTGGTGACCGGATCGAACAAAGCCGAGATCCTGAGACGCATGCTGAACGGACCGATTGGACCCGACCTACCGGCCAGCTACCTTCGTTCCCACGCCAATACGGTGGTATTCGCTGATCAATCGGCCGCCGGTACGCTTTGAGTGGTCTGCTTGGTGTCGAAGGCGAGGAAACGGGCCGGATTGGAGATGAACATCGTATTGATTGCCTCGTCGTCAATCCCCAGCTCAACGAGCATCTCGACGAAACGCGTCCCAAGCCAAGCCAACCCGGGTTCGCCGCCGTAGGCAGTCCACAGGGAGCGACGGGCTCCATCCGTGGCAAGCATGAGGCGGTGCGTATGCCCATCCCTGATCATCGCCGCCACGATGCGTCCGGTTCCCTCCGCGGCGTCCTCGCCTTGTCGCAGCGCCTGGTCGTACACGAGATGGACGCCGGTCTGCAGTAGGTCTCGGTGGTACGAGAGATCCTGGACTTTGTCCGTGTGTGAGATAACCACCCGGTCGAGTGGAACGCCGAGTCTTGCAAATACCTCGACCTGAGCCATAGCGCCGATCCCCCCCTCGCAATGGGTGAGGACGGGCACGCCGGTTGCAGCATGCGCCATGGCCGCCGCCTCGAAGATGCGGATGTCGCGTTCGGTTGGAGCATCTTCGAGGACTGCCACCTTCAAGATTCCTGCTTGATGTGGAGTGCGGCGAATCACCGGACCCATGTAGTCGTTCTGGTCGATACCCTCGACAACGTCGGCGATGAAGCGCCCGGCCAGTAACTCCGGGGGCTCTTCGGCCGTCCACCGCTGCTCTTCGTAATACTTCGACGTATGGAGCCCGGTGCTGGCAACGACATGGACACCACTCGCCCGGCTGATGGCTGCCAACCGAACAGGATCTCGACCCGAAGCCGCCGGCATCGCATCAACAACTGCTGCAACGCCCGCTGCCGTGCACAGTTCCAGTTCGCGCACGGCGGCGTCTACATCGGGGAGGTGGATATGGGGCCAGCGGTCAATGACCAGCGGTGAGTCGATGATCAGATGTTCGTGGACATAGGTGAAGCCGAGATCCACCGGGTCGATGTCACCCAATACGGTGCGGATCCGGACGGTCACGTTGTGGTGAGCTCGAGGATCGCTCCGTCGGTCCGCAGACGATGTTGGATATCACCGACCGGAACGTCACGGACCATCCCACCGATATTGACTGCCTGCGCCGCGGCGATGCCGGCAGCATGACCCATCGCCATGCACTGAGCCATCGACCGGACCGATGCCTGGGCGTCGTGGGTGGCCGAGAAACAGCGGCCAACGGCCAGCACGTTGGTGGCGTCTCGCACGATCAACGTGCGAAGTGGGATTCCGACTGCAGTCCCTTCGGGGAGGTACTCCCAGTTCGTACCCGTCGCACCGCGACCGTGGTGGTCCTCGATGGGGGCACCGCACAATCCAATCTGATCGTCGAACTGACTGGCGCCGAGAACATCCTCTTTGGTGAGTCGGTAGTCGCCGTAAACGCGGCGGGTCTCCCGCACACCGATCTGGGTCGACAATGCCACCAGCGACGCCTGTTCGTAGCCTGGTACTCGATCGACGAGGAACCGCGCGTACTCGATCGCCTGGCGGCGTCCCTCGATCTCGGCGCGGGTGAGTGTGTCGGGATCGGCCGCATTGCGAGTCGGATCTTCGGCATGTTCGACTCTGGTCATCACCGTCGCGATGACACCGGGTATCGGCGTTATGTGATCGGACCCTTCCCGTCGGGGAAGGTCGTAAGCACCGGATTCAGCCGCCTCAACCATCAGGGCGTGCAGTTCCTCCTTGCCGATAGTGGCCCGGGCCTGATGGTCGACGTTGGCCATCCGGAAGGTCGTTGTCAGCGTTTGCGCCGGATCCACGGTCCCGGCCGCCTCATAACCAAACCCGGCATGGAGACAGACGTCGGCGTCACCTGAAGCGTCTATGACGACACCCGCTCCAACCCGTCGCAGCCCGGCCTTCGTGGCTACCACCAGCGAAGTGACTCGCGCGTCGCTCACCACCACGTCCTGGACGAAGGCATGGAGTAAGACCGCCGCGCCGGCCCCCTCGACCAGGCTCTCCCACACAACCTTCAGATGCTCACCCAGGTAGGTAATGCCGGTACCCGCACCGTAAGTGTTGGGACGCTCGACGACGCTACCAGCGCTCCTGAGGCCGGCCACCACTTCGTCGGCGATCCCGCCGACGACCTTGCGAGCGCGATCGCCCGGGGTGTAGAAGCCGTAGAACGTATCGAGCACCGCCGTCGAGTTTCCGCCCAGGAAAGGCAACTTCTCTATCAGAAGGGTCCGTGCTCCGGAGCGAGCTGCGGCAATGGCCGCCGGAGCGCCCGCCGCTCCAGATCCGACGACCACAACGTCGAAGTGCCCATAATCGTCGAGGGACAAAGTCTGCTCGTCTTCAGTGAACGTACGGTGCGAGCACGTCGCGTGCGATCAGAAAGCCCCGCTTGACCAGCTCGTCGGTCTTCTCGAAATCGCGGTCTTCGTGCTCGATGATGATGGGACCGTCGTAGCCGACCCGGTACAAGGATCGGAATACCACAGCCCAATCGACATCACCAAGCCCGGGCAGCCGGGGAATCTGCCATCCGATGCCCGAGGAAATCGAACCGTTCTCGTAGAGCCCGTCGTGGTCGATCATCACGTCCTTGGCCTGGAAGTGATAGAACCGCTCGCCAAACTCCAGAATGGCGCTCTCGATGTCGATCATCAGCCAGATGAGGTGCGAGGGGTCGAAGTTCAGACCGATGGTCTCGGAGAACTCCTCGAACATCCGCCGCCAAATCCTGGGGTTGTAGGCAAGGTTGTGACCCGACGGCCACTCGTCCTTCGAGAAGATCATCGGGCAGTTCTCGATAGCGATCTTCACACCGCTGTCTTGGGCACACGAGATGATCTCCGGCCAGACCCGGGTTGCCTTCTCCCAGTTCTCGTCCTGGGTCAACGAGCGATCGGCACCGATGAACGTATTGACTACCCCGACACCCATCTTGCCGGCAGCGACCACCACCTTCTTCAGATGATCGATGACCATCCGGGCATGGTCGTCATCCGGATGCAGCGGGTTGGGGTAGTACCCGAGCCCGGAGATCTCCAGGCCCTTGCTGCTCATGCGATCGGCGATCTCGGAAGCCTGGGCATCCGAGATGCCGTCGACGTCTATGTGGCTGGTCCCGGCATACCGGCGGGTGTCGCCACTCGTCGCCGGCCAGCAGGCAATCTCGATCGTGGTGAAGCCGTTGGCCGCGGTCCAGTCGGCCACGTCATTGAGTGGTGTCTCCGGGAACGGAGCGGTTAGAAGACCGAGCTTCATCCTTTCCTCCTTATCGTTCGACGGTCACCCAGCGTTGCTCGCGAGAGCTCCGGGCGATCGCTTCCGTTACTTGTAGTGCATCCAGGCCGTCGGCGAATGTCGGATAGACCGGGTTGGCGGCCGGGCCCCCATTTGCAACATCGGCATAGACCTGGCTGAACAGAGCGCGGAAGGTATCGGGATATCCCTCCACGTGCCCACCTGGATACGCGGCAACACGCGCAGCCTCCGGGGAAATGAGCGACGGATCGCGTTGCAGAATCTCATTGGGACGTCCGCGGTGCCCGATCCAAAGATGATCCGGATGCTCCGAATACCACGACAACGCAGAGTCCGAACCGTCCACCTCGATCGAAACCGCGTTCTTGCGACCGGCTGAGGTCTGAGAGATTGAGACGGTCCCGCGGGTGCCGTCCTCGAATCGCAGGAGGATGCCTGCCGCGTCATCGCTGGACATCTCCTCCTCGATCAGTTCGGCGTCCTCACCGACTGAGGCAAACGTCTCGACCGGACCGGCCGGGCGGCGGCGCACGGGCACGAAGGTATGGAGATCCGCCATGACTTCGACAATCCGCCTACCGGTGATGAACCTGGCAAGGTCGAGCCAGTGAGAGCCGATGTCGGCAATTGCCCGCAGGTCACCGGCTTCTTCGGGCTCCAGCCGCCAGTTCCAATCCGTGTCGCGCAGCAGCCAATCCTGGTGATAACTGCCCGTCACGAACATCGGACTGCCAACTTCTCCTTCTCTCACCATGGCGGCCATCTGATGATTGAGTGGATAGAAACGAATGTTGAAGCACACCGCGTTGACGAGGCCTGAACCAGCGGCCAGCGCGACGAGCTCGGCGGCTTCATCTGATCTAAGGGTGAGAGGTTTCTCGCAGACGACGTGCTTACCGGCCTCCAACGCGGCACGAGCCTGTTCGGCGTGGACATGGTTAGGGCTGGCAATGTGCACAACGTCTATGGCCGGATCAGCGACCAGCGCCTCAACACTCTCGTAAACACGGGGGAGGTTGGCGCTCTCAGCCTTGGCGATTGCCCGTTCAGGGGTTGAGCCAACCACGCCGACGACGTCAACCCCAAGGCGACGCAGCGCTTCGACATGGGCAACTCCGATGAAGCCGACCCCAACGACACCTGACCTGATTTCGCTGAACTTCATATAGCTCCAATCAGCTCGAACCCGGAACCAGAAGGATAGGCAACACCCGGCCATCGGCGAAGATGACCCGACAACGCCGCAAACGTTTACCGTCAGACGCAATCTGACACAATTTCGAACCCCGAGGCAAGTGGACATCGGCCACGCCGTATGCGACACTCGCTCTAGCCCCTTGCTCCATTAGGAGGAGTACATAGATGACCAAGAACGCATGGTTCAGGAATTTGGTGGCACTGCTGGCAATCTCGATGATTGCTGTCTCCTGCGGAAGCGATTCCGGAGATGACGGGGACTACCACATCGGATATTCAAACGGTGGTGGTGTCGGAAACGGCTTCCGGGAAGAGCAGGTCTGTACCGCCAAGGCGGAGGCTCTGGCATTGGGTTCGGTTTCCCAGCTCACCACGATCCACCGCAACACCGACGCAGCGGGACAGCTCTCGGACATCCGTGACCTGATCGCCGCCGACGTGGACGCAATCGTCTTCAACCCGAATGACCCGGACGCCCTCAACCCGGCGCTCGAGGAAGCAAACGCCGCCGGAATCCGCACGATCTCGGTCGACGCATTCGTCACCAACGAGGACACTTACAACCTGTACAACAACCAGGTGGACTATGCCTACCTAGGTGCAAGCTGGTTGTTCGAGCAACTCGGTGGTGAAGGCGTCGTCTACTACATGCGCGGCTTCGCCGGTCACCCGGCCGACACGGATCGCCACACCGGCTTCCTGAAGGCGCTCGATGAGAACCCGGGCATTGAGGTCGTACCCACGATCGACGGCGTACACACCGGTTGGGATCCTGCGACCACCACGCAGCTGATCAACGATTTCATTGCTAGTGGTCAGTACGACGGCATCGATGGCATCTGGACGTCCGGCATGGACTCCCAGGTTGTCGACGCCATCCAGCAGGCCAACAAGGACTTCGTGCCCATCGTCGGTGCCGACCTCGGCGCCTTCGTGGCCCAGCTCCTCGACACAGACGGCTACCCCGGCCTCGAGGGTGCCGCGGTGACAAACACCGCAGCCGTCGGTGGCGCCGGCATCGGATTGGCTGTTGC
>JAHEDJ010000018.1:1874-22566 GCA_024641325.1 bacterium | reverse complement strand
CGGACCGCCCACTCGCCGGCAGAGGCACGACGAGGCGGCCTGGTGTCGGTGTACCAGGAACCGGCGCTGATCCCCGACCTCGACATCACCTCCAACCTGAGCCTGACCCAGACTCCTCTCGAGCCGTTCCACCACTGGATCAACGAACTCGGCCTAGAAGACCTCGATCTGTCGGCCGAGGCGCGGAACCTTCCACTCGCCTCGCTTCGGATCATCGACCTTGCTCGCGCCCTCGCCATAGAGCCAGATGTACTGATGCTCGACGAGATGACCGCGGCCCTGCCTGCCAACCTCACCGAGCGTGTCCTCGAGGTAGTCGATGGTCTGCGAGGAGGCGAAGGAAGCATCATCTTCATCTCCCACCGCATGATAGAAATCGGATCAGTTTGTGATCGCGCCACCGTCTTACGGGAAGGGGAAACCGTTGGAGTGGTCGACGTGACGGCAGACTCCGCCGATCAGATCGTAGAACTCATGCTGGGCGAGGTGGTCGGAAAAATGCCGGGCCGCGCCGGACCGGCAGCCGGGACGCCCCAGCAGCATGACGAGCGGCCTCGCCTGGAAGTACGCGGTCTCGGATCCAGTACCCGTCTGAGCGACGTCTCCTTCGACCTCCATCCCGGTGAGGTCCTCGGAGTGGTTGCTCTCGAGGGTCAGGGTCAGGACGAACTCTTCGATATCCTCGCCGGATCGGAGCGCCCCGAGGCCGGGACTGTTCTGGTGGACGGCCGGGAGGTCTCGTTCCGGCATCCGGCGGATGCGATACGCTCCGGAGTCGTTTACGTCGCGGCCGATCGAGCAGAAGCCCTGCTCATGCAGCGCTCTGTGCGCGAGAACATCGCTCTTCCCTTCAGCGTCCGTATGCGGCAGTGGGGCCCCATCCGGAACAAGAAGGAGAAGCCGAAGGTCGACAAGGCCATCGAAACGCTGCAGATCGACACCCGGGCGCAAGGCGAGGTTCGCCTACTCTCCGGGGGGAACCAGCAAAAAGTCACAATCGCTCGCTGGGTCGCCGATGGAGTACAGACGATGCTGTGCTTCGACCCGACGCGCGGGATCGACATCCGCACCAAGCACCAGATCTATCTGCTCGTGCGTGAGCTGGCTGCTGCCGGTGCTGCCATCTTGCTTTACACCTCTGAGCTCAGCGAGATCCAACTCGTCTGCGACCGCGCGATTGTGATCTTCGGCGGAGAGGTCGTGGCGGAGATCGACGCGGCGAATGCCGATGAGGTAACCCTGCTGAGGGCCGCGCACAATCTTCCCTCGGAAGCGCCGCTTCCCGAACAGGTGGTCGGCGCAGGCGCCGACGAAGCGGCCACTGAGACGAACACCGCACAGCCATCTCCTGGAACGGGCGATCAGTGAGCACGACCATCGACACGCCGGACACGATGGTCTCCTCCCCGACGGGAGCTGTCGCTACTGCAATGCGCCGCTATGCCTGGACGCTTGGTCTCATCGGGATCCTGGCCATCCTGCTGGTGTTCACGAAGATCATCCAACCCAGCTACGGTCTGACCGGGATTCAAGGATTGGCCATCTCTGTGCTTCCGCTGGCGCTGGCCGCAGTGGCTCAGGCAGTTGCCGTTATTGCCAGAGGTATCGACCTATCGGTCGGCTCAATGATGGCACTAACCAGCGTCGTCGCGGCAGCCCTGATGGAGGACCGCAGCGAGGGATACGCGATCCTCGTCGTCATCGGCGTTCTTTTGCTCGGACTCTTGCTCGGGGCGGTCAACGGGAGCCTGATAGTCGTGACGCGCGTGCCCGACATCGTCGTCACTCTGGCCATGCTTTTCGTTTGGGCCGGTTGCGCCCTGCTCGTCCTCAAGACACCCGGGGGCGGGTCGGCTGAGTGGCTCCGTGGCCTCACCAAAGGGTCGCTCATTACCCCGTTCATCCCGAAGGCCGCGCTGGTGCTCTTCCTGGTTGTGGGTGCGATCTGGCTCCCGATCAGACGATCAAGGCTCGGATTGTCACTGTATGCCATCGGTAGCGCTCCCCTGGCGGCATACCGAAGTGGGATCTCCGTGGCGCGCACCAAGATCATCGCCTACATGCTGACCGGTCTGTTCTCAGCACTGGCCGGTCTCAGCCTCACCGCCAGTACCGGCATCGGAATCCCTGTGCCGGGTCCATATACGCTGATGAGTGTGGCCGCCGTCGTGCTCGGAGGCGTGAGCCTGGCGGGCGGCCGGGGAGGTGTCTTCGGGCCGGTCATCGCGGTGGTGATTCTTTCTCTGATCCGAACCGACATGACTTTCATGAACGTCAACACCAACATGGCGACCGTGGCACAGGGCCTGATTCTCGTCGGAGTGGTCATGATCGGCAGCCTCATCCAGTTACGGAGAGACAGATGAGCGCCGTCACGAACTCCGCGAATTCCCGCCCAAAGTGGAGGACGTCCGCCGGCGTGCGTTTGCTGTTTCGAGAGCGGCCGATCATCCCTCTCCTCGCCCTGCTCGCCCTGCTCGTCGTGTTGAGCGAGGTGATCCGCCCGGGAATCGTCAGCGCTAACTGGGCAGGCGTGATGATCCGCGCCGCTATTCCACTGGCGATCCTGGCAGGTTGTCAGACCATCACAATGCTCACTGCCGGAATCGATCTATCGGTCGGGGCGGTGGCCTCGATGTCGGGGTTCCTCGTGGCCACTCTGGTAGGTGACTACGGCCTGGTAGTCGCAGTCGTGATTGCGCTCGTGGTCTCCGCACTCGTCGGGTTGGTAACCGGGGTCGGCGTCGGAATCTTCCGCGTTCATCCGCTCATCATGACCCTCGGCATGAGTCTGGTCGTCCTCGGGTTGGCCAACGTCTGGCAAATCCAGAAGGTGCAGACGGGGGCGGGCGTGCCGGAGGAGTTTCGCACGTTGGGTGCCGGCATGTACTTCGACGTCGTCCCGATCAGTCTTCTGGTTTTCCTGCCGCTGGCAGCTCTCATAATCTTCGGTCTCAACCGAACCGGCTACGGCCGCCTCCTCTACGCAATCGGAGACAACCCCATCGCATCACGGCTGTCGGGCGTCAAGTCCTGGCAAGTGCTGATGATCCTGTACGTGATCGCCGCGGTCCTCGCCGGTATCGCCGGGTTCCTCATCTCCGGGTTGAACAACACGGCGAGCGTCACTCTCGCAGACACCGCGGTTCTCCCCTCGGTGGCGGCGGCGGTGATCGGCGGCACGTCGATCCTCGGCGGTCGGGGCAACTTCGGAGGCACGATCATCGGCGCCCTGATCCTCACCGTCATATCATCGATACTCTCGTCGCTTGGCTACCCGGAGGCGGTTCGCCAGATCCTCTACGGCTCGATCATCGTGTTCGTTGCGGCGGCGTACACCCGCATTACCTTGGAGGCCTGACCAACGCCACGCGGCGGCTCGATCATCCGGTTCGGCCTACCGGATACGCTCTGAAGCTATACGCAGTTACGCCCTCCGCCGACCTCAGCCTGTCAGCGGACGGTTGGCCGGGATGTCGTAGATATGGTCCCACGGTCGAACCCGCTCAAAGGCGGCGCTGGCCGCGAACACGTCGAGATCGGCCCCGCGTCTCCCGATGACCTGCATGCCAACCGGCAAGCCGCCGGCCAATCCGGCCGGCAGGGAGGCCGCCGGATAGCCGGTGAAATTGGTGAAATAGGTCATGCACCACCCGATCAGCGGGTCGACCTCCACCCCCTCGATGACGGTCGGACCGCGGGTTTCACCTGTCGTGAGGTTCTCCACCGGCATGCATGCGTTGGTTGGTGATACCAGCAACTGGTACTCGCCCAGTACCCCCTGGAGAGCGTCCCACACCTGAGTGCGCATGGAGTTGTCGTCGAAGTACTCCATCGCCGACATTGACGCCACGTGGTCTGCCCAGCGGAGGAACTCGGGAGGAAGGTCGGAGCGATGCTCCCCCAGGATGTCGAGCCCACCTGCCGCCAGGTTCTTGAATGCATCGAGACTGAGCGGCATGATCAGACGGCACCAGAGGTCCGCCAGATCCCGCTGGTCGAGGTCGAGGTCGATATCAACTTCGACTACCCGGGCTCCGGCTTCCTCGAAGGCCAGGACTGCCTCCTCGACCGCGGCAGCCACCTCGGGCTGGACCGGATACACGCCAAGATCGGGCGAGTAGGCGATGCTCCACCCATCGATTCCTTGCTCGAGACTCGACGCAAAATCAGGCTTGTCGAGAGCGCAGAACGGATCGCCCGGGTGCGGGCCCGCCAGCGCACCCATAGCCAGAGCAGCATCCGCCACATTCCTCGTGATCGGTCCCTCGTAGATGAACGGAGACACACCCGAGAATCCATTCGGTCTCAGGACCGAGGGAACACGGCCCGCGGAAGGTTGATAGCCAAAGACCCCGCACCATGCTGCCGGGATGCGAATCGATCCGCCGCCATCGGTACCTTCGGCGATCGGAACCAGACCGTCGGCAACCGAGGCGGCCGATCCGCCGGACGAACCACCGGTGTTCAGTCTCGTGTTGAAGGGATTATTGGTCGCACCGAAGAGGTAGTTGTCGCAGGCTCCCCTGAAACCCATTGCCGGGCTGTTGCCTTTCCCCACGATGATGGCCCCGGCCGCCTCCATACGCTCTGCCCAAACGCAGTACCCATCGATCGAGAAGTCGGCCATTGCCGGGATCCCGCCAAAGGTGGCAGGCCATCCCGGCTTGAAGTCGAACAGGTCCTTCATGAGAACGGGCACTCCGAGGAGCGGGCCGCCGGACTCGCCGCGGGCCAGAGCCTTCTCAGCCGCCCGCGCCGACTCCATGGCCTCGTCGAAACCCCGGAACACGATGGCGTTGAGGCTCGGCTCGCGCAGTTCGATCAGCCGCAGTGTCTCCTCCATCACTTCGACCGGCGACACCCGGCCTTTGGCCATGGCGCCGGCAAGGTCGACTGCCGAGCGGTAGGCCACATCAGTTCCTCCCATGATTCCTCCCATCTAGGACCCGTTTTCGGGCTGGCAGCCAGTGCTGGTTGCCGTGGCAATCGTTTACATGAGCGCGGCACCGCGAGGTAGCCTGCCCCTATGTTATCGAAGGAGCCTGGGTCGCCGCTTGACGAGAGCAAGCCGCCACATTCGCTCCGTCACGTCGCGCAACTAGCAGGGGTATCGGTCGCCACGGCATCGCGGGTGATGTCCGGATCGAGCCACCCTGTGAGCGAGAGGACACGCCAGCAGGTTCTCTCCGCCGCAGAGAGCCTCTCCTTCGTGCCGAACCGGCTGGCCCGTGCCCTCGTCACGGCCAGATCACATACCGTTGGCGTCATCGTGCACGACATCTCCGACCCCTATTTCGGAGACATCGTGAAAGGGCTCGAAGACGGCATCCATGCCGAGGATTACCAACTCTTCGTGGCTAACTCGGACCGCGATCCAGAGAAGGAACTGAATTACGTCCGGGCCTTTGACGCCAACCAGGTCGATGCCATTGTCTTCGCCGCCAGTTCGCTCACGGACCCGGATTACGCCGACACACTCCAGAAGCTGGCAACTCGTTTCCGCGGACGGGGAGGTGCAATCGTCCTGTTGTCCGATCACCTCCTCGAAGGCCCCCGGGTCCTCTTCGACAACCACCGGGCGGCCGCGGATATGGTCGGTTATCTCGCCGGGCGCGGGCATCGGCGCATCGGGTACATCAGCGGTCCTCCGGAACTCGAGGTGTCTCACGTAAGGCTCGCCGGCTTCAATGCGGCAGTGGCCGAGTTGGGACTCGGCGCCGGGCCGGAATACATCGCTGATGGGAAGTTCACGCTCGAGGGAGGCGGAGCAGCAATACCGAAACTCCTCGATCGGGTCGATGTGACGGCAGTCCTGGCCGCCAACGACCTCATGGCCATCGGGGCAACTCGCCAACTCCTGTCCATGGGGTTTGCGGTACCCGACGACATCTCGGTCGCCGGACTCGACGACATCCCGATCGCCGAATACGGCCCGGTCCCACTCACCACGATGCGAGTCCCTACGTACGAGATCGGCAGAGCAGGGGCGTCACTGGTACTCCAGGCGCTGGGCGACGACGTGCCCGCTGATATTCGACTCGCTGGAGAAATAGTCGTGCGCGAATCGGTCTCCAGCATTGGGCCGCCGGCATGAACCTGGATCGCCTCTCCGAGCTTGCCCGTGCCCTGGACGACGCCTGGGCAGGCGCCCTCACTGTGCCGGCGCCTTCGAAACTCGAGCCGTCACTGACGACCGACGAGGCCTACACGATCCAGGAGCTGATCATCGAGAGACGGATCGCCGGTGGCCGTCGAAGAGCGGGCTGGAAGATGGGTCTCACCACGGCGACACCTCCCACTACGCCAATCGTTGGCACTCTGCTCGACAACATGATCATCGCCACGGATACCGACCTCTCCCTGGCAACCATGGTCTCACCGATGGTGGAGGCCGAGCTCGTGGTTCGAATCGGCGAGACGATCGATCGACCAACATCCGTTGCCGAGCTCGAGAAAGGTCCCCACGAGTTGGGGCCCGGAATAGAGGTCATCGACTACCGGACGACCGATAGCTCCGGGGTGGTCGACTGGATCGCAGACAACTCCACCGTTGCCTACGCAGTCGTGGGTTCGTTGGTCCCGGTGGCCGACGTCAACCCGGCGGACGCAGAAGCATCCCTTTGGTGCGACGGCCGGCACCTCGCATCGGGAACAGGGGACCAGGTGATGGGCAACCCTCTGGCCGCAGTGGCCTGGCTGTCACAACACGCTATCGAGCGGGGCCATCCGCTGGAACGAGGTGACGTCATCCTGACCGGATCCCTGACGGGGCATCACGTCGTTCCCGCCCATGAAGTCGAGTTCACCGCCGACTTCGGTGCCCTCGGCAAGGCCACCGTCCGGTTCCATTCCTGAAGACCGAAATTGGCCAAGAAGGGCCCGTTGACGCGCTGTTGCCCAATGGGTATGGTGCCAAGGTAATCGTTTGCCGATCAGCCGTGAGCGAGGTGTCCTCTGACTTCTTCCGTGTTTTCTCCCGACGCCCTGGCCGACCGGGTCATCCTCGTCACCGGGGCAAGCCGCGGTATCGGCGCGGCCATCGCCTTGGCATGCGCCGAAGCGGGTGCCAGCGTTGCAGTCGGCTATCTAGAGGATGCCGACGGTGCCGACGCAACTGTGGCGGCGGTACGCGCCTGCGGCCGGGAGGCCGAGGCCTTTCCGGCCGACGTGCGAGAAGAGTCACAAGTCAACGAGATGGTCGAAGCGGTACTCGCCCGGTTTGGAAGAGTCGACGGCCTCGTCAACAACGCCGGAGTGATAGCGCAGAGCCTGGTCGTCGACACAACGATCGACGAGTGGAGGCACGTGATCGACGTCGACCTGACAGGATCATTTCTCTTCAGCCGGGCTGTCCTCCCCGGCATGCTCGAACGTGGCTCGGGATCGATCGTGATGATCGCCTCGCGGTTGGGTCAGATCGGATTCGCCGGGGTAGCTCACTACGCGGCGGCAAAGGCCGGAGTTCTGGGATTCGCAAAGTCCCTCGCTAAAGAAGTTGGCCCGGGAGGTGTCCGGGTTAATTCAGTCGCGCCGGGAGTCACTATCACAGACATGGGAGCCGAGGTCATGGACGGCGAGGTCGGGCGCCGGCGCCTCGCCGAGCTTCCTGCAGGACGGTTCGCCACCGCAGCCGAAGTCGCCGCCAGCGTCGTGTTCCTGCTCACCGACGCCGCATCGCTTTACCATGGCCAGACCCTGTGCCCCAACGGCGGAGGTCACATGCCATGAGCCGGACGAGGAGGTCGATGAGATGAAACTCGTCACGGCGGCAGACGCCGTTCGAGCCGTACCCAACGGAGCCACGGTGATAATCGGCGGATCAGGAGCCGGTCATGCTCTGCCCCAGCTTTTCATCGACACACTTGCCGACGTATACCGGTCGGAAAGCGCTCCGAACGATCTCACCACCGTGCGGGTCGTCGGCATCGGCGACTTCGCCGATCGCGGATTCTCGCAACTTGCTCTGCCGGGATTGATGCGGCGCACCATCGGTTCGAACATCGGCAACGAGCCGCGACTGGGCACGCTGATTGAGAATGGCGAGGTCGAGGCGTACTCGTTCCCACAGGGTGTCCTTTCCCAACTGTGCCGTGAGATTGCAGCAGGCCGTCCAGGGTTGATCACATCGGTCGGACTCGATACTTACGTCGATCCCCGTCACACAGGAGGAAAGCAAGGATCCGCCACCGAGGACCTCGTGGAAGTCGTCGAACTCGCCGGCGAGGAATGGCTCTTCTACCGGGCCTTCCCCATCGATGTCGCGGTCATTCGCGGGTCCGTCATCGACGAAGACGGCAACCTGACCATGGACGACGAGGCGGTGAAGGGAGAAATGCTCGCCATGGCGATGGCCGCCCGTAACTCGGGAGGCATCGTCATCGCGCAGGCCAAGAGTCTCGCCGCCGCCAAGAGCCTTCCGGCACGATCAGTGGTAGTTCCGGGTGCCCTCATCGACTTGGCCTATCTCGACCCGGACCAGACGCAGACCTACGCCACCGTCCACTCCCCCTACTACTCCGGCGCCCTGCGCAGGACAAACACCGGTGGCGGGAATCCACCACCCCTCGACATACGTAAAGTCATCGCCCGCCGGTCTCTGCTCGAATTCAGGCCCGGTGATATATGCAATCTGGGGTTTGGGATCAGCCAGATGATCGGAGCGATCGCCTGGGAGGAAGGCATCGAGGACCGGCTGGTCCTCACGGTCGAGCAAGGGATCTTCGGTGGGGTACCGGTCGCCGGAAACGAAGGCGGGGCCGGTTTCAACTATCAGGCGATGATCGACCAGCCGTCCATGTTCGACTTCTATGACGGGGGCGGCCTCGATATCGCCAGCCTCTCATTCGCCCAAATCGATGCCCGCGGCAATGTCAACGTCCACAAATTTCCCGGTCGTCTGCGGGGACCGGGCGGATTCCCGAACATCAGCTCCCGCACCGGGCGGATCTGTTTCGTTGGATCTCTCACCACGTCCGGCCTGAGAGTCGGAGTGGCCGACGGGCGTCTTCACATAGAGGCCGAAGGGAGTCTGAGCAAGTTCGTCGAGTCCGTCGACGAGGTGAGCTTCAGCGGCGCCATGGCCAATCGGCGGGGCCAGCACGTTCGCTACATCACAGAGCGGGCAGTATTCGAGCTTGGAGATGGGCATGTGACTCTTATTGAGATAGCCGAAGGCCTGGACCCCGAAGCCGACGTGATCGCACACATGGGTTTCATCCCCGAGGTCTCCGACAATCTGGCCACTATTGACAGGCGGGTCTTCACAGACGAAGCCATGGGTCTCGCCGACGAGTTCAGGAGAAAGCAATGACCCCCCGGCTGATCGTGGTCGAGACCGGACAGATCACCACCATACGGTTGGAGAATCCGCCCCTGAATCTGGTCACCGTCGAGCTCACCCGGCGCCTAGACCGTGCTCTGGCCGGCATAGAGGCTGATCGAGAGGTCCGCTGCGTCGTGGTCACCGGCACCGGAGAGCGCGCCTTCTGCGCCGGGTCCGACGTCAAGGAATTCGAGTCCCTCCAGGGCCGCGTCGGCGATGGCAAGCTCCTTCTGGAGAAGGCCGTGTACAGGCGGCTCGCCAGATTGTCGGTGCCGACCATTGCCGCCATACAAGCCGACGCACTCGGAGGCGGTCTGGAGCTGGCCCTCTGCTGCGATCTCCGGGTGGCCGACGAGCGGTCGAAGCTAGGTCTTCCAGAAGTGCGTCTCGGCGTCATGCCTGGATCGGGCGGAACCCAACGACTTCCTCGAATTGTTGGAGTCGCCAAGGCCAAGGAACTGATACTCATGGGCGAGATCATCAGCGCATCCGAGGCGGCCGGCATCGGTCTGGTGAATCGAGTCGCCTCGGCCGGCCAAGCGTTCGACGAGGCGATGAGAATCGCAGAGACGATCGCCGCCCGCGGACCGGTGGCGGTTCGGGAGGCAAAACAGGCCCTGGACGCAGCAGGCGATCTGCCGCTCGATGAAGGGCTTGCCCGCGAGCTCGACGCCTCCGAGCGGATCTTCGCCTCCCAGGACATGTTGGAGGGGGCACACGCATTCTTCGAAAAAAGACCGCCCCGGTTCACCGGTGAGTGAAATCGGGTCTCGCGAGAGGTAGCAATGACGATGAACGGCCAAGAAACTTCGAACATCGATCGGTTCGGCGTGTTCCTCCCCTCGTACATATGGCCCGATGACGGTCCCGATCGGGCCCAAGGGATCATTGACTTCGCCCGCGAAGTCGAGAACACCGGCTTCGACTCGATCTTCATCACCGACCACCTGCTCGCCGCCAGCCAGTTCTACTCGGTTTCGTTTCTGGAACCTCTCACCACGCTGTCGCTCGTGGCGGGTGTCACCGAGCGGGTCAAGCTGGGCACATCCGTTCTGGTGATGCCCATCCGAGAGCCGGTGCTACTGGCAAAACAGCTTGCCACGATGCAGTTCCTCTCCAACAACCGGATCGTGCTGGGGGCCGGGATCGGGTGGTACCCGCCGGAATACACCAACACGGGTGTCAAGAAATCGGAACGAGGTGCACGAACCGACGAGATCCTCGACATCATCATCCCTCTTCTCGAGGGGAAGACCGTCACCTACGCCGGGAAGTACTACTCCATTGAGGATGTACTCATCGAGCCGCGCTCCAGTCAGCGGCCGGAAGTGTGGATCGGAGGCGGTTCCCAACTCGCCGACCCTGGTTCGCCCGACCTGCCCCGCATCGTGGAGCCGGTCAAGCGCCGCATCCTCGCCTCCGAGGGCTGGGTGCCCCGGCCAACCTGTCCTCCCGAGGACATCGCCCGCGACTGGCACGAGTTGCAGGTTTACTTCAACGAGCACGGCCGGGATCCCGCGGAGCTTCTCATCGCTCACGAGAACTTCTATCACTTCGTCGGCACCGAGGACGGGGCACGGGCGCGCCGCGAACAACATGAGGCGATGCTCAAGGTCATGAGCGAGGCGCGCGGACCCGAGTACCTGGAGCGTGTGTACCTCTTCGGAACACCGGATGAAGTGGTCGAGTCGCTTCAAGCCAGAGTCGATGCGGGAGTCCAGAGCTTCATGCTCCACACAATGACGCCCGACCCGGCTCAGCTCGAGCAATGGGCAACCCACATCATTCCCCATGTTCGCTTCCCGACCGAAGACAGTTGATGACCCGGCGAGTCGCCCTCATCGGTAGCCCGCTGAAGCGGCAACACTCGGCGGTGATGCACAACGCCGCGTTCACCGCCCACGGTATCGACGCCACTTACGAGTTACGGCCGATCGATCCCGACGGCGTTGCCGCGTTCTTTGCCGAGGCGCGCGAGCCGGACTGGCTGGGATTCGGAGTAACCGCACCGTATAAGCAGGTGGCAATGGTCCATCTCGACGAGATAGAGCCCGGTGCCTCCGCCATCGGTGCAGTCAACAACGGGGCGCGACGCGACGACGGGTCGCTGGTCGGCTTCAACACCGACGCCTCGGGTTTCATGTCGGCGGTGGAATCGATGGGCACGCCGGTTGCCGGCCGCCGGGCCGTGGTAGTGGGAGCCGGCGGCGCCGCCCGGGCCGTGGTCTGGGCACTGCTCGACGCCGGCGCCGAGTCGGTGTTCGTTGCCAATCGCACACCCGAACGAGCCCGCGTTTTGGCCGACAGCCTCGCCCGGTACGGGAACGTCACACCCGGCTCGCTCGACGGTCCAGCATTGGGCGCCGCACTCGGAAGCGCGGCAATCGCCGTGAACGCCACAACCGTCGGGATGACTACCGACACGTTTGCCTTCGACGTCGCCGGCCTTCCCGAGGGCGCTCTGGTGTTCGACCTGGTCTACGTCCCTCCGATCACCCCACTCGTTCAGGCCGCCACGGCCCGCGGACTTGACGTCTGCAACGGCATGGAGATGCTGGTGCGCCAGGGCGAGATCGCCTTCGAGCGCTGGACCGGGATCGCGTCTACTGCCGCCGTCATGCGCAACGCCCTAGAGGCCTGGCTGGCCGATCCCGAGACGAAACACTGAGTTGATGCGTCGTATCGATAGTTCCCTGGCGAGTGCCGGTCTCCCACCCCTGGAGCGCTCGGCCTGGGTCGAGGTCGATACCGATGTGCTCACCGCCAACGCCGGGGTGCTGCGCTCCCTCGCCCACCCGGCGGCTCTCGGAGCAGTCGTGAAGGCCGACGGCTACGGACATGGACTCGAAATGGCAGCGCGGTGCGCGGTAGGCGGTGGGGCGCAGTGGCTGTGCGTGGCCGACTCTGCAGAAGCGTCCCGTCTCCGCCGCGACGGCTACGACGGCCGGGTCTTCGTGCTCTACCCGGTGCCACCGTCGATGCTGACGACAATGGCCCGGCTTCAAGTCGACGTGACCGTCGGAAGCCCCGATGAAGCGCAGACCGTCGCCGCCCGTCTGGCTCCGGATGATCCGATCCTGGCCGTTCATCTCGAGATCGACACAGGGATGACCCGGGGAGGCGTGGCTCCGACGGATGCCACCGCCGCAGCAGCCGCCATCGCCGCCGCGCAGTCGGTTTGGCTTGCCGGAGTGTGGACCCACCTCGCCGCGCCCGAGGACCGCGCGGCCACCGGCGAGCAAATCTCCCGTCTGGACGCGGTGCTGACAGAGCTATCCGGGGCGGGTATCGATCCCGGAGCGGTGCACGCCGCGGCCTCGGGCGGCCTCCTCGCTGCCAACACTGATGAGCATGCGTTCGTCCGGCCCGGTCTGGCTCTGTACGGGATTCATCCCGGTGCAGGCGACCCGCTGCCCGAGCGGGTAGCCCCCGCACTCGCCGTGAAAGCACATCCCGTGCGCATCGCGGATGTGGCACCCGGCACGGCCGTCGGCTACGCAGGGACCTGGACCGCCCAAAGAGCGTCGATCATCGCAACACTCCCCATCGGGTATGCCGACGGGTGGTCCCGCGCTTCATCACCGGGAACCTCGGTGCTGGTCGAGGGAGAGCGTGCTCCCGTCGTGGGCAGGGTGTCTTCGGACTCGCTAACGGTGGACGTGACCGGGATCGCGGGCGTCGGGCCGGACTCCGAATTCACCCTGCTCGGGAGCGACGGTCGGGACGAGATCAGCGCCGATGCCATCGCCGGCGTTCGACGAACGATCTCCTGGGAAGTCCTTCAGCAGCTCGGCGCCCGGCTGGCCCGGGTATATACGTCCGGCTCCGCTCCTATCGCCCTCCGCCCCGAGTCGACCGTCACCATCACTACAGCACCCGGGGCGGCCATCCCGTCCTACTAGTGCCGTGGTTGTCGCTTCCTTCCCCCTCCACGTAACATTCGCGGATAACGTTTTCCAGCCTAGGAGCCCCCGATGTCATCAAGAACGGTGACGATTCCGCTCGAAGACGGATCGTTGACCCGCCACTCGCTCGGTGAGCCCATCCATTTCGATCGCCCCACGGCGCCGCTGACGAGTCGCCGTGCTTTTGCCGCAGCCCACGTGGTGGCCAACCCTCTCGCCGAGAACACCCCCTCCTCCGGGGCCAACGTCGACTGGGAGGCCACGCTGGCTTTTCGCAGGCATCTCTGGTCGTGGGGCCTGCCGGTGGCAGAGGCTATGGACACAGCCCAGCGTGGCATGGGTCTCGATTGGCCGACCACCCGTGAATTGATCGTGCGGTCCCTGAACGAAGCAAGCGAGGTCGGCGGGGACATCGCCTGCGGGGCCAACACCGACCAGCTCCCGCCTGGAACCGCGGCAACCGAGCGGATCGTGGCCGCCTACCACGAGCAGATCGACCTCATCGAGAGCCACGGCGGGCAGCCCGTAGTAATGGCCAGCCGTCATCTCGCCGAGGTGGCCACAGGTCCCGATGACTACCAGAAGGCGTATTCCGAGGTACTCGGGCAGGTTTCGGGCACGGCGATTGTGCACTGGCTCGGCGACATGTTCGATCCCGCCTTGGCAGGGTATTGGGGCTCTCCCGATCTGGATGAGGCATCCGACTCGTTCATCACGGTGATCACCGACAATGCGGCAAAGGTAGACGGGGTCAAAATCTCTCTGCTCGCCAAGGAGCGCGAGATCGAACTGCGACGCCGCCTGCCCGAGGGCGTTCGGATGTACACCGGTGACGACTTCGACTATCCCACCACCATCAAAGGCGACGGTGACCGCCACAGCGATGCATTCCTGGGGGCCTTCGACCTGATCACCCCGGCAGCCTCTGCGGCGATCCAGGCCCTCGACAACGACGATGTCGACCGGTTCGACGAGATCCTGGCCCCGACGGTCCCGCTCAGCCGGCACGTGTTTTCGCGTCCCACCTACTACTACAAGACCGGTATCGTTTTCATGGCTTACTTGTGTGGCCACCAGGACCACTTCCGCATGGTGAACGGGCTGGAGTCGGCGAGGTCGATCGTCCACCTTGCGCAGCAGCTGGTACTCGCCGACCGAGCTGGACTCCTTCCCGACCCCGACCTCGCTGCTCATCGCATGCGATTAGTCCTCGAGTTGGCAGGTATCACCCAGTCCTGAAGCGGCAATTCGGCCCCTTGACATGCTCCGCGGTGGGGAGCTATACATGGGAAAACGGTTGCCGTCGGTCGCCTTAGCGCGCCGGAGACGTCAGGAGAGCCACGTGGCCACGAAGCAGGACCGAGCCGACGTACTCATTGTGGGGGCCGGAGCGTCGGGCGGCATCGCCGCCCGCTACCTTGCAGAAGCCGGACTATCGGTCGTCTGCCTCGAACAGGGGCGCTGGCACGACCGGAGTGAGTTCCGGGGCACATCTCCCGACTGGGAGATAACCGGTCGTAAGCAGTGGTTCCCGAATCCGACGATCCGCGGTCTCGCCCAGGACTATCCGCTCAATGAGGACGAAACCGATATCGCGCCGCTGATGTTCAACGGAGTGGGCGGAAGCTTGATCCTCTACGCCGGCGTGTGGCCCCGCATGCTGCCCTCGGATTTCAAGGTCCGGACTCTCGACGGCGTCGCCGACGATTGGCCCCTCACCTACGAGGAACTCCAGCCCTACTACGAGCGAACCGAAGCACAGGTCGGGGTATCCGGGCTCGAGGGCGACCCCGCCTACCCGCCGGGAGCCGGGCCGCCACTCCCACCGCTCCCCCTCGGTACCGGTGCCATGAAGATTGCCCGGGCCCACGACCGGCTCGGCTGGCACTGGTGGCCGGAGCCCAACGCAATCCTCTCCCGCCCCTACCAGGGCCGCCGCCCCTGCGTTCAATCCGGAACATGCCAGCAGGGCTGCAACGAAGGCGCCAAGGCAACGACCGACCTGACGCATTGGCCGATGGCCATCGATCACGGTGCCCGCCTGATCACCGGCGCCCGGGTTCGTCGCGTCGTGACCGAGAATGGACTCGCTACCGGGGCCGAATGGCTTGACGAAGACGGCAACGAGCACTTCCAGAGCGCCTCCGTCGTCGTCCTCGCCGCGAATTCGATTGGCACGGCACGCATCCTGTTGAACTCGACAACCTCGGCCTGGCCGGACGGACTCGCCAACTCGAGCGGCCTGGTGGGGCGCCGGCTGATGATGCATCCCTTTGCCTCGGTCACCGGGTTGTTCGACGAGAACCTGGAGAGCTGGCAGGGTCAGTTCGGCTGCAGCATCGAGTCCTTTGAGTTCTACGAGACCGATGAATCACGGGGATTCGTACGCGGAGCCAAATGGGGCCTGGCCCCGACAGGCGGCCCAATCAACATGGCTCTCCCGGCTCGAGCCGGCGAGTCCGAATGGGGCCCGGATCATCACTTGCTGTTCAGGGAGCGGTTCGGACGTGGCCAAAGCTGGGGGCTCTTCGGCGAGGATCTACCCAACGAGGACAACCGGATAGAAATCGACGACACCCTCACCGACCCGGTGGGCATCCCTGCCCCCAAGGTCATCTACAAAGTCGGCGAGAACTCCCGCAAGCTGCTGGACTTCCACATTGAGAAGGCGAGCGAGTCGATGATCGAAGCCGGCGCTCACAAGGTCGAGACCGACTCTCTGATGAGATACTCGGGCTGGCATCTTCTCGGGACGGCCCGCATGGGTGACGATCCGGCAACTTCCGTGGTCGACCGTTGGGGACGTTCCCACGACATTCCCAATCTCTACGCGGTCGACGGCAGCGTGTTCGTCACGTCCAGCGGTACGAACCCCACCAGCACCATCGCCGCACTCGCACTGAGAACGGTGGAGCACATGGTCGAGGAACGGTACAGCCAGGAGGTTCCGGTATGAGTGACGCCATCGGCATCCGCCCATCTGTCGGCGAGAACACCCGTCGGGCGCTGGAAACGATCGGCGACCACCTCATCCCTGAGGCGCACGGGATGCCTTCGGCCGGCACGATGGGAGTGGGAACGACCCAGCTAGACGTCGTGCTCGCCTCCCGGCCCGATCTCGCTCCTCTCCTGGAGGGGGCGCTGGCGGATGCGAAACTCGACGACATCGGCGATTTCGTGAGAAGGCTCGAAGCCGAAGACCCCGAGGCCCACGGAGCGGTCACGCTGGCCATCGTCGCCGGTTACTACATGCACCCCGAAGTGCATGAACTCATCGGGTATCCGGGGCAAGTCCCCAAAGATGCCCAACGCTTGGGTGAGCGGGAGATCTACCAGGAGGGTTTGATGGATCTCGCTGCAAAAGTGATCGAGCGCGGGCCGGTCTATCGACCGACGCCCAACCCCGATGAGACTTCGTGACGAAGACCATGGCTGAGACCTATCTCAACTACATCGGGGGACATTGGGTCCCTTCGTCCACCGGGGAGACTTATCGCAACACCAACCCGGCCCGGCCCGACGAAGTGATTGGAGAGTTTCAGAGGAGCGGTCCGAGCGACGTGGACGCCGCGGTCACCGCTGCGGCCCGGGCCCAGGACGAATGGAGGCGCACTCCGGCTCCACTCCGGGGTGAAATCATCGCCCGTGCCACAAGGATGCTGGTAGAGCGCAAGCCCGAACTGGCCGAGACCATCACCAGGGAGATGGGCAAGGTGCTCGTGGACTCGGGCTACGACGTCCAGGGAGCCATCACCTCCGGTGAGTACATGGCCGGCGAGGGGCGCCGCATGTTCGGCGACACCGTACCGTCTGGTCTTCCCAACCGTCTCGCCATGACCGTCCGCGACCCGGTCGGCGTCGTCGCCATCATCACGCCGTGGAACCTGCCGATGCTGATGCCGGCGTGGAAGTTGTTCCCCGCTCTCGTGTGCGGCAACACTGTGGTGGTCAAACCGGCTGAAGACACTCCTCACGCCGCGGTGCGGCTTTTCCAAATCCTCGAAGAGGCCGGGGTACCTCCCGGAGTCGCCAACCTGGTGACCGGCTACGGCCCTGAAGCCGGGCAGCCGCTGGTCGATCATCCCGGCATCGACATGGTCTCATTCACCGGCTCGCGAACTGTCGGCAAGCAGATCGCCGTTTCAGCCGGTGGCGAGCTCAAGCACGTCTCGCTGGAGATGGGCGGCAAGAACGCCCTCATCGTCCTCGACGACGCCGACCTCGATGAGGCAGTGACCGGGGCGTTGTGGGGAGGTTTCTCCACGGCAGGGCAGCGATGCACCGCCAGCAGCAGGCTCGTTGTCGATCGTCGGGTGGCAGACAAGGTAGTTGAGGCGCTGGTAGAGGGCATGAGCGCATTGGTGGTCGGCGACGGTCTCGACCCTGAGACCAACGTTGGCCCGCTGATCAATGCCAAGCAGCTCGAGCGCGTCCACGCCTACACCGGGATCGGCGTCGACGAGGGGGCAGAGCTGGTCATAGGCGGCGAGAAGCTGGGAGATGAGCTCGGAGGCGGCTACTTCTACTCGCCCACGCTGTTCGACCACGCTTCACCGGATATGCGAATCGCCCAGGAGGAGATCTTCGGGCCGACCATCACGGTCATCCGGGTCGATGGTGATGAAGAGGCCATCGCTGTAGCCAATGGAACCAGGTACGGGCTTTCCGCCGCCGTTTACACGCGGGACACCGCCCGGGCGCTCCGGGCCGTCGCCGAGTTGAAGGCGGGCCTGGTCTACCTCAACGCACCCACGATCGGCTCCGAGATTCATTTGCCGTTTGGAGGCACGAAGGACACCGGCAACGGGCACCGGGAGTCGGGAACCGCGGCAATAGAGCAGTTCACTGAAACCAAGACCGTGTTCCTGGACTACTCCGGCACCCTGCAAAGAGCCCACATCGACGAACCCACCGGAGACGCTCCCGCCTGAGCCCACCAAATCCCGTTTTCGCGCGACATTCGGCCCCTATAGGTGCTCATATTCGCGCGAGAACGAGTATCTAACGCCCCGCTGACTATGTGGGCTCCGGTTTCGCTAGGACGGCGGCTGCCCGCAGGGAGTGCTCTCGATAGGCGGCATCGAAGAGCTCGCTCGAGCGCCTTGCCCCGACCACTACCGCGCTCGTGAGGACGGGCGGCAACAGGCCGCGCTCTGCCAGAAGAGCGGCGGTCTGAACCTTGATCTCGTTCGTGATGGCAATATTCGCAATCGTCGAACCGGGGCCAACGCGTGCTTCGGGCCCATCGACCTCAATGAGAGAGTCGCCGGGTGGCGTGCAGAGATCGATGATCACGTCGGCATGATCCAGCAATCGGGTTCCGGATGAGTGGCCGGATTCGCTCGCATGGGAATGGGCGACAGACGTGACCGCTATCACCGGGAGGCCGCGATTGCGAGCACCGATAGCCATCTCGATGGGAACGGCGCTCGAACCGCTCGAGCTGTAGATGATCATGGCGTCGCTGTCTCCGAACGAGAAGTTGGCGAGGATCTGGTCGGCCAGGCCCTCGACTCGTTCGATGAACATCGCCTGTCGCTGACCGTTAGCTCCTGTGACCTGCGTGTGGAACGTCATCGACAGCTCAACGATCGGATTGAAGCCGGGATAAGAGCCGTACCTTGGAAACATCTCCTCGACGGGGATACGCGAGTGGCCAGTGCCGAAGAGGTGAACGAGACCGCCCGATCCGATGGCAACGGCACAGATCCCGGCTGCGGCAGCGATCTCTTCGAGTTGCGTCTCGGTGATGTACTCGAGGATCTTCGAGGCCTCGCTGAGGAACCGCCCTCGGAACTCCCCGGCCTGCCCATCAATGCTGTGCATCTGTGCTTGCTTCTTTTCCCCGAATGAGCAAATGTATAGACATATTAGAGATCGGGCGTTGGAAGCGTCAAGGAAACCTGGAGAAGCGCCACGTGAGTTCAGCCCCTCGATATGTCGAGATTGCGGACTACCTGCGAGATCTCATTGCACAGGCTGATCCCGGCGAGCGACTCCCGTCGGATGCCGAACTCTGCGAACGTTTCGGAGTCAGTCGAATGACCGCCAGACAGGCGGTGATGACGCTGGCCAATGAGCACCTCCTCGAGCGGAAGCGAGGGTCGGGCACCTTCGTCAGCAGCCGCCGGATTCCCCGGGCCCTCGGGTCGCCCCTCTCGTTCTCAGTGAGCACGCGAATGCGCGGAATGGTGCCTTCATCGCGGGTGTTGCGGGCAGGCCCGGTGGCACTTGCCGAAGACGCCGCGGCGGCGCTCGGAATCGCAATAACCTCGCCGGCAATTCTGCTCGAGCGTCTCCGCCTGGCCGACGCTGTCCCAATGGCCGTCGAGCATGCCGTCATTCCCGCCGACGACGCCGGCCTCCTCGACGAGGACCTCACGTTCGGGTCGCTCCACGCCGCATTTGAGCGGACCGGCAGGATCCCAACCCGGGCGCTCGCCGAGGTTGGCGCCAGGACGGCAACCAAACGCGAGCGTGACCTCCTCGAGCTGCCGGCCCAAGGAATCGTGCTCACCGAGGTTCGTACAATCTTCGACCAAAACGGGGCGCCACTCGAGCACACCTCGACGTTCTACGCGGCCGAGCGCTATGTCTTCTCGGCCGTGCTCTATCGAGATGAGGGTCAAACACAGTGACGACAAGACGATTCCTGGGACTCGATCTCGGCGGGACAAACATCAAGGCTGCGGTCATCGAGAGTGCGGCCGATGAAACAGTGCCCCGGGTCATATCCACTGCCCAACACGCGACCCATGCCGAGCGTGGCCCGGATGGAGTCACCAGCCGCCTGATCGAGGTCGGCCGGGCGACGATCGAGGCCTTCGGCCCTGTTACCGCAGCCGGACTCGGCGTTCCCGGATTGTTCGAAGCCGATACAGGCCGAATCGTGCTGTTCCCGAACCTTCCCGGTCCCTGGCCGGGCCAATCATTGCGCGACCCGGTGGCTGAGGCACTTGGCGTTCCGACCACGCTCATCAACGACGCCCGCGCCTTCGTGCTCGCCGAGGCAACGATCGGGGCCGGACGTGCCCACCACACGCTGGTGGGGTTGACCCTTGGAACGGGAATCGGCGGTGGCATCGTTATTGGCGGGCGCGTCCATCTGGGCGAGTTCGGCACGGCCGGAGAGGTTGCGCATCAAATAATCATGCCGGACGGACCTTTGTGTGGTTGCGGCAATCGTGGATGCGTGGAGGCCCTGGCCAAGGCGGAGACACTGGCCGGGATGGTCGGGCTGCCGGATGTTGCCACCGTCTATGCCCGCGCCGCCGAGGGGGATGAGGAATGCCTCGCAGCCATCGATACCGTCGCCAACTACATAGGAATCGCACTCGCCAACGTGGTGGCACTCCTCGGACCTTCGTGTGTGGTGATCGGAGGCGGGATCATGTCCTCGGGGAACCTCGCGCTGGACCCCATTCGCAAGGCTATGGAGACTCACACTCGATTAGTACCGCCG
>JAHEDJ010000018.1:0-1774 GCA_024641325.1 bacterium | reverse complement strand
AAACCGACGACCGTGCCAACGGCGACCGTCGAGTCTGCCAGGCGCTGTGCACTGAGAGAGACATCGGCGGGTCGAACGCAAACCGATACAACGGAATAGCGGTCCGCAAGATCGCAGCCGGCGACGACTTCATCGAGGGTGAGCTCGGGCTTGAGAAGCGAATGGTCGATCATTGCGGCGAGCTGCTCGTAGGTGACGTCGGCGACGGTGAGTGATGTGGGTTGCATCCGTGAATCTTCCCATGCGTCACTCCACCTGTCTAGACAATCCGTGGTGCTCAGCGTTGGCAGGCCTCAACGAGCGACGTCGCCCGATCGGCGATGACGGCCGGGTCGACGTGATCGACCAGCCAGCCGCCCACACCGACGGCAACGGCGCCGGCGACTAGGAATTCCGCCGCATTGTCGGCCGTGATACCACCGGTCGGTATGAGGCGCAGGTCACGGAACGGGCCTCGAAGAGCCTTGAGCAACCCGGTTCCACCTACCGATGCGGGGAAGAGCTTGACTGCCGCCGCCCCAGCGTTCCACGCCACCGCCACTTCGGTAGGTGTGAATGCGCCCGGAATCATGGGTATGTGCCGCTCGACGGCCCAGCGGACGACCTCGAGGTCGGTGTGGGGCGACACGAGGAAAGCGGCACCCGCTGAGGTTGCGGTTTCGGCGTCGGCGACAGACATCACCGTTCCCGCCCCAACAACGGCGTCGCCCCCAGCTATCGCCTGGATCGATGCGGCCGCGTCGGGGCTATCCATGGTGATCTCGAAGACGACGATCCCGGCGCGACGAAGCACAGCAACGACGGCTTCGATCCGATCGGTGCCAAGCCCCCGCATCACCGCGACCAGGCGCTTGTCGACCACACCAGACGGGAGCTGCGGGCGATTCACGGTGCCGCCTCGGTCACACTCCACCCACCGTCGACGGCCAGGACCTGGCCGGTGATATACCGTGCGCTATCACCGAGCAGAAATGCACCTGCCCCGGCGACGTCGCCGGCTTCGAGGAGGCCCCGGGCCAACGGCTGCTTGCGCGCCGCGTAGGCCCCTATTTCGGGATCGTCGGCGGCCCGTTCGGCCATCGGCGTACGGACGAGGCCGGGCGCTAGTGCGTTGACCCTGATTCCATCTTTCGCGTAATAAGACGCCATCGCCGTGGTGAGTGAAATCTCTGCTCCTTTGATGGCCGCGTACGCATGGGTAGCGAAGTGCGTTGGAACCGGACTAGAAGCAAGGACGCTCGTGACCAGCACGATGGAGCCCCGATTTCCCGATTCGTTAGGTTCCTGAGCGCGCATCGCGATCACGACGTTTCGCGCCGCGAGGAACACTGGATGTCCGTTCAATCGGAGGGTCTCCTCCCAGCCCGTCAGCGGAATCTCGTGGAGGGGTCCATCTCCGAATCGCCTTCCACTCCCGCCGGCAACCGCGAATAGCCCGTCGATGCGTCCGAATCGTTTGAGGCAATCCTCCGTTGCTATGCCCGCTTCTTCCTCGTCGGTCAGGTCGGCTCGAACCCAAGAGCACACGCCACCTTCACCTGTGACATCGTCGGCAAGTCTGATGCACTTGGCTTCAGTTCTCGACACGACGAACACGGACGCACCCAATCGGCCGAAGAGCCGCGCGCCCGCGGCCGCAATACCCGAGGCGCCGGTGACGAGAATCACGCGGCCGCCAAGATCGTCAGTCATGATTTCCCCGTTCTGTCACGCGTCGGCCCCGGTCGCAGTCTCGATCCATGCGGCCAATGATGCAACCGATTCCGATGTCCGG
>JAHEDJ010000055.1:1740-15254 GCA_024641325.1 bacterium | reverse complement strand
CTGCCAGAACCCGGACAAGCAGGGACTGTTGTTCGTGGCGATCGACGGAACCGGTCCGGCCCTGGAGACCTCTTTGCAGCCCGAGTCCGGCTTCGGGGAGAAAACAGTGACCATCAATGCGATCGACAAGTTCGGTTCGGGGGTGGCAACCGTTGAATACTCGTATAACGGGTCTGAATGGATCACATACGCTGGCCCGTTCACCCAAATCACGAGTGCAACGATCTACACCCGGGCATTCGACTTTGTCGGGAACGAGGGCTCTGGCGTTCCGGTGAGCGTAATCGTAGATACGACTCCGCCCTCGTTGACCGCCTCTGGGTATGAGGACGGCGACAGCACCGCCGTGTACTCCGCCGGTAGTTGGACCAACGCTGGAACCGTCACCGTGGCGGTGGTTGCAGAGGATCTGCAATCTGGCGTAGTGAGTCTCCTCGTCGATGGTTCTGAGGTCACCGCACCGCCGGAGACTGCCAACTTGTCCCACGAAGCCGACGTCACGAGCGAAGGTACGATCACCGTCAACTATCAGGCGACGGACGCGATAGGGAACGCTGCCGATGGCTCATTTGAAGTGAGGATCGACCGAACGGAACCCAACGCGACACTCCAGATGCCCGCAGGGGTTCCAGTAGGTCAGACGACGGCCTATGCGAGTTTCACCTGCTCCGACGCACTCTCGGGCGTCGACAAGTGTGTCGTGAAGGTGGACGGTGTGGAACAGAGCAACGGCCCCACGAGCGGGACGGTCTCGCTCGGTGCCACATCGGTCGGGACAACACATAGCGTGACTGTCACGACGACCGACAAGGCCGGCAACAGGTCCTCTCTGACGAGGACTTACATCGTCGCCTACAGGATCTGCCTCCTTTACGACCCGACAAGTGCGCAGCCGGCGACCGGGGCGTTCGCGGTGAAGCTCCAATTGTGCGACCAACACGGGCAAAACCTCTCGAGCAGCACCATCAAGGTCAAGGCGACCAAGTTGGTCACAGACCCGGCCAACGGTGACGCGGGTCTCGATCCTCAGGACAGTGGGAAGTCGAACAGCGCTCCGACGTACGAGTTCCGGTACGACGCCAAACTCAAGGGGTACATCTACAACCTGAATCAGGACCCCGTTCTGACCGCGGGCTCGTACATCCTGTACTTCACCGTCGGTACGAGTCCATACGAATACCCGGCACCGATCAAGCTGAAGTAGCCCCCGCTTAATGATCCCGCTCGCCGTCAGGCGAGCGGGATCACGAGGGTGGCGACCACCCCGAGCCGCGCAAAGACCTCGGCCTGGTGTTCGTTCCACTCGGCGGCCTTCTCGTGGCCGCGGAGCGTTCTGGCCATGGCCTGATAGGTGCTCGCCTGCTCGAACATCGCGGAAGCCTCTTCGGCGAGGTCAAGGCTCATGGCGAACTCGGCTTCTGCTTCTTCGCGCAGACCGGCCGAAACTGCGCAGTACCCGAGCATGCGGTGTAGCCCGGTGCGCGCTCTCAACGTCGACTCGTCGAGTTCCATCGACGAGAGCGCGGATTCGGCCAGTGCCTTTGCCTGGTCCCACCGCCGTGACATGAGATGGAATTCGGCGATCTTCACGTCGGTTTCGTGGATGAACGCCTGGGCCCCCATCTCTTCGAACATGCTTCGACCGCTCTGGAGGTATGTCCATGCTTCGGCGAGCTTGCCCAACCGGGTGAGCGTGAGGCCGAGATTCGCCGACGCCAGGGCGACGCCCACGGGGAACTCGCTGCTCTCAAAGACATACAGCGCCTCCCGGAAACTCTGCTCGGCCTCAGCCAGCTTGCCCTGGTCGCAATAGATCTCAGCGAGGTTGTTCACAGAGGCGGCCGCGCCAACGACATGTCCCGCCTGGCGCCTGGCGTCACCGGCTCGAGTGTGGTAGTCGGTCGACTCGTCCCAGTTGCCCCGGTAGAAGGCGTTCACGCCGAGGTTGTTGAGCACGTTGCCGAGGCCAACGAGATCTCCGATTTGCTCGTAGATCTCGATCGCCTGCTCACCCGCCTCGACGGCTTTCGGTGAGCCGATGTGTGCATAAGCCGTCACCAGTAGGTGGAGTGCGTGGGCCCTCTGCGCATCGGTAGCTCCCTGGTCGGCCAGCACCCGTTGGCACCACTCGATCGAGTGATGGAATTTTCCCTGCCGGAAACGTATTCCTCCGTAGGCAACCGAAAGCTCCGCCTGAGCGTCACCGGGGCTGTCGTCGGCTGCCTTGAGCCCGCGGCGGAACCAAGAGAGGGCCACCGGTAACTTCCCTGCCTTCTCCCGAATGAGGCCCTGCTTGGACATCAAACGTCCCTGAGCCTGTGGATCACCGGAGAGGAGCTTGCGAGCATTCGCGTATGCACTGTCGGCCTCGTCGAAGAGGCCCGCCATCTCGCAAACATCGCCCAACGATTCGTAGACGCGGGCAAACTCGACGGGGTCAATTTCGTCGAGTCGTCGCGCCGCATCGCAAGCCACGCGGTACTGGATCGCAGCTTCGGTATTGGCATAGCCGCTCCTGGATCGATCACCGGCGATGACCGCGTAGCGCCAGGCCTTCTTGTGTTCTCCACCCTCTGAAAAGTGTGTGGCGAGGAACTCTGCGACCGACTCGGGATCCTGCCCGGCCAGGCGCTCGATCACCTCCCCCGCCCTGGCGTGCAGCTGACGGCGACGCTGATAGGAGAGGCCCTGGTATGCAATGTCATGGACTGCCGCATGGAGGAACCTCAACCGATCGTTTCCGGCCGGTTCGATGTAACGGGCAAGATCGCGGCGGGTCGCCTGATCTAGCTCCAAGCCCTCCGGGGCCAACAGCTCACCGAGTACGACGCGACGAAAACTGAGACCGAGCACCGACGAATAGCGCATCACCTGTTTCGTCAGCGGCGGGAGTTGGTCGATCTGTGAGGACACCACCGAGTCGAGTGAGTCAGGGAGATCCGAGGCCTGGCCTGTCTCGCGGATCGCCTTGATGATCTCAGACAAGAACAGAGGATTGCCGCCTGCCCGGGTCACCACGTTGTCCACTTCGGCAGGGCGAATCGGAGCACTTCGTGTGCTCTCCACAACGATCACCCGTGAATCATCCCTCTCGAGCGGCGACAGCTGCATCTCTGAACCGATAGGCTCGAAACCCTCTCCTTCGGCTCTGGCGGCCGCGACCAGCAACCACGGCCGGTCTTGTGCTGCGGCAGAGATTTTCCTCACAACGGACGACGAACCTTCATCCAGCCAGTGGGCATCGTCGAAGGCCAGCACGGTTGGACCGTCGAAGATCTCCTCGAGCAGCTCTGCCAGTGCGTCGACCGTCCGGTCCGGTCGGAAACGAGGGGCGATGTCGGCAGTCTCCGGGGTGTCATCCATGTCTATCTGGGCGACATCTGCCAGCAACGGGGCAAACGGGGACAATCCCGGAGCCTCGCTCAACACCGCCTCGTCGAGTGCGGCGGCCATCTCTGCCTGAGACCCTGGCTCGATGCCCAGGAGCCTTCGGAGGGGATCGCTGAAGGCGAAATACGTATTGTCCTTTCCCTGCGGCTCACCTCTGACCTCAAACCAGTGCGCGCCACCCGTCAGGGAGTGCAACTCCTGCAACAGCCGGGTCTTGCCGATTCCGGTATCACCGGTGATCGTGATCGAACGGCCGTCGGACCCTTCCTCCACGGCGGCCATCGCCTCGCGCAGGACCCTCATCTGCGGCTCGCGTCCCAGGAACGGCAGTTCATTGCTGAAGTCGGGGGGACGGGTGCCGGTCTCTTCGAACAACTCGAAGGCCTGGACCGGCTTCTCCTTGCCCTTCACATAGAAAGGCTCGAGGGCCTCAGTCCGGAACATGGTGGTCGAGCGGTCGATCACCCCCGGAGACGCATAGAGCGAACCGGGATTGGCGGCCGCCATCAGCCGGGCGGCCAGGTTCACCGTATCGCCCATGATCGTGTACGTGCTGCGCAAGGCGGTACCGACATCGCCTGAGAAGACATGACCCCGGTTGACGCCCAGGCGGATCGCCAACTGCGGCCGGGCATCCAGGATCCGGCGGGCCGTGCGCAGCACCCGCCCCTCGTCGTCCTCCTGCGAACGAGGCACACCCGCGACCAGGATGATCTTTCCCCCGTCCGCGTCGATATCGGTGGCCAGGAAAGTGACGCCTTCTGCGTCGGATTCCCGTTGAACGATCTGCACGAGTTCGTCGAGGGCTTCCGCCACTTGCGAGGGACCGCCCGACTCCATCATGGCGTCTATCCCTTTGTACTTGAGGAACCCCACAGTGGCGATGCGGTGCTCCGACTCGCGTAGCCCGGAACGCAGATTCGCCCTCAACCCAAGTGGAACAAACCTTTCCATCTCCTCGTCGGAGATCGGATGACGGACAATGGGGCCACACTTCCACAGTGGAACCGACCGCTTCCTCAGGATCCAGCCGTTCCCTTTGGCGGCGCCCGTGTAGTCGGCAGGAACAGCGTCCTTGATCGCCGACGACACGACGATCTCGCCGGCGTCCGCGGTGCCCTCCATATCGGTAGTCACCGAGGCGGTTGGTCCGGTGATGATCAACTCCCGATGGGAGCCGCCGACCAGGAAAAAGTCGATCGGTCCGGTATGCACTCCTACCGACATGCGCAGCGGTATCTTCCCCACAGAGGTCGGGATCTTGGCCGACTCACGCAGCGCGGTCCTCATCTCGACCGCCGCCCCCACCGCGCTCATGACGTGTTCAGGGCTGTCGAACATGAGCAGCAACGCGTCTCCACCGAACTTGAGAAGGCTGCCCCCACACGAATACGCAACGTCGAGCATGTTGCCGAATACGCGGCTCAGCACCGAGGTCAACTCTTCCGCTCCAATACGACCCCGACGGGCGAGTTTCTCTGAGAGGTTCGTGAAACCCGAGATATCAACGAAGACGAGAGAGCCGTCGATCGACTGCCATCGCTCACCCGCAGCAGTCTCATCCCAATCGGATGCCACGCGAGTCACGTAAGGGTCGAACACACCCGTCCGGGTGTTCACCACATCAGCTCACTTTGGTTCTCTTCAATCATTTCGAGCCCAGCACGATTCTCCAGTTATGAATGAGATATGCCTCCCACTACCAGGGAGAAACTACAGCGTTGGCGTGTTTCGTGCAGCGGGGAGCCGATTCATCCTCTAGCAGAAGGCGAGGGGTTTCTGGTCTGCCGGATCGTACGAATCCATAGGTCCGAAGGCGAGGTCGCCCTCCCCGCCGGCAAGCAACAGCAACCTGCCGACGTGGTCGGCAGGCGGCCACCCCTCCCGCCACAGCGGGAGGGGAAACTCAAAGCCGGTTCTACTTGCTGCCGCCCGGGAGGCGGAGAGGTAGCTCAACCCGAAAGGTCGTCCGCCCGGGCTCTGAGTCCACCGTGAGGTTGCCGCTGTGTTTCTGGAGCACGATATTGCGGCTGATGTCGAGGCCCAGTCCTGTACCGGACCCGGGAGGCTTGGTTGTGAAAAACGAGTCGAATATTCGTTTCTGGATCTCCTCGGGTATGCCAGGTCCGTTGTCCTCAACCTCCACGACGACGCCCGAGTCGGTTGGCCTCGCCCGGACGGTGAGACGGCCACCCGGCTGCTCGCTCTCACCGATCGCATACACCGCGTTGTCGATCAAGTTCGTCCAGACCTGGTTGAGTTCGCCGCCCAGGGCTTCGATCACCGGCAGATCGTCCGAATACTCGCGTAGGACCTCGATGCCCTTCGTCTTGTGTTCGAGCAGCATGAGCGTGTCGTTGAGGCCCTCGGTGACGTCCACGTTCTGCACCGGTGCCTGATCGAGATACGCATACGACTTGAGCGCCTTCACGATCGCCGACATCCGGCGAGTTCCCTCCTCGATCTGGTGAACGAGCGACAACTCTTCCTGCGCGGCGCCGATCAAATCCACAACTGCCGGAAGCGCCCGATCATCCACCCTGCCCGCGATGTTTGACAGCTGCTCTACGCTCAGACCGGCGTCGGCGAGGCCCGTGGCCAGCTCCCAGCTCCGGTCGACTTCATGGTCGGCGAGCCACGACTCGATCTCGTCCTCGAGATCTGCCTGATCGAGCGTCGACATCTGCGGTCCGCTCCCCCGGCTCGCGTACAGGCTCTCGAGGAGATCATCGACCACGGCCAATCCGCCGGCGTCGAGACTGGAGGCCACCGCGGCGCGAGCATTGCCGTACCGGACCATCGCTTCTGCCATCCGACCGGCGCTGCTATTGACGGCGGCCGCCGGGTTGTTGAGTTCATGGGCCAGGCCGGCCGTGAGCGTCCCGAGTTGGGCCATCCTCTCCGACTGCTGAAGGCTGGACTGTGTGGCTCGCCATCGTCGGAGCATTACTTCGAAGAATGCCCGTGAAGCCGAAGGGCTCGACTCGAGCAGCTCGTCGAGGCGGTCTTTGGGGATCGCCATCAACTTGGTGTCGGAGCGCGCCCGCACACTGGCATTGCGGGGCGCGTCTTCGAGCAAGGCCATCTCTCCGACCACTCCCTCGGACTGAACGGCCAGCAGCACCTCGCCGCCGACGGTGGCTTTGACGATCTCGATCTGACCGCCGAGCACCACATAGGCGCGGTCGCCCGGGTCGCCTTCAGAAAACAACAGTTCCCCGGCCGCCAGCGACACCTCTTCCGTACCCACGCAGAGACGTTCGAGATCTTCGTCCGGCAACTCGGAGAAGAGCGGAACCTCCCGCAGCTGTTCGACTGTACTCATGCCGTCTCTAGGTACTTATGAATGAAGCTGACTCCGATGGCGCCCTGGCCAACCGCGGAGGCGACACGACGAATCACGTTGGCCCGGACGTCGCCTGCAGCAAAGATGCCGGGAACGCTCGTCTCGAGCAGATACGGGTCGCGATCCAGCGGCCAGGCCGGATGCCGGGCACCGTCGACCATGAGATCGGTTCCGGTGAGGATGAACCCTCGTTTGTCCCGTTCGACGACTCCTTCGACGAAGCCCGAATGGGGAACGGCACCGATGAAGATGAACAACCCGGAAGCATCCAGCGTCTGCTCGGTGCCGTCCAGGCGGTTGCGGAGGGTGATCTGCTGGAGACGACCTTCACCGCTCACGTTGGCTATCTGGGTGTTGAGCAGCACCCGGATGTTCGGCGTAGCCGCGATCTGGTCGATCAGATACTGAGACATCTGGGCCTCGAGTGAGTCTCCGCGCACGATGACCGTGACCGTTCCGGCGTACTTCGACAGCATCATGGCCGCCTGCCCGGCCGAGTTGGCTCCACCGACAACGAACACGTCCTCACCGCGATACGTGACTGCCTCGGCGACCGCCGCGCCGTACCAGATTCCTGCGCCGACGAGGGGCTCGGCGCCAGGGACCTCGAGTTTGCGAATCGTCATGCCGGTGGCGATCAGGAGGGCGCGGCAACTGAGCTCGGTTCCGTCGTTCAGAGTAAGGATCTTCGTTGGATCCTCAACTCGAACCGAGGTGGCTTCGACCGCAGTGAGGATCTCTGCGCCGAGCCGTTTCGCCTGGGCGGTTGCCCGCCTGGCCAGGTCTGCGCCACTGATTCCCTTTGGGAACCCGAGGTAATTCTCGATCCGCGACGAGGTACCGGCCTGGCCGCCGGTGGCGTGTCGTTCGATCAACGCGGTGCGGAGCCCTTCTGACGCTCCATAAACCGCCGCGCCGAGACCGGCCGGTCCGGCGCCGACAATGACCAGGTCGTAGTGAGAGGTGGACGCTTCCGTTTGCAGCCCTGCACGGTCGGCCAGGAGACGATGGTCGGGGCGTTCCAGACGCTCACCGTCGGGAAACACCACCAGCGGGAGCTGCGGCGGCGTATCGCTTGCGGCGACGATCCCCCGGGCATCTGGATCAATTTCGATATCGAGGAACCGGTAGGGCACCTGGTTGCGGGAAAGGAAATCCTTGACGTCGTAGCTGTCTGGTGACCAGCGAACGCCGATGACGCGGATTCCGTCGTACGGAGTGGGCGCGTCGGCTTGCCAGTCCTCCAGCAAATCATCCAGGACCGGATAGAGGTGCTCCTCAGGAGGGTCCCACGGCTTCATCAGATAGTGATCGAGGCCGACCTCGTTGATAGCGGAAATGGCGGCTTCGGTATCCGCATAGGCGGTGAGCAGGACTTTCTTGGCGTCCGGGAACAGTTCTATTGCCTGCTTGAGAAACTCGGTGCCGCTCATCTCAGGCATACGCTGGTCCACCACGAACGAGGCGACCACATCCCCGCGGCTCTGTAGTTCGTTCAGGGTTGCGAGGCCTTCAGCTCCAGATGCTGCGCGCAGAACCCGATAGTGCTCGCCGTAATGCTGCCTCAGATCGCGGGAGACGGCGGCCAGCACCTGCGGATCGTCGTCTACCGCGAGAATCGCCGGTTTGCTCATGATCGAACCGCCGTGCCAAAGCTGCGACTCGCTAGTGGATATCGCTGCATGAGTCCCTCCCTCAAACGCCGAAATCGGCGTGCAAGCCAAGATAGTGAAACTGCGCCGCTTGCGAGGCGCATTGCGAGAGCTTTCCGACCTAAGGATACTGCCGGGATTCATTTGTCCTCAACGCGAGGTATCTTGCACTTCTACCGGCCGGGGAGCCCCAATGGAAGATCCTGCAGTTCAGATCGCTTTACTGGTAATCGTCGCCGTCGGGGCCACGTGGCTAGCCGGCCGATTGCGCATACCCTCCATCCTGTTTCTGATGGCCATCGGCCTCGTGGTCGGCCCGGGCTTCGGTCTCGTTGACCCGGACGCCCTCTTCGGAGGGGTCCTGACCCCGGCCGTTTCGCTGGCAGTCGGCATCATCCTGTTCGAAGGCGGGTTGAGCCTCAGGTTGCGCGAGATCGAGGGGCAGCAGCGAGTCATCTGGCTGCTCGTGACCGTCGGGGTCGTCATCACCTGGATTGTCGGCACCGCGGCCGCGGCCGTCTTCACCGATCTGAGCCTCGGGGCATCCTTCTTGCTGGGTTCGATCCTCGTCGTCTCCGGACCTACCGTGGTCGGGCCGATACTCCGAACCGTCCGGCCCAGTAGATCTGTCGCCTCGATTCTCAAATGGGAGAGCATCTTCATCGACGGGATCGGGGCCATGGTGGCAGTCCTCACCTTCGACGTCGTCCTGATCGGCCTCGCCGGCGAGTCCCCGCTGTCTATTTCCCTCGAAGTCCTCGCATTTGTCGTCGCGGGAGTAGCCGGCGGAGCCGCGGTGGCCGTCCTGGCCATCGTTCCGCTGAGACGGCACTGGGTGCCCGAGCATCTGCTTTCCCTCTTCGGGATCGCCGCCGCCCTTCTTGCCTTCACCGTCTCCAACGCGTTCGCACACGAATCGGGCCTCCTTGCGACGACCGTGCTGGGCCTCATCCTCGCCAACCATCGCCCCATCAAGACCGAGCAGATCATCCGTTTCTCGGAGGTCGTGCGCGTCCTCCTGATCGGAGTCCTGTTCATAGTTCTCACAGCTCGACTCACGCGCGATGAGCTCTCGACTATCGGTTTCGGATTGATCGGGTTGGTTGCCGCTCTGGTGCTCGTCGCCCGCCCGCTCGCTGTTGCCGCTTCGACATGGCGGTCGGGGCTGTCGCAGCCGGCCAGACGGCTTCTGGCCGGCGTCGCACCGCGCGGGATCGTGGCGGCATCCGTCGCCTCGGTGTTCGCGCTGGAACTCGAGAGCGCAGGCTATGAGGGGGCCGAAAGCCTGGTCCCGTTGACCTTCGCGGTGATCATGGCGACGGTGATCATCTACGGTTTGGGAGCAGGCCCGCTCGCCAGGCGGCTCGGTCTGGCGGAGAGCAACCAGCAGGGTGTGCTCATCGTCGGAGCGGGCCCGGTGGAACAGGCCATCGCCAAGACCCTCCACCAGTCGGGAATCGCAGTGGTCGTGGCTACCACGAACCGCTCGGACGAGTACCGGCTCCGGATGGATGGGTACCGTACGTTCTACGGGAACATCCTCAATGAGGACGTCGACCTCGAACTGGAGCTGACCGGCATCGGACGACTACTGGCAGTGACGCCGAACGACGAAGTCAACACACTCGCCTGTCAACGCTTTGCCGATGTCTTCGGAGGATCCGAGACTTATCAGCTATCGGAAGGCCCCCAGCCCCCCGGCATTGAGATGAGTCATCAGATTGGCCGAACACTCTTCGCGGACGACCTCGACTACGAAACGTTGCGTCACGAACTCGAGAGGGGTACAACCCTCCGGCGTACGCAACTCTCAGAGACATTCACCATCGACGACCTGGACGTCGATCAAGCAATGATCCGCCCTGCGTTCGCGGTGAGAAACGGGCGCCTCAGTGTGGTCACCACCGGAACAGATAAGAGAACCATCTCGAATCTGGCGAAGGGCGACACCCTGATCTGGATCCCTCTCGCGGCACCCGAACGGGCCTAGCCGCCATCCGAATGCCCAACGATCGCTCTACGGCTATTTGGCATTCGGATGGAATGAGGATCAAGACCTTGCTCTTGAGCTCCGATACCAGTTGAGAGCCTCGAAGATCGCGCTCGTCGCTGTACGAGCGCCTCTCGGGCAAGCCAAGAGAGACGTCAGAATGAAGAGCCCCAACAGACCCGGGTCTCAATCGAGCCCATTGGAAGCCAAAGCGGCATCGCGCAGCCTCGACCTGAACGACATCGTGGGGCTGCCAACCGTGCGCGATCGGTGGCTGGCGGTTCGCGCTCCGATCGGAGCCGTCGCACTCGGTCTCGGCCTCATTCTGGGCCTCCTGCTGGATTGGACCGGTGCGCTTCCCGTGGCGGTGCTCGGCGGACTGCTGTTGATCGACGTTGCGCTGAGAAGACGGGGGGTTCTCACGTCGACGGCGTCGGCGGTGGTGGTCGACACCACGTTGATGAGCGTGGCAATCCTGGAACTGAGGCCTCCGGGAGCGGTCGTGGCCATGCCGTATGCCTACCTGCTCTCAACCACCTTCCTATTGCTGCCCTGGCACCGTGCAATGCCCCTGGTCGGATACCAGATCGCGTGGATGTCCTTCCTCCTCATCGGGCCAACCATTGGATGGTGGACCACCACGCATGGCACCGAAGCAGCGGGAACAGCCGCCGTCATGGCATCGGTATTCGTGATCACGTTGATCAGCATCTTCGGGCACGCCGGAAAAGCCCTGGCAGAAGTCCGACGCACCCTAACCCGACGGTATCTATACGAGCAGTCGGTGTCGGCCTGCTCACGCGCCCTACTGCAGGCAGACGACGATTCGGCCCTTCAGCGGGCGCTTGAGATCCTTCTGGACGGAACATCCGCTCTTTCGGTGTTCGTAGAACGGAACGTGGAGCATCAGGAGTTGGGCCTGTGCTCAACACTCGTGGCCGAGGCGCTTCGACCGGAGACCGAGCCGGACCCCGATGAGCATTGGGCGCTGGTCCCATGGTCGAAGATGCCGTCAGCCTTCGAGCATCTCTCCCGAGGCGAGCCGTTCGCGTTCACCGTCGACGACCTCGAAGGGGACGAACATGATCTATACGCAGAGTCCGGGGTTGAGTCGGAGCTCGACATACCAATCCAAATAGGCGGAACCTGGGTCGGCCTGATCGGATTCAGCGACCTCGAGATCGACCTCGTCCAGCGGCAAGCAGACGTCGACCTCCTCCGTTCTGCCGCCGAAATGATTGGTGTCTTCTGGGAACGCAATCAGAACCGTCAAGACCTCGAGCGTGCGTTTGCGCGACTCGACCACAGGTTCAATCTCGAGCATGCTCTGGCGCGGTCGGCGCGCGCCCTCCTCTCAGATATGGAGGACCCGGTGATGACCGCACTCGAAGAACTCATCGCCGCCACCCGCTCCGACTTTGTGTTCGTAGATGAGAATTTCGAAGATACGGAACGGGGTCTCTGCACGCGTATCACCCACCGCGTGGCGGATCGATCTGTCCAGGATGCCAATCAGGCGGATCAGTTGTGGAGCGGTGCCTACTCCGAGATTCCTACCGCATTCGAGGATCTTTCCAGAGGAAGACCATCGATGATCGTCACCTCCCAGCTCGACGGTGAGGAGCGAAGAATCTATGAGGCCGACGGTGTCCTTTCCGAACTCTCCATCCCGATAAACGCCAACGGTGAGTGGCGGGGAAGCATTTCATTCATCGACTATCAGATCGAGAGACGGTGGACCTCGAGCGATATCGAGTTCCTGCAGACGGCGGCGGAACTCATCGGGGCCTACTGGGAGCGAGAGGAAAGCAAAGCTCGCCTCGAGTCGGCCGTCGATTCGCTCGATGTGCGCGCACGCTATGAGGAGTCACTGGCACACTGTTCGCAGGAACTCCTGACGGATGACCCCGACGCTCTCGACCGGGCGTTTGTGCATCTCATCAAGGGCACCGGCGTCGACTATGTGTGGCTCGAGGAGAACTTTGACGACCCAGATGAGGGCTTCTCAGCCCGTATCGTCACCGATGCCGAAACATCGGATCCAGCGCGAAATGTCCCCCATGAGGGTTGGTACGGTGGACCGCACACCAATACGCCGACGAGCTTCGACCGGTTGTCGCGCGGCGAGGCGTCGATCATTCAGATCACCGACCTGTCCGGGGATGAACTCGAGCTATACGAAGTCGACGGGCTCCAGTCGGAACTGATGCTGCCGCTCCACGTGTTCGGCGAATGGTACGGATCGGTGGGTTTCGCCGACTATCACTCACCGCGAGAATGGCCCGAACAGGACATCCAGGTTCTTCGCACCGCCGCGCAGATGATCTCTTCTTTTCTGGAGAGGCGAGGCGCTCGCGCTCGGCTCGAACAGCTCATCCGCTCGAAAGATGAGTTCATCGCATCGGTCAGCCACGAACTGCGCACCCCGCTCACCTCCGTACTGGGTTTCACTGAAGTCCTCTTGTCCGGATACGGCGACCTAGCCGGCGAGGAGCGCGAGGAACTGTTAGGACTGATTGGACGCGAGGCACAGGAAGTGGCGTGGATCGTGGAAGACCTGCTGGCATTCGCTCGGGCCGATATCGGCACACTGGCAGCGACCGTGGTAGACACGTCGATGGTCGAACAAGTGCAAGCCGTTCTGGCCGGGCAGTCGGCGAAGCTCGTCTCGAGAGTGACCGTCGTCGGAGACACCGAACGAGTGCTCGCCGACCCAGGTCGAGTACGTCAGATCGTGAGGAACCTCATTACAAACGCCTTCCGTTATGGAGGCCCCAATGTGATCGTGCGCGTCGAGCGCGCAGGAGACTCGATCCGCACCCACGTGATCGACGACGGCGATGGAATCCCGGAAGACCAGCGTTCGCTCATCTTCGACGCCTACCACACCGCCCACGAGCAGGGTGGTCAGCCCGGCTCGGTAGGTCTGGGGCTAAACGTAGCCCGAAAACTGGCCAAAGTAATGGGAGGCGACTTGACCTACTCATATGCGGACGGATGCAGCGCGTTCCAACTTTCACTGCCGATAGCCAGCGAGATCGTCGCCGCCGCCGTTTGAACTCCACCCAATTGGTCTTCCGGCCAACGGGCTGCAACATATGGCTCAAGGGCATACCGAAATCAGGTAAGTTCCTTG
>JAHEDJ010000055.1:0-1640 GCA_024641325.1 bacterium | reverse complement strand
GGACTGTCATCTTCTTCACGATCTGGGGTCTGGCGGCCCTGGTGATCGGGATCGTCCTGCTCGTTTGACCGCCGTCCCGCAGAGTCGCTTCAAGCGACGGGCACGGTGGATAGGCTGAGAACATGCCAAACCGGCAGGAACTCGCGCCCGCGATCGTCGTCACGGCCGGATATCTGGCAGGCGCAGTTCCTTTCGCCAACCTGATTGCCCACGCAACCAAGGGAATCGACCTTCGCCGGGTCGGCACAGGCACCGTTTCAGGCACCGGGTTGTTCTACGAGGCCGGCCTCAAGCCGCTTCTGGCGGGTGGAATCCTCGATGTTGCCAAGGGAACGGTAGGCCCGCTCCTCGCAGGAAGGAACCGCCCGGCGCTGGCCGCGGTCGCCGGGGGTGCTGCCGTAGTCGGTCACAATTGGTCGGTGTTCTTGCGAGGCGCAGGTGGACGGGGGATATCGCCCGCAATGGGTTCAATGCTCGTCAATGGATGGCAAGGCAGCCTCTTGCTGCTCGCCGGAATCGCCGGCGGGCGGGCCGTTCGACTGACGTCCGTTGGTGCTTTCCTCGCCTATCTCGGCCTCGTACCGGCTCTCAAGGCGACCCGGGGACGAGACGGCGCGATTGCCGCGGCCGCCGTGGTTACGCCGATGCTGCTGAAACGGTTGACCGGCAATAAACCTCCGTCGGGTCTCCGGCGGTCGGAGACCCTCCTGCTGAGGCTCATCTTCGACCAGGACACACTGCCGTCCATCCATTGGAGCCGCCGACGGCCGGGGAAGGACCAATGAGCGTCACCGTTATCACCGATAGCGTCGCAACGCTTCCCCTCTCCCTGGCCGACGAGTTGGGGATCATTGTGGTGCCCGAACGCTTGACTCTGGGTGGCGAGCCGTACATCGATGGTCAACTGAGCCTCGAAGAGGTCGTCTCGCGTATCGAAGAAGGTTTCACCACGTCCGGCCCGTCACCGGGCGACTTCGTGGAGGCCCTCGAAGAGCACGGGTCCGACGACGGCACCGTCATCATCACTGTGGCGCGGGAACTTGCCTCCAGCACGTTCGACGCAGCCCACACCGCGGCCCGTCTGTCCGGTCTTCCTGTGCAGGTGCATGATTCGCGCACGGCCGCCGGCGCGCAGGGGCTGGTGGTCCTGGCTGCGGCCCGAGCAGCCAGAGAAGGAGGGACGCTCGACGAAGTGGCGGCGGAGGTTGCCTATGTCGGGGGCGGGGTCCGGTTGGTGGCCCGCCTCGATGATCTGAGCTGGCTGGCCCGCGGAGGACACGTTCCCTATCTGGCTGCCAGGGCAGGTGACATGGTGGGGGTCAAACCGATCGTCGAGGTCCGTCACGGGAGAGTGCACACACTCCGGCCGGCGCTGAGCCTCGAGGGCGCCGGCGAGCGACTCCTGGAGATCTGGCGCAACTCGAATCCGGGAAAGGCTCGTCTCCACATCGCCGGCCTCCATGCCTTGGGCGAGGACACAGCCACCCGGTTGCTGGCAACGATCCGATCCGAAGTGACTCCCGCCACCGAGTTCATCGGGCATTTCGGCACGGTGATGGTGATGCATTCCGGCCCGGGCCTCACCGGCCTTGCCTGGTGGTGGGATCAGAGGCAGTAGGCCAGTAGGCGATTGGCAATTG
>JAHEDJ010000096.1 GCA_024641325.1 bacterium | reverse complement strand
TCGGCTCATGCGCCCTTCTCTGTCCGATCCTGGTACGATAGAGCAATATTTGTTGCTGTCAACCAAGGACATTGGACGTTCTGTTTCTGCCCGGGAGGACCCACGCAGCGCCGATCAGCCCCCGGTGAAAGGGCCAACGAATTCCTGACTGAAGAGCTGGCCCTCTGGATCACGACCGTCGACGCGCAGTCGATTACTGAACAGGTGTCGAAGCGCGCTAAACACCTGCTTCTCGATTCCCTTGCCAGTGCCTTGGCTGGGATCACATCTCCCGAAGCGTCCACCGTCGACGCCACTATTCGCAACGCAATGGGTACAGGCACCTCCACAATCATCGGCGGGCCGTCGGCCTCGGCTGCCGCAGCAGCAGCAATCAATGGGTACCTCATTACCGCGAGGTCTTTGTGCGACGTGCACCGGCCAACCCTCTGCCATGTCACGCCGGTCGTAGTACCGCCAGCACTGGCAACGGCTGAGCGATTGCAGGTTGATGGGGCCACGTTCCTATCTGGTCTCGTAGCAGGCCTCGAGACCACGGTCAGGCTTGGTTATGCACTCCGTTACGAAGAGTTTCGAAGGAGAGGGTGGCACACGCCCGGCGTGGCGGGACCACTAGGCGGTGCCGCAGCGGCAACACGAATCGCGGGCTTGAGCCCAGACGAAACCGCCAGCGCTCTCGGCATCGCCGGCAGCCAGGCCGGTGGCACATTTGCCTCATTCGGGACGCCCACCATTAAGTTCCACCAGGCGCGCGCCGCCCTGTCCGGCTTGCTTGCCGCAGACCTTGCTGCACACGGATTCAGTGGGAGCCGCGAGATCCTCACCGCCGAAGATGGCGGCTTGCTCAACACGTTCTCGGACGGCGGGGATCCGACGGCGCTGACAGAGAATATGGGCGAGGTGTGGCGATTGTTGGAAATCTCGACACGATTGTGGCCGGTGGCGGCCGCTCTTCAATCGGTGGTGGCATCCGTTCTGAAGCTGCGAGCCGAAGCACCAGATGGGGTTTCCTCAATTCGTGTGGGCCTCCCGCCGGCGAGCTACGAAATGAACGCCGACATGACGTGGGAGGACACCTTCCATGCAACCCTCTCCGCCCGGTGGGTAACTGCAGTCACTCTTGCCGACGGGGTGTGCTGGCTCGGACAACTCTCCCCGGACCGGCTCACCGACGGACGGATCTCCGACTATGCAGCCGATCACATCCAGGTGTGGCTGGACCCGGAACTTCCCGAAGGTGGCTGCGACGTGGCTTTCAAGACGACTGACGGTCGCAACCTGCACGATCGACGATTGATCGCCCGCGGCGACCCTGATGACCCGGCGACGCACTCCGACCTGGAAATGAAGTTCGCCAGCGCGGCGAATAGAACCATCGACGAATCAGTAGTCGGCCGCGTCATCGACCTGGTCGGCAACCTGGAGCATCTGGAGAACGTGCGGGAATTGACCACACTGCTCGCTCTCCAACGTGAGACTTAGCAGAGGTCCTGCCGCGGCGACTCGCGTTCGCCCGCATCAGACCCGGTCGGGTTCGGAAGTGCGGCGAGGCTAACCCGGAGGATGGCGCTGCACGGGCCATGCCAACGCCGGGGAACTATGAACCTCCGCTTTGCTGCCCTGCTGCAAACCAACGCTCACCGGTGGCCCTATACCTCGAAGGCCGTGAATGGCTATCACCAACTCTGGCATCGAAAGGTCTCGAAGCGTCCCGCAGTCAGCCTGCACCGAATGATGGTGGTGCGGTTCATCCAAACCTGGCACCGGCTCCGTATAGATATAAACGACGCTGAAGACAACGGAGACGCAGACATGACCACGCTGAAGAGAATCCACCAACTAGTCAAACGCCGCCGTGACGTGGCGAACTCAAACGAGCCTCATCCTATGCCGATGCCAAGAGGACAAATGGAACACCTCTTGATCGCATTCAGAATGGCCGAGTAGGGCTCGCACGAGGGGACCGAACTGTCTCCCGGCGGCACTTCTGGGACCGGAGATTCCTCAGAGAGCATTCTGAATCGGGTCCGCGACGCCGGGAACGCGATGGGATTGGCCGTCACTCGAACGAATGTGAGCGGTCCCCCGAGGAGTTTTCGTGACACAATGACTCGATGAAGGAACACCATCCTGCCAGACCAACCCGACGCATTCTCGCCTGCAGGAGCCGCCATCCGTTTCATCATGGACGGCCCCACCGGCAACATGATTCATAGCACCGTACCGCCCGGGCAGATCAACCGAGCCACGGTTCATGCCACAGTCAGCGACTTCTGGCATGTGCTTTCTGGACAGGGCGAGATCTGGCGTCGGGACGACCAGGAGTCCCGGACTGCGGCACTGTTGCCCGGCACTTCCATCGATGTCCCTGTTGGCACTGCCTTCCAGTACCGCAACATCGGTAACGAGGACCTCGAGTTCGTCTGTGTGTCCATGCCCCCGTGGCCCGGCGATGAAGAGGCCACATTCGTCGACGTGCCCTGGCAACCCACAATCTGACCCTCGCCCGACTCGAATAGCCGGGCGGCTTCCACCTGTGCCCGAAAATCCTGGCGAGCCACCATAACTTTCCGGCCTCCTGTCTCGTCTCCCCTGAGAAGACCCAACCTTCCAGAGGAGACCAGGAAACGTGTGGCTACTGTCAATCCAATCGAACTCAACCCAATCGAAAGCTTCTACCGGGCTCACTCGGACGCCGTGTACGCGTTCCTGGTATCGCTGTGCCGGGACCCGGTTTGGGCGGAGGATCTGATGCAAGACACCTTCGTCAAGGCCACGAGGTCCATGGGCGGTTATCGGGGCGGGAATCCCCGATCGTGGCTGTTCTCGATCGCCCGGTCCGTCTTTATCGATGACACCCGGCGACGTCGCGCTGTACCGGTTGAGGAGATCGAGGATGGGGCAACCAGGGACTCCGACGTTACCGAACGAATGCTCATCGAACGCTCGCTATCGAAACTCCCGGAACGCCAGCGCACCGCGCTCCTTCTGACCGACATGGCAGGGCTGAGCTACGCCGAGGTGGCCGATGTCCTCGGCTGTTCGAATGCCGCCGTCAAAGTACTCATTCATCGGGCCAGGGTGTCATTTCGGGCCCACTACACGGAGACCAGCTCATGAATCACGAAGAAGCCCAGGAACTCCTCGAGGAGTACGTCGATGAGCGCCTCGATCCGCCGGTACGCGACCAGCTCGAGAATCATCTCGGCGAATGTTCCGACTGTCGATCGCTACTGGACGGAGTCGCACCCGTGGATCTGGAAGCGTTGGGTACCGCCGAAGTCGACGAACGGACGCTCCGTCGCTCGGTCCGGCGGGCGCTGTGGCGCACCGTGATCGACGCAGCCGTCATGCTCATCGCCCTCGGACTGGGCCTGTTCATAATCTCGAACTTCGTGGTCCATCCCCTTCTCATGAACAGGGGCGAGCGGGCGGAAGCGGTTGCACGAGCAACATACGACGTTGCCGGCATGTTCAACCCGGGAGCGTTCGTGGATGACTTCACCGTCGATTCCGGGGTGCTGGACCGAACCTTCACCGCCACGGTCCAGATGCCGATCGGCGCCGGCAGGGCCGATCTCGGCACCGTGTCGTCTCAAATCGGTCTCTTCGGATCCGGGGGGGACACGATCTGGCCTTTCGCCGACTCCGACCCCAGGGTGGGGTCTGCACAAGAGCTGCTCGGCCGTTTGGGTGGCGGAACGGTCGCCACCGTATCCGTCGATTTCTACCCGGCGATCCCGGTTGACCAAGCGCAGCTACTGGCAGACTCTCCGGGCTCCGACGTGAGCGTGGTGTGGGCAGGATTCCTCGTCACCGAGGCCGCCCCGGAAGTCGCCGCTTCCGATCCGCTTCGCCTGCTGGGATACTCGACCTGCGTCGGGACCGACGAGATCCCTCCCGGTGTCTTCGACAGCTACTCGGCCAATGTGGGCGGATACTTCGGGGTTAGTGGCCCTTCCGTACGGAACGCCCTGCAGGAGGTCCGTCGCTCCATCAACCATCTCGCCGAGCACCCGGATGTGGCGGCCCGTCTCCTCGAAGGAGGAGTTGAAGAGTCGGTGCAGCGGGTTGCTGCCTATTTGGCCGACAACGACCCGCGGGTGGAGAGCCTGGTGGTCACCGGACCAACAGATGAGATCCTCGAGTTCATCGACC
>JAHEDJ010000003.1:48915-108813 GCA_024641325.1 bacterium | reverse complement strand
CATCGTCGCCACGTTCGAAGCGATCAGGGCACGCAACGAGTTATCGAACCACCCGGTTCCTGCGCTCTCCCTCATGTGATCCTTCACGTCGCGGAGGGTCATGCTAGGAAAGAACCCTCCTCCCCCGATCCGGGCTAGTACACGCGGTCGCCGGTTAGCTTCTCATAGAGCATGCAAGCGAAATGGATGACCGTCGCGAAGCCGGGCAGGCTGCTGCTGGCCCCAACGAAGTGCAGGTTCGCGAATGGGCTCTTGTAGTTGAGCCTCCGCAGGTTGACGTGCCGGGGATCCAACGGCGAGCTGTAGCAGTTGCCTTTCGGAGCGCGGACGTAGAAGTAGTTCGTCAGAGGAGTCCCGACGGCCTGTTCGACGATGTGGCCCGACAAGCCCGGCACCAACTCAGATTCGACGACCGCGATGACCCGGTCGGCGAACTGTTGTTTGGCGGTCTGGTAGGCGTCCTCGCTCTTCGATCGCAGCTCGGCGAAGGAGTCGTATGTGCACGGCGCCACCATGATGAGTTGGCTGCAGCCTTCGGGCGCCAGGACCGCGTCGTGCGGTCGGAGCGTCGGGGAGTTGCAGAAGAAGAAGGGATAATCCGGAAAGGTGTCTCCCAGCTGATCGTCGTAAACCTCGTTGAGATCGACCTTGGGGTGCCAAAAGATGTTCTGTTCGCCTAGGCCGTGCCGCCGCAAGTCGATGTCACGGAGACCGAGATAGATGCTGACCACGCTGGGCCCGTAGTCGTAGTCGAGCTTTCGAAGGAAGGCCTTCGGGAAGTTACGGCGGCCGATCAGATCCAGACTCAACTGAGCATCGGCGTCGAAAAGGACGTTGTCGGCGTTGAACGTCTCCCCTCGGATGGTTGTAACCGATCGAGCTCTCCCGTTCTCAACGTGGATCCCAGTGATCTCCGTCGACAGCATCGACCGGCAACCGGGCTGTTCCCTGACCTTGTTGAGCAGGGCCCGCATCACGTGCCTGTAGCTTCGTGACGGATAGTAGGCGCCCTGGTTGTAGCTGCCCACGCCGCCGGCGTGGACCAGCAGGGAGAGGTCGCGCGGCGGCATGAAGAAGATCGCGCTTTGACCCGCAAGGATCAGGCGGAGCTCCGCGGGGAAGCCGAGTTTGTCGAACAGTCTCTCGAGCGTCCAGGTCGCGTAGAGAAGAAGGTGCGGGTAACGACTCGGATGCGCGAGGACGGTGCGCCAAGAGAAGCCGATCGGCAGGTCGTACATCTGCCGGTGGATAGCGTCGATGGTTCCGTAGTACTTGCGCAGCCCGGGTTCGTGACCCGGGAACAAACCGCCGAGTCGCTCGAGTTCGCGATCGAAGCCGCTGCCGATTGTGTAGTCGACTCCCGGACCAATGATTCGATCGAAGCCGTCCGGGTCGAGCCGGCGAAACGTGACTTCTTTATCGAGTCCGAGCTTCTCGAGCATCTTGGTTACTCGCTCGCCCGGACCGCAGTCCCAGACATAGTGCAGCTCGGCACAGAAGGCGAAGCCTCCTTGGGCGAAAGTGTGTCCGTATCCGCCGGGCAGGTAGTGCTGTTCAAAGATGATCACGCGTTTACCCGCGTTGGCCAGGAGGGCGCCGAGTGCAAGCCCGCCGATGCCCATGCCAACGACGGCGTAGTCGTAGTGCTCAGTTGCCGAGTTGCCAAGCGTCATGACTGCCCGAGAGATCGATCGTGAACCCAGCTCCCGTCGATGTTGAGCCTATTCGAGATGCTCGAGCCCGGAGCCCGGAGCACCGAATCAACCGGCGTCGGCCGGATCCCTCAGGCAGGCACGAAGTAGACGTCTGTCGGTTTCAGCTTGCTGTTTCTCAGGAACCGGGGCTGCACTTCTCTTCCTATCCATTCGAGCGACGCCTGCGTGTGATCCAGGCCGATCAACCTCGTGAGGAACAACGTGTTCACGCCTTCATACTCAATCAGCGCCAGTACGAACGGCGTATCCGGCAGGAACTCCTCCGACCCGAAATAGCACACCGTGAAGGCGTGCACGGTCGCTTTTCGGTCGGTTACATCGATCCACTCGGTTTCCCGTCCGGTGTACATGTCGTGGCCGCGCGGAGTGGCGTAGGTATATCCCGAGTCGGGTTCGCGCGACGCCAGCAGCTTCTTGTTGGAAGCGCCGGCGAACCAGGGGCTGTCCTGTCCATACGAATGCAGATAGGTGATCGAGTATTGCTGTTCGATCTGGATCGGAGTCATCCGCTTTAGGAAGGCCAGCGCGTCCGGGTCGGTCTCGACGGGGAAAGGGACTCCATGGACGACAAAGCCGCCCAGCGTCTCTTCTCGACGTGCGTCACTCATCGGTTGCCCTCCCTTTCCAGAATGCTGACGGTGACGTAGGTGCCTGTTCCCGCATGCGAGTGGATGGCACCCCGGCGGGCGTCGGCAACTTGGAGCGTTTCGTCTCCGAAGTGCTTGCCGATCGTGTTCTGGAGCTGCCAGATGGCGAAGACGCCCTGCATCAATCCGGTGGCTCCGACCGGATGGCCGCAGGCGATCAGGCCTCCGGACGGATTGACCGGGCACACCGGATCGGAGGTCAGGTCGAGCCCGTAGTCGATTCCCGGCATGAACGCCTTGCCGGAGGCGGCAAACGCCCCTCCCTCGCCGTAGCGGCAGAGACCCAGGTCTTCATACGTTTGGAGTTCGCTCGACGTGTAGGCGTCGTGGAGTTCGACGAAATCGAGTTCGGCGAGTGGATCTGTGATCCCCGCATGTTTGTAGGCCATATTGCCGGCGGTCCGGCCCGCCCGGAAAGAGTGGACCCCCGGATAGCGGGTGCCGCGTTCCCACAGAGCCCGGTAGTGGTCGCGGGTTTCTTCGGTAGCCCGTTCCTGGTCTGTTGCGTAATCCTGCATGAACGTCTCGTAGTCGACGTGCGGGCGGTCCGACATACGCATGGCATCGGTACCGCGACCGATACCGGTTACCTGCACCAGCGGCCGGGGGATCTCAGCTCCGGCTGCCTCCAGTCTCTCGACCCCTTCCTCGGAGGCGAAGATGACGGCCGCCGCCCCATCGGACATGACGCAGATGTCCAGCCGCGTCAGCGGCCAGGCCACCATCGGCGAGTTGCGAACGTCGTCGATGGTGTAGCGGTTGCGTTTCTGCGCGTACGGGTTGTGATAGGCGTTGAGATGGTTCTTGACCGAGACGGCCGCCATTTGCTCAACGGTCGTGCCGTATTCCTTCATGTGGCGGGTCACCATCATGGCGTAGTAGCCCGAGTAGAACCCCCCGACCGGGTAGTCCCAGGACACATCCGACGCCAGTGCGATGAACTCGTTGCCCTTCCAGGTCTCAACGTGGCTCATGGTCTCAAAGCCGTAGGCCGCGCAGACGTCCATATGTCCGGAGGCGATCGACTTCCATGCCTCCTGGAAGCAGAGGCCGCCCGTGGCGCCGCCGCCCTCCACCCGATGCGACGGTTTGGGCACGAGTCCCAGGTAGTCCTGCGCCATGATGCCTGCCATCAGTTGGCGGGAGAAGTGGTCCGAGAAGTAAGAAGCCACCGAACCGTCCACCGCCCTCGTGAAGGTAGGGAAGTCGATGCCGATGTCGGCGATGGCGTAGTCGTAGGCTTCTTTGACTATTGCCTGAAAGGTCTTGTCGGGTCTGGCTTTGGCGAATTTGGATACACCGCCAGACAGCGCGTACACGGGTCGCATGCCGGGAACCTCCGTTTGCTCGGCCGCTGCCGAGCCTACGCGTCGATCCGATGCCTAAACCGGTCGACGAGGAGAAATCTCCCGGCGTTGTTCACTAGCCTCCGCCCATGCACGCGGAAGTCACCGAAGGGACCGTCCTGTGGGAACCCTCGAACGAACGACGCGCGGCTGCCAACCTCACTGAGTTCCTAGCCTGGCTCCGCCGCGCCCGCGGACTCGATTTCAACGACTACGCGGCTCTGTGGGAATGGTCCGTGGCCGATCTCGAGGCCTTTTGGGGGGCGCTGTGGGAGTACTTCGGAATCGACTCGTCCTACGAGCGGGTTCTGAGCAGCGACGCGATGCCCGGGGCCAGGTGGTTCGAGGGAGCCCGGCTCAACTACGCCGAACGTGCTCTTTCGAGACGGGACGATCACAAGGCCGTAATCGCCACAGATGAGAGCGGCGCGGTAGAGACGTTGACATACGCCGAACTGGCCGATCGTGTGGCGGCCGCGGCTGCCGGACTTCGGCGGCTCGGCGTCGGCAAAGGCGACCGGGTCGCCGCCCTGATGCCCAACATTCCAGAGACTCTGGTGGCATTTCTCGCCACTGCCAGTTTGGGTGCTATCTGGTCGAGTTGTTCGCCCGAGTTCGGCCTCGGAGCAGTCGCCCACCGTTTCTCCCAGATCGAACCCAAGGTCCTGGTATCTGTCGACGGCTACCGATTCGGAGGAAGAGAGTTTGACCGGCTCGACCTTGTTGAGCAGGTCCGGGCGCGCCTGCCTTCTCTGGCGGCCACCGTGATCCTGAGCCGTATCGGGGTAGATCGTCCGCCGGGCACCCTCGGATGGGAAGCACTGATATCCGATCCTGAACCCCTGCGCTTCGAGCGAGTCCCATTCGATCACCCGCTATGGGTGCTGTACTCGTCCGGTACCACCGGACTGCCCAAGCCGATCGTGCATTCACAGGGTGGGATTCTCCTTCAACACCTCAAGGACCTGAGTCTGCAAATGAACCTCGGAGAGTCCGACCGTTTCTTCTGGTACACGTCGACCGGATGGATGATGTGGAACTATCTCGTTTCCGGCCTCCAGGTGGGATCCACGATCGTCCTGTACGACGGCAGCCCCGGCTATCCGGACCTCAACGCTCTGTGGGGTATGGCCGAGCGTCTGCAAGTCACCTACTTCGGAACTTCGGCTCCTTTCATCCACGCATGCCTCAAGGCCGACCTCCACCCCGGGCAGAACTACGACCTATCCGGGCTGCAAAGCGTCGGCTCGACCGGCGCCCCGCTGTCGCCGGAGGGATTCGCTTGGGTCTACGCGCGGGTGAATGACGACGTGCTCCTCGGATCGGTCAGCGGCGGCACCGATTTGTGTGCGGCTTTCATCGGCTCGTGCCCCTTGCTTCCGGTCAGGGCCGGTGAAATCCAGTGCCGGTATCTCGGTGCCGCGGTGGAGGCATTCGACGTTCATGGCCGGCCGGTCGTTGATGAGGTGGGGGAGCTGGCGGTGACTGCGCCGATGCCGTCGATGCCCGTCTACTTCTGGAATGATCCGGTCGGAGAGCGCTACCGAGCGAGTTACTTCGAAATGTTCCCGGGTGTCTGGCGCCATGGCGACTGGATCAAGATCACCCCGGACGGAAGGTGCGTGGTCTACGGGCGATCCGACTCGACTCTCAATCGGGGAGGCGTCAGAACCGGGACCAGCGAGTTCTATCGGGTCATCGACGGATTTACCGAGATAGAGGACAGTCTCGTCATCGATACCGGTCAACTGGGCAGGGAAGACAGTTTGTTGCTGTTCGTCGTCATGAGGACCGGCAACGATTTGACCTCCGACCTTCGAGCGAGGTTGGAGTCGGCCATCCGCTCCGAGCTATCGCCCCGCCACGTTCCCGACGAGATCCATCAGATAGCCGACGTTCCTCGCACCTTGAACGGCAAGAAAATGGAGGTCCCGGTGAAGCGCATCCTCGCCGGAGTCTCTGTTGAGAAGGCGGCACGCGCAGACGCGATGGCCAACCCGGAAGTTCTGGAGTCTTTCGCGAACTGGGCGGCCGAACGGCGGCAACGGTGAGGCGCCGCATGGCCGGGACGGCTCGAGTTCTATCTCGGGTTTGACCGTCGGCGGACCGTCTACCCTTCGCCGAAACACGAGGAGGCGTTTTCGTGGACTTCCTAGAGACTCAAGAGCAAACGATGCTGCGACAGGCGATTGCTGAGATCGCCGGCGGCTTCGGCCACGAGTACTACGCCGAGCGCGGACGTCGCGGCGAAAAGGTTGAAGAGCTGTGGGAAGCGCTTTCCGCCGGTGGGTTCATAGGGGTCAATATCCCCGAGGAATACGGCGGCGGCGGGATGGGGATCTATGAACTCTCGATCGTGTGCGAGGAACTCGCCGTTCAAGGCCTGCCGCTGCTGATCCTCATTGTCTCACCGGCGATTGCCGGTTCGATCATCACTAAGTTCGGGACCGACCGCCAGAAGCAGAGTTGGCTGCCGGGGATAGCCTCCGGAGAGCGGCGCATAGCTTTCGCCATCACCGAACCCGACGCCGGTTCGAACTCGCATCGTTTGTCCACCACCGCCAAACGCGATGGCGATGTGTACCGGCTAAACGGGCAGAAGTACTACATCTCGGCAGTCGATGAAGCGGATGACATCCTCGTCGTGACTAGAACGGGAACAGACGAGTCCACCGGCAAGGCCCAGCTGTCGCTGTTCGTGGTCGCGGTCGACACGCCCGGCCTAACGATGCAGAAGATCGACATGGAGATGGTGTCTCCCGAGAACCAGTACACGCTGTTCTTCGACAACGCTGAGGTTCCTGCCGACCGCTTGGTCGGTACGGAAGGCGACGGGCTCAGGCAGGTGTTCGAGGGCCTCAATCCCGAGCGGATCACCGGTGCTGCGATCGGTGCCGGCCTCGGTCGCTACGCCCTCGACAAGGCGGCGGCATACGCCCGGGAGCGGAAGGTGTGGGACGTCCCCATCGGATCCCACCAGGGAATCGCGCATCCCCTTGCCAAGGCCAAAGTGGAGGTTGAACTCGCCAGGCTGATGGTCTACAAGGCCGCCTGGCTGTACGACAACGGACACGATGCAGCTGAGGCCGCCAACATGGCCAAGTACGCGATCGGCGAGGCGGCTCTGGAAGCACTCGACATGGCGATACAAACGCACGGTGGCAATGGGCTGAGCTCCGAATACGGCCTCGCCGATCTGTGGGGAAATGTCCGCTTGCTGCGCACCGCGCCCATCAGCCGGGAGATGATCCTCAACTTCGTCGCCCAGCACTCACTCGGACTGCCGAAGTCGTACTGATGAAGCAGGAGGCCGCTCCCGCCTCGCGCGAAGTCAAGGAGATCGCTCCGGGCATCATCAGGGTGCAGCTTCCGATCAACTTCACCGGACTCGGGCACACCAACATGTACGTGCTCGAGGATGAGCACGGAGCGGCCGTCATCGATACAGGTCTACCGGGTAGAGCAGGGTGGGCGGCCATCCGATCCGGACTGAAGGCGGTGGGCGTACCGCTGGGCCGCGTGCACACGATCATGATCACCCACTCACATCCAGATCATTTCGGCAACGCGGCGAGAATCGCCGATGTTGCCGGGGCCGACGTGCTGACTCACGAATCATTTCAGATCTGGTGGACCCCCGACAATCACACTGAGGGAATCATTGATGACGAATTGCGTGACCGGCACCATGCGGCGCGCGGGGGTCGAATGCCATGGCATGGAGCTTCCGACCGACGTCCCGGCGGTCGCCGGGTGCGCGCATGGTGGATGCGCAACATCGCGCATCGCATGTTCCGCAGCCCGACACCGACCCGGCGTATCTCCGATGGGGAGCATCTCACGTTGGGCAGCCGCACGCTACAGGCCGTTCACACCCCGGGGCATACCGCCGATCACCTGTGCTGGTTCGAGCCTGCGACCGGAGTCCTGTTCAGCGGTGATCACGTGTTGCCGACCATTACCCCGCACATTGCCGGAATCGGCGCCGGCCCGGATCCGCTGGCCGACTACGTGGCAAGCCTCGCCAAGACGCTAGCTATGCCCGATGTTTCGGTGGTGCTTCCGGCCCACGGGGACCCGATCTCCGATCTGGTCGGACGGGCGGCCTCGATCACAGAACACCATGAACAACGCCTCGATCAGATGCGGGCAATCATCACCGCGTCTGGGCCTATAACCGTTCAAAGCTTGGCCGGTGAGCTGTTTCCCAAACGTCTGATGGGATTCATGGCCGAGAGTGAAACGTTTGCGCACGTCGAGCACCTCCGCTTCCTCGGCGAAGTCGAGCGGGTGGAAGTGGACGGACGCATCCTTTTCGGGGCATTGCCCAACTAGCGAATTCACAGCCGCTTCGCGTATCGAAGATGCTTCCCACTGGTGGCTGATGGCGACAAACCAAAGAGCCGATCTTGCCAGCCCAGCAAGATCGGCTCTTCTCACCCGCCCCGGGGTGAAGGGTTCTCTTGTTCGTACACGATCCCTGTCGGTCGGCGCTCGAGAAAGCGCGATGCCTAATGATCTCTTGCCCCGAATGACTAGATACCACTGAGGCCCGATCTCGTGGTGAACAGGGCTACGAAGTGCAAGGATGGGTTCGCCGCTTTCGAGGAGCTCACGAATGATCCACACCAGCCGGTTTCCCGATATCGCCATACCTGATGTCCCCATCACGACGTACGTATTGCGCGTCGCCGATGCCAATCAAGACAAGGCGGCGCTGATTGACGGACCGACCGGAAGAACACTCACGTTCGGGCAACTGAGTTACGCGATCCGGGCTCTAGCCGGCGGCCTCGAGGCTCGTGGGTTCGGCAAGGGTGATGTGCTTGCCATCCTGGCCCCGAATCTCCCTGAGTATGCGGTGGCGTTTCACGGTGCCGCGATGGCGGGTGGAACGGTGACCACGATCAACCCGACGTATACGGCCGAAGAAGTGAAGTTCCAGTTGGGGGACTCCGGCGCGTCCTACCTCGTCACGATCGGCATGTTCCTCGATACGGCCCGGGAGGCCGCGGTGGGGTCCGGTATCGAGCAGATCTACACCATCGATCCGACGGACGGTGCCCCGCCGCTCAGCGACCTGTTCGGTGAACTGCTTGCGGAGCATGCGCCCGTCGATCCAGCCGACGACGTAGTCGTGCTGCCGTATTCGAGCGGGACGACCGGCCTGCCCAAGGGCGTCATGCTGACCCATCGCAATCTCGTCGCCAACCTCGAGCAGAGTCAGGCCGCACTCGAAATCACTTCGGACGACGTTGGCATCGGCATCCTCCCGTTCTTTCACATTTACGGCATGCAGGTCCTGATGAACGGTGCGCTCGCCCAAGGAACGACCCTGGTCACTATGCCCCGGTTCGACCTCGCTCAATTCCTCCAGATCGGTCAGGACCACAGGGTGACCCGCTACTACCTCGTTCCGCCGATCGTCCTCGCGCTGGCGAAGCATCCGATGGTCGACGACTTCGACCTCTCCGCAGCCCGCCAGGTCTTCTCGGGTGCGGCACCCCTTGGAGCAGAATTGGCCGCCGAGGCGGCGGCGCGCATTGGTTGTGAGGTGGTACAGGGATACGGTCTGACCGAAACCAGTCCCGTCACCCACGCGACTCCGAGCGGTGAGTTCAAACCCGGGTCCATAGGCCTGTTGCTCCCGAACACAGAGTGCAGAATCGTTGATCCGGACAATGGAGCAGATCTCGACATCGCAGAGGACGGCGAGATCTGGATTCGTGGACCACAGGTCATGAAGGGATACCTCAACAACCCAGATGCGACGGCGGCCACCATCGATTCGGACGGATGGCTCCATACCGGCGATATCGGTCACCTCGATGAGGACGGGCACTACTTCATCGTCGACCGGCTCAAAGAACTGATCAAGTACAAAGGTTTCCAGGTTCCCCCGGCCGAGTTGGAGGCTCTTCTGATTGCCCACCCTGCGGTGGCGGACGTTGCCGTAGTTCCGCTCCCCGACGAGGAAGCGGGCGAGATACCCAAGGCCTATGTCGTGGTGAAACCCGGCGTGCAGGTCACCGCAGAGGAACTCCAGGACTATGTGGCGGGCCATGTTGCCCACTACAAGCAGATACGGGTGCTCGAGTTCATAGACGAGATCCCCAAGTCCGCCTCCGGCAAGATTCTCAGGAGAGTGCTGCGCGCCCGCGGCTAGCAACCGACCTCCTGCGTTTTCTCCCCCGCAGTTGCGGGGGAGATGGTTTCGCCGATAGGCGAAAGCAGAGGGGGCCGAGCTTTCTACTCCCCCGATCGCCGGATTCTTCTTATCCGGCATCCGCTCCTCCCGCATCCGGCCTATCTCCGTCTTGGCCGCTTTGGTCGCACCGTCGCGGCATAGAACACTGCAGCTGCGAGGGTCCACCGGATGCGGAATCTGAGCCCGGCTTCCTACTGCCGTTCTATCCGAACTGCGGGTACTCAGGCGACAGCTGTGCCGTGGAGAGCGAGTGCGGTGTGGCAAACCGTTCCAGCAGGTCTACGAGATCGCCGGTGGCAGCCTCCACCGCGGAGGCTGCTCCGTCGTGGTGGCCTTCGATCGTTATCAGGACGTCCGTCGTGTCCGGCCCGGCCGCGCTCTGGAGGCTCTGCCTCCAGCACCATCGCCTGGCGCTCACCAGTCCGTCGTTGTCGACGAATACCACCTCCCCGGCAGCCGGCGGACTGGACTCCCGGGTTCCCAGGTCGGTGAATCGTTCGTCGCCGTCTGCGAAGCGAACCACCGTCGATCCGTGGACGGGGCCCTGATCGAATACGGCCACCGGGAGGCGGTGCCGGATGCTGACCAGATTGGCGAGGTCGACGAGCAGGTTGATCGAAGGGATGTCCCCGCGCTTCGTTAGACGCCGGAGTAGTGCCTCAGCTGCATTCCGATACTGAGTCGGTGATACGCCGAAGCTACTGAAAACCCTGCGCCACGCCGCCAGGCTCGGTAGATCCGCCAGCGGGGTTTCCCCGATTCGCGCGATCGTCGCCCGTTGCTCTGTCGCGAAGGCTTGCAGGAACTCGTCCGGGGTAGGCCCGTTCACCACACCGCGGGCGTGGATAGTGCCGGCCCTGATGGTCGGGAAGGCGGCCAGCAGCGCCGGATCGTAAGAGAAGAGGACCATCGGAACAGTCTGGACCGAAACCGGGCAGCGGCGCAACTAGTTTCATCTCAGTGAGGCAGCGTCTGCGTACCATCGTCCGGCGACAAACGACGGCCGTGTTCATCGGCCTGTCCCTCGTCGTCGGGTTCATGGCCGGTCTAGGGGGTGCCGCGCTCATTTGGAGCATCGAGTTGATCCGCGACGGAGTCGACTGGCTGGACGGAACCTTGTCGTGGGGGAGGTTCATTCCGTTGCTCACTGTTCCCCTGGGTTTGTTTGCAGCTTGGGCTCTATCCCAGCGGTTTCCCGAGTTGCGCGGCAGTGGGGTACCTGAGACGACGGCGGGTTTGGCAGTTCGCTCCGGTTACGTGCCGACCCGTTCCAGCTACCTCAAGATCCTGGCCACCGCACTCACACTCGGCAGCGGTGGGTCGGCCGGTCGGGAAGGTCCGACCGTCATGGTCGGAGCGGCGGTCGGGTCTTCGATCGGCAGGTATTCCGGACTTGGCGAGGACCAGGTGCGGAGTCTGGTAGCGGCCGGCGCCGGTGCCGGAATCGGAGCGACATTCAACGCCCCGATCGCCGGCATGCTCTTCGCGATGGAGGTGATCCTCGGAAACTTCGCCATCCGGCACCTCAACGCGGTGGTCATCGCATCGGTTACCGCGGCCGTGACGGCGCGCACCATCGTTGGTGAGGATCGCATCCTGTCGGTGACGGCCCACGGTGTCGATCACCCGGCAGAGCTCATGCTCTATGTGGCGCTGGGCGTCTTGGCCGCCGCAGTGGGATTCCTCTTCCTGAAGGCTTTCGATTCAGTGCACTCACCGGTGGAGCTATTCGAGGCCCGTCCATGGATGCGACCCATAGCGCTGGGCATTCCGGTGGCCGCCATAGTGACCATTGAGCCCCGGATCCTCGGCACGGGCCAGGGCTTCATCCAGGAACTCGTAGGCGGTGCACCGCTGGGCGTTGCCTGGTGGACGTTGCTCATCCTCGTCGGGCTGAAGATTCTGGCCACGGCAGGGACGTTGGGATCTCAAGCATCAGGCGGCCACTTCATGCCGGCCCTCTTCATCGGGTCTTCGCTCGGCGCGGGTTTGGCGGCACTGGTCGGACCTATATGGGGGTTCTCTTCGCTGGATGCCGGCGCTTTTGCAGTCGTCGGCATGGCGGCAATGTTCGCCGCGGTGGCCCGGGCTCCGCTCACCTCGATCCTGATCGTGTTCGAGTTGACCGGCGATTACGGCCTGGTTCTGCCTCTGATGCTGGCAACTTCATTGGCGACGGTCATCGCCGACCGCATCCATAAAGAGAGCGTCTACACGATTCCGCTCGTCCGCAGGGGGATCCGACTGCTTCGTACCAGCGACGTCGATCTTCTCGACACGGTGGCCGTCGGCGAGGTGATGACTCCATGGGACGAGGTTTTGCGGCCGCAGATGACCACCGGCGAGGTGCAGGCAGTGCTCGACAGACACCGTCACCACGGCCTGCCCGTCGCCGACGATGACGATCGACTGATCGGCATCCTCACCGTGTCGGACATCGCGCGGACGGGCGGTCCGTCGGATCAGGTGAAGGCTGCCGACGCCATGACACCGCGCCCGTTCACGGTGACTCCGGCGACCCCCGTTTCGCTGGCGCTGGAGCGTATGGCAAGCCTCGGCGTCGGACGACTTCCTGTGGTGTCCGAAGAAGACCCGACTCAGCTTGTCGGTATGTTCCGGCGGGAGACGGCGATCAAGGCCTACCACCACGCTTTGTCGGAGGCGACCGAAGCCGAGCTACAGCGGAAGCGACAGCGCATCTGGACTCGGCCGGACGCGGAGTTCTTCGAGTTCCACGTCCCGGCAGGATCCATGGCAGACGGTCGCCAGTTGAAGGAAGTGCGTTGGCCTCCTGGCTGCACACTGGTAGCCGTGCGGCGCGGGCGGGCCGTGCTGATTCCGGAAGGCAACACCGTCCTCCAGGAGGGAGACGTAGTTACCGGGTTCGGTGCTCCGGGGGCGCGCAACCAGGTGGTTGAACGACTGCGCGCCACATCGACTGAGTCCAACCCGGCCGCCCAGGCAACCGCAAGTCCGTCTGAGCCCCTACTCGATGTCGAGGTTGGCGAATAGATCCACCGGATTGCCGTCCGGATCGAGCACGGTGGCATAACGCTGCCCCCAGGGTGCATCGAACGGATCGACGTGACTGCGGTGCCCGGCCGCAACTATCGAGGCGTGTAGTTCATCGACTTCTGCAGGTGATGAACACAGGAACGCCATGACCATGCGATGGCCCCCGGTAGGTGGCTCCCATTCGGAGAATGACTGAACAACACCCACGGTATCGAGCATCAGGCGCAGCCCTCTGGCGAGATTGAGATCGACGTGGCCCTCTCCTTCTGATCCACCGGGGCTATGGAGTCCAAGCAGGCGGTAGAAGGCAAGGCTTCGTTCCATGTCCCCGACGATGATTCCCAGGGCATCAAACCGGGCGGCCATTCGACGTTCCTTTCCTCTTCTTCGACGATACCGCGACCATGTACGCTGCGTGCCGTGAAAGTCTCCATCATCGATCCGGCCGACCCCCGTATCCTCGATTACATCGGCTTGCGCGATCAGCAACTGCGCCGGCAGCGAGAGGCGCCGGGTGGGGACCTGGCCGGTGTATTCATTGCCGAAGGGGCGCTCGTCGTCGAACGTGCATTACACGCAGGTTACGAGCTGAAGTCGGTCCTCATCGACGCGACGCGTGGCGAACCGATCCCCGACGTCGTCCCCCGCGATGTCCCGCACTATTTTGCAGGCGGAGCGGTTGTCAATGAGGTGACGGGAATCCACCTGCACCGCGGGCTCATCTCCGTTTTCTACCGTAAGGAACTCCCGCTCGCCGAAGAGTTGCTGGCCGAGTCCCGGCGTGTGGTGGTACTCGAGAATGTCACCAACCCCACGAACATGGGCGTGATAGTCCGATCGGCAGCAGGGCTTGGCATTGACGCGCTGTTACTCGACCCGCGGAGTTGCGACCCGCTCTATCGCAGGGCTCTTCGTGTCGCGATGGGGGAAGCATTCTCTCTGCCACACGCACGAGTCGGCTATCTGCCACCAGGCCTCGATCCGGTGCGCCGGCACGGCTTTCGTATCGCCGCCCTCACACCAGACGGCGGCGCAACCCCGATCGATGACTTCAAAGCATCTGCCGACGAGCGGGTCGCCCTCCTGCTGGGTGCAGAAGGGCCCGGTCTGACCCCGGCAACACTGGACGTGGTCGACGAACGACTGACCATCCCGATGCGCGGTGGCGTGGACTCGCTCAATGTCGGTGCAGCTGCAGCGATAGCCTTCTACGCGATAACGAGAGGCTAAAGAGATGCTGACCACGGAGTTCCTCATTGTCGGAGGTGGGATAGCCGGCGCATCCGCTGGCTACGAACTGGCGGCTCACGGTTCGGTGGTCCTTGTCGAACGCGAGAAGCAGTTTGGCTATCACACAACGGGCCGGTCGGCCGCCCTGTTGACCGAGGCATGGGAATCGCCCCTCATCCGGAGCATCACCGCGGCAGGGCGCGATTTCTTTGAGGAGCCTCCGTTCCGTTTCACCAACGTTCCGCTGGTCTCTCCACGTCCAATCATGCTGATCGGAAGGCCTGATCAGCGTGCAGCCGTCGATACCACGGCCGAAGAAGCCAGATCACAGATCCCTTCGGTCCGTCTGATCGACGGAGGCGAAGCGAGCGAGCTCTCTCCGGTCCTGCGTCCCGGCTACGTTGACAGGGCGGTGCTCGAACCTGACGGCCGTGCGATCGATGTCGACAGCCTGCTGCAGGGCTTCTTGCGCGGTATCAGACGTAGGCACGGTCAGGTCTTGACCGATTCTCCAGTTAGCGCCATCGCGCGAGACGGAGCCGGTTGGTCAGTGCAGACCGGCCGCGAGAACATTCGCGCCGAAGTCCTCGTCAACGCCGCCGGCTCCTGGGCCGACCAGATTGCGGCACTTGCCGGTATCGAGCCGATCGGGCTGCAGCCCAAGCGCCGAACCGCGTTCACATTCGCCCCGCCGGAGGGTGCCGATGTGCGGCGGTGGCCGGCCGTTATCGACATCGATGAGCAGTTCTATTTCGAGCCTGAAGGAGTCCAGTTGCTGGGATCGCCGGCCGATCAGACGCCGATGGATCCGCACGACGTTCGTCATGATGAGATAGACGTTGCGATCGGAATCGAACGGATTCAGGCCGCCACAACCCTCGAGATCCGCTCGATTCGCCGGGCGTGGGCCGGGCTACGGACCTTTGCTCCCGACGGAGCGCCGGTCGTGGGACCCGATCCGGAGGATCAGCAGTTCGTCTGGCTGGCGGGCCAGGGCGGATTCGGGATCATGACCTCGCCGGGGATGGCCAGGATGGCTACCTCTTTGATCATCGATGGGGAGCTTCCGGCGTGGATGGCGAGTGGGGGTGTTCGAGAGGCTGAAGTGCGGCCGGATAGATTGCGCCCCTGAGGTCAATCGCTCTCGGGAGTCGGCACCGCAGGCATCCGAGCACGGATCAGTTCGCCCACCTCTTCGTAATCGGTGTGACGGCCTGTGGCTTTCTTTGAGTAGATCAGCTCCCCATCGACTACCACCTCAAACACGCCGCCCCTGGACGGAATGATGCTCACGCTCTCTGTTTGGTGCTGAAACTCAGTGAGTATTTGCTCGACCATGCGAACCGCACGATCCAGATAGCCTCATTGGGCGCAGTATTCAAGAGTGATGGTCATGGTTACCTCCAGGCAGCGAGGCTAGCCGGAACAGAATCTATGCTCCCCGCAGGGGGGCTGACGCGACCAGCGCCTACTCATCCGTGCTCTCCGCGACGACGATCAGCACTTCATCTGCTTCCACCTGGTCTCCCTGAGTGACCCTCACCGATGTCACGGTCCCGTCGGAGGGGGAACGCACCGAGTGCTCCATCTTCATGGCCTCGATGATCACGAGTACCTGGCCCTGGCTGACGGCGTCGCCCTCACCTACCGAGACACCGATCACCTTGCCGGGCATGGGGGATAGCATCGATCCGGGTTCCTCGTGCTTCGTTGCCTCAGGGAAGCGAGGCAGTTCAATGAGGGCGGAGTGGCCGAGCACGCTATCGATGTACCAGGTGTCGCCGACACGGTGAGTCGAGAAAACGCGCAGCACACCGTCGATCTCAACCTGCACGCTCGAGGCAGTGCATGTGCGAAGTACGGCCGGCACCGGATCGCCACCGAGGCAGACCTCCAGGCCGCGGCGGTTGAACTGATAGCCGACGGTGATCTCTCCGCCGTCGCCGCGAAACGTGAGTGACTGGAGCTGCGAAGGACTGTTTCGCCATCCGGAAGGGATGGTGGTCAGCACGGAAGCGGCCGCCCTTGCTTCCACCTGGCCGGCGAGGGCGGCGGCTATGGCATGGAGGCGTTCGCTGCCGGGGTCGGCGAGCGGGGCTCCGAGGAGGGCCGGATCGTGCCGGTCGAGAAAGTGGGTGTCGGTGCGACCGGTGAGGAACTCCGGGTGGCGGAGGATGCGGACCAGGAGTTCACGGTTGGTGTATAGACCGTGAATCTCAGCTCGGGCCAGTGCAGCTGCGAGTCGCCCGGCCGCCTCGCTCCTGGTTGGAGCGTGCGCAATCACTTTGGCGAGCATCGGGTCGTAATGGATCGATACTTCTGATCCGTCTTCAACGCCGGAATCAACGCGGAGAATGGAAGGTCCTCCCCAAGCAGAGTCCTCGTCGGCGAGGTTGAACCGGTGCAGGGTTCCGATGGTCGGCAGGAAATCGTGCCGGGGATCTTCTGCGTAGAGTCGAGCCTCGATGGCGTGACCGCGAGCCGTTGCCTCGAGAGCCTCCGGGTCGAGTGGGTGGCCTTCGGCTATCCGGATCTGTGCGCGAACGAGATCAATCCCGGTGATCAGCTCGGTGACCGGGTGTTCCACCTGGAGTCGTGTGTTCATCTCGAGGAAGAAGAACTCGCCGCCGGGCTCCAACAAGAACTCGACCGTCCCGGCTCCGACGTATCCAACCGCGTCGGCGGCGTCGGTGGCGGCTCGACCGAGGCGGTTCCGCAGGTACTGGTCAACGGCCGGTGACGGAGATTCCTCGATTATCTTCTGGTGCCTGCGTTGGATCGAGCACTCCCGCTCGAACAGGCTGACGACATTGCCCTGGGTATCGCTCAGCACCTGGATTTCGATGTGCCGGGGTTCTTCGATGTAGCGCTCTAGGAAGAGCGTGTCGTCGCCGAAGGCCGACATCGCCTCCCGAGCGGCGGACACGATGGATTCCTGGAGGTCGGCCGGGTCGCGCACGATGCGCATGCCTTTGCCTCCTCCACCGGCGGACGCCTTGACGAGAATCGGATAGCCGATATCGGTGGCGGCACCGGCTATTGCATCTTCGTTCCGGCCGGCGATCTCCACGCCGGGAACGACCGGAACTCCGGCAGCCAGCATGATCCGTCTCGCCTCGACTTTGGAACCCATCGAGGCCATGGCGGACGGCGGAGGTCCAATGAAATAGAGTCCTGCATCCGTACAAGCTTGGGCAAACCCGGCGTTCTCAGCGAGGAACCCGTACCCCGGGTGGATCGCCTGGGCACCCGCCTTCAGTGCTGCTTCGATGATCAGGTCTTGACGAAGGTAGGTATCGGATGGAGCAGAGCCCGGAAGCTCCAGTGCCTCATCTGCTTCAGCGACGAACGGAGCCAGCCGGTCGGCATCTGAATAGACGGCGACCGTGGAGATGCCCATCGTGCGGCAGGTACGAAAGATCCGCCTGGCGATCTCGCCGCGGTTGGCAACCAGGATCTTGGCAAACCGTGTCACCCCTCACCCCCGTTTTCGCGCGGCAATATTGCCCCATAGGGGGCGATTGCCGCGCGAAAAGGAAGGTTTAGCCGTTTCACATCCGGAAGACCCCGAACTCGCCGGTGCCTTGCACCGGTCCCGAATGAACGGCTGAGAGGGCAATGCCGAGGACCGTCCGCGTATCACGAGGATCGATGATTCCGTCGTCGCGGACCCGGCCGGTCGAGTAGTAGGCGAGTGCCTCTCTTTCGATTTGATCCTCGATTGCCCGGCGGCTGAGTTCTGCCGCCGCTTCGTCGATCTCCTGGCCGCGTGCCTCGGCACCGGCTCTGCTGATGATCGACATCACGCCGGCGAGTTGCTCCCCACCCATCACCGCCACCTTGTGACCTGGCCAACCGAACACGAAGCGCGATTCGAATGCGCGGCCGGCCATGCCGTAGTTGCCCGCTCCGTAGGAGGCTCCCGCCATCAGGGAAATGTGAGGTACCGTGCTGTTGGCCACCGCGTTCACCATCTTGGCGCCGTCCTTGATCATCCCACCCTGCTCGTACTCCTTGCCCACCATGTAACCGGTTGTGTTGTGGATGAAGATGATGGGAGTGTCATAGCGATTGCAGAGTTGAATGAACTCTGCCGCTTTCTGTGCCTCTTCACTGAAGAGGACGCCGCGCTGGTTGGCCACGACTCCGACCGGATAACCGTGGATGGAGCCCCATCCGGTCACCAGCGATGTCCCGTACACCAGCTTGTATTCGTCGAATCGTGAGCCATCGAGCACTCGCGCCAGAACCTCTCGCATGTCGAATGGCACCTTGAGGTCGGCGGAGACGATTCCCAGGAGATCATCCGCGTCGTAGAGCGGCTCGTCGGACGGCTGATTCGGTCCGTAGCCGAGTTTGCGCCAGTTGAGGTGGGCGACGATTTCGCGCCCCATTCGGAGTGCGTCGTATTCGTCCGCCGCCAGGTAGTCGGAAAGTCCGGAGATCCGGGAGTGCATATCGGCACCACCCAACTCCTCGTCCGTCGATTCCTCGCCGGTGGCCATCTTCACGAGCGGCGGCCCACCCAGGAACACCTTTGCCTGATCCTTGACCATCACCGCGTAGTCGGACATGCCGGGCACGTAGGCGCCGCCGGCCGTCGAGTTGCCGAAGACGAGTGCGATCGTCGGGATTCCCAGCTTCGATAGCTGGGTGAGGTTGCGGAACCACTTGCCGCCCACCAGGAAGACATCGGCCTGGGTCGGTAGGTCGGCCCCTCCTGATTCGACGAGGTTGATGAGGGGCAGGCGATTCTGGCGAGCAATATCCTGCAGCCGCAGGCTCTTGGCGAGGGAAATCGGATTCGATGATCCTGCCCGGCTCGTCGGATCGTTGGCGTTGATCGCTACCTCTACGCCGGAAACGACACCGATGCCGCAAACGAGATTGCCACCGATCGGGAAGTCGGTACCCCAGCCGGCCAGCGAGGAGAGTTCCAGGAAAGGAGTATCGCGGTCGAGGAGCAACTCGATCCGCTCTCTGGCGAGCAATTTGCCCCGCTCCTTGTGCCGGGCGACGTACTTCGGGCCGCCGCCCAGGCGTGAGGTCGCCATAAGCTGCTCGAATTCGGAGAGCTTCTCCTCCATGGACCCGCGGTTGGATAAGTACTCATCGGAGCGGTGGTCGAGCGTCGAGGTCAGTACCGGCATTGCCCGGCAGGTTAGTTGTGGGGAACGGGGGAGTATCCGTCGCGGCCGTTACCATCGTGGTAATGAGATGGTCGAGAACCGCCGGACTGATCATGATGCTTACCGCGGTGCTTGGTGGCGCGGCCGTGATCATCGCATCCGGTCAGCTTCGGGCGGCAGCAGACGAACGCGCCGCCGCTACGGATGAATCGCTGGCTGCGAGCACCGGCGCACTTCGGACAGCGGATGACACCGTGGCGATCGTGGCATCGATCATCGAGCAATTGGCCGGCAGTCTGGTGGCCGTTGAAGATGCGGCCGTCGATTCGATCGCCACCCTCGATGACGCCGAGAACGGATTGTCCAAACTGGCGGAGATCACCGGAGAAGATCTCCCGCGTATCGTTGAGTCGCTACAAGAGGCAATGCCCGCCCTCATTCAGGTTGCCGACGTGATCGATGGAACCCTTGGAACGCTGAGCATTGTCGGAGTGCCGTATGACCCCGACGTGCCGTTCGACGAATCGCTCGCCGGTGTTGCAGAATCGATCGAGAATCTCCCCGCGCAGGTTCGAGAGCAAGCCGCGCTCATCGAGGAAGTCGGCGTCGGGCTGGGGCGTATCGCCGACCAGGGCGGGGATCTCATCATCGAGGTCGGACTAGCCAGGCAGGCTCTCGGCGACGGAATCCAACTTCTGGATCGGTACCGTGCCACGACCGCCACCGCGATCGCAGATGTCGAGGCCGAGCGGAAGTCGCTCCAGGCGCACGCCGATACGGAGAAGACTGCGATCTCCTGGCTGACTGCGTCGATCGTGCTCGCCCAACTCGGACTGATCGCGGCCGGTGCCCTGCTGGTCTCAAAGAAGGTCGAAATGCCTTCAGGCAGCCAGACCTAACTCCCGTTGCCTGCTACCTGCTTTTCCCGACACCGATTCGGGACCACGGGCCGAAATCCCACCGGGCGGGACCATCCGACCCTATGGCCGTCTAGACCCCGCCTACGACGATGTGTTCAGTCATGGGAGGAAACTGTCACACTCCGATGACAGGGGAGATGCCTCGGCAAGCAGGTTTCGTTGCTCTCGTTGGTCACCCCAACGTCGGCAAGTCGACGCTTTTTGAAGCACTCACCGGTCATCGTGTCATCGCTGCGAACTACCCGGGTACGACGGTCGAGATCGTCCGGGCAACCGGGCGGCGTCTCGGCGACACTTTCATCGACTCGCCCGGCATCCTCTCGTTCCCGTCGCGAACCGAAGACGAGCAGGCGACCGTTCGGGTTCTGCTCGACGAAGAATTGGTCGGGGTGCTCCAGGTCGGTGATGCCAAGAACCTGCGCAGAACGCTCCTCCTCACGGTGCAGCTCGCTGAAATGGGAGTGCCTCTCACCCTGGCCCTCAACATGGCCGACGAAGCGCATGATCGTGGTCTCCCGCCCGATAGCGACGGTCTCTCTCGGCTACTTGGACTCCCGGTGGTGGCAACAACGGCAGTACGAGGCGAAGGGATCGAACCGCTCGAGGCTGCCCTGCGTCGACCGGAGCTCGCTTCGATACGAGTTAGATATCCGGAGCCAATCGAGGTGGCGATCCGTGAACTGGCGAAGCTTTTGCCCCCTGCTTCCGTCAGAGAACGATCTCTCGCATTGCTCTTCCTGGCCGGAGATCCGGTTGTTGAAGAGTGGGTGCGAGCCCGGTGCGACGATCGTCGGATGGGTGAGGCAGTGCGGATTCGCAGCGTCGCGGCCGAGGCGCTCGGGACACCTCTGTCGTCGGCCATCCTCGAGGCGAGGTTTGAAGTCGTCGACTCTCTGGTCGGCCACACGACTCAGGCTTCGGCGGGCTCTCGTCCGATCCGAAAGCAGCGGGTCAGCCGGATGACGACCCACCCGCTTTGGGGGTTGCCGTTGCTGGCGATTGTTCTCTACGGAATGTACTGGTTCGTCGGCGTATTCGGAGCCGGGACGCTGGTCGGGTGGCTCGAGGGGACCCTGTTCGGCCGCTACATCAACCCGTGGGTGATTTCAGCAGTTGGGAGAGTCTCGGCATGGGATTGGCTCCAGGACCTTCTCGTTGGAGAGTACGGCCTCTGGACGATGGGTATGACGTATGCCCTGGCGCTAATTCTCCCAATCGTGGCGACCTTCTTCTTCGCCTTCGGCTTGCTCGAGGATTCCGGCTACCTGCCAAGGCTGGCGGTCCTGACCAATCGTATCTTCAGGGCGATGGGCCTCAACGGGACTGCTGTCGTCCCCATGGTGCTGGGTCTCGGTTGCGTGACGATGGCGACGATGACAACGCGGATCCTTTCGTCCAAACGCGACCGGCTCCTAGTCATCCTGCTGCTCTCGCTCGGCGTTCCGTGCAGTGCCCAACTGGGTGTTGTGATGGGGATGCTCGGCGGAATCTCGATGACGGCGATGATGATCTGGGCGGGAGTCGTGATCGGCGTGTTGGTGGTAGTCGGCTGGCTGGCTGCCCGTCTGGTGCCCGGGGATCGGTCTGTGTTCGTAACGGAGCTACCGCCGATGCGTCGCCCCCCGCTGCGCCCGGTGGTGCTCAAGACCGTCGCCCGGGTTGAGTGGTACATACGCGAGGTCGTCCCGCTGTTCCTCATCGGGTCAATTCTGCTGTTCATCCTCGATCGCGTCGATCTTCTTGCCTGGCTGATCGGGGTGGCCGAGCCTTTGGTAGTCGACTGGCTGAAGCTCCCGGCTGAAGCGGCAACGGCCTTCATGATGGGTTTCTTCAGGAGGGACTTCGGCGCCACCGGCCTATTCCTGATTGCCGGCGATGGGCTCCTGTCCCCGCTTCAGATGGTGGTGAGCATGACAACGATCACGCTGTTTGTTCCGTGCGTTGCCAGCGTGCTGATGATCGCCAAGGAGCGCGGGGCAGGAACGGCAGCCGCGGTTACCGCGCTGGTCTTTCCGCTGGCGATCTTCATCGGTGGACTCCTGGGACGTGTACTCGAGTTCATCGGGTGGAGCGCATGAGTCCCACGATGGCCTGCGCCATCTGTGGGACACGGTTCGACCCGGAGGCCGAAGTGGCGTGCGGGTCCTGTCCGATGAGCGGAGCCTGCACGCTGGCTTGCTGCCCGGAGTGTGGATACACGACCGTTGACATCAACTCCTCGCGCTCGGCCGGACTGCTCGCCCGCTTGTTTCCTTCCCGCACAGAGGGCCGACCGGTCGGCGCGACGCTCGACGGCGCCACAATCGGCGGGGAGGTGGCCATCGCCGGGTTCTCCGACGCGATGACAACCGGCCACCGCGAGTTGCTGCGCGCCTACGGCATTGAACCCGGCCGAACGGTGCGAGTCGAACAGCATTCACCGGTGACTGTGGTCGGGGTGGACGAAACAGAGATCGCTCTGGAAGCCGACCTGGCCAAGCTGGTCTTCGTCGCCGCCAAACCCTGACACTCTTATCGTTTTCGCGCGACATTCGGAAGGTATAGGGTCGGAATGTCGCGCGAAAACGCCGGACTGGTTAGCGTCGGCGGTGCAGCAGCGAAGGAGGCAGTGTGAGCGAGAAGATCGGTTTTGTCGGACTGGGGATCATGGGTTCGGGGATGGCTCGCAACCTGCTCGAAAAGGGCCACGATGTCACCGTCTGGAATCGGACCAGATCGCGCACGGAGGAACTGGCTGCCGCCGGGGCAGTAGCAGCCGATTCTCCGAAGGATGTCGCCGCGTCATGCGGCATCACCATGATCTGCGTTTCGGACACGCCGGACGTCGAGGCGGTCCTGCACGGCGACGAAGGCATCCTGGCCGGATTGTCCGCCGGCGACCTCGTCATCGATCATTCGACGATCAGTCCCTCCGCAACCCTTCGCTTCGCTGCGCAGGTTGAGGACGCCGGCGCCTCCTGGCTCGATGCTCCTGTCAGCGGAGGCAGCGAGGGAGCGGCGCGAGGCACGCTGTCGATCATGGTCGGTGGCGATGACGCACAGTTCGATCGAGCAGCCCCCTACCTCGAGGCATTCGGTACGACCATTACCCACGTTGGCCCGATCGGCTCAGGGCAGCTGGTGAAGCTCGTCAACCAGATTCTGGTCGTCGGAACCCAGCTGGCGGTGTCGGAGGCTCTGTTGTTCGCCGAGGCGGGCGGTCTGGACCTCGAGAAGACTCTGAGCGCGGTCAAGGGCGGGGCGGCCGGTTCGTGGATGCTCGCCAACCGTGGCCCACAGATGATCGTCCGGGATTGGCGGCCGGGGTTCACGATCGATTTACAACAGAAAGACTTGCGCCTCGTGCTCGAAGCTGCGGACGAACTCGGCTCGCCCGTCCCCGGCACCAGCCTCGTGTTTCAGATGTACCGAGCATTACAGCGGAGAGGCTTTGGAGGTGAGGGCAATCATGCCCTCGTCAAAGCGCTCGAGGAGATGTCAGGCCTCGAACTCGGCGGATAGGCCGGGGCGCTGCCACACTTTCCATTGAACTGAGGAGGGGCGAATGAACGACGTTGATGCACTGCACTGGACCGAGAGTGAGGAAGCCAACCGGCTGCTGGCCGCCGATCCCCTTGCGCTGCTCATTGGAATGCTGCTGGATCAACAATTCCCGATGGAGCGAGCGTTCTACGGACCCTATCTCTTGTCCGAGCGGCTGGGTCGCGCTCTCGATGCCGGGGACGTTGCCTCAATCGATGAGGACGAACTGATTGCGCTGTTCAAAGGACCGCCGGCAATCCACCGGTATCCCGGTTCGATGGCGAAGCGAACGCAGGCACTCTGCCGGGCGGTCGTCGACGAGTACGGCGGCGATGCCCGGCAGATCTGGGCGACGGCCTCCGATGCTGCCGACCTTCTTCGCAGACTCGAGGCCCTCCCGGGATACGGCGTGGCAAAGTCGCGCATCTTCGTCGGCGTTCTCGGCAAGCGGCTGGGTGTGGCACCGGCCGGGTGGCAGGAGAAGGCGGCCGACTGGCCCTCGATCGCGGACGTCGCCGTCTTCGATGACGTCTACGACCTGCGAGAGAAGAAGCGGGCGATGAAAGAAGCCTCCAAGAAGGCTTGAGCCAGGAGAGTGTTCACAGCACCGACTCCGCTCCCCGGCGATCGGTTGCATACCGTGACAACGCCTGCTCGGCGTAGTCGATCATCGTTCGGCGGAGCGCTTCCGGCCCAACAACCTCGACAGCGCCTCCCCACGGAAGTAGCGAAGCACGCGCCTGGTTGATGCTGTCGAAACGAACCTCAACGTGCCGTCCGACGTCCCGGAGGTCATCGCCGAATTCTCGCTTGAGGAGCGCGATGACGTCGTCGGTGGCTGAAAGTAGGGCAACGAGTGTGCGCCGTGTCGAAGACATATTCGCCACGTAGCCGTTCCAGAAGGTTTCCAGATCGAAGGAATCCGGCCGATCGAAATGTGTCTCGGTGGGGTTCACAGACGCTATCGACCGCAGAGGGTCGACTCGAATTCGTTCGTCGGCTTCGGTCCAGACGAGATGCCAGCGGCCGGAATGTGAGACGAGCCCGAGCGGGTGCACCCGACGGACTATCCGCGTATCGAACATCCTCGTGATCTCCATATCAACGGCGAGATCTGAGTGGACGGCGCGGCTGAGTTCTTCGAGGATCGCGTCGCCGCCTTGAAGGTCGGAGTGCACTCGACCAACGGGAGGGCGTTGCTCATACGGAATCGCTGCACTCAGTTTGGCGAGCGCCGTGGTGAGCTGTTTGCTCACCCGCCCGGCAGGATCGATCGTTAGGAGCGCCGTCAGCGCCTCGAGCTCTGGTCCTGTCAATCCCGTGAGCTCCGTGCGCCAGTCGCCGTAGAGACGTGCGCCGCCGCCCGGGCCCGCATCGGTGATCAGAGGCACCCCGGCTACTCGCAGGGCAAACCAATCGCGGTAGATCGTTCTCACTGAGACCTCGAGCTCCCGGGCCAGGTCCTCCGCAGTCACACGCCCTCGCCGCTGCATGATCAACAATTCGGCGAGCAGTCGATCGGCTCTCATGTGGTCAATCCAGCGGGCGTTTGCTTCCCAGAACAGCAAGGCTGGCGAGTCCCCATATCACTGACATTAGATGACAGTAATCGGCTCGTACGGTGATCGAGAAGGAGGAGCGATGTCGGATATCAAGGTAGAGATGAGAGACCTGGAGCCGATGGTGGTAGTGAGTGCTCTTGGTTTCGGTACCGAACCGGAGCTTGAGGCGTGGGACCTCATCTTCGAGTTTGCCAAGAACAACGGAATCGACGTCATGTCCGGCGAGCACCGGTTCTTCGGGTTCAACAACCCGAACCCGTCGCCGGGAAGCCCCAACTACGGATACGAGCAGTGGATGACGATCGCTCCGGGGATGGAGGTCGAGGCTCCGCTGACGCGCAAAGAGATTCCCGCCGGCCGCTTCGCGGTGACCCATTTCAAAGGCCTCCAGCACATCACCGACACGTGGCGGCGCTTCGTCGGCTGGTTCGAAGAGAGCGGACTCCAGCCGGGGCCCGGTTGCGAGCAGTGTTACGAGGAGCTCCTTACGCTCGGCCCGGTCGCAATGGAGGAGTGGGAATTCGATCTGTACCTTCCGGTAGCTCAGGGCCAGTAGCTTCTGTTGACGGAGCCGTTCTTCCGTCTCTCGCCTTCGACGATCGATCACGAACGACTATCAATAGCTCGATGCGGATAGCGTTCTACTTCGACCCGGTCTGTCCTTGGTGCTGGGTAACTGCCCGATGGCTAATGGACGTGCGTGAGCACCGGACGATTGAAATCGACTGGCGCCCGTTCAGCCTTGCGCTGAAGAACGAAGAGGTCGACCAGCCTGAACGGTGGCAGGTGGCACAGCGGGAAGGTCATAGAGCCCTTCGAGTGGTCGAGGCTGCGCGGGTGGCGGAAGGTCCTGAGGCAGTGGAACGCCTATACATCGAGATGAGTCGAAGGTGGCACCACGACGGTGAGCGCGAGTTCGACTTCGCCGACATCGTCGGTGCTGTTGGAGTCGAGGGTCCCGCCGCTTCGGCAGCCGACGACCCGTCCTGGGATGTCCCGATCGAAGCTGCAATGGTCGACGCACTGGCGGTGGTCGGAGACGACATGGGTGTTCCGGCGATTGTGTTTGAGGGAGCTGACCCTGTCGGTTTCTACGGCCCGATCATGTCTAGTGCGCCACCGGGAGACGAAGGCGTAAGCCTCTTCGACCACCTCGCCGCGTTGGCCCGCGTGCCGGGGTTTTTCGAACTCAAACGCGGCCGAGACGCTCGCCCGCAGCTAGGAAATCGCCCGTGACGGGGTACACGGGAGCGCGGCTGATCCGGTTCCTCGCTCGATCGGGGACGGGTGAACGCCGGTCTCAGCGTCAGGCCATCCCATTTGCCTGCGATGGGGCCTGAAGCCACACTGCGGTAATGGCTGTTGAGAAGTTCCACGGATGGCCTGATAAGGGCGAGGGAAGACCGATGGTTATCGGTATCGCCGGTGGATCCGGGTCGGGGAAGAGCACGATCGCCGAGCGGGTGGTCAACGGGATAGGCAGGGACCGGGTTCTGCTTGTTGAGCACGATGCGTACTACCGGGATCGACCTGAGCTGTCCGCCGAGGAACGGGCAAGCATCAACTACGACCATCCGAATTCACTCGAGACGGAACTGCTCGTCGACCATGTCCGAACTCTCCTGGTGGGCAAGAGGATCGAACAACCGCAGTACGACTTCGGCAGCCATGCTCGCCGCTCCGAGTCGTTGATCGTGGAGCCGCACCGGGTGATCATGTTGGAGGGAATCCTCGTGCTCGCTGAGGAGGCGTTGCGCAATCTCATGGATCTGAAGATCTACGTCGATACCGACGCCGACCTTCGCCTTGCCAGGCGGATTGAGCGAGATATCCGCGATCGCGGGCGAACTCCCGACTCGGTGTTGGAGCAGTACCTGACGTCGGTACGACCCATGCACCTCCAGTTCGTCGAACCTTCGAAGCGCTATGCCGACATCATCATCCCGGAGGGCTACAACTCCAGCGCGGTAGGAACCGTCATAGGGATGATCCGGGAGTACCTGGCCCGGGAGTAGGCCCGACAACCTTTTCGGCAATACTGTCGTTCCCTACGCGCAACAGTATTGCTGAGAAACCACCAAGAATCTTCTCGGCAATACTGTCGTTCCCCACGCGCAACAGTATTGCTGAGAAACCCGGTCAGTCGGCGATCAGTGCTCTCTTGGCGGAGTTCATCGAGACGAGCAGATCCGGTGCAACTTCCAGTTGGATCCCACGCTGTCCGCCACTCACGTAAACGGTCTCATGTTCGAAGGCGGATTCGTCCACATACACGGGGATCTCCTTGACCCGGCCGAATGGGCTGATTCCGCCCACGACGTAGCCCGTCAATCGTTCGGCGTCGCTGGAATGTGCCATGTGCGCCCGTTTCCCGGCGGCGGCTCTTGCGAGCGCCTTGAGGGAGAGCTGCCTGTTCACCGGGACGATGCCGACCGTCGGGTGGCCGTCGACCGAAGCCACGAGCGTCTTGAACATGCGATTGCCGTGCACACCGACGGCGGCGGCTACCGCCTCGCCGTACGAACCGTCCGTCGCGTCGACGCGATAGCGGTGAACCTGGAACTGTGCTCCGGCCCTTTCCAGCGCCTGGATCGCCCTCGTCTTACCCACGGGTGCATTGTTCCACGACCGTCCACGGCTTGTCCTCATATACTGTCTATTTGTGAGCCACGAACACCCCTCTGTTGCAATACTCGGTGCCGGAGCCATGGGCGAGGCGCTTGCCATGGGCCTACTGGAGGCTGGTTGGGAGCATTCCGACATCGACCTTGCCGCCCGCCGGGTCGAGCGGGCCAGGCGAGTCGAGGCAGACACGTCGTGCCGCTGCGTGCTCGAGCCGGCGGAGATCCTGGCCGGCAAAGAGGTCGTCGTCATCGCAGTGAAGCCGCGCGACGTCCACCACCTCCTCAAGCAGATCGATTCTGCGGCGGAGGACGGTCACCTGTTTCTTTCGCTCGCCGCCGGTGTTCCCACGTCTGTCTTCGAAAAGGTCCTCGGGGAGGTGTCGGTGGTTCGGGCGATGCCAAATACCCCGGCGATCGTCCGCGAGGGTATTACCGGCATGGCCGCCGGAGCTTATGCAAGCCCCGAGGATCTCAACCTGGCCGAAAGGGTTCTCTCGGCGGTCGGTCCGGTTACCAGGCTGGAGGAACACCTGCTCGATGCCGTTACCGCCGTTTCAGGGACCGGGCCGGCCTATGCGTTTCTCCTTGCAGAGGCCCTGACCGAAGCCGCAATCCGGGAGGGGTTACCCCGTGACGTTGCAGAACTGCTCGTTCACCAGACGATCAAGGGTGCCGGCCATCTGCTCGTGGACACCGGTCGCAGTCCGTTTGAGCTCCGTTCCGAGGTCACCTCCCCGGGCGGCACAACTGCCGCAGCAATGCACATCCTCGAAGAGCGGGGTTTTCGAGCTCTCGTGGAGGATGCGGTGAGAGCAGCCGCCCAGCGATCGAAGGAGTTGGGCGGGTTCGCCGTCGCAGCGGAGGATGATTCGTGATCAGCGCATTCAGCAAGGTGATGCTGAAGGCCACAGACCTCAGGTTGTCGAAGTGGCTCTTCACCGACTTGAGCGCCGGACGCAAGCTCGCGTTGCGGTTCGTGGCCGGGGAAACCCTGGACGAAGCAGTGGCTGTGGCGAAGGAACTCAACAAACGCGGGATGACGGTTTCGATGGATCACCTCGGTGAATCTGTCACCGACGTTGGCTCCGCACGAGCAGCCCGGGACGACTATCTGGCATGTCTCGACGAGATCGCCGCCACAGGCCTGGATGCGAACGTTTCGGTGAAGCTGACGCAACTCGGTCTTGCCCTCGACCGCGGGATCGCGATCGAAGCTATGCGACAGATCGCCGGGCGAGCCGCCGAGGTCGGTACCACCGTGACGATCGACATGGAGGACAGTCCGTATACCGACGCGACTCTCGACATATACGAACTAATCCAAAAGGAGTTCGGGAACGTCGGAGTTGCCGTGCAGGCGTACCTCTACCGGACCAGCGCAGATATCTCCCGAATCGCGCCTCTCGGCGGGCACATACGGTTGTGTAAAGGGGCATATGCCGAGCCGGACAGGATCGCCATGAGCCGCAAGGAACACGTCGACGCCAATTTCGCCACCTTGACCCAGCAGCTCATGGATCAGGATGATGCCAAACCGGCGATTGCCTCACACGACGACCGGTTGATTGACCTGGCGAGGAAACTGGTGGTCGATCGCGCCGCCCCGTTCGAGTTCCAGATGCTTTATGGGATCCGCGAACAACTGCAGGATGAGCTGGTGAGACAGGGCCATCCTCTACGTATCTACGTTCCATACGGCTCTGAGTGGTATCCGTACTTGACCCGGCGCCTGGCCGAGCGTCCGGCCAACACATTGTTCTTCATGCGAGCGTTGTTCGGGAAGTAGCGTCTTCGTGAAAAAGAGAGGTGTCGAGTGCTCGAAATAGGCGACAGGGCTCCTGCCTTCACCCTTCCGGATGACACCGGGTCCAGTATGTCCCTGGCGGACTACGCCGGTCGCAAGCTCGTGATGTTCTTCTATCCGAAGGCCATGACGCCCGGTTGCACTAAAGAAGCATGCGACTTCCGGGATCGTGCGGACGCGCTTCTGGCCGCCGATTTCTCTGTGGTGGGCCTAAGTCCCGACCCGATTGAGCGCCTCGTTGCTTTCAAGGAGCGGGAGTCCCTGACCTACCCCCTGTTGTCGGACGAGGACCACATCGTGGCAGCGGCTTACGGTGCCTGGGGGATGAAGAAAAACTACGGACGTGAGTATGAAGGCTTGATCAGGTCGACTTTCGTCGTTGGTGGCGACGGGTTGTTGCTCAACGTCTACCGAAATGTCCGTGCCGCCGGCCACGTTGCTCGAGTTACACGAGATCTGCTTGGAGAGTGATCGATCAGGGGCGCCCTGGTGCTTCTGTTCGGCGGGCCGTCGCTAAGCTCCAAAACGCTATGCGTCGATTCCCCATACTTTTCCTGATTGCGCTGTTTCTGGTTTCGGCGATCCCGGCCCTTGGCGCCGACCCGGACGACATCCTCGTTGAACTGGAGTTCCGGAACTATGCGGCGGAGCAAGGGACAACCGTCGATATCAATGGACTCGAGGAGCTGATAGCCGACGTTGATGCTGTGGAGCGCGATCTCTACTTCGTCGTCCTCAGGTCTGATCCAGCGGGCGGCAACGATCTCTTCGCCGGGCGGCTGATCGATGGGCAACTCGCCGGAACGGTGGTCGTGATCTCGCCCAATGAGATAGGTGCGTCGTCGAGTGTCTTCGACGACGACGCCGTGGCCGATGCCATTGATGCTGCATTCGACGAGTTCCTGGATCGTAACGACATCGGTGCCTTTGGGGCGTTCTCCAGAGCTTTGCCGGAATCAAGCCAGGGGGAAACCGAACCGACCGCCGCCGTCGCCGAGCCGGGATCAAATGCACCATCATCATCCGACGGTGGGGGTGGTGGGCTCTTCCTCGTCTTCATGCTGATCATCGTCGGTGGCATTGTGTTTGTCGTGTGGCGCAACTCCCGTCGCGACAAACAGGTCGTCGAAGGCCGTCTGGACGAGGCGAAAGACGAGATCAAAGGCCAGATGGATGTGATCGCCAACGAGATACTCGACCTGTCCGATCGGGTCACCGTTGCTGATGACGACCAGGCTCTCGCCTTCTTTCGGGAGGCCAACGACACGTATTCGGAAGTGTCGAAAGCGGCCGAGACGGCGGCCGACCTCGGCGGGCTCGAAGCGCTTTCCGATCGTCTCGACCGTGCACGGTGGCAACTGGAAGCCGCCGAAGCGTTGATCGAGGGCAGGGATGTTCCTCCCGAGCCGGAGGACCGACCGGCCCATTGTTTCTTCGATCCGGCCCACCGCGCCGGGGTCGAGGAGGCCGAGATTCGCACCGCAGCAGGTTCGAAGATGGTTGGCGTATGCAGGGAGTGCGCCGCAAAGCTGCGCAAAGGCGAGACACCGACACCTCGATCGATCAGCGTTGGGGGACGACCCGTCCCTGCTCCACGGGCTCCGAGATCCTACGGCGGCGGTGGCCTCGACTGGCTCAGCACGTTCTCGGTCCTGCTCGGCGGGCGCGACCGGGGTGCCTCCTACGACTTCGGGCGCACAAGCGGTGTCCGCGGCGGCAACCGGGGCAGCGGGGGATCGGTTTTGGGTCGGCTTGGATCCCGTAACCGCGGCACCGCGCCGATCGATGGAAACCGCAGTGCACCGCGTTCGGCTCCCCGCACAACCGCAACCGGTGGAACCCGGTCGACGCCTACGAGGCGCAAGACGCCGGCGCCAAAGGTCAAGGGAAGAGCACGCCGCCGCCGGTAGACCCGACCCCGTCGGCCGCGTCAGCCGTTCTCTCGCTGTCTTAGTATGGACCAAGTTCACAAAGGAGATCGGAGAGATCATGTTCAAACGCTTGTGGGGCTACATCAAGGCGTTGTTCCGGCGAACGGTCGAAGGAGCAATGGATCCTGAGGTTGAGATCGAACAGGCGATCCAAGAGGCTCGCAGGCAGGACCAGGTCCTCCGTAACCAGGCGGCCAAAGTCATTGCCCATCGAACCCAGCTTGAAGCCAAGATCGAGCAAGCCGCCGACACCGTCGGCGAGGCGCGCGAAATGGCAAAGAAAGCCCTGCTGCGTGCCGAGGAAGCGAAGAATCAGGGCGATATCGAGGGGCTCAACAAGTGGACCCAGGCCGCGCAGAGCATTGCTCTCAAGCTTCAAGCGGGGGAGAACAACCTCAACGGGCTGAAAAGCCAGTACGAGGTCTCGGTGAACCAGGCCGAGGACGCCAAGCGGACCGTTCAGCAGAATGCCATGCGGCTCCAGGAGCTGGCTGCCAAGCGGATGGAACTCGTCGGGCAACTCCAGCAGGCCAAGATGCAGGAAGCCGTCAACTCGGCCGTCGAGTCAATCTCAGCGTCGATGGAGCACGAAGCACCCAGCCTCGACAAGGTCCAGGACAAGATTCAGGCACGATTGTCCGAAGCCAAGGCACGCTCGGAGTTGCGTGAGTCGACGCCCGAAGGGACCGAAGCGGAGTTGCGAGACGCAATCTCGCTGGCGCAGGCGGATACGAAGCTCGAAGAATTGAAGGCAGAGCTCGGACTCACCGACTAGATCCTCGACTCACAGCCGTTGGCGATGCGCCTCTCGGTCCCCCGGCGGGGGACCGAGGCGCGTTCGGACTCGTGACGAGCAACCAGGCGTGATTCGTGACCTTCGACCCTGCCGGTGAGTCGGCGCGAGCCGGGGAGGCTTCGTAGACTCTGGACGTCCTCGCTATGAAAGGATGACGATGGAGCCTCGCCGACGCCCGACTTCGACCCGGATCCTCTTCTTTCTGGCGTTTGCGGCATTTCCCGCCACGTTGCTCTTCTGGTGGATGGGCACCCTTCCCGGCGATCATCTTCCCGAGATCGGGCGTGAGGTATTCGGCAATGTTCCGGGTGCTCTGCAGGCGGCGTTCTATGTCGGCATGGGCGCCTTCCTGTCGCTGACCCTCTATCTGTTTGCAGAACGGTCACGCAGCTGGGAACGCGGGGACTCTGAGGCTCGTACGGGTCGATGGGGTGAGCGATTCAAGAACCTGACGGCCGGCCTTTCGATGCAGACGCTGCTTCGAGATCGAGCAGCCGGGTTGATGCATGCCTTGATCTACTACGGATTCGTGCTCTTGTTCCTCGGCACCGTGATCCTCGAGATCGATCACCTCTTGCCGGAGGGTCTGAAGTTCCTGAGCGGCAACGTCTACAAGGTCTATTCGGCGGTCCTCGATGCTGCAGCTATCGCGCTCATCGTCGGAGTTGTTTGGGCTGTTGTCAGGCGATACGGCCAGGCGCCATGGCGACTTCGGTCGAAAACCAAGGCTGAGGACGCGTGGATCCTCACTGTGCTCGGGCTGATCGGAGTGACCGGCGTATTCACTGAGGCTGCCCGCATTGCCGTCGACGGAAGACCGGACTTCGAAGTGTGGTCTTTCCTCGGCTACCCCCTCAGCTCGCTGTTTGCCGAGGCCGCCGCCGTCGGCTGGCACCAGTTCTTTTGGATTGCGCACGTGGCCACTTTCGTGTGGTTCCTGGTGATCCTCCCGACAACCAAGTTGCGTCATATGTTGACCTCGCCGGCGAACATGTTCATGGCACCGAGGGATCGGCCGAAGGGGGCGATGAAAGAGCTCCCGAATCTCATGGAAGCCACCGACATCGAATCGATCGGTGCGTCGGTCATCACCGATCTCACCTGGAAGCAGATCTTCGACACCGACGCCTGCACCGTGTGCGGTCGATGCACGAGCGTGTGTCCCGCCAACACAACCGGGAAACCACTCGATCCCCGCGAGATGGTTTTGAAAGTCGGCGAAGTGGCTGCGTCCACAGCTCCGGCCCGGATATCTACTCCCGTGTCGATGGACACCGAGATCAGTATCGGCGCCGACAATCTGTTCGAACGGGTCACGTCGGATGAGCTGTGGTCGTGCACCACGTGTCGAGCATGTGACGAGATCTGTCCGGTCAATATCGAGATCCTCGACAAGATTCTCGATATGCGCCGGTACAAGGCACTGATGGAAGCCGACTTCCCGGTCGAGCTGGGCAAGGCCTTCGTTGCTCTCGAGAACCAGGGGAATCCGTGGGGGCTCAGCCAGCAGAATCGCATGGACTGGGCAAAGTCGCTCGATTTTGACGTGAAAGTCCTCGGTGAGGAAGGTGTCGATTCGGCCGAATACCTCTACTGGGTGGGTTGTGCAGGATCGTTCGATGATCGCAACGTCGAGGTCACCAAAGCGACGGCCCGGCTCTTGCATGAGGCCGGTATCGACTTTGCCGTGCTCGGCCCGAAAGAATCGTGCACCGGGGATCCTGCTCGCCGATCCGGCAACGAGTACCTGTATCAGCAACTCGCCCTTTCGAACATCGAAACGCTCAACGATCTCGGTGTCGAGAAGGTCATCACACAGTGCCCCCATTGCTTCAACTCTCTGGCCAACGATTACCCGCAGCTGGGCGGTGACTACCAGGTGGTCCATCACAGCCAGCTATTGATGGAGCTGGTCGGAAGTGGGTCTCTGGATACGGCTGCCTCCACCGGCAAGAAGCCCGAGATCACTTTTCATGATCCGTGCTACCTCGGACGTCACAACGACATCTATGTCGCCCCGCGCGAAGTCATCGCCGCTAGCGGTGCTTCGCTCGTCGAGATGGAGCGAAACGGCACCAACGCAATGTGCTGCGGCGCCGGGGGTGCTCGTTTCTGGATGGAAGAACAGACCGGCAAGAAGGTCAACGTCGAGCGCGCGGAACAGGCAATCGCTACCGGGGCAGCCGAGGTGGCGGTCGGGTGTCCTTATTGCTACGTCATGATCGACGATGGTGTCAAGGAACTCGGCTCCGAGGTGCGGGTGCGGGATATTTCAATGATCCTGGCCGACTCGGTTTTCAAGCAGCCCTGAGCCTTGGAGCGGATTGCGCGGTGGAGCTATGCCGCCATTGGTGCTCGACATACCACCGAGAGTGAGTAGTTTGAGGGGGCGTAATCGTCGAACCAAACCGACGCAGTCTCGGGAAGGAAGGGGATGAAGGGATGCGGCGCAAACCGAATTGTCGGAGGGGCGAGCATTCTTTCGGACCGCTGGTCGAAATTGGCGGCGGAATCCAACGACAGGTCTGCCCATCTTGCGGCCTGATTGAGATCGATCTCCGGCCGAGTGCCGAGATGGAAGAGTCTCGGCTCTTCGCCCCTCTGCCGATCGACAGCATTTTCATGATCAGAGCGGCGCCCCGGCACCAGCTCCAAACGCAGCGCTTTGGCCCTCGGTAGGTGCACTCGTGGAGCCGTATCACCCCTCCAATGCGCCCGCTCGACTGCACGGGGCGGCCGGAGTTGGGTAGGGACTAGTCCCCTTCGGCACCCACAAATAGTGCTCGACAAACCACATAGAGTGAATACAGTGAGAAATGTTGAAATGTCATCCGGCGGGCGGTGCTTTTCCGGAATGATGGCGCCTCGGTAGGGCGGCTAATGAGAAATGTGGGAGGCAAAATTGAGACGGAAAAAGGACTGCCGGAAGGGCAATCACACTTTCGTCAACGCATCAGGAGTTGGCGGCAGCATCAAACGCAGAGTGTGTAGCGGGTGCGGCCAGGTTGGGATCGAAGTGTTGTCGGACGCTGAGGTCGATCAATCCAAGCTCTTCGCACCGGCCCGGCTCGACAGCATGTTCGCTATCCAGGCGGTGTTGGAACATGCATTCGACATTCGCGAACAGCGATTCGGCGTTCGCCCCGACCGGCGGCGTGTCCCGAGCGACCTCCCCTGAGTTTTCTCAGCAATACTGTTGTTCCCCACGCGCAACAACATTGCTGAGAAAACTTCAGGACATCTTTCTCACTCAACTCTCAGATTGATTGCATCCTGGTCTTAGGTCTCCGGGCCATCCTCTTGGGCAGACAACACGGTGGCCCCGCGCCCTGATTGCCATCTCAGCCGGATAGGAAGCATTATGAGTGAGACGAGAGTCACAACGGAGCCCTACATGCCGCCAGATGAAGAAGCCACGGCGAACAAGGACGCTGGAAAGGCGAAGGAAGCTGCGCCGGGCCGGCGTCGCCTGCTGTGGTGGGTGGTCGGCATCGTGATCGCGGCCGCCGTGGCCGCAGCTGCCCTGTTTGCCTTTGACGACACCGGGTCGGACACGACTGCGGTGACAACCTCACAGCTGACCTTCGCGGAGGCCGTCATCACGGACCTCGTGCAAACCGAGAGTTTCGAGGGGACCCTCGGGACGGTCGACGGGGATCCGGTGACCACCCAGTTCTCGGGCACGATCACGACCGCAGCAGATGCCGGGGAGATAGTTGAGCAGGGCGATGTCCTGTTCAGCATCGATGGTGAGCCGGTAATACTTCTATACGGCGAAGCTCCTGCCTACCGGGACCTGGCCATCGGTGTGGACACACTTGCCGTCCAGAGCAGGCTGGTTGGGACCATCACCGCCGCTGCAGAGCCTGGTACTGCCATCCAGCAGGGGGATGTGCTCTATCGAGTCAACGGAGAGCCCGTTGTCGTTCTCTACGGCGATGTGCCGGCCTACAGAACGCTCCTCGATGCCCCGACGAACCTCGAAGGCGACGACGTCGAGCAGCTCGAGGCCGCCCTGGTGGCGCTCGGCTACGACCCGGATGAGGCAGTGACCGTCGACCGGGAGTTCACGTCGAGCACCGCACAGATGGTTGAAGATTGGCAAGAGGACATCGGGGCAGAGTCGGACGGTATCGTCGATCACGGTGAGGTGATCTTCATCCCGGGTCCGGCCCAGGTGCGCACCATCGCCGCCGTTGGTGACTCGACCGGCGGTGGCGGTCCGGTGGCGTCTCTGATTACCGGTGATCCGATGGTCGGCCGGGACGTCGAGCAACTCGAAGCAGCGCTTGCCTCGCTCGGGTTCGATCCCGGCGAGGTTGACGGCACGTTCACCGACGAGACGCGCGCCGCGGTCTTTTCCTGGCAGGCGTCGATCGGCCTCGAAGAAGATGGCGTTGTCGACCTCGGTGAGATCGTCTTCCTGGAGACATCGGTTCTAGTGAGTGACCAGCTGTCCTCGGTGGGCAGCCGTGTCAACCCGGGCAGTCCGGTGCTGGCGGTCTCATCATCCGACAAGGTGGTTCGCGTCAACCTCCCGGCACGCGACCAGGGCATCGTGTCGGTGGGTGATGATGTGATCATCGTGCTTCCAGACTTTTCAGAAACACCCGGCGTGATCACCTCGGTTGCCACGACCGCGACTGTGGATCAGGGCAATCAGGCAGTGTTTGAAGTGATCGTCGAACTGCTCGATCCAACGGTTGCTCTTTCCCTGGACGAGGCTCCGGTCGACGTAGATGTGATCTCCGATTCGGTGGAGGGTGTCCTGGCAGTTCCGGTGTCGGCGCTTGTCGCGTTGAGCGAGGGTGGTTACGCGGTCAGGGTCGAAACCGGCGGGGGAAGTCCCCGTTTGGTGGCAGTGGATCCCGGCTTCTTTGCCGACGGACTAGTTGAGATAGCCAGTGATGGCCTCACGGCCGGTGATCGAGTTGTGGTGCCGTGATGCCGTCCGACCCGGTCCTTTCGCTGCACAACGTCACCAAGGAGTACCCGACAACCCCCGTTGTACGGGCGTTGGGCGGTGTCAGCTTCGCGGTCGGCGAGGGTGAACTCGTTGCCGTCGTAGGTCCGTCCGGGTCCGGCAAGTCGACCCTGTTGCACATCATGGGCACCCTGGACCGACCGACCTCGGGCGAGGTTACGGTTGCAGGACACCGGGTGTCGGAGCTCTCAGACAGGGATATGTCGTCGCTCCGGGCTCACCACATCGGCTTCGTCTTCCAGCAGTTTCACCTGCTCAGCGGCTACACCGCACTCGACAACGTGGCAGACGGTTTGTTGTACACGGGTATGCGGTTGCGGACGCGCCGCGAGATGGCCGAAGTTGCGTTGCGGCGGGCGGGCATGGGGCATCGGCTCGATCATGTCGCGACGAAGTTGTCCGGAGGCGAGCGGCAGCGTGTGGCGACTGCCCGGGCCCTCATCGGCAATCCGTCGATCGTGCTGGCCGATGAGCCGACCGGCAATCTCGATTCGAAGACGTCCGACTCGATCGTGGAACTCATCGAGGAACTCAACGAGGCCGGCACGACCATCGTGGTCATAACTCACAATCTCGACATCGCCCGGCAGTTTCCCCGTTCGGTCGGTCTGCGCGACGGTCGGATCGAGTACGACACGTCATGGGGAGAGGTGGCCTGATGCCTACCACCCTCCAACCGAGCAGCTTGCATCCGCGCGACCTCGGCAGAACCGCAACGGTCGGCCTGCGGACGCGCCGGTTGAGAACCGCGCTGTCCGCTCTCGGCATCATGATCGGCATTGCCGCGATGGTCGGCGTTCTCGGGTTGTCGGAATCTTCGAAGTCGGAGTTGCTTGCCCAACTCGACAGGCTGGGCACGAATCTCTTGACCGTGGAAGCCGGTACCGGCATAGGGATCGGGAGTGGCGAACTGCCCGTGGAAGCGGCTGCCATGATCGCCCAGATTGGTCCTGTCGAGACAACCACCGTTGTCAGCGCGGTGGACGAGGCCAAGGTGTATCGCACGGATTACATCCCGGAAGGACAAACTGGGGGTATCTCGGTTCAGGCGGTCGACCTCAACTTGCTGGATACTTTGGCCGGCACGGTTGCAGACGGCCAGTGGTTGGATGCTGCCACCGGAGCCTATCCAACCGCCGTGCTGGGCTCCGTGGCAGCAGAGCGCCTCGGCGTCACAGAAGTGACCGGCTCTGAGCAGGTGTGGCTGGGTGGCCGGTGGTTCACAGTCATCGGAATCCTCCAGGAATTCGAACTGGCCCCGGATCTCGATCGGGCCGCCATGGTTGGCCTCGAGGCGGCGGCCGACTTTCTCGAGGACGACGGGGTGCCGACTCGTATCCTCGTGCGTGTCGACCCGGACCAGGTCGATGCAGTGATGGGGGTGATGGCTGCCACTGCCAATCCGGAGAATCCTGAAGAGGTCGAGGTGGCCCGTCCTACAGATGCTCTGGAGGCGAAGGAAGCTGCGGACGATGCTCTGACGGCGCTGTTTCTCGGATTGGGAGCCGTCGCCCTCCTGGTCGGGGGAGTGGGGATTGCAAACGTGATGGTCATCTCGGTGCTCGAGCGGCGATCCGAGATCGGCCTGCGCCGTGCCCTCGGGGCAACGAAGCGGCATGTTGCGTCGCAGTTCCTCAGTGAAGCTCTGCTGTTGTCGGGAATTGGAGGAGTCGGAGGTGTGCTGCTCGGAGCAGCTGTTACCACCGCGTACGCAGCGATCAAGGGGTGGGACGCTCTGATTCCGCCGATCGCCATCGGAGGCGGAGTCATCGCCGCGCTGGTGATCGGAGCAGTTGCCGGCCTCTACCCGGCGATCAGGGCTGCGCGTATGTCTCCGACGGAAGCGTTGCGTACGGCCGGGTGAGCCGGGAGGCAATTGGCGATTGGCAATTGGCCCCCCGGAACCCTGCTGTGCGGGGCAGGCCCGCCACGTGTTCCCGGCGCCGCCGTTGGTGGGAGAAACGGAGAACACGATGAGAGGGTCCAGCAGAGCACCGAGAGCAGGTTGCCAATTGCCAACTGCCAATTGCCTCCCTCGCCTACAGCTAGGGGCTCGCTTCCCACACGGCGCCGGTTCTCGGCGGCAGAGCGAGGCGCACCTCTCCGTCGGTGCACTTGATCCCGCCCGATCCCCAAAGAGTCTTGAATGTGCCGCCGAGGGCATCGTCGACGATGGTGGCAGAGGCTCCGATGTCAGATACGTTCAGGGCGATCAGGAGTTGCTCGTTCTCGTCCTGCATCGCAAAGGCGTACAGCGAGGATCCGTCCTGGGCAACGAGCCTGCGGTACTCGCCGCGGCGAAGAGCACGGTGGTGCTTGCGGAGTGAGGCCAGCGAGCGATGTGCTCTCAGCAGCCGGTCGTTCCAGAGGTCGGTGCGCTTCCAGGGGAACGTTCCCCGCGAGCCTGGATCATTCCCCCCGCTCATGCCGATTTCATCGCCGTAGTAGATCGACGGCGCACCGGGGAAGGTGAAATTGAGCAACGTGGAGAGGATGACAGAGTCGACGTCCCCAGCGGCAACGCTCAGCACCCGGGCCGTGTCGTGCGAACCGAGCAGATTGAGATTCGCCAGATGGGAATGGCGTGGATAGCGAAAGAGGAGATCGTTCATGGCGTCGCCGTAGCCGGGTGCATCGAGCGCGGGTGACACCGGGAAGGGGAGACCGGCCGCCAGCTGAGCATCGACCCGGGTGCCGGCGGTGAATGCGATAGTGCGGCCGCCGAAGTGGTAATTCATCGTTCCGTCGAAGCGATCGCCGCGTACGATCCAGTCGGTGGCGTCCTCCCAGATCTCACCGACGAGGTAGAGGTCCGGATTGATAGCCCGCACTCTCTGCCGGAATTCCTCCCAGAAGCCATCCGTTGTGATCTCGTTCGGCACGTCCAGGCGCCAGCCGTCGATTCCCTTTCTTGCCCAATGTTCCCCCACCCTCATCAGGTACTCGACGACCTGCGGGTTCTCGGTATTGAACTTCGGAAGCGCGGCGTTGCCCCACCAGGCGTGGTAGCCGGGTTTGTGGCCGTCGTAGGCGTGCAGGGGCCATGTATCGACGAGGAACCAGTCAACCCATGCCGAACTCTGACCGTTCTCGAGAAGATCGTTGAACTGGAGAAAGCCCCGGCCGCAGTGATTGAAGACGCCATCGATCACCACACGGATCCCGCGATTGTGACATTCGGCGAGGAGGTCGTCGAAAGCGTCGTCTCCTCCGAGCATCGGGTCTATGTGGAAGTAATCCCAGGTGTGGTACCGGTGATTGGAGGCGGAGGCGAAGATCGGATTCAGATAGAGGGCGTTGACTCCAAGATCCACGATGTAGTCGAGGTGCTCGACGATGCCGGGGAGGTCGCCCCCCTTGTAGCCGAAGATCGTCGGTGGATCGTCCCAGGCCTCGAGATTGGGCGGCTTCTCGACTCGATCGGACGAGGCGAACCTATCCGGGAAGATCTGATAGAAGATGGCGTCTGCGACCCAGTCCGGTGGACGATCGATGGGTGTCGTCATTGGTCTCCTCGGAGCCACATCTCGTAATCGTGCCGGTCTTCGCGACGCATCTGCTCGGTCACCTCGCCGGCAGGGGTGCGAAGTTGGCGTGGGTATTCGGCTTGCGCCAGGACATCTCTGAAGTCGATCTCGGCAAGCTCGATTTGTTGGGTGAGGCAGAGCATGTTTCCTCCGGAATTCTTCAGCATCGCCAGTTGAAGACGGGTGCGGTCGCGGCCGGGGTACGTTTCGACGATTCTGAGGGCGGCCTCACGTTCCGCCTCCGGGAAGAGAGCGTTGATCTTGGTGGCAACCGAGGCGTCAACGACCATTAGTTTCGCTCACCTCGAAGCGCGCCGCGGCGTCGATCGAATTGGCCATCGGGTCTCCTGTCGGCTCTCTCCCCTGAACACAAAGAACCAATCTAGCCGCCTGCCCTTTATGCTTCCGCCGGACAAAGGAGAGAGTGATGCATCTCGGAGTCCTGATATTCCCTACGGATACAACCCTTCAACCGGTCGAGCTGGCGCGGGCGGTTGAGGAGCGGGGTTTCGAGTCACTTTGGTTTCCCGAGCACAGCCATATTCCCGTCAGCCGTGTGACTCCGTGGGGAGGACGCGAGGGGGCTCCGCCGCTCCCAGAGTATTACTGGCATACTCACGATCAGTTCGTGGCGCTGGCCGCCGCGGCTGCCGTCACTACAACCCTGAAGCTGGCAACCGGTATCACTCTCGTTGCACAACGTGATCCGCTCTGGCTCGCCAAGGAGGTTGCTTCTCTCGACGTCATCTCGGGTGGGCGGATGCTTTTCGGCGTCGGATATGGGTGGAACAAGGAGGAAATGGCCAACCACGGATTCCGCTATACAGATCGTCGGGCGATGATCCGCGAGAGCGTTCTGGCGATGAAGGAGTTGTGGACGAAGGACGAGGCGGAGTATCACGGCGAGTTCGTCAACTTCGAGAAGAGTTGGTCGTGGCCGAAGCCGATTCAGAAGCCGCATCCACCTGTGATTCTCGGCGGTGATGCGGGACCAAAGACAATGCGCGACATCGTTGAGTACTGCGACGGCTGGATGCCGATCGCCGGCCGCCATTCGTTCCGTGACAAAGTGGATCAGCTGCGGCGTCTGGCCGAAGAGTCGGGCCGCGACCCCGATTCGATCGAACTTGCTCTCTTCCAGGCTCCGCCGAAGGCAGAGGTCCTGGAGCCGCTCGCCGAATCGGGAGTTGCCCGTGCGGTCCTGGCGCTTCCCCAGGGATCACCTGGAGAGGTTCTCGATGCCCTCGACTCGTACGTTCCCTTGCTGGATGCGGTCGGCCGCTAGGAAGTGGATTCGGTCACCCTGTTCCTGGCATTTGTTCTAGGTCTGTTCTTCCTGGCAACGGGGGCGTTGAAGCTGATGGTTCCCCACGAGCAGGCCGCTGCCCGTATCGGCTGGGTCTCCGAGGTCCCACCCCATCGATATCGCCTGGCCGGTTGGTTGGAGATTGCTGGTGGAGTCGGACTCATGTTCCCGACGATGGTTCAGGCGATTGATTGGCTCACCTCTCTTGCAGCGGCGGGACTGGCGATACTGATGTTGCTCGCCTCCGGTCTGCATCTTCGCCGTCGAGAGTGGATACCGGCGATGGGAACCATCGTGCTGGTGGCCGTGCTCGTCGTGGTTGCAGTCGACTCAGCGTGACCTGGTTGCGCCCGGCCCGAGTAACCGACCAGGAACGGTGGGATCAGACGAGGGCTGGTACGGCGATACGCTCGGCCTCGGCGCGAAACTCGCCGATGCGGGTCTTGAACTCATCGCCGAGGTGAAGCTCGTCGGCGAGCCGGTCGTAGTAGTCGAGACCTTCGAGCAAGTTCGTGCGGAACTCATCGAAATAGGAGGCCTTGTGTGGCGAGAGGTCGAGGGCGAAGCGGTCGAGTTCCCGATGTACGAATTCGAGATAGAGCTCGGCTTCCCGGACGAAGACATGTGGACGGTCCGGTTGTGAGATCAGCTGTGCCCGTCCGTAGATGTGGTCCACCATCTCGGCGAGGCTGGCGAGTTTCGAGAAGTTCACGATGTTCGGTCCGGTGCAAACAGATGTGTGCGATCGATTCTTGATCTGGTTCTTGCCTTCGGCACCGCCGGCGAGGTCCCGGCACAAACAAGCCTTGGCGAGGACATCTTCCGTCACAACCGACAGCTGTTCGGGGGTGTATCCCTCGCCTTCGAGGTGTGCGAGCTTCTGCACCTGGTATTCGCGAGACGCAACGCAGATGGGCACTTCGCTGAACTCGGTGTTATGGAGCGCCAGGTAGCCCTTCGGGCAGGCGCTTCCCGGCCGGCCGTCGATGATCTTCTGGCGCCGATGACGCTCGCTCTCGGAGGTCCGCAGACTCCAGAACGGGATACCGAACGGTGAAGAGTTGCTGAGGTACACGTCATCGGCAGTAGCTTCTTGAAGCTTTGCCAGATGTTTGTCGTCAACGTTGGTGACCTCCGGAACCAGCAGGAAGGGCGTTCCCCAACCGGCGGAGTCGACATCGAAGTGCTCGATGATCTGGTTGTGCTCCTCCGCAGTTCCGATCCCGCCTTGCACAGTGATGGCCAATTCCGGGGGGTCGGCGGCCTCGACCCGATTGCGGTCCGTCAGGCCTTTGTTCCGCATGGTGTGCAGCGTCTCGATCAGCTCGCCACGCTTCTTCTTGAACTCGTCGAGGATGGGTCCGAGCAGTTTGCCGGCCGAGGGGAAGGTGTGGCCGCCGCAGTTGAGCCCCGACTCGATGCGGAACTCCGACACCCACAAGCCCCGCTTCGCCAGGTACTTGCCCTGGATTAGCGCAGACCGGAAGTCGCTGACTTTGAGAACGATCTTCTTACGGAGTACGCCCTTCTCATCCGGGTAGAAGTCGTCGAACTCGGCGAGGTAGTTGTATAGGCGCGGGTTCAAGCCGGCTGAGAACACCACAGCAGAGTGAAGCTTGCTGCGGGCGAATCCGCGCAGACCGGAGAGTGCGTCACTCATCTCGGGGGCCTGCTTCATCCCGTCCTGGTAGGCATCCCGGTCGACCTTGGTCATCAGGTTCACGTCGATCGACCCGGCGGTGATGAAGGTCCGGAGGAGGTCCTGGAGGCGGTTTTTTTCAGCCTCATCCCGGCTGTCCTTCATCCGCTGATAGGTGTCGCGGAGAGATCCGGTAGGGAGCATCTCGAAGTACTTGGTGAGGTCGCTGCCTGCCTCAAACAAGGAAGATTGCAGCGCGCGCATCTGCTTCTTGACCTGGTAGTGAACGAGATCGAGGTAGGCCGTAATGCGACGGGCTCGAGCATCCTCGGCATCGTCGGGAATCTCTTCGTACTCTTCACCGGCCAGTTCGCTGTGGAACCGCCGCATCTGCTCGATGAGCACGTCATCGACGATCTGGATCACCGAAGATATGCCGTAGCGGGCGACCTTCAACGGCGTGTCGATAGTAAAACCCGTTCCCATCACCGGGATGTGGAACGTGTGGACGGCAGCCGTCATGTGTATTCCTTGTTCGGTCGGAATCAGTCAAGCAGAGCGGGAGGCCTACCGGAAGGGCCAATTATTCGCGGTCGCGGGTCGCGGGTCGCTGATCGCGAGTTCCTGGTTCCGGAGTGACTCGCGACCGGTGACAGTGACCCGCGACTAGATCTGGGGCAGCCGTTCCAGGGCCGCCGCTACCTTCTCTTCCGGGTACTCGTAGTCGGTGATCTCTCCGGCAAGGAACTTGTCGTAGGAGGCGAGATCGAAGTGACCGTGACCGCAGACTGCTGTGAGAATCACCTTCTCTTCTCCGGACTCCTTGCACGCTTCGGCTTCGCGGATGGCGGCTGCAATCGCATGGGTCGGCTCGGGCGCCGGGATGATTCCTTCATTCCGTGCAAACGTAAGGGCGCTCTCGAAGCATTCAGTCTGTCCGATGGCGATCGCCTCGATCAAGCCGAGTTCGTAGATGTGCGAGAGCAGCGGAGACATGCCGTGATAGCGCAGGCCACCGGCGTGGATTGGGTCGGGTACGAAGTCGTGTCCGAGCGTGTGCATCTTCATCAGAGGCGTCATGCCGGCTGTGTCGCCGAAGTCGTAGGCGTATACGCCTTTTGTGAAAGACGGACAGGCGGCCGGCTCGACGGCCCTGATCGTCGGATTGATCTTCCCGGCCATCTTCTCGCGCAAGAACGAGAAGGTCAGCCCGGAGAAGTTCGATCCGCCGCCGGTGCACGCCACTATGACGTCGGGGGTCTCGTCGATCTTGGCGAACTGGCGGATCGTTTCCTCTCCGATGATCGTCTGGTGGAGAAGCACATGGTTGAGGACGCTGCCGAGGGCATAGCGGATCGTCGGATCCTGTACCGCTGCCTCGACGGCCTCTGAGATGGCGATGCCGAGTGAACCGGGACTATCAGGATCCTGCTCGAGGATGGCGCGACCGGCTGCCGTGAGTGGCGAAGGGCTCGAGTGGACGGTCGCCCCCCAGGTCTCCATCATCGATTTTCGGTACGGCTTCTGCTCGAAGGAGGCTGCAACCTGCCATACCTCGCATTCGAGACCGAAGAGAGCACTGGCGAAAGCGAGCGCGCTGCCCCACTGACCGGCGCCGGTCTCGGTGGTCAGCTTCCTGACCCCCTCCTGGGCGTTGTAGTAAGCCTGGGGGATGGCGGTGTTGGGCTTGTGCGATCCGGCCGGGCTCACTCCCTCGTACTTGTAATAAATCCGGGCCGGCGTATCGAGCGCCTTCTCGAGCCGTCGAGCTCGATAGAGAGGGCTGGGTCGCCACAGGCGGTAAACGTCGAGTACCTCGGCGGGGATGTCGATGTAGGAGTCGGTGCTCACCTCCTGCATGATCAGCGCCATCGGGAAGAGGGGAGCTAGATCATCCGGCCCTACCGGTTGCTTGGTGCCGGGATGGAGCGGCGGGGGAGGAGGCTCCGGTAGATCGGGAATGATGTTGTACCACTGCGTCGGCATCTCGGATTCATCGAGCAGGATCTTCGTCGCGTCGCTCATATGTCCCTCCGGAAGTCTGTCGTCGATAGTAGCCACGGCTGTTCTTGTGTCGCTCGCTGGACGGTGCGCGGAAGCAAGTGACGCAAGTATGAAGTCGAGTGGAGCCCGGCGGAGCCCCGCAGCAATCCGCCTCGCCTACTGGTAGCTCACATAGGAAGGGAGCGGGTCGAGATCCAGCACCTGCTCGGGGGTCGGAGTAGGCGAATCCTCGTCGTAGAAGTTCTTCCACCCCCACCACCACTGGTCCGCGTCGGATTGGCCGGTCAGTGTGGAATAGGTCGTGTACTTGGTCGCGATTGGGCCCTGGCCATCTGCGTGGATCATGACGGCCAGTTCGGGAGGCCGCTCGATAAGGCCCCGATTAGTGATCATCTTCAGGTTGAACTGGTGGACTATCAGCAACTTCTGGGGGAGTTGGTTCTCGCGGACTAGGCCTGCCAACCAGGCGACCACCCGGTTGACTTCTTCGGCGTCGACCGAACCGATCTGGGTCAGATGGACCTGATTGGGCTTGAGCCTCCACTCGGGGTCGAGTGCAAGGCCTACATGCGGTAGGAGCAGGAGTTCCTCGTAGAGCCGTGCCTGGTCGAGGAAATCAGATCGCCCTGGCTGAAGATCCAGAACGACGTAGACACCTTCCCGGCCGGCAGCTTCGACCCAGGGCAGCAGCAGGTCGACGCTCATTTCTGAGGAGTAATCACCGTCGCCTCCCGCACTGACGGATGCTACCGACGCAATGATTTCGAAGGCAGGGAGCACTTCAACTCCGTCGGCGCCGTAGGGCTCGGCTACTTGTTTGGCGCGTTCGATGGCCTCTTCGACCCCTTGCTCGCCGAGTACCCCGAGGTAGCGTGTTGTGGGATTTCCGTATAGGGCGACCAGGCGACGCCCCGGGAACAACAGGAGGCCTCCTCCCGGCAGTTCCGTTCCGGCCAGCAGGGTCCCGAGGTGCCAATCTGCATCCCCCGAGACGTCTCCGGCGATGTGGATTCGTGTGATCTCCTCGGGATTTGCGTGCAGTGCAGAAACAACGCTGCGGCTGCTTCGCAGGTCCCTTCCGTCTACGAGGAGTGCTGTACCGTCCTCGCCGAGCGCGGCCGCGGCCAACAATGCGAGACCGGGGGAACACACGTCGATCAACCAGGTCTCGCCTCCGGCCGTGCGTTCGTCTGCAGCCCTGGTTATCGCGGCTGTGGCTGCCGGAGACTCTGGATCGCACTCCGCGGCTGCCCGGGTCGGGGCAGTTATGGTCCGGCCGGTTGATATCGACAGGAGTGTCTCGGCGATCGTGTTCGGGCCGGTTCCTTCGCGGCCGACTCGAGCGATGGCACCGCTAGAGCGCAACGCCAGGTCGGCAAGCTCGTTCAGGGACCCGGTTAGCACCTCGACTTCCCCGGATGGCTCGGATAGCCAATCGGGTTCAATCTCCATCAGTACGATCCGGGTCGGAGCCAGTCTGGCCAGCTCATCGTTGAGCGACGTCGCGGCGCCCCCGGAGAACAACAGGAGTGAGCCCCGGTTGGCGGCAGCCAGCTGGGCTGCCACAACGATGATGGCGAGATCGTCGGCCGGTGCGATGACTACGAGGTCGGAGCACGGGAAGTGAGTCCGCGAGAAAGTGAGCGCGGCGGCGGCCAGGTCGGTTTCTTCGAGAGTCTCGAAAACAGGTTCGCCGGGTTCCGAATCAAATGAGCAATCACGAGGAAGGGTGGTCGTTGTGGTTGTCGTGTCGGGCTCGGCAGCGATTGCTGTGGTCGTTGTCGGGGTCGGCCCGGCGGCTCCGGTGGTGGATGTTGTGGAGACCCCGGCGTTGGCCGAGGTACAGGCAGACGCCAAAAGGAGGAGCGCCACGGTCGCGGCAGCACGGCGGGGGGTTGCACTTGACCGTATGGACGACATCGAAACAACAGTAGACCGCACTCGGCGCGGTGCAACGGAACCCCGGTTCGTCCGCCGCCAGGGCTCCCGGGTTTAGGTTCTACGTTTGGGGGTTCGGTTCACCGCCCCGGTAGCGACCTAGAACCCGCAAGCGGCGAAACGGAATCTCGATTCATCCGCGCGCGGGGAGCACAAAGCTTGGCCCCCTCTGCTTTCGCCTGTCGGCGAAACCATCTCCCCCGCCTGTCAGCGGGGAAGAAGACGCAAACCCGGGGACAACGACCCCGCTCGAGAAATCTGGTGACTGCGCACCAATGGCATCGTGGGTGGGAGGGAAGTCCAACTCGCAACTCGCGAACTCAGCCCTCCAGCGCTTTGCCTATCCGAGTCGCCTCAGTCCCGAACCCGGATACGCCGATTCCGCGGTAACCCCAGCCGGTCAGGTGAAGCCCGGGGTGATTAGCCACGGCGTCGTCGAGTTTGCGCATCCAGCCCACGTGACCCACGTTGTACTGGGGGATGCCGGGATCATGCCGGACGACCTTCGTCCAGCTCGGCTGGACCCTGGTGCCGATGACCCGGCTGGTTTCGTCGATCATCAGGGCGACCAGCTCGTCGTCCGATCGGGCCAGCACCTCCGGGTCGGCACCCCCACCGTAAATTCCCTTTGCGAGGTGGTGCAGCTCTGGGGCTCGTCCGGGGGCGTACTGCGACTCCATCAGGATGCCGAGCACCCGCACATCCGTGTCCGGGCCGATCAACGCCCCGAACCCTGCGGGAAGGGGCACATCAGCGGCGCGTCCGCCGATACCCACTACGGCGACGGGGGCAACCACCGCGTCGGCCATGAGCGAGGCAACGTCGTCGGGTACGAGTCCGGCTGCGAGGTGCGGCGCCAGGGCCAGAACGATATTGTGAGCCTCGAACGTGTCTCCTGCCTCGACGATCCAGCCGGTGCCGCTCTTGCGAAGCGCGGTAGCCCGGCGGTTTGCCTGGAATGACTCACCCAGATAGGAAACCAAGTCCTCGGCCACTCCCTTCATGCCGCGTGGGGGGACATGCACCGAAGCTCTCGGTGTTCCCTTGTCCCGCTGCCTCATCCGGGCCAGCATTCCCCGGATCATGCTGCCGGCCTCATCTTCGAGAGCCACCATCTTTGGGAAAGCGCCCCGCATCGAGAGCTTCGCCGGGTCGCCGGCGAACACGCCGTGTGCCATCAAGGTTGCCCCCAGCCGGCCGAGGCCCTTGCCGAACCGCCGGTTGAAGAAGCCTTCGATCGACTCCTCTTCGCTAGGAGGCGGGGTCTTGACCCATGGCTCGCGCACTGCCCGGATCTTGGCTCCCCAGGAAACGAGGCCGGAGAAGGCGATGGCCGGAGATTCGGGGATCTGAAAGAGCGTGCCGTTTTGGTAGACGAACCGCGCCCCGGCGGTCGGGTTGGCAGCCAGCAGCTCGATCCCGGCCGCTTCGAAGACGGGCGCCAGGTCGGCATTCGGCCACAACAACGAACCTGCTCCAGGTTCGAGCAGGTAGCCGTCCTCGCTCACGCTTGACGCCACTCCGGCCGCTGCACCGGTCGCCTCGAGCACGAGGACGTTCTTGCCGCGCCGTTGCAACTCGGCGCCGACGATCAATCCGCTCAGGCCGCCGCCCACAACGATCACATCTCTCACAGCAAGCCCTCCAGGACATCGGCCAGCATCGGCCCGACCTCAGGCCGGTCGTTCATCATCTCAGATCGGTAGTAGTGGTGGATCCCGACCTTCCCGGCTTCGTCTCGGAAGAGCATGTCGACCTCGTAGAGCGTCTCGATGTGGTCGGTGACGAAGGAGATGGCGACCATTCCGACGGTGTCGTACCCATCTCTCGCAAAGTCGGCCAATACGTGCTCTGTCCCCGGCCCTATCCATTTCACCGGCTTCGTGCGGGATTGGTAGCCGAGGCGAGCATCGATCTCGTACGGGACCCGCTCGATGACTGCCTTCACGGTCGCAGCAGTCTCTTCGGGATACGGGTCGCCTTTAGCAACGACGCTCTCGGGCAATCCATGGGCGGAAAACAGCACTGCAGAGCCCTTTCGCCGGTCGGCCGGGCGGGTCTCGAGCATTTCCTTCACCAGCTTCGCCTGGAAATCGAGGTAGGAGGGATGGTCGTACCAGGTGCGCACCACCTCGAGGGGGATGGTCACATCCAATTCCGCCAGCACCCTCCGCAACTCGTTCTCCGACGAACCGGTGGTCGCAGTTGAGTACTGCGGGTACATCGGCAACAGGATGATCCGTTCGACATCGTCTCTAACCAGTTCGCGAACCGCGTCGTACGTATCGGGACGGGTGTAGCGCATGGCGACGGACACATGTGCGTCGTGACCTCGTTCGCGCAACGATTCCTCGAGCATGCGTCCCTGAGCCAGGGTGATCTCGAGGATGGGGGAGCCACCACCGATCAGGCGGTAATTCTTGCGGACGAACGGTCCCCTCGCCTTGGCGACTGCCCAGCCGAATACCTTGCTCACTATCGGCCCACCCGGTAGGGGGACGAGGTCCGGATCGGCGAAGATTGCTCGTACAAACGGCTCCACCTCGCGTTGGTCGCGTGGTCCCCCCAATTGGGCAAGGATGATTCCGATCTTGGACATTCTGCTCCTACACGGTCCTGGAGAACACGGGCTTATCCCGCTTCACGTTCTTGAGATAGATGTCGAAGGTCATCGCGACGTTGCGGATGAACACCGACCCGAGTTCAGTGGCTCTGATGTGATCTTCGGCCACCGACGCCATGCCTTCATCGACGGATCCGCCGGGGCCGGTCATGGCCGCGAGCTCTTCACTGAAATAGGCATGGAAGTCGACTCCGAAGCGTTGCTCGACCTCGTCGAAAGACAGATATGAGTTGCACATGAGTTCGGTGATCACGTGCCTGCGGATCCTGTCGTCGTCCGACAGTGCAACACCTCGTTCGACCGGCAGCTCTCCGGCTTCGATCGACCGGTAATAGGAGTTGAGGCGCTTGTGGTTCTGGGCATAGGCACCCGCGACTTCGCTGATCCCCGACGAGCCGAGTGCCACCATCTCGGTGCCGCGCTTGGTCGTGTACCCCATGAAATTCCGAGAGAGCGAACCGTTGTCCATCGCCACCGACAGCTCATCACCGGGGAGCGCGAAGTGATCCATACCGATGGCCCTATAGCCGCCGCCGACCAGACGGTCGGACACCTGCGCCAATAGAGCGAACTTCATGTCACGGTCGGGAAGGGTGGACTCGTCGATACGCTTCTGATTGGGTTTGACCCACGGGACGTACGCAAACGAGTACACGGCCAGACGGTCCGGCAACATCTCGATCGTTCTTTCGAGAGTTGCTCCCATTGTGTCGAGGTTCTGCCCGGGCAATCCGTATATCAGGTCGATGTTGATCGACTCAAATCCCAGCCGTCTGGCTTCATCGTATAGGGACTTCGTCTCCTCCCAGGTTTGATTCCGGCCGATCATCTCCTGCACGGTGGGGTCTAGATCCTGCACGCCCAGTGAGAGTCGATTGAACCCGAGGCCACGCAACATCTCGAGATGGGCCCTGGTCGTCACCCGTGGGTCGACTTCGAGGGCCACCTCCGCATCGGGGGCCAGCGTGAAATGTTCGAGCAGCGCTCGATGCAGCTTGGCTAGGTCGTCTGCCGAGTAGTAGGTGGGTGTGCCGCCACCCCAGTGATACTGGACGAGCGTGCGGCGCTCTCCAAGGTTTCTGGCGACGATTGCGGCCTCATCGATTAGTTGCCGTAGGTAGACGTTCGATACAGATTCCCGCCTGGCGATCACAACGTGACAGCCACAGAACGAGCAGCGGGCGTCACAGAATGGGAGGTGAACGTAGAGCGAAAGTGGACCGTCGACATCATGGCCGGCGATTCGAAGCCGCTCGCCATATGCCTCGGGTCCGAAGTCGGGGCCGAACTCGACCGCAGTCGGGTATGACGTGTAGCGCGGGCCGGGACGGTCGTATCGGGATAGAAGGCCGGGCGTCAGTGAGATCATCGGTCCTTCCCCGTGACGGTCTCGACCATCGCCGCCACGTTCTCCACGGGGCTGTGTCGATTGATGCCGTGACCGAGATTGAAGATGTGGCCGGGTCGCCCGCCGGCCTCGGCCAGCACTTCGGCAACTGCCGGCCGGATCCGCGCAGGATTGGTGAGCAACACGGCCGGATCGAGGTTCCCCTGGATTGGGTGCTCTTCACCGATGAGCTTCCAGGCTTCGCCGAGCGGCAGCCGCCAGTCGACCCCGTAGGCAGTGGCGCCCACGCCGTCGAAATGGGGCAGCAACTGGGGTCCGTGCGGAGCGAAATAGATCGTCGGAACGGTCTGATATTCCAGGGCGGCACGCGCCGCGGGCAGCGCAAAGTCGACGAAGTCGTCAACGGAGAGAATCCCCGCCCAGGAATCGAACAGTTGCACCGTGTTCGCTCCGGCGTCAACCTGTAGCTGCAGATAGGCGGACATTGCTTTCCCGACCTTGCAAAGCGCCTCCGTGGCAAGGGCCGGATCCTTCTTGAGAGCGCCCCGTAATGCCAGGAACTCCTTGCTTGCGCCGCCTTCTAATAGGTAGGCGAGAAGTGTGATCGGTGCCCCGGCGAACCCGATCAGCGCCACGCCATCAGGCAGTTCTACTCGCACCTTGTCGATCGCTTCCGCGACGAAGTCGACCCGGTTTGGATCGAAATCAGGAAGGCGGGCGATGTCTTGAATAGTCATTGGTTCGAGCTTCGGCCCCGGGTCGAACTCGACCGCAAGTCCCATCGCCTCAAGTGGCGTCATGATGTCCGAGAAGATGATGGCCGCGTCCAGGTTGAACCGCCGGATCGGCTGGAGCGTGATCTCGGCGGCCACGCCGGGTGAATGGACCGCTTCCTGAAAGGTGTGCTGTTCCCGCAGTTCCATGTACTCGGGGAGGTAACGACCTGCCTGGCGCATGAACCAGATCGGCGGTCGATCCAGTGGTTCCCTCCGGAGTGCCTGGAGGAGTCTCACGAGGCTGCCTCGGCGATCGACTCTTCGAGGGCGGTAAGAGCGATGTCGAGCGTGCTATCTAGATGGGATTCCATGAGGAACCAGGCCTCGAACGGCGAAGGCGGAAGCAACACTCCCCGTCGTAGTGCACCGTGGAAGAATCGATTGAAGAGGTTCGGGTCGAGGTCGGCGACGTCGGACCATGTTGTTGCACGGTCCACACCGAGGAATACACCCACCATGCCCCCGACCGCCTGCACGATGCCGGGCAACCCGGCCGCCTCGAGCGCATTGCCGAGCCGGTGCTCGATGAGCCTGCCGGCATCTTCGAACCGATCGTACAGGTCGTCGTTTGCTTTGAGCCACCGCAACGTGGCCAGGCCGGCCGCGGTGACGAGCGGATTGCCGGAGAGGGTACCGGCCTGATAAACGGGACCATCAGGAGCGATCATCCGCATCAGGTCTTCGCGGCCACCGTAGGCCGCCCCAGGCGTTCCGCCCGCAATGACCTTGCCCAGGGTGGTCAGGTCCGGTGTTACGCCATATCGGCCCTGGGCCGATTGCGGCCCCACCCGGAACCCCGTCATGACCTCGTCGAAGATCAGGACGGCATCGAATTGATCACAGAGCTCGCGCAGACCGGTGAGGAAACCTGCGGCGGGAGGGATGCAACCCATGTTTCCTGCAACGGGCTCGACAATCACCGCGGCGACGTCGCTGTCTTCCAGGTGCGCCTGCACAGAGGCCAGGTCGTTGTAGTCGGCCACCCGCGTGTCGGCGGCGGTGCCTGCGGGGACTCCGGGGCTCGACGGCGTTCCGAAAGTAGCCAGGCCGCTGCCTGCCTGGACCAGAAAAGGGTCGGCGTGGCCGTGGTAGCAGCCGGCGAATTTGATGATTCCGGCCCTACCGGTCGCGGCGCGGGCCAGCCGGATGGCCGAGGCGGTCGCCTCCGTGCCGCTGTTCACCAAGCGCACTACATCTACCGAGGGGACCATGTCGGTGATCATCTCGGCTAGTTCAACTTCCGCAGTCGTTGGTATTCCGAAGGATGTTCCGCGTGCAGCCGCCTCGGTAATGGCTTCCACTACTGCCGGATGAGCATGACCGTGGATCAGGGCACCCCACGAGGCGATGAAATCGATGAGCTCACGTCCGTCGGCGGTCGTGACCCTTGCACCCGATCCGGAGGCGATGAACGGTGGATCGCCACCGACGGCCTTGAAAGCTCTCACGGGAGAATGCACGCCACCCGGGATAACCGCGGAGGCTCTTTCGAACCAGTTCATCTCGGTCCCTTCGCTAGAGCCAGCGCTGCATCGATCGCGAAATAGGTCAATACGATGTCTGCACCGGCGCGCACGATGCCGGTCAGCGACTCGAGCATGACTCGATCTCGGTCGATCCAGCCTTGGGCGGCCGCAGCTTCAACCATCGAGAACTCGCCCGACACCTGGTAGGCGGCCAGTGGGAGCTCGGTGCGACCCCGGAGGTCCCGGATGATGTCCTGGTACGGTCCGGCCGGTTTGACCATGATCATGTCGGCGCCTTCGCCCTCATCGAGGGCGGCCTCGCGCCGTGCTTCACGGGCATTGGCAGGATCCATCTGATAGGAGCGGCGATCGCCGAAGGCAGGCGCAGATTCGGCTGCGTCGCGAAACGGGCCGTAATAGGCCGATGAGTACTTCACGGCGTACGAGCAGAGTGCGACGTCCTGATGGCCGGTCTCGTCCAGTCCCGCCCGGATGGCTGCTACTCGGCCGTCCATCATGTCCGAGGGGGCGACGATATCCGCACCCGCGTCTGAGTAGACGGCGGCGACTTTGGCCAGGAGGGGGAGAGTGGCGTCATTGTCGACGACTTCTCCCTTGAGTGGTCCGCAATGGCCGTGACTGGTGTATTCGCACAGACACACATCGGCCCACCGGACGAGATCGGGAGCGGCGTCCGAAACGGCTGCGATGGCCTGGGGCACCGGACCGGCGGGATCCCAGCCGGGTGATCCGATCTCGTCCTTTTCCCCGGGAATGCCGAAGAAGATCAGACCACCAACCCCGGCATCCGCTGCCTGCCTGGCCAGCTCGACGATACCGTCGGCCGAGAGTTGGTAATGGCCGGGCATCGAGGCAATAGGGTTGCGGATCCCACGCCCGGGAACGACGAACACCGGCAGGACGAACTGTGCCGGATCCAGGCGGGTCTCGGTGACCATGCGTCGAAGTGCTGCCGTCCTGCGGAGCCGCCGCGGCCGGACGGTTGGGAACTCATTCATACTGCGACTCCTAGGTATTCGGCCACAGCCTGGGCAAGCGACTGATAAGTGGGGAGGGGGGCAACGATCGCAACCGCTCCGCCGGTGTCTTCAACGGTCCGGCGTGTGGTCTCTCCGATAACGCCGATCGGCGCGTCGTCGAGTGATCTGGAAAGCTGCCATCCGGCGACCGCCGATGGTGAGGCAAATGTGATCACATCCACCTCATCCAATGGGGGAGCGATAGGTCGGCTGGTGTAGATAACAGGGGCGGTGAACCTGGACGCCCGACTCGCCAGTTCCTGCAGGGGCGCAGGATCGGCGCCGTGCGCGTGCGGCCAGACCAAGTGCTTTCCGGCCGCGTGGGAAGCCAGCTTCTCTGCGAGCTGTGCAGAACCGCCGGAACCGGTGATGGCGACCCGACCGCCGCGCTCACGCACTGTGCGGGCCGAGGCTGCTCCGACCACGGCGAACTCGACATCCGGAAGCGGACCGTCCGGCCAGAGAACATCGATTGCTCTGCGTGAGCTGACGACCAGTAGGTGAGCCTCTATTGAGGCCGCCCTGGTCGCGTCGAGTGTGTGTTCGTCTGCCGGCTCGATTTCGATGCATGGGAGGACCGCGGGTTGAAGACCCAGGAAGGCGAACGGAATCGAAGAGGTCTGTGCCCGGTCGGCACTGGTGGTGACGGCCACGAGCTTCATAGCCCGAGTTCCTTACGGGCAGCAGCAACCACCTCGTCGGGGTGATCGCCGGTAACGCGAGTGCGGCGTGTTCCGTGCTCATCCTCCACGAACGCGTCCATCTGGATTCGTCCACCATCCCATTGCGCTAGAGCTCCAAGAGCCGATCGACATCCCGCCCCGGTTTCGGCGAGCAACGACCTTTCTGACTCGACGAGAGGCGTCAGGTCGGGCTTGCCGATTGCCTCGACGAGATCCCGGATGAGTCCATCCACGCGGGTTTCAACGGCTAGAACGCCCTGGCCGGGGGCAGGGACCATTACATCGAGTGAGAGCACTTCGGAGATGGCGTCGAAATGTTCGAGCCTGACGAGGCCGGCTTCGGCGAGTACGGCCGCGTCGACTTCGCCTTCTGCGACCTTCCCGAGACGGGTGTCGACATTGCCGCGGAGTTCCTGCATGCGAAGGTCGGGTCGGAGGGCCCCGAGCTGGGCGATGCGTCTGGGGCTGCCGGTTCCAACTACTGCTCCGTTCGGTAGATCGGCCAGCCGGGCACCCACCAGCGCATCCCAGGGAGTGGCTCTTTCAGGAAACGCGGCGAGAACGAGGCCGTCGGCCTGGGCCGTTGGTAGGTCTTTCAGCGAGTGAACGGCTGCATCAGCCCGCCCGTCGAGCACCGCAGCCTGGACCGATCGGACGAACGCGCCCATCTGCGTCAGCTGCGCGACGGGTGAAACTCGATCCAGGTCACCCGTCGAGTCGATCTCAACGAACTTGATCGTAACGTCGTCGTGGACCGCAAGCAGCCACTCTGCGACCCGTCGGGCCTGATACAGAGCGAGTGCCGAGCGTCGCGTGGCAAGGCGAATCTCAGTCGGCACCCGCCACCCCGAATACTTCGGCGAGGATTGGCGCAGCCTGCGCGCCCTGTTCGTCGGAGCTCAGGTAGGACAGCGGCCTGTGGAGCACCCGGTGTGCGACGGTCTGGGCGAGCTGGTTGAGCACTCCGAACTGTGCATCGTCGGCCTGGAGCTTGCCGGCGAACCGCCGGACCTCTTCCTCAACGGCCAGTCGTGCCTCCGCCAGGATGGCGGAGATGACCGGGCCGACCTGATCGTGGTTGGTCAGTTTGGCCCACATGTCCGCGGCCAGACCCTCAAGCACTTCCTCTATCTCGTCGGACACCTGTCGATCTCGAGCGTGCTCGGCGAGATCATCGAGATTGAAGTAGCGGAGCTTGCCGCGCTGCCCGTTGGGTGAGAAATCGGGTGGCATTGCCAGGTCGACGAGAAGCAGGAGATCGGACCGGCCGGCGAGGGCTTCGCCGAGTACTGCCCCGTCAAATAGCTCGCGCTTGGATGATGTCGCGCTGATGACAACCGGAGAGTCCGCCAGTGCCTTCGGGGCTTCTGATATGTCGCGAATGTCGTCGGCATCGAACCCGACTGCGTTCGGCCGCCGGGCATACACGGTGACCCGCGGCGGATTCTCCTTGCGGCGCAACGTTTCGGTGGCTGCCCTGGCCATTGCCCCGGCGCCGAAGATCGCAACTTCCTCAGCGTCGGCGGCGAGGTCGACGGCGACCAGAGCCAGCGAGCCGGTGCCGGTTTCGGGCAGTTGTTTGCGCACTGCTCTTCCCGCCCGAACTGCCGATTGAAGGAGTTTCTCGAACATTCCGCCTGCGGCTCCGTGCGCCCGGCTCATTTCGAGAGCGGCGCGGAACTGACCCAGAACCTCGGGTTCCCCGACGATCGGACTGTCGAGTCCGGCTGCCACGCGATATAGGTGCTGGATCACGTCCCGGTCGAATCTGACGACTGGCTCCGGAAGTTCCTGGTCGCCGTAGAGCAATTGGAGAACACGACGATTGGCCCGGTCACAGCCGACGTTGACCACTTCAACTCGCAGGCAGGTTGCCAGCACGAAGGCGTCGACACCGGCGCCGCGAACCCGATCGAGCGCTTCCTCGAGACGGGCCGGCTCCAGGGCGAGTCCGGCACGTTCAGCGCTGGTGGTATCGGGATGGGCGAACGACGCTGAGGTGACCCGGAAGGTCGGTTGATTCCCCGCCGTGTGCGGATGCACAGGGGTGGTCATGGACATTCATCTCCCCGAATCGCCGCTTCTCCTGCACCAGCTTGGCTCAGCGTTTTCTCCGCACCGCAGGGTGATAAGTCCCCCACGACCGGGCCACGAGGCCCTATAGAAGCCGAATCTGGCTGCAGTTGACGTTCGACACGAAGTCGAAATCGAGCCGACGCGACGTCGGGCAATTCGCGTCCGGTTTCTAGGTCTGAGTGCTGGGTACTGGGTGTCGGCGGCGGCGCAAAACCCAGAACCTAGAACCTATTACTCTCCTGCTCATGCCAGTTGGATATCAGGGCGAAGCGTTCTCCTACAGCGATCGAGCCGCGAGCGAACTCTTTCCCGACCGCGAACGGATTGGTTTCGAGAACTTCATCGCCGCGTTCGAGGCGCTGACCGACGGGGAGGTAGGGCGGCTGGTTCTCCCCATCGAGAACTCGACGACCGGAAGCGTGCTACCCGTGCTCGATCAGTTGGCGGCGGGTGGAGCGAAGATCGTGGCCGAGCATTACGTCGAGGTGCGGCACGCGGTGCTGGGTGTACCCGGCGCCAAGCTCGATGAGATTGTCAGCATTCGCTCTCATCCTGAAGCGCTTTCTCAGGCCGGGGCAGCGATTGCGCGCCGCGGATGGCAACCAGTTCCCGTTCATGACACGGCGGGCGCCGTGCGTGTGATCGCAGAGCGCGGCGACCCGACCCGCGCCGCGCTTGCCCCTCCTGAGGCAGCGGCTCCGCACGGACTGGAGATTCTGCTCAGCAATGTGGTTGACAAGCTGCACAACACGACCCGGTTCGTCGTTCTGGAGGCCGGGGAGCCGGTTATCCCCGCCGATGCGGACAAGTCGAGCGTCGCGTTCGAAACTCTGCACCGTCCGGGTGCCCTTGCCCTGGCGCTCACCGAACTGGGATTGCGCGGTGCGAATCTGACCCGTATCGAGTCGCGGCCAACCGATACTCCGTGGAGATACCGGTTCTTCGTGAATCTGGTCCACGCGCCGGGTCCAAGTGGATACGAATCAGTATTTGACCCGCCGCCGGTGACGATGGCCGAGATCCACCACCTCGGCACCTACCGGTCCGAGCTGAGCTGAATGGACGCGCTGGCCGCCTGGGATGCCCTGGACATGGGCTGGAAGGCGGCCTTCCAGCAGGCCTGGAAGTCCTTCGGGAAAGGATCTTTTCCGGTTGGTTCGTCCCTGTTCGCGCCGAATGGCATGCTGATCGCCGTCGGCCGCAATCGCATCTTCGAGACGGGCGGCGATCCACTGGCGGGGTCGCTGCTCGCTCACGCGGAAGTTGGGGCGTTGAGCCGCCTATCGACAGATGAAAGACACGATGACGTCACGTTGTTCACCACCCTCGAACCCTGCGTCTTTTGCATGGGCGCCATCGTGCTTTGCCGGGTCGGAACTGTTCGCTATGCAGGGTCCGATTCATACGGCGGAGCAGCAAAGTTGCCTCTCGACATCAACGCGCAGACGGCCAGATACGAGCCGGCGATCGATGGACCTCTCGATGGTCCATTCGGTCGCCTGGCGGCTGCACTCCCCCTGGTATATCTGGCCCGATCGGATCGCTGGACCCGGGTCCTCGATCACGTCCGCGAGTCCGATCCCGATCTCGTCGACTTGGCCGGGGATCTCGAAGCCCTCGCCCCTTTCCAGGATCCACGTTTCTTTCCTATAGCGAAAGCTCTCGAGGAAGCCTGGCCGTTCATTTCTTCGTTCGAGTAGAGGACGTTGCTTTGACTGCCCCCAAATCCGATTTGTCCGGTTGCCAGTTGCCGGGGCTGCAACTGTCCCCGCAGGATCGGGACCATGGGCCCTATGGCGTAGGTATACCGACTTCGTATTCTCGACGTGAGACGAGGGGTGCATAATGGACGACATGTCTGATGAGCCACAAGATCCGGGTGGGAACGAAGAGCCGGAGATTCTAGAAACCCAAATCACGGGTGGGAACGAAGAGCCGGAGATTCTAGAAACCCAAATCACCGGTGGCGACGAGATGACGACGATGTCGCTCTACGGCCACCCCCTAGCCGCGCTCGGCGGCGCACTCATGGTCGCCGG